>MEOE01000014.1 GCA_001768565.1 Bacteroidetes bacterium GWF2_33_16 | reverse complement strand
CTTGGTTGAAAATAAAACTGTATTTTTAACTAATAATAATTAACCTAAAAAGTGTAAACTTATTTTAGGACGATACATCGAAATGCAGAATTCAATAACTCAACGCAACAAATCAAAAATTATAGATTTGTTGCGTTAAGGTCTTGAATCCACCACAGAAAATAGATCATTCAGTTCTTTTGATAAGCATGAAATTTAAGAGTCATTTTTCACGTTCTGACAGCTTTTGCAAATTTGTTTTCTGACAATGAAAGTTTAATTTATTAGTGCTCTTTGATACTGAATTTATCGAGATGGGTTTAGTAAGTATGATAGAAAATTGTTTTAGTTTTTCCCGATGCGCTTTTGTGCTTCGCACAAATAGAAATTTTAAATAATTATATTTATTTTAAAAAGAGAAACTACTTGTTAAACCTAATGATAACCTATTTAATAATCCATTGTTATTATCTTTTGCATCAAAGAAATCATTGAATTGTAAATTTAATCCTAACAATGGAGTACTAATTCCCTTTTTATTTTTTGCAAGAAAAATGATACATCCAGCTTTAATAATTGCTTTCTCTGATTTCTTTATTTGCGTATTTACATATAGGTTATAACCAAATTGATACGATTTTATATTTGGGTCATCTGAAGTAAGTTTTGTAAAAGATAAACCAATTGGATAAGTATCAAATTCATTAAAATTTCCTTGATGAACGGTTTTTGAACTAGAAACTTCTCGAGTAACATTTGTTGTAGAATCGTAAAAGGTTTTTATATCCTTAACTTCAATCTTTTTTAGATCTGAAAAATTGTTCTTTCTTTCGTAACCAATACTTAAACTAATTTGATAGGTGCTTTTTAACAAAACGTTATAATTAACTCCAACACCCAAGCCGTCAAATTCTTTAGTATAAAATTGATTATTATATGTTGTATCCTCATTAAATAATTGATATTTATTTTTAGAATATTTAAAGTAAATTGCTCCCCAATCAATAAAGTTATTTTCTGGTTTTGTTTCTTCTGGATCAAATATCTTTACTTTAGAGTAAGCTCCATTTATTGTAATTCCAGGTGTAAATTGGTTGTTATTAAAAACTTCTGCATAACCTTCAGTGGGTTTAGCCTTAAAACCTAGACTCCAAAATTTATATTTAGCTTTATCTGGGCTAATTACTTTAAAATAATCAAAACCAATACTTTGATCTCCAGTATTTAATTTTATCAAACCTATTCCAACAGTATCCGCCTGAATAAATGGTAAAAATTGACTATCTCCTTCTTTATTTTCAAGTAACATCTGTGCAGAAACATTTAATGTAATAAAAAAAGGAATAATGAAAATAATTACTTTTCTCATAATTAATAATTATTAGTTATCTAAAATGATTCGTGAGCATAATTTTTATCGGTGTTCTTACAAATTACTTTCTTTTCCTGAATCTTTTGGTCTAGTAAAACAGTGCAGGTCATAAAACCCCCTAACTTACCTTCACAGCCTGCATATACATCAATTAGTTCATCATCAATTTCAAAATCGTCAAGAGTTTTGTAAAAATATTTGGAAGTAGAATTATAAATCCAATTTTTTAATTTAGAACTTGAATTCGTATTTTCCAAGAATACTTCCCAACTTAGAACTGCACCTGAAGTGGTTACTCGAATTTCAATATTAACTTTTCGTCCCATAGTTTAATAGTATATTTGTATACCAAATTTAAAAATAATAAATCTTAAAGTCAATTAGTTATGAATGTTATATACTTCTTTAAAGATCGATTTAATTACATCTTTTTGCAAATCTAAGGTTCAGACAATTTGCTATTTCTTAAACTAAATATTGTTGGAAACAGTAAGTTTTTTTTGCACTGATAAATCATTAAGCATTACATTTTTATGAAAACGCCATCTGTCTTTGTCTGATTTGCCATCATTTATAATAATTCTAAGCTGAAAACCAACTATCTGATCTTTTTTATCAACAACAATAAGTTCCATTGATCCGCTAGATGTTTCCCCACAATCATTTACAGATGTTCCACCTCCACCTTTAATATATTTAACTAACTTATCATCTTGTTTAAATGCTAATCCTTTTTTCCACTTTGATGAATAGCAATATGCAACTGATTTATTTAGAGTCCACATATTTTTGTCGTCATAATTAGAAATAAGAATACTACTATCTATGCTCCTAAAACTTAAGTTACTTTGATAAAAATTAACAACTGTTTTTGTTATTTCACATTTTGTTTTCCCTATATTAGTTATAAAATATTCATATTTTATATAATATTTTCTTGATCCATTTTTGGCCTCTCCTAAATCGATCAAGGTTACCAATTGTTTAACATCTATTTTTATATTTTTAATATCTTCAACCTCAATGAATTGTTTATCATATTCTAACTTAGACATCTCAAACTCAGTCTTGTCTTTTAGTATTTGATTTTCATGTATTTTTAAGGAAATCTTATGTTCTTTTATATCGAAAATTAAGAATATAAAAAGAGTCCACAACCCTACAATAGAAGCTATAAGTATTTGAGTTAGATAAGGAATGTTTTTTTCTGTCTTCCAATTTTTTAAAAACTCACCTATTTTCATAAATTATTTACTTGCGTTTTTCGTATAGCTTAGTTTTGTTATTCCATTTGCTCTTCCATTTGTTCTTCTTCAATAATTGTATCTTGTATGTAGTTGTCTCCTGATCCGCTTTCTTCGACTGCTTCAGAAGGTTTTTCTTGCATATTTCCACAAGAATAAAATAGTACAGCGGATAATGGTATTAAAAAGATAAAAATAGCCCTTGTAAGCTCTTTCTTAAATATCATTGTTTTCATATCAATTAATTGAAAGGATTTATAAATCAATAAGGTTATAATGCTTAGTTATACATATACAATAACAAGATATTTTAAGGGGGATATTTTTTATTTATTAGCAACATATCAAAAGTATTAAATTAAAAAATCTAATATTAAAAATTAACTCCCAAATGTTCGATACGTTCTATTTCAAGTAACTGTGCATGCAAGTTAATAAATTATCATATAAATTGAAAATTAAATATATAAGAATAATATTATTCGATTTGATAAAAACAACTTTGAGATTCAATGCCTTTTGCTTTTACCCTTTCGGGCAATTTGCTATTTCAAAAAACTAAAACAATTTAGCATTTCATTGATGTTTAGCACAAAACTAACAAGGTTGTTCTTGTCGGCCAATTTATAACACGGGATCGTAGTATGCGATTTTTGAAAAAAATACACCCAAACTTAGTTGCACTTTAGGACAACTTTTTATATCTTTGCTTCGTGGACAAAAAACAGAAATATAGAACCATAGTTGTTTATAAAGATTACTTTGAAGCATTCTTTGTGAAGCAGCGACAAAAAGTGAAAGATAAGATTATCTGAACTTTTGAATTAATTGAAGATTTGCAACAAGTACCTGAAAGGTATTTGAAACAAATTGAAAGTACAGACGGGCTTTACGAAATAAGAATCCAATTAGGCAATGACATATTTCGAATTTTCTGTTTTTTTGACAAAGGAAAATTAATCGTCTTGGCAAATGGTTTTCATAAGAAGACTCAGAAGACACCAAAAAATGAAATTGAAAAGGCACTTAAAATAAAGGAAGAATATGAAAACGAAAAAGGATAATGTTTTGACTCTTGATCAATTCAAGGACAAACACTATGGAAAACGTGGAAGTGCAAAACGTGAAAAACTTGAAACTGGTTATGAAAATTTCAAAATCGGTGCATTAATACACGAAGCAAGACTTGAAAGAGGTTTGACACAAGAAGAACTTGCTGAAAAAGTTGGGACAACCAAATCATATATTTCAAAAATTGAAAATAATATTAAAGAAGCTCGTTTATCGACACTTCAGAAAATTATTGAACTTGGTTTGGGTGGTCAATTGCAACTTACAGTTAAGCTTTGACAGATTGACAAAAACCGCATACAACAGCGGCTCTAAAAAAATGCGGGGTGAAGGAATACTCAAACATTTTTACAATTTTTAAACATTATTAACGGCGGATAGTTATGAAGGGCGAAATTCCCGCACTTTTCTTATGCCGAAACCGTTAGGTGTTTAGCCCAAGAGAACATCCGAGATCTTTAACACGGTGACAATACTTGCTAACACACAAAGCAAAACTTAAAAAGCCCATCCCAAGACCATCCCTTCGGCTTTTTAATATTTGCTTTTTTTCGCTTGATTATTATGTTAATGAGATATTTATTGTAATTTTGAATAAATAATTGAAACTATGAAAACAAAAAATAATTATTCCCTTTTAGGTTTAATTGTCACTTTTAATATTTTATTCATAATTCAATTAAACGGACAAATTGATTATTCAGATTGGAATCCGAATTTTCCAATAACTTATAATACTTCAGGGGAATGTGTTAAAGGTAAACCAGGTATTGCATTTGATGGTACTAATTTCCTATGTGTATGGCAAAATGGGAGTAATATATATGGTACCAGGATTTCACCTTCTGGAACAATTTTGGATCCTGATGGCATTTCTATTTCTGTTGGATTAAATAATTCGACCTATTTTCCATCAGTAGCATTTGATGGTGAAAACTTTTTAATCGTATGGATAGCACAAAGAGAAATCTCAACTGAAATATATGGATCAAGAGTATCAAAAAATGGAGTCGTCATTGATCCGGGTGGTATTAAATTAACAACTGGAGCAGATCCATTATTAAGAATGCCAGGTATTGCATTTGATAATGAAAACTATTTTATTGTTTGGCGTACTAATTCTAACAATATATTTGGAACAAGAATTTCACCATCTTTAACTAATTTAGATGAACCTAATGGATTTGTTATTTCAAATACAAACACATCTTATTACCCTGCTGTAGCCTCTAATGGAACAAATTTTATGGTTTCATGGCACGATTCAAGAAATTCCTCAAATGGTTGGGACATTTACGCTTCCAGAGTTACAAAAGATGGTGTTGTTTTGGATGCAAATGGATTCATAGTATGCGATGAGCCCCAAAATCAAGAACATACAACAATTGCATTCAATGGTTTAAATTATGTGATCGTATGGTATGATTGGAGACCTGATAATAATAAAACTATTGGTAGTCTATACACTGCAAGAGTTTCAATAAATGGAACTGTCCTTGATAGTCCTGCTTTATTTATTTCAGACCATGTTCGAGGAGAATGGGCTCCACAAATTGCTTCTTCAGGTGAAGAAAGTATGATAGTATGGAATATGGAGTTATCTCAAGGAGCCAATGCCCGATTATGGGATATTTATGGTACAAGACTATCAAAAGATGGTGAAATATTAGATAGAGGTATTAATATTTCTACATCTTTTTGGCATCAGGCACAACCAATAATAGGATATGGTGATAGTACATATTTAATTACATGGAATGATATGAGAAATTATGGAGGAGTCAATGGGATGTATGGTCAATTAATTGGCAAGGATCAAACAGGGTTTTCACCACCCTATAAGGATCGTGCATTATTGTCAGAAAATTGGATCAAAGAAACTTATAATTTTGGATATTCTGGTGCATGCGATGGAATAGCATTTTCTGATAGCGATGCATATATTTTTGCCGACCATGCCATTGTTCATTATGCTGGAAATAATTGGGAACTTGAAAAATCGGTGGAAACTCCATATGGGTCATGGGCATATGATAGTGATTTTATTTTTGCGGGTGGATGGGCTGGAATATATTATATTTATAATGGTAATAATTGGTTAGTGCATGATATACCTAATTCTTTTATTTCAGGAGTTTATGGTTTTGACAAAAAAAATATTTGGGCTACAACTCATAAAGGTGGTTTATATAAATTTATAGATGAAAATAATTATTCAAATTATGAAATGGTATTGTCAAATGTACCACTTGATTTTGAAGATATTTGGGGCATAGACTCAAACAATATTTATATAGTAGGTGAAAAAGGTATTATCATACATTATGATGGTACTGAATGGAGTCGGCTAAATGACATTCCGATAAAGCAAACTCTTAATTCAATATGGGGTTCCACTGAAGATAATATTTTTGTTGTTGGAGACTGGGGTACAATACTTCATTTCAATGGCTCAAACTGGTCCTTACAAGAAAGCCCAACAAAAGAGAATCTATTTGATATATGGGGAGTTAATGGTACAAATATTTATGCCGTTGGTAATAATGGAACGATTATTCATTATAATGGTAACATATGGGAGTCCATTGATGGAAAAACCAACCAAGATTTATTAACTGTTTTTGGTTATTATAATCAATCAGAAAATAAATATGCTATATGGATAGCGGGTGCTGGTGATACAATCTTAAAATATAATGCAATTTTGTCTAATATAGATACAGCTATTTGTCAGGGCGATAGTATTTTTATAGGAGGAAATTATCAGAAAAATTCAGGTAAATATTATGATTTTCAATATTCATCGCCTGGTGAAAATATTGTAATCATAACAACCTTAAGTATTATGCCTGATTATTTAATTGAACAAGAAATTAATATTTGTAGTAATGACAGTATTTTTATCAGAGGTGAATATAGACATGTTTCAGGCATTTATTATGATACTTTGAATACAAATTTTGGATGCGATAGTATTATTGCCTATAATGTACAAATGTATGATACAATTGCTATCATGAAAAAGTTATATGTATGCGAGGGTGATAGTATTTTAATAAACAATAATTACATAAAGGAGCCAGGAATATATTATGATACAATTGTATCAGAATTTGAATGTGATACAGCCTTTACAATTGAATTAATTATGAATTTAAAAAACGATACAACTATAATTGAAACTATCTGTCAGGGCGATAGTATTGTAATTAGCAGTTCAATATTTAAAGAAACAGGTAATTATTCAGTGACTTTATCTAATCAATCAGGTTGTGACTCAATTATTAATATAGATTTAAATGTTAATCCAATTCCATATGTAAAAATAGGATATGACACTATAATATGCAAAAATGATACTATTGTATTATCATCAAACAGTGATTTTATAAACTATTTATGGAGTACAAATGAAATAACAAAAAATATTGAAATTATAGGTAGCAAAATTGGAGTAGGTGTATTTGAATATTGGTTAGAAGTGATGAATGAAAATAATTGCATAAACTCTGATACTATTATAATTACCATTAATGAAACAACAAAAATTAACGGTATAATATCTTCAGGATATATAAAATGCTATCCAAATCCAACTAATGATTTTTTAAATATTGAAATAATGGGTGTAAATAAGAAAATAAAAATTGAAATAATTGCTGAAAATGGAAGGATAATTTTAACAAAAAATTATAAAGAAGTAGTAAATATTAAAGATAAATTTGATTTAAAAGAATTTAATGCAGGTTGGTATGTTATTAAGATTCAAACTGATAGTGAGATTAAAATGAATAAATTTTTATTAATCAAATAAGGGATGCCTTCCCGCTATTGTCCAGCACATTAGGAAAACTCGCCTCAGTCCACCCACTATCCAGTTTGCCTAAAGAGCTAGCCAATCTTTCTGCGCTGTTTGAGAAACTAATACTTTTTGAAAATAGGCTACATACACCTAACACGGCATCTCAAAACATGCGGGGCTTTGGTGGTTTTTTGACATTTTTAATTATCTTTAAACTTTACAACGGCGGATTGGAACGCTGGGCGGAAAACCCGCACGTTTCAAATGCCGAGACCGTTACAAATAAGGCGATTTTTTCAGACCTAGATTAAAATCTATTGTATCTTTAAAATATAAGATTATGAAAGAAATTAAATACTCACTTAAAATTCATCAAGGGATTTTTGATGATAAAACATATGGGGTATATGTTGTGCCAAATTATAATGAGAATATTGAATACCAAGTAATCTCTAGATTAGAGTCAGTTGAAGAAGCTCAAGACATTGCTAAAATTATTATTAAGCATTTTGGTAATAGATTAATTAATAGTCAGGAACCTATTATTATTTCTAGTAGGAAGAATGAATTAGATTCTATGATTTCAGATATAAGCGAGGAAAAACAAGAAAAAATTATAATTGAAAAAATATCTGAGACATTACCCAAAATTAGTGCAAAGCAATTTTTGCCATTTAGTAAAATTACAAGGAATACACCACATTTACTTTCTATTCTTGCCCTAGCTATATTTTATTTTAATTTTTCATTTGATTTTCCAAAATGGATTCCTGTGTTATCAGACTATATCAGTGGGAGTAAATTTGACAAGATTATTTTTGCAAAGTGGTTTCCGTTTTTAATTTTGATTTCTATTATAATCGTTCAAATTATTACAAGGATTCAAAATGCAAAATTTGCAACTTTCCGAGATAATATTTTATGCCTTTCAATAAAATATAATTGGCGAAGAGAGAAATTTAGCAAATTATTCATTGAAACACTTGAATCCTCTAACTATAGTTGGATTAGAAAACTATCTGAATGGATGTATAAACTTGATTCAGACTCATTAAAAGAAATTATACAAAGAAATGCAGGAACTAATCCTGATGACTTAAAAAGTAATTATGATGTAGCGCAATTTATTTTAGACGAAGATTTTGAAGCACGAATTCATGCATTATACTTTATGGAAAAAGAAAAAGATTTTGCTTCATCTAAATTTTCAATTAGCCCTTTTTTTTTCTTACTTAACAATAAACGGATACATATGAGAACTGAAGCATTTTATAGTTATGGAATGATAGGCTTTTTAAAATGCTCGTTTGATGCTTTGCCTTCAAAGGATAAAACTAAACAGAGACGTAATGTCTTTTTATTTTCTTTATTTTATGAATTATTGTTAATCGGAGGCGCACTTATTTGGTCGTTTATTTTAAATCCATGGAATTCCGTTTGGGGCTGTTTTGGAATGATACTGATATTCGCAAGTTCTCTTATACCTGTTTTCTTATGGAATTATAAGTTGTTTGTAGACAATCAGGGATTGCCGAAAGCAATGACGTGGAAAGAAATTCAGGGTGATATGCAACTTATTAAAGGACTTTAATAAATAATTTTAGTAGTAAAGCACATGCGCATAACACGGCATTTCAAAACATGCGGGGTTTTGGTGGTTTTTTTGACATTTTTAATTATCTTTAAACTTTACAACGGCTGATTGGAACGCTGGACGATCCTAGTCCGGCTGAGGTTCTACCTCAGTCAAAATTATCAATACTTGGTTGCCCACCTTTTTTACTATTTTTAAACTTATAAACGGTGGCAGCAGAAAACTCGCATTTTTCCTATGACGAGACCGTTATAAACAAGCTGTACAATTAAAAATTCAAGAGAATTCAATATCATTTTAAACTGAAGAAAAATTCATTTTTTTTACTATTTGACACTTCTTACTAATTGATAGTTAAGTAATCACCTGAAATTTAATTCGTACTTATTTAGTTTTTAAACAGTTTGACAATCCGAGAAGATGATAGTTTTAGTAAGTATGTTGGAAAATTGTTTTAGTTTTTCCAACCATGCTTTTGTGCATAGCACAAATAGAATTAAATTTTACTTATTGTCTTACTTTATTATTTAAGTCAATCTTATTACTAAAAATTTCATTAATATCTATACTCCCATATTCATTTATATTACTTTTAATATCAATCAACAGTTCATTCATTGATTTTTCAATTTTTTCTAAATTTCCTTTTAAATCAGCAAATTCATCATCAAGTATATAATCTTTTGATAATCTGCTTATAAGTTCAACATCCTTTATTGTATCACTAAAAATTTTTCTAATTTCTTTAAATTTCTTCTTAAAAATCAGAGGATAGAATAATTCGTTTTCTCCTATGAAATATAACAGATCATTCATTGGAATTATACTCTCCTTAATTTTTTCTCTTACTTTATTGTAATATATCTTCTTTTTTTCAGGATTATCTTCATTTTCATATTTTTCTTGTGTATTAATTATATAGAATAAATTATGTTTAATATTAGTTAAGTCTTTCCAAAGCTTTTTATAGAATACAATTTCTTGTTCAAACTGTATTTTATCCTTAAATTGTTTTTTTTCAATTAATGACCTTTCTGCATCATTTATTAAGATTTTGTCTTGATATCGTTGAGTTTTTCTATACCATAATATAAATCCAAATATCATGGCAGAAATTCCAACAGTAGTACTCAATCCTAAAATAGGCATAAACCACTTAGCTTTTATTTTAAGTTCCTTACTAAAAGCTACTTTTTCAAATTCAGCTCTAATAGAATCCTCTTTATATCTAATATTCTTATCTGGACTGATTCTTGTTTCAATAGTTGAATCACGAAAAGTTTTCAATTTCAATAGCTCTTCCTCAAGTTTAATGGCATCTTCTTTTTTAAGTAAGTAATTTACTTGATTTATCATTTGAAAAGAACTAAAGACTGCAATTATTAATCCAAATACTGCAATAAATTTGTATAAATTGTCTGTGGGAGGTGTTGGTAACTGCATATGGCATTGCTGTTAAAACTTTAACAAGTTAAGAAAAATAAATCACCTAAAAAAGTAATAGAAAATTTAATGGGTTAATGCATCTAATGCATTAATAATTTGATTTGTAGTAAAGTTTAATCATTTTTACTCCTCTACAAAAGTATTTTTATGTTGAAATTTAGTGCAAAAGACTTTCTTTTTGCCCCAGTCCGGCTGAGGTTCTACCTCAGTCAAAATTATCATTACCAGGTTATCGAACTTTTTTAATCTATTTAAACTTATTAAAGGTAAGGCAGAAAAACCACTCTTTTTCAATATCGAGACCTTTACAAATAAGGCGCTGAAAAATTTCAAGTAACTTCATTTTATTTTGTCTTTAACTTTTTTCAAGATGGTTACTTTTGGAAGCTTGAATCTGGTTTGTTATCCCTCGTTTTAAACTTATTTAAGGTATTTACTTGCCAAAACACGATCAGACCAAATGAAATTAACTTGTTGTTAGGTTTAGTTTAAAAAAAGTTAATTAGTGGCTACGTTTACATAAATCCTTTCCCAATATCTTGGGGCATAAACAAGAATATCATCACTTGTATAAGGAATATTGTCTTCGCCAGCATAAATTTGAATTAGATTTTGAGTATCAAAGCCAATCGTTGAATTAATTGTTCTTCTTTCTCCTTCTGATGGAGCAAAAAGTGTCCATTCGGTGTATTTGTGGCTCCATACAAAATATGATTTAAGGGCATCAAGAGCTTCAACCTGTTCTAGGCCTGGAGGCACTTGGGGCGTCTCAAAAAGATAAATTGCAGTTGAATCAGTATTTCCAAAATAAAAGTCACTTGGAATTCCTGGGTTATCAAGATTAAATATCTTCGAAAGAAATGGAAAAAAGTCGGAATAAATAATATTTCCTACCTTTCCAAAATCATACGGGTATTTTGTATTGATCTGATATTCTTTGAATTGATTCAAATCTACATTTGAATATTCAATGGGTAATTCCACTTCTTGATAGAATTTTGCAAGGGTAATATGTAAAATATTAAAAGTTAATTGTTTATCTGAAAATGTTCCGTCATTATTAACTTCTCCACATAAACCTGGAGTGACAGAAATTGTTGTATTATTCGAAAAATCGGCATAAAGAAGTGGGTTATCATTATCAAAAGCATCGCCAAGTATTAAGGTTAAAAAAGTTGGCAATCTTTTATCTTCATTTTGATAATATCTAATCATGTCAAACTTAACAATAAAATTTGTTGGTGTAATACTAATAATATAATCTCCAAATTGAGTGTAGAGTTCATCATCAACAATCGCATAGTTTTTCTGATTAGATATTGATAACTTTGAATTACTTTTAGAACAGGTATATGATAAATTATAAACCACGGAACTGTTTTCTTCCTTACATCCTAAGATTAAGAACAGCGCTAAAATTAAAAATACGATATTTCTCATAGATATTTTGTTATTTAATCAATAACTTGTTTAATTATGATACTGTTTACAATTTCGCACTTTCAAAATTAAAACTAACGTTTTTGTATATTCTATTTATGTTACTTATCTTATTTAGTAATATAACAGCAATTGTTTTTATAATTATTATGATCTTAAAAAATATCCCTTTTTTGGTTATACAAATGTATAGCTCTTTTATGAAATCATCAAACAAAACAATATTAATTTACAAATACATTGGAATGCTTATACTAACATAAAACAAAACCAAAAGCTTGTAAAAAAATTTGTAATCAGCCCAGCTAGCGAGGACCTGTTTGCAACAGGCAGATGTGTAGTCCTTGCAGTTACAAAAGGCCAGCATGTTATATTTTGTAGCAGAGCGATTTTAATAGAATTATTAAATAGCATGCATTTATTTGTGTACTAATAATTTTTTGGAAAAATGGCACAGGAAGAATTTATACTCTAGCATACTCTCAGATTTTTTTACTATTTTTAAACTTGTTAATAAGGACAACGAAACGCGGCGAACCTTTTTTCACGAGAACGCGAGTAAACTCGCACGCTACAAAGCTGCAACCATTGGAGAATTAATGCAGAATTGAGAATTTTTTAAGATATAAAGATATGAAATATACAAATCTGTTGATATTGTTAGCACTTATTGCAGTTACTGAGTCATGTGAGAATTCTGAAAATGATAAAATAGTTAGAAAAGTCACTTGCATTCAAAACGGTTATTACGATTATCTTGATTCTTACAGAATGAATTCAATTTGTACGACTGACTTATGCATGGAGTATTTAAAAATTTGGGAAGAACTGTTTATTGAAAGAAATAGTATTAATAAAAGCTTTTTTGATAATCACATTATAATAGGTAATTCTTATATATATGAATGGGCTCAAGGTGTTTCATTTAGAGTTGGATACAAATTTGAAATGGATTGGGGGATTGCATACAACGAAGATCAATTTATAATTAAAATAAATCAAGATAATAATCATTACACTACTGAAATACCAAGAGATGTGTATTTGATAAAGGATCAGATTAAAACATTGTTAGATAAAGGAAATCATTCTGACAATATTATAACAATTTCCAAAGAAAATTTATTATTTCCTACAATTGAAGATGCATTAAATAATTTGATTGATATTGCCAAAGTTAATACTTTATGCATACGAAGAATTTATTTAGATGAAAACACGGGAAATCTAATTTTAGAAGCAAATGGCGAGTATGAAAATGAAGATAATTCATGTATTTTCGGATCAATTGATTTAATTAATGGTGAAACTGAAGTATATGATGGTGCTTGTTGGATATTTAATTAACTCCCAGTCCGGCTGAGGTTCCAACGCAGCCAAAACTATCATTACCAGGTTTTCAAACAATTTTACTATATTTAAACTTGCTTAGAAGTGGATAAATACAACTATTTTATCCTTTTTCGAATATCTTAAAAGTGAATGTTTTGTTGCTTACGATACAAATAGTTTATGCTTAAGAAAGAATTGATTGTTTTTTTATTTTTTTGTGCCATTAAAACCTCAATAATAGCTCAAACGAATTGCTTGGTTCAGTTTAAAGATTACATTGAAACAAGTAATACATATTCAATTTATATCTGTGACAAACCTAATATTCCTCTATTTAACCTGCCTGTGGATTCTGTTCTTGAATTTGAAATAAAAACAGATTTTGAAAGGATTTTTAGTACAGAAAAAGATGAACAATCAAGGATCCCCGGAACTCTTTGTTATACAGTTAATCAGAAAAAAGTTGAATTACCAATTAGTATTAAAGCAAGGGGAAGAACAAGATTTGCCTTTTGTATGTATAAACCTTTAGAAATAAAATTTGACAAACCTGTATACTCAACCATATTTAATGGAATTAATGATGAAATTTCAATTATAACACATTGTGGTGAAAAGAATAGTAAACAGTGGATATTTAAAGCTACTGAATCGGAATACAAAAATAAGCTTTTGGGTGAATACTATTTGTACTCCATTCTTGAAACATTGGGTACAATTACACGATCAGTAAGTTTATGTAAAATAAAATATATAAATATAAATGACAGTATTTTAACTGAAAATTTTGCTTTTGTTCTCGAACCCGACGAAAATGTTGCCAACAGATGCAATTTAGTTTTGAATAAAAAAAACATTCATTTGCTTGATGAATCCTCTATTAAAAATACAATACTTATTAATTATTTTATAACAAATTACGACTGGGAACTGGAATATTTTGATAGCACGGGGTGGCTGGGATCCAATCTAAAAATTTTAAAGTCAGAAAAAGGAGCAGGGTATTTACTCCCTTATGATTTTGATCTAAATGCTATACTGTATCCCGAATATTGGAAAAACAAAGGTGAGTCATTCGACGAATACTGCTATCGTTTTCAAGGAGTACTTTCGGATTTATTTTATGATAAAAAAAATCAGGAATCAGTTTATCAGATATATATCAAAATACCAGAAATTAGAGCTATTCTAGAAAATTCTTATTTAGATATTGAATATAAGGAGCGATTCATTTATTGGATTGATTCTTTTGAATTCATTTTGTATTCTCATTTGTCACGCTTTAATAAATATAGAAGATTACTGAAATAACATGAGTTCGATGTAAATCTGATTTATCTTTAATATATTTTTATTTTTTTAGTGTAGAGTTTTATTTTAAGACACAAGGATAAAGCCAGTTATAAGAAATACAATATATTTTATAATCCCAGACCCCGGATGAGGTTTTACCCCCTGTCCTGCAGAGGTTCTACCCAGTCAAATTATCACTACCATGTTATTCAATTTTTTTACTTTTTTTAACTTGTTAAAGGTGAAGGAAGAAATCCTACATGTGATTTATGCAGTAACAGCTACAAATAATGCGCGAAAAAAATAGAAAGCAAAACTTCATTTTGTTTTGTCTAGCCCTAAACTCGAAAGTTTTTATTATCCGTTTGATAATTAAAACGAATCTGTTCTTAGCAGTTTAATAGTATATTTTCAAGATCGGCTCGATAAGTATGATATAGAAAATATTTTTTGCCTACGCACGTTTTGCAACTTTCAGGTGCATTTGTGTTATACTAAAGCACATTTGATTCGCAAAAGAGCTTTAGTTTGAAAGTATTATTGGTTAATAATATCAAATAAATATTAATAAACCTATTTTATTATATTTGTAATAATTAGCTTTAGTAATGCATTAAAAAACACATAATAATATGAAAAGACTAATTTACATTTCTGGAATTTTAGGTGGATTATTACTTATGATTGGTTTAATTGGGATAATTACCGATTTTAATTATAATGCTGTGTTTTTTATTTCTGGTTTAGCATTGATAATACTAATATTCATCCCTTTATCGGTAATTGAAAAATATAAGCATACTAAAAAAATCAAAAGTATAATAAAATCCAATTCAGATAAAGCTTCCAAGCACAATTCTATATCCTCTGGCAAATCAGAAATCAAAGGTTGGAGTATGAATAATTCACCATTTCGGAAAAGAAAATCAGGGCTTAATTGGGGCGGTGGAAATATTCATGGAGCTAATGCTTCAAGAGGAACAAGATAACCATTTTTGAATTAGTATTCCCAGTCCGACTGAGGTTCTACCTCAGTCGAAATTATCATTACCAGGTTTTCAAACTTTTTTACTATTTTTAAACTTGTTAAAGGTGGAGGTAGAAAACCCACACTTTTCACATTCCGAGACCAATAGCTTGCATCAATTGGCAACAAAAAGTTTAACAAATAAATATGAAACCATGAAAATTATAATCAATTTCATTTTTTTAAGCCTAGTACTCACTTTTGTGGGTTATACTCAGAATAATGAGTTAAACATAAGTAGAACTATTTTTGAAGATTTTCCTGATTCAATTCCAAGGATTTTTGCTAAAGGAATAATATCTATTTCGGACAGATATGAATATGGTTTGGCTATCTCACCAAATTACGATGAAATATTTTTCACAGCAGAAGAACCCGGCGAAGGACTTATGGTTATGAGAAAACTTACTGATGGGACCTGGTCAACCCCGGAAGTAGCCAATTTGAGAGGCAATAATAGTTGGGAGTTTGAAGCATTTTATACACCTGATGGGAAAAAACTTTATTTTTCATCAATTGTAAACGATACAACTCGTCTTTGGCATTCTTCAAAAGAAAAAGGAGGATGGTCGGCTCCAATGCTTTTAGATTCGCCTGTTAATGATACTCGCGTGTTTTGGGCAACATTTACAAATACAAATACAATGTATTACTCAAATCTACGTGTTTTTAAGATTTACAAATCGCAATTTGAAGATAATCAATATAAGGTAACCGAGAATGCAGGTATTCCATTTGGTATTCATCCATCTGTTTCAAAAGATGAAAGTTTTATTCTTTTTAATTTCAAAGGAGATATTTACGTTGCATTTAAAAACAAAGAAAATAAATGGGCAAAACCAATAAAACTAGGAGAACTAATTAATACTTCAGAATATGGCGAAACTTGCCCGTCATTGTCTCCAGATGAGAAATTTATATTCTTTAGCAGATATAATGATCTAAATGAAAAGAGCGACATCTATTGGGTTAGTTCAATAATAATTGAAAAACTTAGAAAAGAAATTATTGAATAATTAACGCAAGCTAGCGTAACATCAAACTAACACGTACTGAATTGGTTCTCAAACTTTTTTACAAATTTTATGTTTATTAATCGTGGAAGCATAAAACCTGTGCTTTTATTATACAGAATAAGTTAGTAAAAACCCAAAAGGACAAACAGAATGGATAAACTAATACCAATAAATTCGAAAGATGATATTCCTCAAGTATACCAAAACACTCCTATCGGACAACTTTTCGAATACCATAATTTGAGTCGACCATTTGACTCTTATGTTAATGCACAACTTTTAGTTGGAATGTGTATGGACAATCGAAAACATTTAAACATGCCTGACAATTTCGCTTTTATTATTCGTTCAGGTGGGGCAAATTTAAAATTTAGCGAATTTAAAGTATCCTATGCTATTGCTGTCGGAAAAGTAAAATACATCGCCCTAATAGGACACAACAATTGTGGTATGGTAAATATCATCTCACGAAAAAACGAATTTATAAGTGGACTTATTGAATTTGCAGGATGGGAAAAAGAAAATGCAGAAGACCATTTCATGTATTTTGCTCCAATGTATGAAATTAGAAATGAAACAGACTTTATTTTAAGTGAAACCAGGCGACTCCGTCTTAGATATCCCAAAATTCAAATTGCGCCCCTGTTTTACCTCGTCGAAAACAATAAACTTTACTTCATTAAAGAGATTTGAAGTACAATAAATTTGTATAAAGACAAATTGTAGAAAGGACATTACCTAAGAAGCATCAAAAAAACGCTAGCTGAATTGGTTCTCAAACTTTTTACTATTTATAAACTTGGTTAACAGCTGCTCAGAAACACTGAGCAATACCAATAGTTTTATCAAGATATGTGCAAAACTTAACCGAAGACTGATAGTGTTTTTTCAAGAATAGTTTAGTTGTAATAACAGAAAAAAACATTTATTTGCCCACCTACTGATTAAACAAATAATCTGTATCAAGTATTAAATAAATCGTATAGTTTTATTGTACTATATTTAATTCTTTTAAAACATTAAAAGCAAAGCGAGCTGATGGATAAGTAATCGAACCGCCTCCTATTACACCCATCTTTATAGCATCAATTATTTCTTTATCATTAGCTTTTTCTGAAATACAACCCTGTATGTGATATAAAATACACTCTTCACATCTTGTTAATATTGAAATTGACAATCCTGTTAATTCTTTATATTTTTTTGGTATTGCACCATCCGAGTATACTTTATCATCGAGTCCACCAAAGAGTTTAAAAAAGTCATCGTTTTGAGACATTAACTTATTTAAATCACTTCTTGATTGGTTTAGTTCATTTATGTCCATTTTTATCAAATTAAAGGTAATATTTTAATCAGTAAATTTACTTTTTATAGGTAAATAACAAAAATGCTTTTCTCTGTTTAAAAAATGCTTTTAAAAATTTTACTGAAACCCTTCTACATATTCGAAAGGATTAATTATAGGACACAATTTGTAACATTGAATCAGAAAAAATGAGGGTAAACTCCTTTATGGAGTGAGAAAAGTTCAACATTTTTTTGCTATTTTTAATTACCTTTAATCTTTATAATTAATTGTGTAAATGCTGGGCATAAAACCCAACCCTTTCGAATGCAAAGATCGTTAGGTGTAATTTTTACCATCGAAATCACATTTATGAAAGCTATGATTTTCTATTTTTAAGAAACAGGAAATTCATTAATTGCTGCAAAAAAATCGGAGCACTTTCATAAACCTATTACCCTCAAATAAAATTAGTTGTTTAATTTATGTAATAATTATCTTATTGAATCAAAACATTTTGCCTGCTATTGCGTTTAAGTATATGATGAAAAAAGGTTTTTCCATATTATTATCTTTTATCCTTTTGTCAAGCCATATGTACCTGACAATTGGAACACACTTTTGCAGTGGTGAAGCTGTGGAAACAAAGATTTTATTTGGTGAAACGCATCTGGGTTGTGGCATGATGGATATGGAAGAATCATTCAATATTCCACTAAATAACGATAATAAAAAGACTCATTTTAACAAGGTTCCTTGCTGCGAAAACGAATATCAAACCCTTCAGTCTACAAATGAATTTGTTAAAAATGCGGCTCATCAATATTTTAATGTTGAGTTTTCTATATCTTTTATATTTACTAACCTGAATATAGACATACTTCCAAAGTCAATACATCAGTTTTATACTCAACACATTTCTCCACCGCTTGAAAAGGACATTCAGGTTCTTTTTCAAACCTTTTTGATTTGATTTAATATGAATTATTGATTTCGTACTGCCATTCGCAGTGTGTTTATGCATATTTTCAAATAATAATCTTCTTATAAAGATCCTTTTATTATGCTCAATAAAATCATAAAGTACTTTTTAGAAAACAAGTTGGTAACCATACTTGTTCTCACAGGATTAATAGCATGGGGTATTGTTACCGCTCCTTTTGGCTGGCAATTAGGTGGTTTGCCATCTGATCCTGTTCCTGTTGATGCCATACCAGATATTGGCGAAAATCAGCAGATAGTTTTCACCCCTTGGAGTGGAAGGTCGCCACAAGATATTGAAGACCAGATTTCGTATCCCTTAACAACATATCTTTTAGGTATTCCCGGAGTTAAAACAATTCGTAGTTCCTCAATTTTTGGTTTTTCAAGTATCTATATTATTTTTAATGAAGATATAGAATTTTACTGGTCGCGCTCCAGGATATTGGAAAAGTTAAGCTCTCTTCCTTCCGGACTATTACCCGATGATGTTCAACCCACCTTAGGTCCCGATGCAACAGCTTTGGGACAAGTTTACTGGTACACTATTGAGGGACGCGATAAGGAAGGAAACCCGACCGGGGGATGGGATTTACATGAGATCCGCACTGTTCAAGATTTTTACGTAAAATACGGATTAAATGCAACAGAAGGTGTTTCAGAGGTAGCCTCAATTGGAGGGTATGTGCAGGAATACCAGATAGATGTAAACCCCGACGCTTTAAGTGCCTACAATATTCCTCTGCATAAAGTAATGCAGGCTGTTCAAAAATCAAACCGTGATATTGGAGCTAAAACAATAGAGATAAATCAAGCAGAATATCTTGTGCGTGGTTTAGGTTATGTGAAAAAAACAGAAGATATTGAAAAAGCCGTAGTGGCCATGCAGGATAACACTCCTATTCGAATTAAGGATATAGGCCTGGTTACACTCGGCCCGGCTTCACGAAGGGGAGCTCTCGACAAAGATGGTGCTGAAGTGGTTGGCGGAGTTGTTGTGGCACGGTATGGGGCTAACCCTTTGCAGGTTATAAATAATGTGAAAGAAAAGATTGATGAAATTTCACCCGGATTGCCAAAAAAAACGTTGCCAAATGGTGTAGAAAGCCAACTAACCATTGTTCCTTTTTACGACCGTTCGGAATTGATTTATGAAACACTTGGCACATTGGAAGAAGCTTTGTCGCTTCAGATTCTCATTACTATTCTGGTTATAATTGTGATGATTTATAACCTGAGAGCCTCATTTCTAATATCAAGTTTATTGCCAATAGCCGTGCTTATGGTTTTTATAGCCATGCGGTATTTTGGTGTTGATGCTAATATCGTAGCTCTTTCCGGTATTGCTATTGCCATTGGTACAATGGTCGATTTGGGTATAATTCTCTCTGAAAATATTGTAAAACATATTGATGAAGCTCCACCTGGGCAAAAGCTTATAACAACTATTTACAATGGCTCAGCAGAAGTTAGCTCGGCTATTCTTACTGCCGTTTCGACAACTATCGTAAGTTTTATCCCTGTTTTTACCATGCAGGCAGCCGAGGGTAAATTATTTGGGCCTCTGGCTTTTACCAAAACCTTTGCTTTGATAGCTGCGCTGATAGTTTCTCTAATCATTTTGCCTACCTTGGCTCACTGGTTTTTCGGGTTTAAAATAAAAAATCCCCGTCACAATAAATGGGTAAATATCTTACTTATTATAGCTGGTATTATTGGGTTATTCGTCAGTGTTGCCTGGGCTGGTATGTTGCTGATCTTATTTGGCAGTATCCCTTTTATTAAACCACTAATCTCTGATAAAAAACTGTTTAAGAAACCTTTTTTCCACTCGGCTTTGGAAAATATTGAATTGGTTTTAGTGGTTATAGGTGTTGTTTGGCTCCTGGCAAAATATTGGTTACCTCTCGGTGCTGGTAAAAGTGTGCTTCTCAACTTTATTTTTGTTGCACTATTGGTGGGTTTTATTCTAGGGGCATTTAGTTTACTTCAATTTTCATATAAACGAATTTTAAGTTGGTGTTTGAACAACAAAGCAAAATTTTTATTGATTCCTGCAATTTTGATACTGTTTGCTATGAATATATGGATGGGATTCACTACTATTTTCGGTTTTATAGCAAATGGAACTGATAAAATCGGCTGGAATATCCGGACTACTTCTGTTTGGTCAGGAATAGCGCATACATTCCCTGGAATTGGAAAAGAATTTATGCCTTCGTTAGATGAAGGTAGCTTTTTGCTCATGCCAACCTCTATGCCGCACTCTGGCATTGAATTTAACCGGAAAGTAGTTGGCCAGTTAGATATGTTACTAACAAATATCCCTGAAGTGGAACTTACCGTTGGTAAACTAGGTCGGGTGGAATCAGCCCTCGACCCTGCTCCCATTTCCATGTATGAAAATATTATTAACTATAAGCCAGAATATGCACTCGATGACAAAGGGCATCGTAAGCGATTTAAAACAGACAGAGATAACCGTTTTGTATTGAAAAATGGTGATGCATTAACAAATAAGGAAATATTGTCCGGTGGAATCTCGACAAACGAGTTGTTACCGGATGAGGATGGAAACTATTTCAGAAACTGGCGTGAGCACATAAAGTCATCCGATGATATTTGGAAAGAAATAGTTGCAGTAACAAAAATACCCGGCGTTACCTCTGCTCCCAAATTGCAACCTATCGAAACCCGTTTGGTCATGTTACAAACAGGTATGAGAGCCCCCATGGGCATAAAAGTATACGGCCCCGACCTTAAAACTATTGAGGAATTCGGATTGAGGCTCGAAAGTATTTTAAAGGAAGTACCATCGGTAAAAGCTGAAGCTGCCTTTGCCGACCGCATTGTCGGAAAACCTTACATTCACCTGAATATCAACCGGGATGAGATTTCACGATATGGATTGAATGTAGAAGATGTGCAACAAACCATTGAAACAGCAATTGGGGGTATGAAAATATCATCAACCGTTGAAGGACGTGAACGTTTTCCTATACGAGTTCGTTATCCCAGAGAGTTAAGGGACGACCCTGAAACACTTGGGAAAATTCTAATTCCAACACCTACCGGGGCACAAATCCCCCTTAATCAGTTAGTAGATATTGAATATGTGCGTGGACCACAAGCCATAAAAAGTGAGAATACTTTTCTTGTAGGTTATGTGCTATTTGATAAAAAGGAAGGTTATGCCGAGGTAGATGTAGTGAACGATGCTCAGGAAATGATTAAACAAAGAATTGATGCAGGCAAATTAATTGTTCCTGCAGGGATAAATTATAAATTTTCGGGTAGTTACGAAAATCAGGTGCGAGCTGAAAAACGACTAAGTATTATTGTGCCACTTGTAATGCTAATTATCTTCCTGATTCTTTACTTCCAGTTTAAATCTGTAACTACATCACTTATGATTTTCACGGGAGTAGCCATGGCCTTTAGCGGAGGGTTCATTATGCTCTGGCTATACGGACAGGGTTGGTTTGCCAATTTTACCGTTTTTGGAACGAATATTCGTGAGCTTTTCCAGATGAATACTGTAAACCTTAGTGTAGCCGTCTGGGTGGGTTTTATTGCCCTATTTGGACTTGCTACCGATGACGGGGTGTTGATGGGAACCTATCTCGACCAAAGTTTTAAAAGTAACAGTACAAAAACAATAGATGAAATAAGGGCCGCTATTGTGGAAGCCGGAGAGCGAAGAATCAGACCTGCTGTAATGACAACTACAACGACCATAATTGCTCTGTTACCAGTTCTTACATCAACCGGCCGGGGCGCTGACATTATGGTACCAATGGCTATTCCTGCCTTTGGCGGAATGATTGTGGCTGCCATAACTTATTACATTGTTCCTACTCTTTATTGCATGCGCGAAGAGTATAAACTTAAAAAGTCGAAATCATGAAGCAATATATAGCAATATTATTGGCAATACTATTGAATAGTTCTTTGAACTTTGCCCAAACACTGGACAATTATTTTAAAATAGCGGCCGAAAACAATCCGGGTTTACAAGCTGTCTATAAAGAATACGAAGCAGCATTACAGAAAGTACCTCAAGTAAATGGGTTGCCTGACCCAACTTTTTCTTTTGGGTATTTTATCTCTCCGGTGGAAACACGAGTTGGGCCACAGCAAGCAAAACTATCCCTTACGCAGATGTTCCCTTGGTTCGGTACATTAAAAGCGCAGGGCATTGCCGCAGCATTAATGGCAGAAGCAAAATTTCAAAGCTTTATTGATGCCCGGAACAAACTCTATCTGCAGGTAGCTTCCGCTTATTATCCATTATACGAATTAAAAAATTGGATTCGTATTGAACAGGATAATATCAAAATACTTGAATCATACAAAACCATTGCGAATCAAAATTTTAAAAATGGAAAAGGAACAATGGTCGATGTTTTACGAGTGGATATTATGCTGAATGATGCGCAAACCAATCTTGAGATTTTACAGCAAAAGAATAAACCATTGATTACTACTTTCAATATACTTTTAAACAGACCAGAAAATGAGACGGTGCTTATCAACGACTCTTTAAGTGCAGAAATCTTATCAGATAATTTTAGGAAAGATTCATTGATTACTACAAACCCAAAATTAATGGCACTGGATTTAAAATTTCAAGCAAGTAAAGCCGTAGAACTTGCAGCACAAAAGCAAGGACTACCTAAATTGGGTATAGGTGTTGATTATGTAATTGTTGGCAAACGAACCGATATGGCCATTCCCGATAATGGCAAAGACATTCTGATGCCCATGGTGAGTGTAAGTATTCCAATATTCAGGAGAAAGTATAATGCCTCGGTAAAAGAAGCCCAACTGATGCAGGAAAGCTATACTCATCAAAAACAAGAAGTAACGAATATGCTCATTTCTGAATATGAAATGGTTTGGTTTCAGGTTCAGCAGCAATTGCAACTTTTATCACTTTACGAACAACAAATAGAAACCTCGCAACAATCGTTAAACCTGCTTTTTACTTCGTATGGTAATTCAGGGAAGGAGTTTGAAGAGGTGTTACGAATGCAACAACAATTGTTGAAATACCGGAAAATGAGTGCTACAGCTTTGGCTCAATACCAAATAGCTGTTGAAAAAATCAATTACTTAACATCAAAAACGCAAAACAATGAAAACAATGAATAAAAAAACAATATTAATAGCCTCTATTACTCTGGTAGTTGGTTTGCTTGCAGGATGGTTGATTTTTGGCGGAAACAAAAGCAATTCACACGAGGATCATGAACACGTTAAAACTGAAATAAATGGCGAAACTGTTTGGACTTGCTCCATGCACCCACAGATACGTCAAAATGAACCGGGCGACTGCCCTATTTGTGGAATGGATTTAATCCCGTTGGACGATGACCAAAATGCCGATATTGACCCTGATGCCATTAGCATGTCTCCTACAGCCATGCAATTAGCCAGTGTGAGTACAGCAATTGTGGGAAAAACGAATCCCGTAAAACAAGTACGGCTGAATGGAAAAGTACAATTCGATGAACGTTTGGTTTATTCTCAATCATCACATATACCTGGCAGAATAGAAAAATTGTCGGTGAATTTTACCGGTGAATTTGTGAGCAGAGGACAAACTATTGCATATATATATTCACCCGAATTGGTAACTGCACAGGAAGAGTTATTTGAGGCACAGAAAATAGCAGAATCGCAACCCCAATTATTTACATCGGCAAAAGAAAAACTAAAAAACTGGAAACTTTCCGATAAACAAATTGAAAACATTCTTACATCAGAAAAAAAACAAGTGGAATTTCCGATACAAGCCGATGTTTCAGGGTATGTAACCTCTAAAATGATAAATCTGGGTGACTATGTTCGCAAAGGCGAAACTATATACGAAATTACTAATCTTTCTAAAGTATGGATTTTATTTGATGTGTACGAATCAGATATCAACTGGATTAAAAAAGGTGATAAAGTTGACTTTACAATAGCCTCATTTCCTGGCGAATCATTTACTGGTTCAATAACCTGGCTCGATCCGGTAATTAATCCTAAAACAAGAGTAGCAAAAGCAAGGGTAGAATTTAACAATTCAAACGGAAAACTAAAGCCAGAAATGTTTGCTTCGGGTGTGGTTGAAACTAAATTGTCAAATAAATCAAAAGCAATTGTAGTACCCAAAACCGCCATTATGTGGACTGGTAAACGTTCGGTTGCTTACGTTAAAACAAATTCAGACCAAGGAGTAAATTTCATAATGCGCGAAGTGAGTTTGGGTTCTGCTTTAGGAGATAGTTATGTAATAGAAAGCGGTTTAATGGAAGGAGAAGAAATTGCAGTTAATGGCACATTTAGCATAGATGCAGCGGCACAGTTAGCCGGGAAACCAAGTATGATGAGCCCCGAAGGTGGGCAGGTAATGACAGGACATAATCATGGAGATATAGTTGTAGGTGTAAGTGAATCAAAAGAAGAAGAAGAGGTAAAACCAAAAAAAGATATCTCACAACATTTATCAATTAACAAGCAGGCAAAAGAAACATTACAACCTTTATATGACAGTTATCTGAAATGGAAAGATGCACTCACCAACGACAATTTTGCAGAAGCTCAAAAAATGGCAACCAACTTGAAGTCAGCATTGGATAAAATCAACATGAGCCTGTTTACAGGCGATGCTCATAATGTCTGGATGGAATACCAGGGAAGCCTTAACAATAGTTTAGAGCATGTTCAGCATTTTTCCGACATAGAGCAATTACGAAAATCTTTTCAAACTGTTTCTTCAACTATAATTGAAATGACGAACAAGTTCACCCCACTAAGCAAAACCATATACGTGCAGCATTGCCCAATGGCCGATAACAATAAAGGAGCAGATTGGCTAAGCACGGAAAAAGAGATCCGAAATCCATACTTTGGGAGTTCGATGCTTACTTGCGGCGAAATTACCAAAGAAATAAAATAATTACTTTTTAACCATTAAAATTATATAAATCATGAAATATTACATCAACAAAACAATTACTGCAAATTTTGACCAAGCCATAGAGCTTGTAACAGAAGCATTGAAAAAAGAAAGTTTTGGGGTACTCTCCGAAATTGACATACGACAGAAGTTCAAAGAAAAACTGGATATTGATTTCAGAAAATATATTATCCTTGGTGCATGTAGTCCTTCACATGCTTACCAAGCCTTACAAAATGAAGATAAAATAGGAACAATGTTGCCATGCAATATAATTGTGCAGGAATTAGGTGAAAACCTGGTGGAGGTTGCGGCTGTTGACCCAGCAGCCTCAATGACGGCTGTTGACAATAAAGAAATTGCAATTATTGCTATAGAAATTAAGGCAAAACTTGAGCGTGTTATCGCATCGCTATAAATAAATCAATAAATAAATATTAAAAACCAATTAAATTGTAAAAGCATGAAAATAAAAGTTTTAAGTTTAGTAAGTATGTTCCTTTTAGGAACTAGTATGGTATTTGCACAGACAAAAACTGAAAAGTTTGAAGTTAAGGGCAGTTGCGGTATGTGTGAAAATCGTATTGAAAAAGCTGCAAAATCGGTTGATGGTGTTACCACAGCAGACTGGAATCAGGAAACCAAGATGTTGGAAGTTTCCTTTGATGAATCAAAAACAACAGTACATAAAGTGCATATGGCTATTGCCAAGGTGGGTCACGACACACCTATGCATAAAGCCAAAGATGAAGTGTACAATGCACTTCCCGAATGCTGCAAATACGACCGTACTGAAGCAAATAAAAAAGTGACAGGTCAAGAAGGACATAAGCACTAAAAGAATATGGTTAATGGCTGCCTGTAAAAGGTAGCCATTAAATTTTCCTCCCCACAGTTGTTATCCCATTTACAACTTTCATATTCAAGCACAAAACTAAAATTACAAAAGAGTTTTACTAACTTTTTTAATTATCTTTAATCATTATTACGGCTGATTGGAATGCGAGTAGAAAAACCTATATTTTCCCTATGCAAAAACCATAAGTCGCAGTATTATTAACTAAATTCAAAATAAAATGAAAAGAAAATTAATTCTGGTTAGCCTCCTTTTAATAACAACTCTCTTGAATTCAAACGCACAATGCAATTTTGAGAATTTGCTCGATTCATTGAAGAAACAAATTGCTACAGACGAAATTCTACTTGAAAATTTTAATGTTTACTTATATCGGTCTGATACTTTAGGAGCTCTTCCTGTTGCAAAATTCCCAATTAACTATGAAAAAGAAACAACTTATCGAATTAGAATTATATCTGATCAGGTAAATTATTCGCCAGGTGGAATTGTACAATTAGTTGAAGGGAATGTTCTTAAAGGGACAAATTATTCTGTAAGAAATAAAAAATGTTTTGATTCATTTGATTTTATTAATCCATTCAAAAGAGAAGGAGAACTAATAATTTATTTTGAAGACGGAAAAGAAGGCTGTGCAGTTGTAACTTTATCGAAAATCAAAAAAGAATAGCAACTTAAATATAGCGCCTAACAGAAAATCAAAAAAAGGGCCAGTGGATTTTTGCCATTTATTTTTTAACTTTAGTTTTTCAATTATCATGTAACCGTTTTTCGGATTATCTACCAAAAATCTAAATTATGAGAGCAGAATCCACAATTATTCAATCGGCTGCTTTTAATCCAAACATTAAATCGTATATGTTTGTGGCAGGAATTCTTTTATTATTGGTCTCGATTATAGGAATTATATTTTTACCTATTTGGCTATTTGGGTTTGGTCAGTTTTATGTTAAGCATTATTACAAAAATCTAAAGTGTAACCTTACTTCAAAGTATCTGGAGTTTGAAAAGGGTGCTTTTTTTAAGGTTGTAAAGACAATTCCTTTAGAAAACATACAGGACTTAACCTTTATCGAGAATCCGTTGTTACGGCTTTTTGATTTACGAATAATAAAAGTCGAAACTGCTGGTCAAAGCAATCCAAATGGAACCGATATGAATTTAATCGGTATATTAAATGCCGCTGATTTTAAAAACAAGGTCCTGGATCAAAGAGAAATATTACAAGCAGAAAACAAACCAGCAAATCAGGCTTCGGAAACCGATAACAACAAAACCAATAAATTGCTCTCCGAAATTAGGGATATACTTATTGAGTTAAAAAATAAATAATGAAATAATCAAAGTTGATATTAAAGTTATGAAAAACAGAACTGTAGTGTTTATAATAATTTTATTTTTTATTATATCATGCCAACAATCTCAACCTACTGAGTATGTTCTTGATGAAATAGACCTTGTACCTGAAGGTATTGCTTATTCTCAGAAGATGAAAGCTTTTTATCTTACAAGTATTACCAAATCTAAAATTATTGTAGTTGACCAGAAAAATGGCAAACAACACGATTTTATTGCCGAACAAGAGTTTGGATTTACACCTGGATGTGGTATCTGGGTAGATGATTTGCAAGACAAACTATATGCTGTTGGAGGCTTTTACAAATCAAGCACTGCAACCAGTTTTTTATACAGTTTTGAGTTGAGCACAGGACAACTAATTAAAAAATATGAAATAACGGATACGGGCGATCACTTTTTAAATGACATGGTGATAGATAATAAATCAAACATATACCTTACAGACACAAAAGCTTCGTCAATTTATTTACTAAAATCAGGAACAGATTCGCTACAACAGTATTTTGCCTCCGAAGAAATACAATACCCAAATGGTATTGCCATCTCAGAGGATTTTTCAAAATTATATATTGCAAGTCATACTCAGGGAATAAGGGTGCTGGATTTGGCTACCAAAATAATATTGAATGAGAAAGATACGACGCTATCCTCCAAAGGAATTGATGGACTTGAGTTTTATAATGGAAATCTGTATGCAATTCAGAATGCGATTAGAGCTACGGGGTACAATTTCAGAAAATTGATATTAAATAAAACACAAGATCATATAAGTGGAGTAGAAATTATTGACTACAATAATCCAAAGCTTGATGTTCCTCTAACCTTTTGCATTGCAGGCACAAAAGCGGTAGTAATTGGAAATTCAAATCTGCAATATCTCAATCAGGACAATCTTATTTTTACACCAACTGATTCGACAAAAAATACCAGACTATTGGTTTACGAATTATAAACTATTTTTCGTTTAACAACAGGCATAAAAGGTATTTTTATTTATTTTAGCAAGAACAATTCAAGTAAAGTCCCTATTCATGGAGAAAAGCTTTGCTTTTAACATAGTACCCACATCGCGCATTGCAAGTTTTGATGTTTACTCAGTTGCCAAACTTAAGCATCATGTTGCTGCTTTTCTTGAATTTGATGTAACTGAAAGCCGCATAAAGATTAAACAGTTAAAACGAAGTGGGCAAAATATCTCTTTTAATGCATGGCTCATAAAAGTTATTGGCATGGCGCTCGAGCTGCATCCTGAGGTTTCGTCGTATCTTTATAATAAGAAAAAACTGATCACATTTAAGGATATAAACATTTCTCTTATTGTTGAAAAAGAAATCGAAGGAAAGAAGGTACCTATGCCTCTCATTATAGAACAAATAAACAAAAAGAGCATTGCTGAAATTGCTCAGGAAATTGAAAATGCAAAAACGAAGGTTTTATCTAATAATGATATAGTTTTACACAAGAGATCAAAAAAATATGAAAACTTGTATTACTTGCTACCGGGTTTTATGAGAAGAGTATTCTGGCATTTTATGCTTCGAAATCCAAAAATGGCATATAAAAATATGGGAAATGTTGGAATTACATCATTGGGTATGATTGGAAAAATTAATGGCTGGTTTATTCATAAATCATTACATCCAGTGTCGTTCGGCACCGGGTCGATTATTAAAAAACCAATAGTTATAAATAACGAAATAAAAATTCGTGAGATACTCAATGTAACTGTGCTTTTAGATCACGATGTTGTTGATGGAGCACCCATGGTGAGGTTTTTAAATGATTTAAATAATTTAATTGAAAAGGGCTATGAGTTAGCGTAATACTCATATGCAATAAATACTAAAACAAAATGAAATTAGAAGATTTTGGATATTCTGATTTTTTCGAGAAATTCAGAATTGATAATAAGCTCAATGATTTTGAGATTGGCAGAATTACTACTGAACACAAAGAACGATACATAGTTAAAACCGAAAAAGGTGAGTTTGAAGCTGAAATAACCGGAAACCTTAGATTCACAGCTCAAAGTCGCGAGGATTTTCCTGCCGTTGGCGATTGGGTTGCTATAACCACATACGATACTGATTTTGCTATCATTCATAAAATCCTACCCCGATTCTCAATAATTAAAAGGCAAGATGTAGGAAAAACTAGCGAAGTGCAATTAATTGCAACCAATATCGATTATGCATTCCTGGTACAAGCTGTTGATCGTGATTTTAACATTAACCGTCTTGAGCGATATCTTACTATTTGTTATTCAGGAAAGGTTAGTCCTATAATAGTGCTTAGCAAAACCGATTTAATCGACGAAAACCATCTATCTGAAATAACTCAAAACATAGAACATAGAATTAAAGATATACCAGTTATTGCTATAAGTAATGAAACACAGGCTGGCTACAATGTCATTAACCAGGTAATTGAGAAAGGTAAAACATATTGTATGCTGGGATCATCGGGAGTTGGTAAATCTACATTACTGAATAATCTTTCGGGCAAATCGTTAATGAAAACCGGCACCATTAGCGATACAACCAATAAAGGAAGACACATTACCAGTCATCGTGAATTAATTATTCTCGAAAATGGAGGAATACTTATTGATAATCCCGGTATGAGAGAAGTTGGTATAGCTGATACATCATTGGGCCTTGAAGCCACATTCGACCTGATTTATGATCTTTCAAAATCATGTAAATTTAAGAACTGCACTCATACTACAGAAACAGGATGCTCTGTTCTCAAATCACTCGAAAAAGGAGAATTAGACAGAGCCTTTTATGAAAATTTTCTCAAAATGGAAAGAGAAAAATCGCATTTTGAATCGAATATTGCCGAACGAAAGAAAAAAGATAAATCATTCGGGAAAATAATAAAAGACTATAAAAAAACAATGAAGAAGAATAAGGATTAATTTTTTGCGAAACCTATAATGCTTGCAATGGAATAATCGGCCAATGAAGAGCTCAATAAAACTTTTTAAGCTCATTTTTTAATAACTTTTCAACATTTTCTAAAAAACTAAAAGATTTTCTTTATTTTCAACAAATAATAATTTATTTACCTAAACCCATTTAATATGAGAGCCATAATTGCCTTGTGTATAGGCTTTTTCTTAAGCCAAACAGTTCTTTCACAAACCAATAAACCTACATCAGCCGATTTAATCAACAAGGGTATTGAATTGCATGATGAATCAAAATACCAGGAAGCACTTAACCTGTATAACCAGGTTTCTCGTAACGATTCAAACTATGTGTGGTCTCTGGTTGAAAAAGCCATCACCCTAAATGCGTTAGAGCAATACCAAGCAACTATTGAGGTTTGCAACGAAGGGTTTGATAAAAATACAGGATATAACAGCTATTTTTATAATAATTTGGGAACAGCATACGATATGCTTGGGGAAAAAGAAAAAGCTCTCGAAACCTATAAAAAAGCAATTGTCGAATTCCCTTACAGTTATACTCTTTATTTCAATATTGGTGTAACCTACGAAGGACTTAATGATATTGAAAAAGCCATTGAAGCATACAAGAAAGCTATTGAACTTAATATATACTATTCATCTCCACATTACCGGCTAGGTCGGTTGTTATTTAACCAGGGAAAAGCTGCTCCAGCAATGTACGCCCTTAGCATGTATGTTCTTCTTGATAATCAATCAGAAAGATCACGCGATGCACTAAGTATACTGCAAAATATAGCTAATGGAGTAATTGTAGCTAAAGAAAATGCTCTTCCTGACGAAGAACCTCTGGAGGAGATTGAGCTAATCATAAGGTCGAAATTGGCTTTAAGCAAAAAATACAAGGCAATTGCCGGCCTTGATGATCCATATATAAAGCAATTACAGGTATTATGCGAAAAAACACCAACCCAACCCGATGATCAGAATTTCTGGTTAAAGAATTATGCTCCCTATTTCAAAAATCTAATAAATAGTAAGTTTTTTGAGTATCACTCTTACTTTATTTACAACGCTTATAAAAACGAAATGATTGATAAATGGCTTACTAAAAATAAATCGAAAAGTGAAGATTTTTTGAATTGGGCCCGTGAGCAGATAAATTCAATACGACAATATACAATAATAGAATATCAGAAAAAACCATACAAAACACAACAATGGTTTTACGACAATAATGCAATAAATGCAATTGGTAATATACAGCAAAAAGGTGATATGGAAATATATACAGGTCCCTGGATTTATATGTTTAATTCCGGAAAAGTTAGCACAACCGGATTCAGAGACCAGAACGGAAACAGGCAAGGAGAATGGATTTGGTATCATCAAAATGGCGTTATAGATCAAACAGGAAATTTTAAAGATGATAAATGGAATGGGGGAAGCATTGCTTACCACGAAAATGGTTTAAAACGATTCGAAACAAATTATAAAAATGATTCACTTGATGGTGATTATTTCTATTATAGCAAATCAGGCCAACTAACAAATTATGCTACATATAAATCTGGCAAAATAATTGGCAAAGAGACTTATTATCATGAAAACGGGAATGTTATTTCCGAATATTATTACAAAGACGGATTGGTAGATAGTTTGGCTATTTTTTATCACCCAAGCGGACAATTAAATTCAAAAGTTGAAGTAAAAAACCAAAAACGTAATGGAAATTTTATTTCGTATTTCGAAAATGGCAATATTGATGCACAGGGCAAATATATGTCAAACGAACCAGTTGAAAATTGGAAATGGTATTACGAAACGGGAGAATTAATGACCGACGGGAATTATAGCCTTGATGGCAAATTCGAAGGATCATACACCCGTTACAGAAAAGATGGAAGCATTGAACAAGCTGAATTATATGCAGATAATAAGCTTGAAGGACTTTTAATTGAATATACCGACCAAAACAAAAAATTTGGCGAAGTCTTTTACAAACAAGGTATAATGCAATCTTTCAAATATTTCAATCCTGATAATAATGCTGAGATATATGCAAGTGGAGAAATAAAAAAGAATGTTATCAATTTTAAATCTTTTTACCCAACCGGAATAGTGAGGAACGAAGGTATATTTAAAGGTGATAAAAGAGAGGGCAAATGGAATACATACAAAGAAAACAGTGCGCTCGATTATGTCTATTATTATAGTAATGATTCTACACCTGTTAAAATAGAATATTATTATCCCAATAAGTCGATAAAGAGCATCGAATTTACTGATAATGATAAGAATATCGGTGAAGCCAGCTATTATCACAACAATGGAGTTTTATTGGTAACCGGCAACTACTTACAAAATCAGAAAGAGGGCGATTGGAAATACTTCAATGCTTTTAACAAACTTGTTGGACATGAATATTATGTAAAAGATAAACCAACTGGTTATCAAATGTTTTTTCACAATGATGGAAAAATATTCCGTGAAACTTTATACCAGGAAGGTGTATTGAACAGGATAACAACCTATGATACCTTGGGTAACATTATTCAAGATATTAAACTTGATACCAATAATATTGACATTAAACTTTTATCGTTTGATGGTACAACCGAAATGAAGGGCACATATAAAAATGGATACAGAAATGGAAAGTTTATCTCTTTCTTTTCTGATGGCAATATCAATGTTGAGCAAAATTTCCTTTTAGATAAGGATCATGGTGATTATAAGAAATACTTCCAAAACGGTGTTAAATCAACTGAAGGCAGGTTTACTTTTGGCAAAATGGAAGGTACTTGGAAATTTTATAATCAGAAAGGAGGGCTTAAGTATACCAGAAATTATAAAAATGGATTATCAGAAGGAGAATACAAGTATTATTATGATAATAATGCAATTCAGATAACAGGTCAATTTAAAAATGATCTTAGAGAAGGTGAATTTATCTATTATGCACCAAATGGTGACATTCAGATTAAATCAATATATAAAAATGGGGTACTTATTGCTTATACATACATGAATAAAGATGGCGATTTTATCGAACCCATCAAATTAAAAAACGAAACAGGAACTGTTATTGCATATTATAAAAATGGCAATAAATCAATAGAAATTCAACTTGTTTTGGGCGATTATCAGAATAAGTTTACAACCTATTATCCTAACGGAAAGACTCTTCATTCATTGACATATAAAGATGATGAATTACATGGAGAGACTATCGAATACTATGAAAATGGGACAGTAAAGAGCCAAAACGAATACCAGTTCAATTTGCTGCATGGAACTTCGACCTCTTATTATGATAACGGAAAAATAGAACGTATTGAAAAATACCAAGCCGACGAGCGAGATGGATTATGGCAATATTTCGATATAAATGGCAATCTTATTAAAACAGAGAAATATAAATATGATCGAAAAATCAAGTAAAGTAATTCTAATACTTTTTTTGCTTATTGCTTTTAATTCAACTGCACAAAACGAATTAGAACTTTATTCGAAAAAATATCCCGAATCACCTTTTGTATGTGTTAAGAAACTTGAGAACTTAACCATTAAAATAAAAGGTTGTAAACTCGATATCCAAAGCGAGCATTATATCGAAAAAATATCGCTTTTAGATATAAACCAGAACTTATCTGATGAGTATATACACTATTCATCGTTCAACGAAATAAGCGATATTGAAGCATATTATCTGGAACCCAAGGGAAACAAATATCAAAAAAATAAAATACAGAATATTGTTACAGCATCATCATCCGACAATACTGTATTTTATGATGATTTTCTTCATAAACGAATCGTATTTCCAAATATGCATAAAGGATTTAAATCTGTTTTGTCCTATAAAGAAAAAATAAAAGATCCTCATCTTACAGGTGTGTATATGTTTACAGGATTCTTGCCTGTTGAATATTCCGAGTTCACTGTTACATTTCCAAAAGAGGTTGAACTGAGTTACAAAATTTTAAATGATGAAAGCAAAATCGTTAAGATTTGTGAAACTAAAACCAAATCAGAAACTAAATTAAGCTTTACAGTTGAAGGTTATAAACCACCCTATTCATTAAATAACTCATTTAAATCATCCTACTTTTTACCACATGTAATTATTTTTATTAATAGCTATTCAGCTTGTGGAAATTATACCCCTGTGCTTGAAAACACAGCTAGCCTCTACAATTGGTATTCATCTCTAACCAAAGAAATTAACCATGTGAAACCCGAAGTTAAAAATCTTTCTGATTCAATTACAAACAGAATTGATAACTCAATGGAAAAGGCTAAAGCTTTATTTTACTGGGTTCAGGATAATATTAAATACGTTGCATTCGAAGACGGGTACGAAGGTTTTATTCCACGAAGTGCCGAAAAAGTAATGATAAGAAAGTATGGCGATTGCAAAGATATGGCCAATTTAACTACCCAGTTATTGAAAGCAGCAGGTATAAATGCCTATTTGTCGTGGGTAGGAACAAGATCGATACCCTATTCATATCATGAAATTCCCTCGGCAGTAACCGACAATCATATGATCTGTACAGCCGAAATAGATGGTAAATACTATTTTCTTGATGCAACCGATTATCTGGCCTTTGATTTTCCATCAGAGTTTATTCTATCAAAGGAGGTAATGATAGGGAAAGAAGAAAATAAGTATGAAATTGTGAAAGTACCGGTTGTTAGCTACGAAAGAAACACCATCAATGAATCGCTTAAATTGTCAATTAATAATCATACGTTGAAAGGGCAAGGTGCTGTTGAACTTTCGGGATATTATGCTTTTGATATGACAACAAAAACCATTTATAGCAATAAAGAAAACGAGAAAAAAACCATGTTGGGTTACCTTGCGAAAGGTTCTGATAAATTTAACCTGGACAATTACAACCTTGTTAACTTTGATAACCGTGATAAAAACAATATAATTGAATATAGCTTCTCTGTGCCCGACTATGTAAAAAAATTTAATGATAAGCTTTATGTAAACCTTAATTTAAGTACACCATATTCCAAAATGGATATCGATAGGGAAAGCAAATTGTATGCGATGTTTGTTGAAAGGAATTCGAGAATAGTAATTAAAAATACATTAGAGATTCCTGCGGGCTACACTGTAACGTATATTCCTGATCCGGCTGACTTCGAGAATAATCAGTTTGGTTTTAAAGCAAACTATTCACTCGAAAACGGAAATATAACTTACAACTTTGAAATGTTTATTAAAACATTAAAAATTGAACCTGCAGAATTCGAAAACTGGAATAAGCTGATAAAAGCATTAAACATGTCGTACAAAAAATCAATAGAATTAACTAAAATAAACTAATATGATCAGAAAACTAATCCTTGTAGTATTATTTATAGTACCATTATTTCTTCAGGCACAAAATCAAACCATAAATTGTGAGTTCGATGATATAGAAAAATATCGCAGGTCAAATGAGGAAAATACCCGATTCTCTTTTGATATGCTAAAAGACGAACGATATGTTGAGTTTTTACTTGAAGGTGAGCAACTTGCTAAGTACGAAACTATAAAACGAATTATCAAAATAAATGACGAACGTGCAATAAACATATTCAACAAATTCTCAATTCCTTTTTCTGATCTTTTTGATATTACGGATATAAAAGTTCGCACAGTAAATACAGATGGTAAAATTTACGATTTAGATAAATCAACAATAAAAGAAGTTGAGAACCTCGACGAAGAAGGAAATTATAAAAAGTTTGCCATTGACGGTGTTGAAATTGGTAGTTTGATCGAGATAAATTATACAACAAAAAAAGCTCCACGACTTTATGGTGGATATAATTTCCAAAATGATGGAAATACATATAATGCATTGTTACAGATTATATCACCGAAGCACCTTCATTTTGATGCTAAAAGTTATAATAAAGCATTTACTAAGAACGATACAATAATTGAAGACAAAAGGTACCTTACATTGACTTGCGAAAAAATTGATCCACTTGATGATGAGGAAGAATATTCGTTTCCCGAGGCAAACAAAGCACGTGTAGAGTATTCATACAGGCTTAATGTGGAATACCATAAAGTTCCATATTATACTTATAATCTGGCCACCCAAAACATTTACAATGCATTTTATCAGATAGATAAAAATGAAATTAAGAGTATCGAGAAACTCATTGATAAAATGAAAATCTCCGGATCAAACGAAAATGAACGAATAAAATACATAGAAACTTTTATTAAAGAAAAATACCTGATTCGCCCCATTGATAATATTGAAAATGGAGAAAACATTGTGCAAATAATCAAAAACGGATATTCATCAGAGATTGGAATAACAAAGCTTTTTGCCAATGTATTCAAGTTTTCAGGTATTGAACATAATATAGTTACTACATCAAACCGAAAAGAAAAGAGGTTTGATAAAGATTTTATGACATGGAATTACCTATATGATTATTTGTTATATTTTCCAAAAACGAATCAACTGCTTGCACCAACACGCATTGAATTCAGGTATCCTTCCATACCAACAGAATATCATAACAATGATGGATTATTCCTAAATCTTGTTAAAATTGGCGATATGGAAAGTGCCATACACAAATTCAAACCAATTCCAGGTCATAATTTTGAAAAGAGCTTTATAAATCATTATATCAATATAAATTTTTCTGAGGATTTTGATCAGGTACTGACAAATCTTACGCATAGCTTTGGAGGAGATGCAGCATATACCATTAAACCATATTATGCATTTGCTCCACAGGAGCAAAAAGATATTATGATGAAAAATTTTATTAAGACACTTGCCGATGATATGGAAATTATCGATTACAAGGTAGAAAATGCTGATTTAAATGATGATCCTTTCGAAAAACCATTTAATATCGTAGCAAACATAAAAATCAGCTCGTTTATTGAAAATGCGGGAAATAATTATCTTTTCAAAATTGGTGAGCTGATAGGCCGCCAGGTTGAGTTGTATCAGGAGCATGAGCGTCAACAGCCGATGGATATTGATTACCCGCATATCCTGGAAAGAGTTATTAAGATAAATATACCCGAAGGATATAAAGTACTTGGTGCAGAAAAACTTAAGTTCGATATACATGGAGGCAACGATTCTTCTACTGGCAAACCATCAATGGGATTTGTTTCTGATTATGAAATCAATGGCAATGAACTTACTGTAAAAATTTATGAGTACTATTCAATATACCAATACCCGATAGAAGAGTACGAGCAATTCAGAGAAGTAATTAATGCTGCTGCAGATTTTACCAAAGTAGTTATTGTATTCTGTCAATAATAATTTAAAAAAGGTTATAAAAAGCTGAAGTATTGCTACTTCAGCTTTTTTTTAACATAATTTGTTTATAAACCATAACCGAATTATTCACAAAAAATTTCCCTTTTTAGAAATTTCAATATACATTTGCATCATGGTTATGGTTCTTAGTCTGAAAAGCTAAGAGGGAATCGGGTTAAAATCCCGGACAGTTACCGCTGCTGTGATCTCCAAACCAAACTTTTTGTCCATGAGAAGCCACTGTTTAAACATGGGAAGGCCGGCAAAAAGGGAGTAAGTCAGAAGACCTGCCAATAACCATTTGCATTTGTAGCTTTCGGATAAAAAGCGAAGGTGTTTAAACCACACCTATTTTTTCCCTTTATATCCTGTTAGTTATAAATGATTGAATCAATAATCGATTTAAATCATTTGTACTAATGTTTTTTAAAAAGAAAATATTTATTTTATTTTTTTCTGTTTCGGCTCTTATTGTGAGTGCACAGGATTCCTTTACCGATACGTTAAGTATTGACGAAGTAATTATTTCTGCAAATCGACTAAATACCTTTTCAACTGGATTAAAGGTTACTAAGACTTCAGAAAAAGCTATTCATAATTACAATCACAGCACTCTTGGTGATCTTCTTTCTCAACAGAGTCAGGTATTTATTAAAAGCTATGGTAATAGTGGTGTTTCTAGTGCATCAACTCGTGGTAGTGGAACAAATCATACTGCCGTGTTATGGAATGGTTTTAACTTGCAGGACGCAATGAATGGAGGTGTTAATCTTAACGATATTCCAGTAAATTTTATCGACGAAATATTTGTACAACAAGGAGGATCAGGTGCATTATTCGGTAGTGGTGCTCTTGGTGGAGCAATTCATTTTAATACAAAACCCAATTACAATAAGGATTTCGAAATTGATCTCTGCCAACAGTATGGTAGTTACAACAATTTGTTTAATTCGTTGAATTTATCGTACAGCAAAAACAGGATTGCCGGTTCTACCCGTATTTTTCAGCAATCAGCTAAAAATAATTATAGCTTCCTAAATACAACAAGAATTAATAGTCCTATTGAAGAAATGTCAAATTCAAGTTTTAATAAATGGGGCATACAGCAATCCTTAGGATTCAAAATAAATGATAAGCAACAAATAACGGGAAACATTTGGTATCAGGATACATATACCGAAATACCTGACATGATGATAATTATAGGCTCATCTAATCAATCTCAAAATGATAACACACTTCGTACAACATTAGAATGGAACAGATATGGAGAAATCGCTTCAATATCAATTCGATCAGCTTATTTTGATAACCGTAATGTTTATACGAATGGTTCAATAAATGAAACTACTAATAATCTTTTAAAAACATCAATTAACGAAATTGAACAAAAAATACAATTAGGATCAAACCATCTGATAAATATTGGTGTGAATAATACGAATGAAAATGGTTACACTAATTATTATAGTGGTGAAAAAAACCGAAACCGATTCTCCTTTTTTTCATCTTATAAAATTTTTACCAAATCAAACAAGCTAGCTGCAACAATAAGTATTCGCAACGAACTTGTTAATAATCAAACCAATCCAATAACGTACTCTTTAGGAGGAAAAGCTGATATCTTCAATTGGTTGCAATTAAACTCTAACTTTTCAAAAAATTACCGCTTACCCACTTTCAACGAATTATATTGGGGTAATTGGGGCAATCCTGATCTGGAACCTGAATGGGGATATAGCGCTGATTTAGGTTTAAATGCTCATAAAAAGTTTTCTAATCATTCAATCGAGGCGAATATTACTTATTATAACAGCAATGTATCCAATTGGATTATTTGGGTTCCTGAGTATACAATATGGAAACCCAAAAATGTTAAAGAAGTATGGCTTAGAGGTATTGAAAATTCAATTAATTACAGCTTTTCTTTACAGAATTTTGCTTTTAGTGTTAATGTAAACTACAACTATAATAAAGCCACGAATGAAGGTGATCAAACAACAGCTCAAACATTGCATAATCAGATTATTTATGTTCCTCTGCATCAATTAAATTACGGAATAGAAATAAAATACAGGTTTATTAGTTTGAGATATAATGAATATGGTGTAAGCAAAAGATACATCTCTGAAAACAATACCGAATTTATTGATTCATACAATCTTGCAAATATGCACTTGACATTTGGATTCAAATTCAATAAACTTGAAAACACACTTGCTTTTTCAATTTACAATATAAAAAATACCAATTATCAGGTTATGGCATGGTATCCGATGCCGTTAAGAAACTATGCTATTAGCTATAAAATAAATATTAATCCTACTAACTAAATTTAAAAAAATGAAAAAAGTTAATTTATTGAAACTAATGTTAATCAGCCTTTCTATTGCTGCTGTAACATTCTCGTGTGATGATGATGATGACACAAGACCAAAAGGAGAATATTCCGATGGTGTTTTTATTACAAACGAAGGAAACTTTTCATCAGGAAATGGCTCTGTAAGTTTTTACAGTTTTAAAGAAGATACTGTATATAACAATATTTTTACTCTTATTAACGATCGTCCACTGGGATCAGTAGTTCAGTCACTAACTGTATTCAACGACAAAGCTTATATAGTGGTTAATGCATCGAATAAAATTGAGGTAGTTGATGCGGGTAGCTTTATCGAAAATGCAACTATTACTGATTTGAGCAATCCACGCTATTTCATTGGCATTGATAAATACAAAGCCTATGTTACTCAATGGGGTAATGATGGTGAAATAAAAGTAATTGACTTACAACAAAATCAAGTTTCAAAAACTATTGATGTAGGATATGGTCCTGAAAAGATGTACCAATTTGGCAATTACATTTTTGTGGCTAATGGAGGTGGATTCGGAAAAGATTCTACAGTAATGGTTATAAATAGTGATACAGATGCAATTATCGACACACTAAAACTTGGACATAATCCAAAAGATATGGTTATCGATAAAGATCAGAATTTATGGGTTTTGTGTTATGGGCACATTGAATATGATCTTAGTTGGAATATAGTTTTTGAATCACCATCAGAATTATATAAAATTAATCTTGCTACATTCAATGTTCTTAAAAAGTATACAATTAGTGCAACAACTCATCCTGAACATCTTGAAATAAGCCCCGATGGAACAACAATTTACTATGGTGCAGGATTTTCTTTTGGACACATTTACAAAATGGGCATATATGATAATGCTTTACCAACCGAACCATTTAGTGATAAATATTTTTATGGTTTTAATGTTGTAACTAAAACAGCTGAGATTTTTGCTCTTGAAGCACCAAGCTTTACAACTAATGGAACAATGTACAGATATAATTCAGCAGGAACCGAACTTGGAACATACGAAGTAGGTGTTGCTCCAAATGGAACAGGACTAAAGAAAAAGTAATCAATAAAAAAGAGCTGTCATATATGTGGACAGCTCTTTTTATTAACTAATTATTTAGATTATTTCAAACCTCTTTTTTCAAGTAATGCATCAATTGAAGGATCTTTGCCACGGAATTTTCTATATTGATCCATCCCCTCACCCATTGAGTTTTCTGATAAAACATATTTTCTGAATTTTGCGGCCAATTCAGGATTAAATAAATCGCCACTTTCTTTAAATGCATTAAAAGCATCAGAATCCAAAACTGCTGCCCATAAGTAAACATAATAACCTGCAGAATAACCACCACTAAAAATATGTGAGAAATAAGTACTTCTGTAACGAGGTAAAATCTCAGGTATTAATCCAATTTTATCCATAGATGCTTTTTCAAAAGCCTCAATATCGATATTATCAGTATTGCTTAATGTATGCCAATCAAGATCCAATATGGATGCCGCAACATACTCAACAGTTTCAAATCCTTGATTAAACTTACTACTGTTCTGAATTTTCTGAATTAACTCATCTGGAATTGGTTGACCAGTTTTATAATGTTTTGCATAAACTTTTAACACTTCTGGCTCACCAGCCCAGTTTTCCATAATCTGCGATGGCAATTCAACGTAATCTCTGGGCACATCACGCGATGTTCTTCTATAATGTCCATCAGCAAAGAAATTATGCAGTGCGTGACCAAACTCATGGAAAAATGTAGTTGTTTCGTCCCAACTTATTAAAGCAGGAGTATCGCCAGTTGGACGAGTGAAATTCTGAACAATATATACAACGGGAGTTACTTTTTTACCATTTTCGTAAGCGCCACTACGAATTGCTCCACACCATGCACCTGATCTTTTGCCTGGACGTGGGTGACTGTCGATATACAATACTGCCAAATGAGTTCCATCTGCCTCCTGAACTTCGAATGCTTGCACTTCTTCGTGATAAACAGGAATATTTTTATTTGGAATAAATTTTAAACCATATAATTTATTAGCAGTATAGAAAATACCATCACGAACATTATCTAATTTAAAATACGGTTTTAACTCTTCGGCATCCAAATCATATTTTGCTTTTCTTACTTTCTCTGAATAATACCACCAATCCCATGATTCGAGCTTAAAATTACCACCCTCTTTATCGATAATGGCTTGCATATCCTTAACTTCGTTTTTAGCCATAGCCAATGATGGTTCCCAAATTTTTTGAAGAAAATCATAAACATTCTGCGGAGTTTCAGCCATATTATCATCGATTGAGAATTCAGCATAATTATTGTATCCTAGCAATTTCGCTCTGCTATCGCGCACCTTAACAAGCTGTTTTATTAATTCTTTATTATCGTTGTCGTTGCCATTATTACCCATATTTAAATACGCTTTATAAATTTTTTCGCGTAGCTCTCTTTTTGGAGAATAAGTTAAGAATGGAATCCAACTTGGTTTTTGCAAAGTAAAAACCCATTTACCTTCCATACCATCTTTCTTAGCCTGATCAGCCGCAGCAGCAATAACTCCTTCAGGCAATCCAACCAAATCATTTTTATTATCGATAATTAGCTTGAAACCATTATTTTCTGCTAACAAATTCTCACCATATTTCAGCGATAACATTGCCAATTCCTGGTTAAGCTTCTTGAGTTCTTCACGTTTTTCTAATGGTAAAGCAGCTCCATTTCTTTCAAAATCTTCATACGATTTCTCAACAACTCTTAACTGCTCATTATTTAAGCCTAAGGTGTTCCTTTTATCATAAACTACCTTAATTCTTTCAAAAAGCTTTTGATTTAAACCAATTTCGTTTCGTAAAGCCGACATCATTGGAGTAAGCTCACGTGCAATCTTCTGAAGATTCGGATTTGTATTAGCAGAATTCAGACTATAAAATATACCCGCATTACGAAGAATAGAGCCAGAATTATCCATGGCCACAATTGTGTTTTCAAAAGTTGGTTCTTCCGGATTGTTAATAATCGCATCAACTTCAGCTTTTTGCTGATCAACTCCAGCTTGAAAAGCAGGAATAAAGTGTTCTTCTTTAATTAAGTCAAAAGGAGGAACCTGAAACGGAGTATTAAACTCCATTAATAATGGATTACCATTATCCTCTTTTCCTTCATCAATAGTCCAACTAACCATAACTGCAGTTAAAATTGTTAATAATAGGATTCTTTTCATTTGTATTGGTTTTTATGTTAATAATAAAAATTATGATTTCTAAATCTGTTTATAAAAACTGACTCACAATTTATAAAATTATTTGACTTGCATAGTCAATTGGGGTTTAATATTTATCTTTATAATTAAGCTAATCTATATTTGATTGGTAAAAAAAATATTATTTTTGTTCATCCTTTGCGCATCTACCATCCCGATAGCTATCGGGATGGTAGATGCGCAAAGAAATTATAAAATTGCCCGGATGGCGGAATTGGTAGACGCGCTAGTTTCAGGGACTAGTGTCAGCAATGATGTGCAGGTTCGAGTCCTGTTCCGGGCACAATAAAAAAGAACGAAGACTTGCGTTCTTTTTTAAATTATGGATATTTTAAAAATCAGCGAAAACTTCTTTAAAAGACTTAACCATTGTTCTGGATAGAATTTATAAAGTTAAAAAGTATATTCTCATCATTATACTCCCGAAACTACAGAATTTATTTTGTTGGTCAGGGAATTTCGTTGATTGGTACATGGATGCAACATATTGCACTGAGTTGGTTAGTTTACCGACTTACTGGCTCAGTCTTTCTTCTTGGGCTAATAGGTTTTACCAGCCAAATACCAATGTTTATTTTATCACCATTTACAGGTGTAATAACCGACAGATTTGACAGGTTTAAAATAATGAAAACAGCCCAGATACTTTTTATGCTGCAAGCTCTTCTCATAACCCTTTTAGTTTTATTTGATATTATTGAGGTTTGGCAAATTATTGCTTTAAGTATATTTTTTGGCGTTATTTCAGCTTTTGATGCTCCTGCACGTCAATCATTGGTTATTGATCTAATAGATAATCCAAACGACCTAGGAAACGCAATTGCATTAAATTCGGCAATTTTTAATGGCGCCCGATTAATTGGTCCTGCTATTGCAGGAATAACTATTGCGATTGTAGGCGAAGGAATTTGTTTTTTGATTAATACATTTAGTTATATTGCAGTCATTATTGCATTATCGTATATCAAAACAGAAAAAAAACAAACCAAAACTGATCAGTCAAAATTTTTAAAAAGCTTTACTGAAGGATTTAAATATACTTTCAAGTCACTTCCTATAAAAACTCTAATTATATTATTAGCAATATTAAGTCTGGTTGGATTACCCTATATTATCCTATTACCTGCCTATGCAAAAGAAATATTACATGGTGGAAGTGATACATTAGGTTATTTAATGTCATCCATGGGAGCAGGTGCACTCATTGCTGCATTATACATGGCTTCAAGAAAATCGGTTATTGGTCTTGGTAAAATAATCTCAACAAATATTATTTTATTAGGATTAGGTATCATTCTTGCATCATTCTCGAAGCAATTATACTTATCGAGCATTGTTTTTTTCCTAACCGGACTTTCAATGATTTTCACCCTTTCATCAATAAATACATTGCTTCAAACCATAACTGAAGACAACAAACGGGGGCGGGTTATGAGCTTTTATTCCATGGCTCTCATGGGAATTTATCCATTAGGAAACCTTCTGGCAGGATCTATTGCAAGTGGTATTGGGATTCCATATACTTTATTTATTATGGGATTTATCACGATTTTATCTGGTATATGGTTAATTTTTCATCGAACAACCATAAAATAGTGTTGATTCTATATGCAAGACAAAAGAAATAATAAGCTGAAAATAAAATATTCTAGTATGCTCCTCTTTCATTTTTAAATCCATTTATAATTTAAATAATTTTGGGAAATAACATTTTATTTGATTGTTTAAAAAATTATCTTTGATCAGAAAACCTAAAAAAAAAATTATGGAACCCTTCTTAATTAACCTAAACGAGATGACCGATAAGGGTGGTCGATACAAACGATTACTTATTGTACTTGCTCTTATCTTTTTAATTACTTCTGCATTAACTTATTGGTTATTAAGCAGACAAGGCAATACAAATAGTTGGATATTCCTTGGGATTGGTATTTATTTTCTTTTATTTATCTATTTTGGATTCGTGGGTTATAATGCAAAAATGTACATAAATAATGACGACTTTGCATTTGAGTATCAGTTTGGATTTTTCAGTAAAGTTCCTGATAAAATAATTTGGGAAACCATTACCAAAATTAAATTAAGCTTTACTCATATTACATTTTACAAAAAAACCGGCAAAAGAAAAGTTGTTGAAATTGGTTGGCTCCCTTACGTAAAGGTTAAAGAAATTAAAAATAAAGTACATTGTTTCTGCACAGAAAAAGCAATACCAGTTGAAATAGCAGAATATCATACAGAAGATGAAATAATTGAGGAAGAACAAAATACATAAATTCTAAAATACAAATTTTGTATTAGCGCAGAAAATCTTTGCGCTTTTTTATTTTTGATCCATTGCTTCCCAATGATCTGATTATTGGATATTTGATAAAAAAAAACATCCCGGCCCCCCGGGATGCTAAACACTCTAATTTATTAACCTTGCTACTATATATGAAGTGTAATAATAGCCTTACAAATATATGACTAATCAATTAATACAAAGTTTAAAACGTAAAAAAAATAATTTTATTATATATGTTCTACAACAACAAAAAACTGTTTTGGGTAATTAATACCCTATAACCCATAGAATTCGTTGCTCTTCAATACATTTATCAGTTAATTCTATTAAGCCTTTATTTAAAACAATCAGCTTATCTAAATAATATTTCCATTTTACTTCCCAATCAGGATCTTCCAATGCCAGCTCTTCAATAAAATCAGCTCCTAAAAAAATCTGATCTATATGATCTTTAAATAATTCAAGAGTACTAATCCTTTCAAGGCTTTCAAGATTTTTTGACAACTCGTTCTTTAGAGGAACAATTTTTCGCACATTATATTTAGTAGCACCAAAAAACTCATATAATTTATTAGCATTTTCAAAGCAACTGGTAAAAATGTTAAAAACCTCTCCTTCTACAAATTTTGATTCAGAATCACCTTTGATATAATTTTCATCATCTCCTGTTGTATTAAGCTCTACAATATTCAGATACTCTGAATCGAATAATTCAATTCTCATAAGAAATAAAATATTTTCTGTTAAACATCCATTTAAAAATATTAATTATAAATCAAATCAACAAATAAAAGGATAAAAAGATTTCGATTTGAATTTCAAAAGTCAACAAACATAATATTTAGCTCCGATTAATAAGTTTTAATTATCTTTATAAAAAATTAGTTATGACAGGAACCTTAATAAATGCAGGTGCAATTCTTTTAGGCAGTATTATAGGATTATTATTTCACTCGAAACTTCCCGAAAGACTTATCCGGATTGTATTTCAAGGAATAGGACTATTTACCCTATTTCTGGGTTTTTATATGGGTTTAAAAACCAACAACCTGTTTTTTATAATTATTAGTATTGTACTTGGTGGAATTATTGGTGAACTCATAAATATAGATTCATACTTAAATCGTTTTGGAGATCGCCTTAAAAATAAATTCAAATCAGATAATTCTAAATTCTCAGAAGGTTTGGTTACCGCATTTTTATTATTCTGTATGGGTTCAGTAACTATTCTTGGCGCCATAGAAGAAGGTATGGGAGGAAAACCAAATTTATTACTTGCCAAGTCAGTTCTCGATGGTGTTTCATCGATTGCACTAGCTGCAGCATTTGGCTATGGCGTTGCTGTTTCTATTATACCACTAATTATTTATCAGGGAGGGCTCACATTATTGGCGGCATATTTTGGCGATTATTTTTCGGAGACTATTATTAATGAGCTTACTGCTGTTGGTGGATTAATACTTATTGGATTAGGAATAAATATTCTCGAAATAAAACAACTTAAAATTCTTAATTTATTGCCTGCATTGGTTATTATTGTTCTATTAGCTTATTTTTTTCGCTTAGGATGAATAACAATACTGATAAAATACAAAACGACTTAGCAGTTCTATTTAAGAATTGGAAAGGATTTGAACCTGAAAAAGTGGAAATGCTGCCTCATTCAGGATCATCGAGAATCTATTTTCGATTCTCAGCAGTAGAAATAACTGCTCTGGGTGTTTATAATCAAAATAACAACGAAAATATTGCCTTTATATCCTTTACCGAACATTTTTTAAAGTACAAGCTTAATGTTCCATTAATTTATTCGATTGACTTATCGAAAAACATATACTTAATTGAAGATTTGGGCGATATTGACTTACTGTCATGGCTAAACAAATCACGAAACAATACTAGTTTCCCTGAAACAGGAATCGAGTTATATAAATCAGTATTACGAGAATTAATTAAATTTCAGGTTGTTGCAGGAAAAGACTTTGATTATTCGAATTGTTATCCATTTAAAGCTTTTAATAAAGATGCTATTTTTTTCGATCTCAACTATTTCTTAGATCATTTTGTTAAACCTGGAAAATACAGCTATAATCAACAAAAACTTACTACGGACTTTAACTCATTTTCGGACTATTTACTACTTGAAGAAAATAATTTCTTTATGTACCGTGATTTTCAGGCACGCAACATAATCATTAAAAATAACCAACCCTATTTTATCGATTACCAGGGTGGCAGAAAAGGACCTTTACAATACGATTTAGCATCATTACTTTACCAGGCAAAAGCAACTATTCCTGAAGATATCAGAATTGAATTAGTAGATTTTTATTTACAGGAAGTAAATAAAGCATTACCTGTAAAAAGTGAAAAATTTATTGAATTCTTTAATGCATTTTCATTGATACGCATTCTTCAAACTCTTGGAGCATATGGACTTCGTGGACTAGTTGAAGGTAAAAGTCATTTTATCGAAAGCATTGTCCCTGCCCTATCAAATCTCGCACTGGTTGTTGTAAAAACCGATATATTAAATCAAACACCCGAACTCAAAGATCTATTAAAAAGAATAACAGCAAATACAACTAAAAATGAATCATAAATTAACAGTTACAATTAACAGTTTCTCTTACAAAAAATCGATACCGTACGATAAATCAGGAAATGGCGGTGGATTTGTTTTCGATTGCAGGGCTATTCCAAATCCGGGAAGAGTTGAAGAGTATAAAGTATTATCTGGATTGGATAATGAGATTAAATCATACTTAGATAACGAACCCGAAATGCAGAAATTTCTTAAAAATGTATTTGAGCTTGTTGATCAGTCGGTAGGAATTTACCTTGCAAGAGAGTTTGAAAGTTTATTGGTTAACTTCGGTTGTACTGGCGGGCAACACCGCTCAGTTTATGCTGCGGAAAAACTGGCTGCTTATCTGAATAAAAAAGATAACGTGATAATTAAATTGAAACATGTTGAACTTGATAGAAAAAAGAGTTTATGAAAGCCATGATCTTTGCAGCAGGTTTGGGAACACGCCTTAAACCACTGACAGATAATAAGCCAAAAGCCTTAATTGAGGTTTATGGAAAAACACTGTTGGAACACACTATAGTAAAATTAATATCAAGTGGAGTTACTGATATTATTATCAATGTGCATGCCTTTGCTGACCAAATCATTGATTTTCTTAAATTAAATAACAATTTTGGTATTCATATTGAGTTTTCAGATGAAACTGATTTATTGCTTGATACTGGCGGTGGATTAAAAAAAGCTGCCTGGTTTTTTGATGACAATAATCCATTTATTCTGCATAATGTTGATATTTTAAGCGATATTGACTTAAACGAAATGTATAAACAGCATATTGCGGCAAATTGCTTAGCCACACTTGCAATGGATAATAGAGAAACAAACCGATATTTCCTGTTAAATCAAAACCATGAATTATGCGGTTGGGAAAACAGTAAAACAAAAGTTAAAATCATCTCAAAATCAGGAAAAATAAGTTCAAAACTTGCTTTTAGTGGCATACATATTATAAGCCCTGAGATTTTCTCCCATTTTGAGAATGATCATATATTTTCAATTACTTCAAAATACCTTGAGTTATCAAAAAATCACAAAATCCTGGCATATCAACCCAACAACACATATTGGTTTGATGTTGGAAAAAAGAATGACTTAGGTAAAGCGGAACAATTTCTTAAATCAATTAATTGATTTAATTATACAACCAACTGCTTTTTGTTTAACTTATTGAACAAACTACAATCTTTTTACGTTCGGTTGTTGTCGAAAAAGTAGTATTTTTGTTTTAACCTGATTAGACTTTATAAACAAACGGATGATTAAGTATTTACCTTTATTAATAGGTATTTTATTTTTATCAGGATTAATGGTAAGCCTTATCTACCCATTTTTGAAAAAGAAATTGGGTTGGGTGTTATCATTAGTTCCATTAGCCGTTTTTATTTTATTGTTTACAGTTTTAGGAGATCTTAAACCAAAATCATTACAAATATTACCATCCGGATTTGAGTTACTTGAAAAAATAAGTTTTACATTCCGTATTGATGGTTTAAGCCTTGTTTTTGGATTATTAATCAGCGGTATAGGTTTTCTAATTGTATTGTATGCCACGTGGTACATGAAGAAATATGAACGACAGGGTCATTTTTTTACCTACTTTATGTTATTTATGGCTGCAATGACAGGCCTTGTTTTCTCTGATAACATAATGGTTTTGTTTATTTTTTGGGAACTCACAAGTGTTACTTCATTTCTGCTAATCGGTTTTAATCATCAGTTGGAAAAATCAAGGCAAGCAGCCTTACAATCGCTCCTAATAACAGGTTTTGGAGGTTTATGTTTGTTGTTTGCAGCTATTCTTATGGGCCAGATTGCAGGCACTTACCAGCTTAGCGAAATGATTTCGCAAAATATTGACTTTGTAAATAACCCCAGGTATTTACTTATTTTCATTTTGGTTTTAATTGCAGTACTCACCAAATCAGCCCAGTTTCCGTTTCATTTTTGGTTGCCGGGAGCGATGGAAGCTCCTACTCCAGTAAGTGCTTATTTACATTCGGCAACAATGGTAAATGCAGGTGTTTTCTTGTTACTTCGAATGCATCCACTACTGGGAGACACCTTGGAGTGGAAATATTCATTGATTCTTTCTGGAGTAATTACTATGTTTATTGGTGCTTTTTTCTCAATGGGGCAAAAGGATTTAAAAAGAATTCTTGCATTTACAACCATAAGCGCTTTAGGAACAATGGTTTTACTTATTGGTATAGGTACACCGCTATCCATGGAAGCAACCCTCGTATTTTTTATTGTTCATGGTTTGTATAAAGGTGGACTATTTATGGTTGCGGGTATTATTGATAAAAGTACTGGCACCCGCGATATAACAGTATTATCAAAGCTTTGGAAGCATTTACCTGTTACAACCATATTTGCTATTTTAGCATTAATTTCTATGGCAGGATTACCACCCATGCTTGGTTTTGTTGGCAAAGAACTTGTGTATGTGGCAAAGATACAACTACCCGGGTTATCATGGATTATACTCCCATTGGGTGTTGGTGCAAATATTATGATGGTTGCTATTTCTCTTACTTTATTTTTTGAAGTATTTAATCCATGGAGCAAAAAACCAGATGTTAGCATTCAGCATAAAGAAAAAGATTTTCCCTGGTATTTTCTTTTAGGACCCGGAGTATTAGCATTAGCAGGACTTTTACTTGGGCTGGCACCTGAAATACTTAACACGCTTATTGCCAATGCACTTTATGTTACAAAAAACGAACTGGTTGATGTAAATCTTTTGCTCTGGCACGGATTTAATGAGGTTTTAATGCTCAGTATTTTTGCCATAGCTTTAGGAGTAACTGTTTTTATATTAAGAAAACCTGTAACGAAATTCATTTGTTCCATAATAAATTGGTTAGATAATTTCCATTTGCCAACTTTCTTTATGACTGTGATGAACTTTTACTTAAAGAATGCCGCAAAAAATACCCAAAGAATTCAGCATGGGTACCATCGGTTTTATTTAATGACATTCTTTATTACAACTCTTGTTATCATCTCATTTCAGATAAACTGGTATTTAGGCGATTTAGTTCCATTCAACGGCTTTACTCCTATAAATACAAATATAGTAATCCTTGTTATTGTAGCTTCACTGGCAATTATCTTTGCAGTTTTTTCAAAATCGAGACTATCTGCCATTTTAGCTATGGGTGTTGTTGGTTATGCTATTGGATTAATTTACCTTTTATATGGTGCTATTGACTTGACAATTACACAACTTTTAGCTGAAACAGTTATTATGTTACTTTTTGTTATGGTGATATATTATTTGCCGAAATTCGCCTTGTTATCATCGCGAAAGTCAAGAGCCAGAGACATTATAATATCTTTATCTGTAGGTTTTTTTATAACAATTGTAGTGCTTCATGCAAATACCGTTAATTTTTACGAGCCTGTTTCGAACTTTTATGCAGAAAACAGTGTTATTAAAGCACATGGCCGAAATATAGTGAATGTTATTCTGGTTGATTTCAGAGCACTGGATACATTTGGCGAAATTACAGTTCTTACACTTGCTGCAGTAGGTGTATTTAGCTTATTTAGATTTACTGTTAAAAAAGAAAAAAACAATATCAATAAATAGTTGTATGAGAAATATAATCCTTGAAAAAATTGTATCGCTATTTTTGAAAGTTATGTTGATTTTTGCAATATATCTCTTATTGCGTGGTCATAATAACCCAGGTGGAGGATTTATTGCAGCTATTATTGCTTCAACAGGATTTGTTTTTTATGCTATAATTTATGGAACAAAAAAAGTTGAAAAGATGTTGCATTTGTCAACACATCAATGGATGGGTATTGGATTACTACTTGTTCTTATTTCAACTTTATTACCCCTGTTTTTTTCAAAGGAAATTCAAACTGGATTGTGGATACCATCCGATTTCCCTGTATTGGGATTACTAAGTCTTGGAACACCTCTCCTGTTTGATACAGGCGTATTTGTAACGGTTTCGGGAGTAATATTAACCATCATATTAAGTATTATGGAGGTTTTAGAATGGAATTAATTTTAGCAATTTTTATCGGATTGCTTTATGCCTCTGGAGTTTATTTAATACTCAGGCGAAGCATTGTGAAAGTAATACTAGGAGTATTTGTATTATCGAATGCTACAAATCTTATTATTTTCTTATCGGGAGGAATTAAAAGAAGCGGAGCTGGATTTATTCCTGCAGGAGCTGAAAAGGTTGATCCTGCAACTATTAGCGATCCTCTCCCTCAGGCACTTATTTTAACCGCTATTGTTATCGGGCTTGGTATCGCCGCTTATATTCTGGCACTTAAGTATCGATATTTTGAAATAACAGAAACACACGATTTGGATCAACTAAGTAAAACAGATCAAAAATGATACTTTTACCAGCGCCTATTGTTCTTCCGTTCGTTTTTATTATTCTTGCCCTACTGGTAAAGAGCAGTAAGGCAAAAAGCATATTATCAATAGCCTTTTCAATACTAAATTTAGCTATTGCCGGCATTATTTTATTTCAGGTTAACGAGGTTGACATGATAAAATCCCAGATGGGATCGTGGCCGGCTCCATTCGGGATAACACTTATTGCCGATCGTTTTAGTGCATTTATGCTGTTTATGTCGGCACTTGTTTTTATTGCTGTAACAATTTACTCTGTTCAATCCATTGACAAAGAACGAATTAAGAACAATTACTTTCTTTTTACTTTTGGAATTTTAATGGGAGTAAATGGAAGCTTTCTTGCAGGAGATATTTTTAACCTGTATGTGTGGTTTGAAGTAATGCTTATGGGATCATTTATTCTGATAAGCTTTGGTGGCGAAAGAATTCAGCTCGAGGGAGCTATCAAATATCTTATTCTTAATTTGATATCTTCGTTTTTCTTTGTCGCAGGAATAGGTATTCTTTATGGTAAAATGGGTAGTTTAAATATGGCCGACCTGGCACAAAAATTTGCATTTACAGGATCTTTCCCCAGTCTTTTTGAACCCGCTATGGTTTTATTTGTTGTTGGTTTTGCTATTAAGGGTGCATTATTTCCATTTTTCTTTTGGTTACCTGCATCATATCATACCCCTCCACCAGCTGTTTCGGCTCTTTTTGCCGGATTACTTACAAAAGTAGGTATTTACTCGCTTATTCGTATTTATACTTTATTTCTATTTCATTTTGATTATTTCTGGAATCCCATTATTCTTTGGTTAGGTATTCTATCAATGGTTATAGGTGTAATTACAGCTACATCGCAGTTCGATTTCAGGAAAGTATTATCCTTTCATATTATTAGTCAGGTTGGCTATGTAGTTATTGGGTTGGCTTTTTATACAATATCGGGTTTAGCCGCTGCCATCTTTTTTCTTGGCCACAATATGATTTCAAAAACAAATGCATTTATGGTTGCAGGCTGGGTACACCGTGAGCGAAAGACTTTAAACATGAAAGTACTTGGCGAAATGTTTAACAAAAATACCTTGTGGGGGGTTTTGTTTTTTATATCGGCATTTAGTTTAGCCGGATTACCTCCGCTAAGTGGTTTTGCAGGCAAATACCTAATTATAAAAGCCGGGATTGAAAGTGATCATATTTTTGTAGCGCTGATAGCATTATTTGTGGGTCTCTTTACGCTTTTTTCAATGACTAAAATCTGGATTGAAGTGTTCTGGAAAAATAATCCAACAGAAAATGCTGCTGAAAATAATACCAAAGCGTTACCACATGGTTTGATGTTAACCGGATCTATAATACTTGCTTTGTCAATAATAGCAATGGGAATTTGGGCTGCGCCAATTGTAGAATTCTGTGAAAAAGCTGCGGCCGATTTGCTTAATACACAAAAGTATATCAATTTTGTTTTGAAATGAGAATAGCACAAACCATATTAAAATATACTGTCAGACTTATAAACCTGATTATGCTCTTTTTTTATTTTTGTTACAAAATAATTAATGCAGGGTGGATTGTAGGATGGCTGGTAATAAAGGGATATCGTGGCGAAAACGAGGAAGTTATTGAATATCATATACAAAGTAATAATCCCTGGCATATTATTTTACTGTTTAATTTAATCAGTATGACCCCTGGGTCGTTAAGCACCGATTTATCTGATGATCATAGTATTATATTCGTACATCTGTTGAATTCGAATGATAGAGACGATTTTTATAAAACAACAAATAAGATTGAATTACTGTTACTTAGAATTTTTAGTAATCGGCAATTATTATTTTAGGAAAGAAAAGAGAGATAATGATGATAGAATCAGGCACTATATTTCTGGAAAAAGCTTCAATCGTAGCGCTATGGATAATGACAATTAGCCTGCTATTTCCATTATATCGATTGTTTAAAGGCCCCAGTCTGCCCGACAGAGTGGTTGCTCTCGATCAGATTGCATTTATTATTGTAGGAATTATTATTTGTGATATATTCTACTCAAAAGAACCAATGCTTCTCGATGTGGTGTTAACAATATCGTTTCTTTTGGTTTTTGGATCCATGATAATTGTTCGGTACTTATATAAAAAACAAAGTGATAATGATTGAAATAGTAGCAGGAATATTAATCCTTTTAAGTGCACTTATAATTCTGATTGCATCTATTGGAATTGTGAGCTTTAATAGTTTATTTTCCAGAATGCATGTGGTTACTAAAGTATCATCATTTGCTTTTCTATTGCTCCTTATTGCAGTAAATCTTATATATTTTACATGGGAGGTTCTTTTAATATCTTTTCTTATTTTTCATGTATTGATTTTTCTTTCTCCTATATCAGCACACATGGTGGCCAAAGTTTCTAATCTATACCAAAAAGAAGAAGATAAATAAAATAGGTTCATTTAAAAATAACAGCAATTTTAGACCTAGAGCTTAAGATTATTAATAAAAACAGATAGAATCTAGTCATAACATCCTGATCAAATTTAATTAAGAATCATCGTATTATTGTTTGGATTTTATATTTTTACCATAAATAAAACATATAACATGAGAAAGCTATTCTTTTTACTGGTATTACCATTTTTGATTATTCAATCGTGCGATGAAGAGAAATCTGATAAAAATGATATTATTGATTTTTCAATTGCAGCAATAAGTAATCAAAACTTTATTCAAGAAAACATTGTTATCGACAAGGTATATAAAAAGATATTTGTTGCCTTTTCAAATACCGACATTGAGACTATTTTTCCTATTACAATTACACCAACAATAAAAATTTCATCTGGTGCAAAAATTAACCCTAAATCAGGCGAAGCAATAACTTTTAATCATCCTGATGACTATATAAGTTATGAGGTTACAAGTGAAGATGGTAAAAAAGAAATATGGAATCTGCAACTAATTCACAAGCAAATTCAGAATTCAAATTTTCAAAAATGGTATACCGTTCAAATAACTTCTTCAGTTGGATATCACGAAGTTGGCAGCTCATATAATTCAGCTTTATGGGCATCAGCGAACGCCGGAACAAGCACGTATGCAATTTTTAATACTTTGCCTTATGTAATTGACGAAGATTCAATGGCTCTAATAAAAACAGATGCTGCCGGACCTGTTCCAGTTGCAGCTGGTACGTTGTTTACCGGAAAATTCAATATTAAAGGAGCTATTTCTAATCCAACAAATCCAAAGGCAGCGACAGATTTTGGAATCCCTTTTTACTGGAAACCAACATCAATGAAATTTAAGTTTAAATATACTGCTGGTGATGATTACATTAGGGCTACACTCCTCAATCCCACAAATCTTTTTGGTGGATTTACTATTGAACATCTTGAGGGTGAAGATCAATGTAATATTTACGCTATCCTCGAGCAGCGATCAGGAGATCAGGTTTTAGAAATTGGTCGTGCAAATTTTGTTTCATCAACTACAGGAATTGATTTTACAGAGCAGATTGTTGATTTTATTTATACCAGCACTTTAAATCCAACCCATATTACTGTTGTTTTTACATCGAGTAAGGATGGTGACTATTGGACAGGTGCTGTGGGCAGTACATTAATTATTAACGATCTTGAATTAATATATTCTGAGTAAGATGATAAAAAGATATGTACCTTTAGTTACTATGTTGAGTCTACTCTTTATTTGTTTTAATCCTTCTGGAAGTAAAGCGCAAGAACGAAAACTAATAATTTATCCAGCACTTGGTGTTGATCTTGGTGGAGCTGTCCCATTTCCCTTTTCTGATATTCCTGATGATGCTGGAGGAACACCTGAGCCATATCCTTTTTTAGGTATAGGAGCCGAATATCCAATTTATGAAAATTGGAAAATAGCTACAGAAGTAAATTATAGAGTTATATCCTTTACTGCCGATGCTAAAGTTATCAGTCAGGCATATTATCCCGGTGATGGGTCAACATTATATTTTTCAGGTGACACATATACCGATGTAGAACTAAGAATGGTTGAATTCCCTCTATTTGGAATTTATCAATTACGCGATAGCAGAGCAGTAGTTTTTGGGATATATTATTCGATTATTCTTGAAGGAAATTTTGATACTGATGCAACCGACGGAGTAATTAATGCAGATAAAAGTATAACTGATAATGCAATATTACCTGGAAATGCCAGCACGAGTTATCCATTTAGCAAATATCTAGACAATTACGATTATGGAATACTGCTCGGATACCGTTATAAATTGACCGAAAAAATGAATCTGTATGGTCGAATTCAGGTGGGCTTTAAAAGTATTTTTAAACCAAGTTTTGATAATATTGATTATGAAATGTATCAAGTTAGATTAAATATTGGTGCTTCGTATAGGATTTTATAGTCCCAATTCTATTATTTAGGAAAATAATTTGGTTAAAAAATTACCAGCAGTTTATCAACTATTTAGCTTCTGTTGCGTTATAGGATATAAAAATATTTTTAAGTGAATTATAAATTTTTATAAATCAATCATTTTAAATATCTTTAATAAATTTTTTAAAAAATAGATGTCAACAATCTTATCTGGACAGTTTTTTGCAACCAATTTGGAGCTATTCCTTATTATCATTTTGTTGGTATATATTCTTTACCTTCAGCTACGATTGGCTAAAAAAAATCATATTCTCGAATCATACATTTCTCGACTACAAAAGAAAGAAGAAGAATGGAGTAAATCAGAATCATCTGATTATATTGATAATTTCAATAAAAAATCTCTTAAGGATAAATTTTTAAATGATGATATTTATGAATTCCTATTTGGAGATAAAGAAGATGTTAAGATTTATTTACACTATACCCGAACCAAAGCTGTAGCAAATGAAATTCTTGATGGAGGTTTTAAATTTGTAAATTCGTTTTATAAAACAGCCGAATTGGTTTTTAACGATAAACTTTATTTAATACATAGACATAACGAGCACAAACAATTTGGGGAGTACGTAATTGTAATAAGTATTTCGAAGAAAATATTCAACCATTATACACAGGAGTTATCAAAAATAAAAGCTAAAAACATAGCTGTTGAACAAGTACTAACCGAAGTACCTCATTATACTGATGATAATTCTGAAGAGGTTTATACTTGCCCAAGACAATTTATTAAAGGTTATTTTAATTATCTGGATGGAACAATAATAAGAAATTCAGATTTTAATTCGAACTATACATCGAAAAAATTTGAGGAAAATCTTAAGAATCTGGTTAGTCAAGTATAATTACTCCTAAATAAACTTAATAAAATAAGTAATCAGAAGTTAATATTTAAAACAGTACAATTCAAATATCTGTCCCTGATCAAATAATTCTCCATTTATTTTATGATCTTTGATCATAATAACCAATTCTAATGTATGATACTCAAAAACGAGCATTTTGTAAATAAATTTGAGTTATACTTATTTGCAGGATTCTTATTCCTAAATTTAATACCTGTATTTCTATTTAAGTATTTACCAACACTCGATGGACCAGCTCATTTGCATAATGCAAATCTGATATATAATATGGTTTTAGGCGATTCATCATTTCTTGCTAATTTTTATCAAATTACAAAAGAGTTACTCCCCAACTGGAGCGGACATTTTATTCTTTCATCATTAAACTCATTCTTACCAGGATGGTTGGCAGAAAAAACTCTCGTTACATTGTATCTGGTATTTTTACCTTTAAGCTTCAGATGGTTTATTAAAAGTATTAGCCCTGAAAATTATTTGCTTTCCTATTTTATTTTCCCTTTCTGTTATTCATTTACTTTCTTCCTTGGATTTTACAATTTTAGCCTTGCTCTGATTTTATTATTTTTACTACTTGCTTTTTGGATAAAGGTGCAGAAAACATTAAAACCTGTGAATATTATTCTTCTTTTTATTCTATTTACTACTCTATATTTTTCGCATGTATTTGTATTCCTAATTTCAATTTTGGCAACAGGAGTAATTATATTAACACAACTATTTGATGATTATGAAAAAACATCAGGCAGTCAATCTTTTCAGCAATTTTTAAAAAGAATTACAGTTATCATTTTCACATCAGGCCTTGGAATCATATTAAGCTTTATATTTCTTGCCTCAAGAAAAGCATTCAATTATTCATACATACCAAAAATCGAATTATTAAAATGGATTCGGGATATTAGGCCAACGATTGTTTTTAATTTTGATCACGAAACTGTTTATACACATATCTTATTTTATTTAATAGTAATACTTACTATTATAACACTGGTTCAAATGGTTATGCAATTAGTAAAACTAAAATCTGGTTTTACAAATTTTATAATTACATCTGTTAAACAAAATGATTTATGGCTTGCTTTCTCTTTTTTATTGCTCTTGTTTTATTTCTTCATGCCCGATTCTAACGGATATTCAGGTTATTTTTCGGTACGCATGGGTTTGTTGTTGTTTTTATTTTTTATTGTTTGGATTGCTACCAGATCATACAATAAATGGGTTTTAATAATCTCTATTACACTTATTTTTATTGCCAATTCAGGTTTAAACTACTACTACTTAAAGCAAGTTCGAAGATTAAATTTTCTTGCCATTGAGATTAATAATCAAGCTAAATTGATTAAAGAAAATACCGTTGTTCTACCTATGAATTTTTCTACAAACTGGATACATGGTCACTTATCGAATTATCTTGGAATAGATAAACCTTTGGTTATTTTAGAGAACTATGAGTGTGGAACTGGATACTTCCCTTTAAAATGGAACGATAATTTTCCAAATACTACAATTGGTAATAATTCCAAAGATGATTTCTGTACTGACTGGAAGACAAATTCATTAAGCACTATGAAATACCCGGTAAATTTCATTTTTATTTTAGGCAAGCAAAGTGAAATAAATAAAAATAAATGTGCTCAGCAATCAATTGAAAAAATTTCAAAATACTACCATCTGATATCTAAAACAGAAAACACCCTTCTGTTCGAACTTATGGAGTAACTGATTATTAATTATTAACACGATGGATAGTTCAGAAGGCTATCCATCATGCCAAGAAACAATTGTAATTTTGTTTTAATTCCTAATAATTTTCGATTGATGAGCAATAGATTCCTGATGTATGGCTTTAAAAACTCGCTCAATAAATCGTTTGCTCAATCCTTTGCGATTTCCGACATCAATGCCACGCCGCAATAATTCGTACCACCTGTCTTTTTGCAAAATTGTTAGATTGTGTTTCCTTTTAAAACTACCAATCTGATCTACAACCTGCATTCTCGAATGGAATAAACTCAGCAATTCGCTATCGATAATATCAATCTCACATCGATAATTTTCGAGTTCTTTCTGAATCCTTTGATCAAAATTAATTGTAACTGGGAACCTTAGATTTTTAATAACCTCAATAAATTCATTTGGTGTAATCTGTTGCTTTGATTCACTCCACGCTTCTTCAGGATTGTGATGCACTTCAATCATAAGTCCGTTAAAATTAATATCCATTGCTATGCAACGAAACTATATTAAAATACTCGTATTTAAAAAGTAATTAAATTTCTATATCTTAGCATGGTAAAGCGAATTAGATGTTAACAAAAAAAATCTGGTAATGAATAAAATTGCTACTTTCATTGAAAAATTTATTATTTACGCTCTTATTGGAATGATGGTCATAATTTTAATTCTGGCTACAATTGAGTTAGGCTATTATCTTGTTAAAAACATCCTTAATTCAAACTATCTGCTTATTGATTTAGACAACCTCATGGATTTGTTTGGAGTTTTTTTACTAGTTCTAATAGGAATTGAGTTGCTCGATACGATTAAAGTATATCTTCGTAGAAATGTTGTACATGTCGAAGTTGTTGTATTGGTCGCAATTATAGCTATTGCGAGGAAAGTGGTTGTTTTAAAAATTGAACAACTATCAGGTGAATTAATAATGGGAATTGGTGTACTTGTAATTTCTCTTTCAGTTGCCTACTATTTAATAAAAAAATCGGGTTTACTGGTTTGCGATTTGAATAAAAAGGAAGAAAACCTGGAACATGAAAAAGAACAGGGGAAAGATGAATAATTCAACCAAACAAATCAAAATATCATAAAATATGATTTTAACAATTTTCTACCTGATTTTGGGGTTAGTCCTTTTAATCAAAGGTGCCGACTGGATGGTAAAAGGATCATCTTCATTGGCAAGAAAATTTAATATTTCAGAATTAATAATAGGTTTGACTATTGTTGCTTTTGGAACATCTGCTCCAGAATTAGTAGTAAATACAATTGCTTCGTTCGAAAAACATCCCGATATTGTTTTTGGCAATATTATCGGGAGCAACCTCATTAATTTATTAGTTATTTTGGGAATTGCCGGATTAATCACACCTCTTGTTGTGCAAAGAAGCACTGTATGGAAAGAAATTCCATTTTCACTTCTGGCAGCTTTGGTTTTACTATTTCTTGCTAATGATCAATTTATTAATCCAAATTCATTAAATTTTGTAAGTCGTATTGATGGGTTTATTTTGCTTATCTTTTTTGTTTTATTCCTTATATATATATATCGACAAACACAAAAAGATAAGAATTTACCACAACCTGAATCTATAATTAAAAGTAACTGGGCAATATGGGGATTAATTATTATTGGAATTGCAGCCTTAGTTATTGGCGGAAAATTAATTGTAAATAGTGCAATAGAGATTGCTCAGTCGATAGGGATAAGTGAAAAAGTAATTAGTCTCACCATTGTTGCTTTGGGAACATCGCTCCCTGAGCTGGCAACATCAGCTGTAGCAGCATTTAGGAAGAACAATGACATTGCTGTAGGAAATATTATTGGTTCCAATATTTTTAATATTTTCCTGATACTTGGGGTAAGTGCAGTTGTTAGACCTGTACCTTATCATTTAAGCTTTAATTTTGATTTATCTATATTACTATTTGGAACCGTATTTCTGTTTATCGCTATGTTTACTGGCAAAAAGAAAAAACTGGATCGTTGGGAAGCTGCACTTTTTTTGTTTGCCTATGCCGGATATACAATTTATATTTTAAGATAAAGCTATTTGCTTGCCTAAAATGTAAGGTTTTTCCCCAATTCAAAACAATTTTCAAGGATCCTATTATTTTTTATTACATCTTCTTTGGCCAAATATTTGGGTATATTCAACTTTGTATATAATTGATGGAGTTCATCTTCGTTTTTCGTAATCTGTTTTATTACTGCTAACCTGGTGGCTTTAATAACATGCAATCGGTTTTCTTCTCCCATAACTTCTTTCATGTATTCAAACAAATCAACAACAGGTTGTGCGTCAATATCGTCGGATGAACCCATAGATAAAAGCAACACAAAATCTTTATTCCATTTTTGCCAGGGTGTATGTTTTACCGCCTGCTCGGTAATTTGAACATGAACCAATGAACGAAAGCGGTCTATTATCTTTTTTAAAGGTGCTGTAACATAATGAAAATATATAGGTGATGCAAAAACCAAAACATTAGCTTCGGCAATTTTCTGACTTAATTCAGCCCAGTCGTCACCTGAGATTGAACAGCGTTTTATAAGATTACATCGTAAACAACCATTGCAATAATCAATTTTTAAATCTTTGGCAATAACATGCTCAATGAAATCAGAATTGACTTTTGCACCCTTTAAAAAATGATCAATGAGTATTGATGTATTACCTTGTTTTCGTGTACTTCCATCAAGCACAAGTACTTTTTTCATATAACTATTATTTGGTATTTGTAAAGGAAGTATCTTTAAAATAATCGCTCATTGAGCCTATTTTATTGTCGGTGAATTGAAATATAGTAACTCCTTTATTGGCATATGGTTTACCATCTTTACTTTCACCTTGGTTTGTCCATATAGCGCAAGCTCTATCGCCTTCGACAAATACTTCCGAAACATTAAATTGCAATACAGAGTATTTACGTAATAAAGCAGTTAAAAATAAAACTACTCTTTTAGCTCCATCTATCCTTCCAGCACCTGGAAAATCAAATATAAGGTTTTCAGAAATAGAATTTTGGATTTCAGAAAAATCGCGTTTATTCATTGCATCGAAAATACCTTTGGCTAAATCTTTATACAAAAGATTATTTGTCATTTGTTTGGTTTTTAAATTGATGCAAAATAAAGAAATATTTGAAATTATTATGTATTGGTATTTAATATTTGAAACCAAACTTAAAAACCTATTTCAAAGCTGCTTTAGTAAAAATATACTCATCAATGGCTTGCTCAAAAAGTATTTCATCAATAATAAATTCTGTACCATCGCCCTTTTTAAGCATATCTTTAAATACAATTTTCTTTGGATACCATCTATTTCCAATTTTAGTGATTTCGAAGAAATCTGTTTTCTTGAGTAGTGTTCCACTTTTTGCATATAGTTCTTCACGTAATGGAATATACTTGTCTTTATCGACCCATATTTTACGAATCTGATATGCTACATCAGCAGTTTTGGCCTGTAACTCAACAACCCAACAATTACGATCGTTTATCGATTCTGTTCCGGTAACCACTGCATCATACTTTTCAATAAGGTTGGAATTTTCCATCATATCTTCGTACGAAAGATCAGATCCCATAACCGATTGGCGTAACATGTGTCCCGATATTTTAATAATTCGGTCTGTTGATGGCGAAAAAATCCATAGCTCATCTTCAAGCTTAAGCATTTTTGTTCCTTTTTCGCGTGCAGGAGCAAGATACTCAGTAAAAGCTTTATTCTCTCCTATCGACCATGTTTTCGCTTCGATTGTACGTGAACTTCGCTGACCATGAATGATCATTTTCGAAGTTACTATCTGACTTTTTGAAGCCATATTTTTATCGATACGATCCAGAATTTCTTTTCCTGTTGGATTTTGGGCCTGAACAAACATGCTTCCAATTAGAAATAATACTAATAGTGCGTTTTTCATATTTTGTTTTGTTTATTAGTCTTTGCGATGACTGCCGTAAGACGAAGCCATCTTTTTAAAATAAGTAGATTGCTTCTCCTGGCAAATTGCCAGTATCGCAATGACTCGATTAATTTACACTTCCAGTTCCTTAAACAATTGTGCTGTTTTTCGCTTATAAATTCCTATCCCGGATAACATTGTACCCAAAACAATAGCAAATATCCCTGGAATAAACCCGATATAAAATGCAGGAGGAGTTATTTTTGCACGAAAAACGGATTGCATCATAAGTGTATTATTTCTCATGATGCTGCTAATGTCAATTCCTATTTCTTGCATCAAATAAGCCAAAAATAAACCAACAATAGTTCCAAGAGTAGATCCAACAATTCCAATTAGAATAGATTCATAAATCATCATTTTATAAATATGATGATGATCTTCGCCAATTGCAAGCCTCACTCCTATTTCGCCATATCGGCGTAATCCGCCAATAAGTCCAGTATTCCATAAAACTATAGCCATAACAAGAATAAACATACTGATTATAATACCTTGCATTGAATCAATTAAATCCAGATATGATGATAGAAATGATTGTTCTTTAAGCCTAAGCATTATCGGAGAAAACACATCATCAGAATTCCTGTATTTTTCATTAAAAACTGATGCCACTCGATTTGCTTCTTCATCTAAATAAACCTTAGAATTCAAAAAACCTAATATTTCACCTGCAGCATTTTCCATGTTAAGTGCATCCTGTATACCTGAAATATCAGCAACAATGCCTCCTTTATCGAGAACTTGTGTTCCAAATTTAATTGTACCAACTACGTTGAAATTAAAAATTGCCATCTCTCCATACATTGTTGATGAAATAAGTGTTATGGATTGACCAAGATTTACATTGAGTTTTTGGGCAAAATCATCGCTTAAAAGAATCTCATTTTTATGCTTTGGCAAAGTTCCTTTAACCAGTGCTTTCTCAAGATTCATCCGTTCAATTTCAGTTGAGTTTTCAGAAATAATATCGTAAGCCATTCCAAAACCTGTTCCCTGCGTTTTTGTTTCTCCATTCTCGTCAGGCACATCAATTAATCCACCGAATTTAATCCTCTGAACCCAATCCATATCGGGGAATTCTGTTTTTAAATTTCCAATCAGTGAGTTTGTTTCAAGTAATGCCAAATCATTGGGGTTTTGGTCCTGATTTTCGGCATAGGCATGAGTCATTATTTTAACATGCCCCGTGGCAAAGCGTGCATTAAAATCGATCATATCACCCATTAAACCAAGAAGGTAACAGTACATAAAAACCGATAGCATAACACCTATTGCAACAATCAGTATTGGCATTAAACTGCGGCTTCGATCGCGAAGGAGTCCTATAAATAAGAATTTTATCATTGTATTTTACCTTTAATTGCATCAGTTGGTTCCATCTTTGAAATTTTACGTGCTGGAAGGTAACTGACAATAGTTGTAATTAGAAAAACAAGAATAATAGTTGATACTATAAGCATCAGACTAAAAAAAGGATAGATTACATCGGCCATTGCCAGCCCCATATCATCAGAACCTTCGGGTATTTTAAATCCAATTTTTGCGACATAAGCTAAAATCGGAATTCCATAAATGGCACCAACAATTGCAGCCAGCACAGCATGAAATGCTCCTTCTACAGTAAACAAGGTAACAACCTGTTTTCTGGTCATGCCCATGGCAACATATGTCCCGATTTCTTTTTGCCTTTTAAAGATGGATAAAACCTGTGTATCGAAAATAGCTAACATAGCTAACGCTAGAATTATGATATAAAAAAAAGAACTACCAATCCGTTTGGTCTTAATTATTTTCGTAATATCCATTACAAGAAATTCTATATCCTTATAAACCCAGCCAACTATTTCACTATTTACTTTAAGTTCATCACCATTAACCAGGATTGTAGCTTCGTCCGGCATTTGCTTCATCTTTTGCAAATCGTCTAAGGGAATCCATATTTGTCCATTATCGACAGTGGGCACGTTGCAATTAAATACGCTAATAATTCTTATTTCAGCAGCATCAAAAGTTCCGTTTGCATCGCGCCATCGAACTGTTACTAAATCGTCTTTCTTTAGATTTGTATTTTTTGAGAATCGCTTTCCAATAATACCAGGTATTTCTGCTATTTCGACATTTAATTCATAAGTAGGCAATTTTAATATTTTCTGATTAGTACTTATTCCCTTTAATACAATACTCTGAATTCGGCCTTCGGGGTAAATAGTAGCTTCAGATATAAGTATTGGTACAATTTTCCCTTCATCAATCTTGCTGTTAAAAACTGAAGGAATAGCACTATGACTATCGTTAAATGAAAAAGGATCGTAAGGATCGTAATCCTTTTGCCAATACTGACCATTTGCGATTTCCCAGTTAATAGTATCTCTTCGGGCTTCACGATTCCATCCACTCATTAATCCATTAAAATAGATTATTAGAACATATGCAATCGATAAAACAAACACATTAAGCCATGTTCGTATTCCTGCTCCTACCAGGTTTCTGTATGCTAATTTTAAAGCTATCATAGCATTTCCTCCGTTTAAATTGATTTAATCAATTCGTCTTTAGCAATCTTACCATCGAAAAGCTGAATTTTTCGATGCAGATAATTAATCACCTTCTCATCATGCGTAGCGAAAATGAACGTAGTTTTCAGTTCCTTGTTTAGTTTCTCCATAGTTTGCAAAATGTGATGAGAGTTTTCGGCATCCAGATTAGCAGTAGGTTCGTCGGCCAACACAATTTCGGGTTTTTTTACCATTGCCCTTGCAATTGCCACACGTTGACATTCGCCACCCGAGAGCATTGCAGGACGTGATTTTATTTTATCACCCAAACCAACCCATTCAATGGCATCATGAACCGCCTTTGTGCGTTCAGTAGCTGTCATATTCATTAACAAAAGTGGAAATTCGATATTTTCGAATACAGTATAAACAGGCAATAAGTTGAAGGTCTGAAATATAAATCCGATATGCTGTCGGCGCAACATGGCTGCTTGTTTATGGGTAAGGCTGCCAACCGAATATCCCAGCACCTCAGCACTGCCTTCACTAGGCGAATCGAGCGAACCAATAATATTTAACAAGGTTGTTTTACCCGATCCACTGGGTCCAACCAATCCGGCAAATTCACCTTGTTCAAAACCGGTATTTATACCATTTAGAGCAATAAAAAAGCCCTTTCCAACAGGGAATTTTTTTACCAGGTTTTTTATTGTTATTATTTTTGATTGTTCCATATATAAAAAGTTATAAGTTAAAAGTGCCTAAATTGCCTAAAGTTTAATAAGTTGTGAGTTTCTTGTTTCTCGATACTTATTTCTTGATTCTTGATACTAATTATTAAACACCACCATCACCTGTGCTCCATATCCGCTATATAAGTTTGTATTTCCTATATTCTGATATATTTGAAACTTATCAGGATTCCAAAATCCCATTATATAAAAAACCCATTTATCATAAGTCCAGGAGCAATTAATAAAACGGTAAAAATTCTTGTTTGTAAAATCGTAATATACAATTGCCGACAAATTGCTGATAATACTAACAGGATAACTTATATGCATAGCTCCGAAGTTAATACCCGTTCCACTCTCAAAAGGGTTTGTGGATGATTGATAAGTAAAATACTCTGCAATAGCAGTTAATCCATTGCCAACTCCAAATGTATAATCGGTACCAATATTTAAAAGCCTCGAATAGTCAATATCTGTAAAATTCAAATTCTGATGTATTAGAGTACCTTCGAACCAAAGTCCAATACCCAGATCAAACTTTCCATCAATTGAATAACGATTTTCAGAAAATTCTTTTCTGTCGGTTAATGTATCAGCAAATGTTCCGTCAAATATTCCATCGCGATAATGATAAGAAGTAGCTATCTCACCAATTGTAGAAACAGGTAATTGTATTCTGCCACCTACTTCGGCTTTTTTCTTATTCGATGGAAAAACCTCCCAACCTTTTGTATCGGAGTTGCCATAAAGCCCCCAGAGCCATATATTTGCATTATTTAAAAAATAGTAACGGCCTAAAACACTATAAACACCATCGGTTAACTGAAGCGGATCACGTGGGTCCATCTTATCGAACCACATCAAAGGCCGCAGTATTGTTGCAGAACCAAAATTTATTTTTTGTAATCCGGCACGAACTTCGAATTGCTTACCTGAAAATCGAACCCATAATCTATAGGGTTTTATCTCGGCATTCGATTCAAGGCTATCGAAAGCATACAACAATCCATTTCCATAGGCATTTACAGACATCTCCAGCCCCAAAAAAAGGTCGTTCTTAATTTTTTGATTGGCAATAATCGATGGAATATATCGCATACCCAATTGAGTTTTAAAAGGGTCGTCAGGATTTATTGTTAGCCAGCCAATTAATTGCTCGCTAAAACCTTTATCCTGAGCTTTAACCTCATTTAAGAATGATGTCAAAAACAATAATACAATTAATATATAGACTAACTTTGACTTCATTAGTGATCGGTTTACTTTGTTTTATCTTGCCTTGGCAAAATTCCATAAAAGAAGAAATTTGTCAATTCCATTATCATTTCCTGCGGATTAGCATAGAGCTTTGAGAGTTTCTCATCTTTACCCATTTCAAGCATATGATTTAGAAAATATAAAATAAATTCAGGCTTTATATCTAACCGAATATCTCCATTTTGCTGGGCTAACTTATAATCATTCAAAATAATTTCTAAATTTTCTGTCATCATGTTTATCATCATCAACTTAATGTCTGGTTCATCAGAATTCATAAGTTCAGCGTAAAACTCACGACTAATATTATTTGTTTGTTCAATTTTAAGCTCTATCGTTTTTAATACTTTTTCATTAAATGGAATATTACTATCCATAATCATACGATATTTATTAAGAGTTTCTTGTTGAACTGTTTCAAATATATATTTAACCAACTCTATCTTATTTTGAAAAAATTTGTAATAAGTCATCTTGCTTACTTTGGCATTCTTACAAATTTCTTCAATAGTTACACGTTTTATTCCATATTTATAGAATAGATCTTTTGCAGCAATTACAATATGATTTCTTTTTGTACTCAATTTATTTTTGTTTACGTTTTTTGTCTCTTTTTACCTTTTTCGTACAATTTTAAGAATTTTATAAATACAAGTCAAGTTTTTTGCTCTTTTTTTTTTAAAAATTTCTTAATTACTTTTATTCATTAAAATAAATAATGGTTAAAATGAACATTACAAAGATCAAAGAAGAAATATTGATATTTTGTTCGCAAAATAGGAATGAGAAAAATATTATAAAGTATTCCCGCTATTTTAAAGGCGGACTTATTGGTTATGGATTAGATTCTGGCCTAATTGAAATGAAATCGAAAGAGATTATTGCTGATCATAAATTAGATATTCATAATGCCTATTCCTTATGCAAGTTGCTTATCCCTGAAAGAGAATACGAATTACCAAGTTTTGCTTTGCTTATTCTTAATGAATATACAAGAGAATTTACAAAAGAAACCTTTACTGAATTAAACGATTGGTTTTCGTTAGGAATAAATAATTGGGCACATACCGACGGTTTGGTTATGTATTTCTTTCCAGAACTCTGGAAAAAAGAAATAATTAAACTCGAAGATCTATCGAAATGGCGTACTTCAAAAAACAAATTCCAACGCCGTTGTGTTCCGGTTGCAATGATTAAATATTTGAAGCATAGCAATGATTTTAATAAATTGTTTGATTTTATCGATTGTATGATGATGGACCCTGAACGTGAAGTGCACCAAGGATTAGGATGGTTTTTACGTGAATGTTGGAAAAAAGATAGAAATCAAACGGAAGCTTTCCTTCTAAAATGGAAAAACGACTGTGCCCGGTTGATTATTCAGTATGCAACAGAAAAAATGAGCAAGGAAGAACGTTTAAGTTTCCGAAGAGAAAAATAAAAAAGATGCTGTTAAATTACAGCATCTTTTTCAGTATGTTTTTTAGTTCTTTATAAATCAAAATATCCAGCATATGAATCTGAATAAGATGGAGCAACTCTTACTCTATTCTTTTTAGCCCAGGCTAACATATTGGTAATTGCATAGTCACAATCAGGTTCAAAGTAAATATAATTTTGTTTACTAAAACCTTCCATTTGATAATAAGTAAATACACCATTTTTCATAGTAGCATCGCCATCGTATGAGTAAACAGTTTTATTTGAAGCTACTGCAATAACTCTTCCAGTTGCTTTAAGATCTGTAGCCATAGCGCCGATCTGGCAAGCATCAAATGAGAACATCATCTTTGTACTTGTTGCGGCAGAGAATTTGGTTTTAAACCAAGAACTGCTTATATAATATAAATCAGCAGAAATAATATTTCCTTTGCTTCCATGTCCTGAATAAATAAAAGCTATTTCATTACCTGCAATTGATTGGCTTGCCAATGTGTTGATAGCAGATTCTATTGCAGCTTTTGTAGCATTTCCATCTAATAATGATGTTACAGAATAACCTTCTGATTGTAATTCAGCTTTCCAATCCATTGCGTCATCATCGCAATACTGCAGATCGTTGGCAGTTCCTGCATAATCAGAAATACCAATAACTAATGCATATTTGCCAGCTTTTGCAGCAGCATCCAACTTAACAGGGTTGGTTTCAACAACCTGAAATTGAGCAATAACATCAGCAGGTCTGGTATCCAATGTTGCAAAATCAGGACGTACAGTAAAGGTTGGGTTCACCGATAAATCATCCTGTGGAATTAATCCCTCTTCTTTTGAGCAACTTTGTAAAATAACTCCTGCAGCTAAAGCAACGAATGCTAGTTTAATCCATTTTTGTGTTTTCATAATGTTTAATAGGTTAAATAATTAGAGTTTAAAAAAAAGTTAATAATCAAATATCATTTTTTTTATTTAAAAATTAATTATCGATTATCAATAAATCAAATAATTTTATAATCTACAGCATCTTAAATTATTCAAAATCAATTAATATCTTTGATTAAAAATTAATTAACAAAGTTGCCAGATACTAACATAGTTAAAAAATTATCAATCTATTTTATAAAAAAATGTCAATAAATTTAATTTAATGATCTTAACAGAATTATTAGCAAAACTAGGACCATGCGGTCTTAATTGCTCAAAATGCTTTGCCTTTTGCGATGGGAGTATTCAAAAACTAAGTTCCGAATTAAAAGAAAACTTAGGAAACTTTGATATCTATGCGGAGCGTTTTCAAGTGCTTCTAAATGAGCCTGTATTTGCCATATATCCCGATTTTAAAATCATGCTTGATCATCTTTCAAAAGCTCAGTGCAAAGGATGCCGAAACGATGCGTGTAAATTATTTACAGCATGCAATGTAAAACAATGCTCAAAAGATCGTTCGGTTGATTTTTGTTTTCAATGCATCGAATTTCCATGCTCAAAACATGGTTTTGACGAACATCTTGAAAAAAGATGGCTAAGTATTCAAAATAAAATGAAAGAAGTTGGGGTTGAATCTTACTTCGAAGAAATAAAAGACACTCCAAGATACTAAGAAAATCTTTTCACTACTTCGTCGCGATAGTTTCGTCCAATTGTAAATTTGCGACCAGCAATCTCAACAAATGCTGAGGTAAACAAATCTACTTTTGAATAATTTATAATAAACGACCTGTGTATTCTTATAAAATCTGAGCTTGGCAATTCCCTTTCAATTGCAGAGAGTCGTTCATAGCAAATTATTGAAAATTCGGATGTATGCACTTTTATATAATTATCCAGACTCTCAATAAATAGTATATCGTTAAAATGAATCTTATAATTCTTTTTATCTGATTTTAAAATAATGTAATCTTTCTCCTGTTTTTGTTCTGAACTTAAAGTCTCTGATGGATTCGAAACAGAAAGAAACTTATTTATTGCTTTTAAGAACCGTTCAAACGAGATAGGTTTAACTATATAATCCAAAGCATCCAGATCAAATGCATCTACAGCAAAATTGCGATAGGCAGTAATAAAAATCACTTTGGGTGGTTTTGCTAATGTTTTTAAAAATTCTATCCCCGAAATGCCGGGCATATTTATATCGAGAAATAACAAATCAATTTTTTCCTTATTTAACAATTGAATAGCATCAAGAGCTTTGGTAAAAGTTTGAACACATTCAAAATCTTTAAAATTACTTAAATGCTCTTGAATAACCCTAATTGCAATTGGTTCGTCATCAATTATTACACATTTGTATTTTATATCGTTTGCCATTTTTAATTCAAGTCAATTACTAATTTAACTGAAAAACGCCGCACATCTTCCTCAATATCTAACCGATATTTATCTTTATAAATCAGTTCTAGTCTTTCCTTACTATTTTTTAATCCTATACCTTTCCCTTCTTGTTTCAAATATTTATCATTTATAACTTTTGAAATGCTATTTTCAATGTTAAAATTCAATTGTTGATCTTTAATATGAAAATCTATTATTACAAAACTCTCAGTGGGGTTATGGAATCCATGTTTGAATGCATTTTCTACAAAGGGAAACAAAACTAAAGGTGCAATTTTTAAATCATCTATAAAATCTGCGGAATTTATTGTTACATTAAAATTCTCGTCATGCCTGATTCTTTCAAGTTCAATATAATTTTTAATAAATTGAATTTCATCAGCCAAAAGCACTTCAGATTTATCGCACTTATAGAGCATATAATCAAGTAAATCGGAAAGTTTTACAATTACATTTCTCGACTCATCGGCGCTTTCTTTAACCAAACCATATAAATTGTTTAGCATATTAAACAAAAAATGCGGGTGAATCTGTCCTTGTAATAATTTAAGTTTGGCATCATTTAGTTTGATTTCCGCTATCTGCTTTTGTTTAATAATATCATTCTTTTCGATTAACTTTCTATACGATTCTTTTACAAAATGAATAACTGTTGCAAACACAATAATTAAATAGCTACCTGTAACCAGAATAATGATATCATCCTTCTGAGGAACCATAATATTCGGATTATATGCATTATAGATAACGATTAAAATTAATGAATATAAAATCAACCATAAGATCGTAATAAAAACACCAACAATTAAATAAATAAAAATCAATAACTTACCTGCAAACAAATACCTTGGGATTAAATAGTTATTTACAATATAAGTAACAATATAACTTAAGGTAATTATAAAACTTACGAATACTAAACGGATAGTATGGTCGTAGCCTCTATTACTAAAAATAAAAAAAAGTAAACTAGCAGCAACTAACCAATAAATAATTTGTGCAATCCAGTTACTTTTTGTGATTACCAGATTATATATTTTTTGATCTTCCATAGATTGTTTCAAAGATAGTATATAATTTTTCTGTAGCATCCGTCTCTTCATGAATTTATGTGAACAACAGCTTTATCACCCTAAACGGAAATAGTGCGTTAACCAAGTCGGGTTTGTTATCTGGATGATAAAATTGTACCTTGGCATAAATATTTTTTTATCTTGATTAATCGGATGTATTATTGAATCAGTATTAATCAAAAACTTAAAATTATGATCGTAAAACATTTTTTTGAAGGTGGACCTTATTTCATGCTCCTTATTTACATTATGTGGATTGTTGTGTTATTTTTTGCTGCAAATTTTTTGGTAAATTATTTTTCTGACAAAAGAAATTTAGTAAAGCTAGAAAAGTACAATTCAATCATTTTATTTAGTGGAAGCTTTGCATTCCTGTTCGGAATTTTTGGACAAATTATTGGATTCTTTCAAATTTTAGATGTTATTCATAGAGAAGGAGATATTGCCTTTTCTCTAATTGCAGGGGGATTAAGAGTAACACTAATTACAGTTATTTATGGATTTGCATTACTACTTGTATCTGCAATCATTTGGTTTATAAACCGAAATCTTTTAAAAAGATAAATCTTCTATCGAAAATAGAATCAGGCATTCTTTTAAGTTTGCCTGATTTTTTTATACATTGAAATTGTAAAAACTGAAGTTTGATTTTTTATATTTAAAACTGTAATTTCTTCTACAAAACCCTATTATTAAGGAAAAACAAAAAATTATTAAAAAATATTTATAATTTATTTTGAAATATCAAATTCACATTGTATGTTTGTACTAGTCTTATAGTACATTATATCTTTACAACAATGATACATTTTATTTTAGATCCAAAAGCAGGTACTCCTTTTTATCGTCAGATTATTGACCAAATTAAATTTGGTATTGCATCAGGCAATCTTAAAATTGGAGAGCAATTACCAACAGTTCGTGCATTGGCTGTTGAATTAAAAGTAAATCTAAACACGGTTGCAAAAGCCTATAAAGAACTTGAAATACAGCAAGTCTTGGAAACGCAGCAAGGTACAGGAACATTCATCAACAAAATTGAAATCCAGATATCTGAAAAAGAAAAAAATAAAAAACTACAAGATATCTGTAATGAATTTTCTACCATAGCCTTCAGTTATGGATTTACAGTAAATGATCTCATAAATCAACTTCAAAAACAAAATTCAAACTAAAAAATAAATAAAATGAAAACACACACAATTACTAAAGGTTTTTTTAATCCTATTTCACTTACCTTATTAATTATACTACTTGGTATTATAACAGGATTGTATTTTTTGGGAATCATAAATATTTCATTTTTAGTTACACTAATCATTATATCATGCATCATTACCAATTCAATTTATATTGCCGATCAGTGGGAAAAGGCCGTTGTTTTAAGAATGGGGAAATATAAGGGTCTTAAAGGCCCTGGATTATTTCTTATTATTCCAATAATCGACAAAGTGCACTTATATATTGATCAGCGTGTTCGTGTAACTGATTTTAAAGCAGAACAAACTTTAACAAAAGATACTGTTCCTGTAAATGTTGATGCCGTAGTATATTGGACCGTTTGGGATGTTGAAAAAGCGGCACTCGAAGTGCAAGATTACGAAAAAGCTATTTCATATATTGCTCAAACTGGTTTAAGAGATATTATTGGCAAACATGAATTATCTGATTTGTTGCAAGAAAGAGATAAAATTGCTGAAGATTTGCAAAAAGTTCTGGATATGAATACTAATCCATGGGGAATTACATGCCAAACAGTTGGAATAAAAGACATCGTAATTCCACCGGCATTAGCCGATGCCATGAGTAAAGAAGCACAGGCTGAAAGAGAAAGAAGAGCAAGGGTAATTCTAGGAACAGCCGAAACAGAAATAGCAGAAAAGTTTGCTAAAGCAAGTGAACAATACATAAACAATCCAGTAGCCTTACATCTTCGTGGTATGAATATGTTGTTTGAAGGATTAAAAGAAAAAGGTTCTATGGTTATAGTTCCAAGTTCAGCATTAGATTCAATGAATCTTGGAGCAATGGGTGGTTTAATTTCATTAGCAAAAACAAATGAAAAGTAAAGCCGCATTAAGCTAATATCAGTTTTAAACAGTGATTTATAATATTAATTATTAGTATAAATTAAAAAAACTAAAAAAAATAAAATTATGTCAGTAGCAGATTTATTAAAACAACACTTTTTCGAAGGCGGACCATTCTTTATGACACTTCATTACATCATGTGGGTTCTTGTACTATTTTTTATAATCAGGTTTTTAAGAAATTACTATTCACAAAACAGAAATAGTAAGAAACTTGAGAAACTTAACCAGAACATTATTTTTATTGGTGTTTTTGGATTACTTATTTCATTTTTTTACAGAACCGCAGGTATTTATGGTGCATTGGCAGCAATTGAGGTTGCACAGGATATTTCTCCAGCTTTATTAGTTAGCGGATTAAGAGTTTCTCTAATTGCACCATTGTACTTCTTCTTTTTATTTTTAATAACCACATTAATCTGGTTTATTTTCAGAAATCTAATAAAAGATTAATTTCATATTCAATTTTTATATCAGGCAATCTTAGTAAGTTTGCCTGATTTTTATTTATATGCTATGAAAATTGAACATATTAAAGCATCTGATTTAATAACAAGCCAATGGTCGGGCGGAACAACAACTCAGCTTGCAATTTATCCCCAAAATGCGGAATACAAGGAGAGAAACTTTCAGTTCAGAATCAGTACTGCAACCGTCGAGGCAGAAGAATCAACATTTACAAAATTACCCGGAGTTTCAAGAAAATTAATGATTCTGGATGGTGAAATTAGAATTGAACACAGCGATCATCATTCTAAAACACTTAAAAAGTTTGAGCAGGATGAGTTCTCAGGCGACTGGGATACCATAAGTTTTGGTAAAGCAACCGATTTTAATTTAATGACCATAAGTAATGCTTTTGGTGATATTGAAGCAATAACATTGCAAAAAGGAGAACGATATGAGTTCGAGAAATTTAAAAACTTTGATTTTTTAGTTTTGTATGCTTACACAGGAGATTTTAAATTTAAAACTGAAAATCATTCATATTTAATTGAAAAAAATGATGTTTTAATTATTGATTTATCAGAAATAAATAAACCTTTTTTAATTGAATCAATATCATATTCAGAAATAATTATGACTCGAATTTCTATAAAAAAATAGAATGGGCTTTTGCCCATTCTACTATAGCTTATTTATTTACTACTTCCCATGTCGTTTCGAAGATTAACTTTACAATTCGGTGGTACTTGTCGTAATTTATTTTATCGGGAGTATCTCTTGGCGTATGGTAATCGGGATGTAAACCTGTAAAAAATACTAACACAGGTATATTCTTCGTTGCAAAAGGATAATGATCGGAACTGTATTTCCAGGTAAATCTTTTCTTCAAACCTGGTGTAAAATCAACTCTTAAATTTGTATTGCTTCTATTTTCCTGTCTAGCAATTTTTTTATACTTATTACCACCTTTCCACCCGGTAACAAAAATAGTATTATTATATTTTTCTTTATTACTATTATTTCGACCAATCATATCCATATTAATTAATAAATGAATTTTTCCCAACTGGGTTGGCTGATTATTGTTGAATACAGTAGATCCAAACAATCCCTTTTCTTCGGCAGCAAATGTTACAAATAGAATGCTTCGTTTAAACTTTACTCCATCTCTTTTAGCCTGCATAAATTGTTTTGCAAGTTCAAGCACAGCTCCAGTTCCTGAAGCATTGTCGTCGGCTCCATAATTAATTGTGCTATCGGAATTCACTCCAACATGGTCGTAATGTGCACCAACTATAACATACTCATTTTTTAATTCAGAACCTTCAATATACCCCACAACGTTTTTAGTTGTAATAGTATCGAGCCTTGGAGAAAAATCAATTTGAAGTTGAATTTCAAATCCGGTAATTCTGTTTAAAAGGTTCTTATTACTTTTTTGGTTTTCTTTAGAAATCCGGATTAAATCCTTTGCATCTTTTCCAAATAGAGCCGTCAACCAATTTTGTGTTATAAAGAAAACACGAATATCCTCATCCGAATTAATTCTTAAATCAGTAAACACAGAATAAGTATTTCTAAATTTTTGTAACTCAATTGAATCCATCATACTTTCCTGAGCATAGTAATCAAAAACGTATAATTTAATAAAAGAATTAAGTTGCTGAATCTCGCTATCTTTAAAGTTTATTTTACCAGAAGGAAGAGCCACAATAAAGTAGTTGGGTTTATTGGGTTTTAAATTTTGATTAATGCATTCGAGTGCACTTTTAACATCATCAGCAATAAAAGTAATAATTTTATTTTTAGTATCCAGATTTTCAAAATCCTTTGGCGATCCAAAACCTGCAAATACAGGTTTAATAATTATACTATCATTAACATCTTTGCTACCTGAATATACTGATGGAAAATAAAGATATGAAGGGTTTTGAATTGTACTTACTCCATTTTTATATTTATAAAGATTAAATGGCTGAAAATAATTATCTTGAAAAGGAGATTTTAGTTCAAGTTCGTTAAAAATATTCGAAATGTACTGGACAGCCATTTCCATGCCTTCTGAGCCAGTATCTCTTCCTTTCATACTTTCTGATGCTAATGTATCAATATGCGCCTTTACCGATTCAATAGTTATGTTTTTGGCATACTGTGATTGTGCATTTACCGTAGTCGAAAAAACAAATAAAACTATTGTAAAATAAAAAGTTAATCTTCTCATTTCTCCATTATTTAGTCATCGAAATTACAATTATTTTTCTAGAACAGTAATTAGATATTTTTTTATTCCTTTGTAAATACATTTCAAAAGGAAAGTAGAATTTACCTTCTTTAATAACAATCCCTTTACTATTTTATGAAAAAACAATTTATTAATACCTTTGTTTTATTATTTGTAAGATAATAACTACAAAAATATAACTATATGAAGAAATCAATCATTCTTGTAATTATTGTAATAATTACAATAATATTTGCCTGCCAGCCAAAGCAAGTTGAAATAACTAAAGCAAAAACCCTTGCCGAACAGGTTATTGATTCATCGCTTATAAATACATTAGAAGCCGATGAATTTGGTATGAAAAAATATGTAATTGCATTTTTAAAACGAGGACCAAATCGCCCAACAGATTCAGTTGAAGCAGCAAAACTGCAAAAGGCACACCTTGAAAATATTATGCGTCTGGCTGATGAAGGGAAGCTTATTATTGCTGGTCCATTTATGGATGATATTGATGATGTTCGTGGAATATATATTTTTGATGTTGAAACCATAGAAGAAGCAAAGAAATTAACAGAAACCGATCCAGCAATTCAGGCAGGAAGTCTGGTTATGGAACTTAAACCCTGGTATGGAAGTGCGGCATTATTGCTTGTTCCGGAAATCCATAAAAAATTAGAAAAGAAAAATATTGCTGAATAAAAAAAGATCTAATGGTTGAAATTTATTTTTTGAATTGATAAAACACGCCTCTCTCCTGCCTGTAGGTTGTTAATTTCCCGTCGGCATCGAGAACATCGAGGTATTTGTTTATTTCGTTAACATGTAAACCAAGTATATTTTGTAAATCTTCTAGTGTACAAGGTCTGCGCGATATTGTTTCCACAATTGTATTTTCAATATCTTTTCTAAAAGATTGGTTTTCTTTTCGTTTTGCTGATGCAGCAATAATTTCAACATTAGGTAATTGCCATAGATCTATAATATTTTGGAGCTCAATTCGACTTGCTGCTCGTATATTTTCGATAACACCTGGTCGATCGAGAGTATTCAACTGAATCTTTTCAGGATTAATTTTGAGTAAAGTTTCTTTCAATAAATCAAGGCTTTTCATATCATCATTAAATCCAGGCATGATCATCACTTCGAGCCAGATTTCACCTTTAAATTCGTTGCTAAAATCAATTAATCCCTGTATATAATTTGCAATACTAAAATCCTTTAATGGGCGATCAATCTTTCGAAAAGCGACATCATTAGCTGCATCAAGTGAAGGCAATACCAAATCAGAAAGTAACAATTCCTTTCGCACTTCAGGATTTGACAGCAATGTTCCATTCGTTAATACAGCAACAGGAATTCCCTGAAAATGCTGCTTTATGTATTCAATTATACGACCAATATGAATATTCAGAGTTGGCTCACCAGCGCCTGAGAATGTAATGTATTCAGGATTTGGATTATTCTTAAAAAACTCATTAAGCTCAGAAATAATTTCATCATACGAAACATATTCTTTACGCTCTGTAGTCAAGATAGTTGTTGCACCACACTCGCAGTAAATGCAATTTAGGGAACACACTTTATGCGGAACTAAATCAACACCAAGTGACATTCCTAATCTTCTCGAAGGTACAGGTCCAAATAGATGTTTAAACATTTTAAAGATTATTCTGTATTTAATTTATTGTTCCTGATCCTACTAATTCCTCCCCATCATACCATGCAGCAAACTGCCCGGGAGCTATTCCACGTTGTGGTTTCTCAAATACAATATAGATGCCTTCTTCTTTTTTAATTAATATGGCTTCCTGCAATGGTTGACGGTATCGGATACGAACAAGGTATTTTCTATTATCATCATTGTTCATTTCAATATCGCTTCGAATCCAATGAATTTCATCATTTGTAATAAACAAACCTTTGCGATACAAACCCGGGTGCTCATCACCACAACCAACATACACAATATTTTCGTCTACATCTATGGCAATTACGTACATTGGTTTTCCTGTTCCACCAATATTTAATCCTTTACGTTGACCAATTGTATAAAAATGAGCACCGCGATGAACCGCCATTATGTGTCCATCTTCGCGCTTATAAGTAAATGCTTTTGAAAGTTCATTTAATTCATTAGATTCATTAAGATCAGCATAATAACTTTCGGGTATTTCAATAATATCGCCTTTTTTAGCTTGCAACTTTTGCTGAAGGAAAGTTGGTAAATCTACTTTTCCCACAAAACATATTCCTTGCGAATCTTTACGTGCTGCAGTAGCTAAACCTTGCTCATCGGCAATTTTACGAACTTCGGGTTTTAGCAACTCTCCAATTGGGAATAGTGCCCGTGAAAGCTGGTGTTGACTTAACTGACACAAAAAATAACTCTGGTCTTTATTTGGATCTTTACCTGCTAACAATCGGTAAACCGGTTGATTATTTATTTCAAAAGTTTCTTTTCGGCAATAATGACCAGTTGCAACAAACTCCGCTCCGAGCTTTACTGCTTCGTCGATAAAAATATCGAATTTTATTTCGCGGTTACACAATACATCAGGATTTGGTGTGCGACCACGTTCGTACTCAGCAAACATATACTCAACAACACGTTTGCGATACTGATCACTCAAATCAACAGTATGTAAAGGAATACCAATTTTTTTTGAAACCATTTCGGCAAAAAGCAAATCATCTTCCCATGTGCAATTGCTGGTGAGTGTAACGGATGAATCGTCCCAGTTTTTCATAAATAAGCCAATTACTTCATATCCTTGTTGTTTTAAAAGATATGCAGCAACACTTGAATCAACCCCACCCGACATGCCTACTACAACAGTTTTCATCAATAAAATGATTTAAAATCAGTTGACAAAGGTATTTATTTTTTGTTTATGATTAACAATTTTGAATTTTGACTTTTCTGTAATTGAGTTACTGGAAAAGGATTGCTTAAAAATTTAGAAAATTCACTCTACAAATTATCAATATTATAAAAAAAGAACCGTATGATAAAAATTATCATTTACGATTCTATAAGAAGTTCTACAATAAGATTAACTAATCTATTTCAATTAGTATTTAATAACTTTTTTTACAATTACTGAATTATTAAATTTGATTTTAACAAGATATATTCCAGCATTAAAACTACTTAAATCAAAATAATCTTTACACTCATTATCAATAATTGAAATCCCTTGCAAATTTGTAATAGTAATTCTAGAATTTGCATCGAGATTTTTAATATTTATTAGATTATTTGTTGGATTTGGATAAATATAAATAGTATTAATCCCCAAATTAATTAAACCAGTTATATTACCTTGTTGAGTTACTACAACCTTTTTGCTCTCAACTCCTTCTGATGTAACTATTAAGGTATCCGATCTAAGACTTTCATTTGAATTTTCTTCGGCGGTAATTGTTATTTCTTTATTCCCAGTACCAGATTCAAAATTAACATTTAACCAGGATGGGATATTTGTTATTAACCAATTCGTATTTGATGTAATATTAAATGAAACTGTACTATTTTCTTCAGAACCAATGATTAAATTTTCATTAGAAACACTTAAAGCATTTCTAAGTTTTTTTATCCAAATATCGCTGTTTTTAGTACCTACATATAAATAATAATTGTTATTATATATTGTACTAATTGCTATTGAATCAATTTCGGTGCTCTTAATATTTAATTTGTTACTGTTTTTTGAAAAATCTTTATGCCATGTAGAATCTTCATTATTAAAAACAAACATACCTTTCTCTGTACCAGCAATTATTGTATCTCCCACATGATTTAGAGAATTTATACTTAATTCACCCATTATATTTAATCCGTTGTTCATCATAGTCCAACTTTGCCCATAATCTTTAGTTATTAGTACTCCATAACCCCTTGTTCCTGCATAAATACATGTATCTATAGCTAAAATGGCACTTACAGTTGCTGAACTTAACAAATCATTACTGATATTAATCCACGTTTTTGCAGTATCAGTTGACATAAATATACCTACACCTGCTGGCCCTGTGAATAGATTACCATTACTGCATGATAAAGATTGAATAAATAAATCCGTTAAACCATTGCTTACATTTGTCCAATTCTTAGCAGTATCTTCAGACATAAAAACTCCATCAAAAGTTCCAATAAATATTTTATTTTCTAATGTTAGCATAGCATCAATTTGATGACTTGTTAGACCAGTACTAGCTTCATTCCAATTTTGGCCATAATCTTTTGATGTATATATTCCATCATTTCCTGCAACAATTGTATTGCCTAAAGCGACCATTGATGTTATCCACTTAACTGGTAATCCATCATTACATGGAGTCCAACTTAAATTAGTAAGAGAACTGACAAATACTCCTCCCATATCTGTACCTGCAATTATTTTGCCATCTAATGTTACTAAAGCTGATATTTCTAATCCAGCTAAACCATTGTTTTTTTCGGTCCATTCAGTACCCAGATAATCGGACTTAAAAATGCCATGACCACTTGTTGCAGCATAAAGAATGCTATCATCAACAGATAAGGCTCTAATTTCGGTATCAATTAATCCATTAACTATTTTATTCCAATTATCCCCATTATCATCTGAAATATAAACACCATCCCAGGTTCCAACATATAAGAAATTTTCATTTTTTTCCAAGTCATTAATAAACCAATTGTATAATCCATTATTCTTTTGTACCCAATTTTCTCCATTATCTGTTGATAAAAACAGCCCCCCTGAAGCTGTACCAACAAAAATATCATCTCCATCAATTAACATATTCCGAATAAAAGGTTGTGTTAAACCATTATTAACAGGAGTCCAGGTTACACCATGATCAGTTGATCTGAATAATCCATTCATCCATGTACCCGAGAAAATACAAGAATCTTTAATTTCAACTGAAGTAATTGCATATTGAGTAAGGGTTGTATCAATTCGCTCCCAGTTCAAACCATGGTCAATTGATTTATATAAACCACTTGATGTACCAGCATATGCAAAATTATTAAGAAAATTGAATTGGTAAATTGCAGTCATATTAATATTTGCTTTACTCCATGTTTCACCAAAATTTGTTGAAAAACTAATTCCCTGATTACTACCAACAAACAGTGTATCATTATGCATTTCAATTGTTTGTACAGCAGGATAGTCATCCAAAATTTTTCGAGATACCCAATTATCTCCACCATCAGGTGAAAAGAAAAATCCACCATGTTGAGATGTGCCAGCCAAAACGGTATCGCCCTTTTCATAAACACAGTTTACAATACCCCCAAAAGGAACTGTTGTTTTTTGCCATTGAGCAAGTAATATGCTATTAGTGAACATAGTAAACAACAGAAATAAAAGTATTTTTCTCATAATATACATTTTGAAAATGGAAGATTATTCTATAAAAGTAATTTAAATCCAAAGTATACAAAAACTGTTTTAAAACACTTTTATTATTAATCATTTAAAACCTTAAAATGCCTGTTGAAAAATAAATGCAATCTAGCAGAGATTTTTGCTTAATTTTAACATCAAACAAGGATTCATTTTATTCCATTTAATGTCGCAACTTACAATATACAAAGCATCAGCTGGATCTGGCAAAACATACAAGCTTACCGAAGAGTATTTATTGTTACTTTTTCGTAATCCAATAAATTATCGAAGAATACTTGCTGTAACTTTTACAAACAAAGCAACAGCAGAGATGAAAGGGCGAATACTGAAAGAACTGTATAATCTATCAAGAGGAATGGATTCAGGATATTTGACTTTACTTACAACCACATTCAATCTCACCCAAAGCGAAATACAAACCAAGGCACAGCAGATATTATCGCTAATCTTACATGATTTTTCAAAGTTCTCTGTGAACACTATTGACACTTTCTTCCAGAAAATCATTCGTTCTTTTACCCGTGAAGTTGGTATTCAACCCGGATATACGGTTGAATTGGATCATTCTGAAATTTTGAATAAGGTTGTTGATGAGCTATTGCTCGATCTTGATACTAACTCCAGTCTACGTGAATGGCTTGTGAACTTTGCATCTACAAACATTGAAGAAGGTTCGAGATGGGATTTTAAATCAGATGTTTTAAAGCTTGCACAAGAGATTTTTAAAGAGGAATACAAAGCTTTTAATAAAGAGCTTATCAAGAAAATGAGTGATAAAACATTCTTGAAAAGCTATCTGAATGAACTACAGGAAATAAAAGCCAGGTTTGAAAATACACTCATGAACTTTGGTAAGGAAGGATTAAAAATTATAGAAAATAATGGACTGACCTTAGATGACTTCAGTTATGGTAAATCAGGCGTTCCAGGTTATTTTCTTAAAATTTCAGATAAAACTGATTTTGAGCCAGGTAAAAGAACTTTAAGCGGAACAGAAAGTATTGATCCCTGGATTAAGAAAGGTAGTCCCAAAAAAGACATTATCGAAAATGCACTACACAATGGTTTATTCGAACAATTATTGAATGCAGTTAATTTTTACAACGAAAATTACACCAATTATTATACAACACAGAGTATCCTTAAATTTATTCATACTCTCGGCATACTTACAGATATAGCAGAAAAACTACATTTACACTGCGAAGAAGAAGGTATCTTTCTTATTTCAGATGCAGGGAAGCTTTTACAACTTATAATCGACAACAACGATTCACCATTCATTTACGAGAAAACAGGCAGTATATTCAAGCATTTTATGATTGATGAGTTTCAGGATACATCACATATTCAGTGGCATAACTTTAAACCGTTGATTGGCAACAGCCTTTCTGAAGGAAACTCAAACTTACTTGTAGGTGATGTAAAACAATCGATATACCGCTGGCGAAACAGCGACTGGAAAATACTTGCTGAAGATGTTAATAACGATTTTAACCAATTTACGTTAAATCCAAAATCACTTACAACTAACTGGCGTAGCCGCAAAAACATTATTGATTATAACAATTCTGTATTTTGGTACTCGGCACAGGTATTGCAGGAAAAATTCAATAGCGAATTAGAAACTCCCACCGAATTTGAAAATAAAATTAAAAATGCATATAACGATATTTTTCAGCAGAGTCCTTCAAACATAACAAACGAAGGTGGTTTTATTCAGCATTGCTTTATCCCAAAAAATGAAGATAGCAACCATTGGAAAGATGAAGTAAAATCTCGTTTGCCCAAAATCATTGAAGAATTACAGGATAAGGGTTTCAGCCTAAATGATATTGCTATATTGGTGCGCAAAGGTACCGAGGGTCAGGAAATTGCCAATTCACTCATTCAGTATAAGCAATCATTACCCAAAGAATCTACTTATCGCTTCGACTTTATCTCAAACGATTCGCTTTTTCTAATTAATTCAACTTTAGTACCCATTGTTATTTCAGTATTAAATTTTCTTTTAAACGAAGACGATAATATCAACACAGCCTATCTAATTTGGGCATACCAGAAAAATGTGTTACAAAAGAATATTGGAGAAAACGATGCACACGAATATCTTAAAAATCAAACTGAGGATGATAAGAAAACAAGATTAAAGAAGTATCTGCCTGAAGAATTTATTGAATCAATCAGCTTAATGAAACAACTTCCGCTGTTTGAACTTACTGATCGAATTGTCAGGTTATTAAATCTGCAAAATATAAAACAAGATATTCCATATTTACAGGCATTTCAAGATATTGTTCTGAATTTTAGCCGCAATAAATCGGCCGATATACATTCTTTTATTGAATGGTGGAATGAAAAAGGCATTCAGCAAACACTTAAAATATCGGATAATCAAGATGCTATCCGAATTATTACAATTCACAGATCAAAGGGACTTGAATTTAAGGCAGTATTAATCCCTTTTTGCAGTTGGGAAATTGATCATAAATCTTTTATGACAAATATTTTATGGTGCGAACCAAATCAAGAACCATTCAATAAATTGGAGTTATTACCAGTAAAATATGGCAAAGAGTTAGTAAAAACCATTTTTAGTAGCGATTATCTTAACGAAAAAATGCATGCCTATGTTGATAATTTGAATCTATTGTATGTGGCATTTACAAGAGCAGAGCAGGCGCTTTATACCTTTTCTCCTCATAAAGATAAACTTTCTTCGATAACAAACATAAGCGATTTGTTGCAGTTTGTTTATGGCAATACATCGAGTTATTCCAGAAACGAGAATAATGAATCGATCGATTTTGATAGATTCTTTAGCAAAGAAAACTATGAATTTAATCTTGGAGAACTTAAATACTTTAAAACGAAATCCAAAGAAACACATGAAGAGTTAACAATCGATAGTTACCAATCGTTTGATATTACGAACAAACTGCGATTGAAACTTCATGACAATTCATTTTTTACAGGCAAAGAAAGTACTGCATTTGAGAAAGTAAATCATGGCAAAATAATGCATGAGATATTTGAAAATATTACCACTGAGAAGGATATTCCAAATGCTATTAACAAGATGATTTTTGAAGGAAAAATTTCTCCCAAAGGAAAAGAGGATATACTAAAAAATATTAGCAAACTATTTAAAAACGAGCAAATTAAAAACTGGTTTAGTAGTGAATGGAAAGTTAAAAGTGAATCAGAGATTGTTCTAAAAGGCGGTAAAATATCCCGTCCCGACAGAGTTCTAATTGGTAAAGATAAAACGATAGTTATCGATTTTAAGTTTGGTGAGCAGGAAGAAGAAAAACATCACAAGCAAGTCCGAAACTATATGGAAATATTGAGATCAATGGAAAACAAGACTGTTGAAGGATATTTGTGGTATGTGGATTTAAATTTTATTCGAAAAATCGAATAAAATAGCCACGAGCTTCTAGCTCCGAGCAACAAGATAGAAATATGAGAACTCGCAGCTCAAAGCTGACAGCTCATAGCTTGTTTCAAATAGCACAAAACTAAGAATTGAACAAAACAATAATTAAAGTAAAGGTAGATGACAGTATTCCCCTGGGGCCATAACAGACGATTTAACTCTTACAGCGAGTATTTTAAACGTACTTTTGGTGAACGAATTCAGAAAGTTACCATTGACGCCGGATTTACCTGTCCTAACAGAGATGGTTTGAGAGGAGTGGGTGGATGTACCTATTGCAATAATGATGCATTTAATCCTTCTTACTGCCAACCCGAAAAATCAGTTAAACAGCAAATTGAAGAGGGAATAGAATTCCATATAAACAGATATAGAAGAGCAAAAAACTACCTAGCTTATTTTCAAGCTTATTCAAATACATATGCACCATTAGATGATTTGAAAAAGATTTATAACGAAGCCTTATCGATGCCCGAAATTGCAGGCTTGGTTATTGGTACGCGTCCCGATTGTATTGATGATGAAAAACTTGAGTATTTTCAGAAACTTTCGGAGAAATATTACATCATCCTTGAATATGGAATAGAATCAACTAATAATGATACATTGAAGCGAATAAACCGAGGCCATACTTTTGAAGAAGCAATTGAAGCACTTGAAAAAACAAAAAAATATGGACTAAAAACAGGTGCGCATTTTATTTTTGGATTACCGGGCGAATCGAAGGAATACCTCTTAAATGAAGCAAAAACTATTTCGTCGTTGCCACTCGATACTGTAAAGTTTCATCAACTGCAGATTATAAAAGGAACAGCAATGGAAACAGAGTATTTAGAACATCCTGAAAATTTTACATTTTTCGAATTATCAGAATATATTGATTTTTTTATTCAGTTCTTGGAACGACTAAATCCCAACTTTGTAGTCGAACGATTTGCAGGCGAAGTACCACCAAGATTTCTTGTTGGACCCGGCTGGGGATTAATTCGAAATGATCAGATTATGGTTAGATTTGAAAAACGTCTGGAAGAACTTGACACCTATCAAGGAAAATTTTTTAATAAGCAGAAATTAGTGGCAGGAAACAGTAGCAGGAACCAGTAGCATTTGGCAGGTAAAAATTCTTATACAACAAGCAAAACAAGGAACAAGGAACATAAAATAACTTTAGGCACTTTAAATTTTAGGCAATTTAGGCACTTATAATGGATACATTTCTCAAACATACAGCACACGACCTTTACTCCCGATATGGAGATCAATTATCGGAGCTTTGTATAGTATTTCCAAATCGCAGGGCTGGTTTGTATTTCAAAAAATATTTATCGGAGATTGTTGATAAACCTATTTGGTCGCCTAAAACTATTACGATTAATGAGTTGATGCCCGAAATTTCAGACTTGCAATTGGCTGATAATGTTAAACTGCTATTTGAGTTGTATAAGGTGTATTCAAAAATCAAGAAATCGAATGAAAGTTTTGATGACTTTTATTTCTGGGGAGAAATGCTACTAAACGATTTCGACGATATTGATAAATATTTGGTTAATCCCGAAGATTTATTTAAAAACCTGAAAAACCTTAAATCAATTCAGGATCAGTTCACCTACCTATCAGAAAATCAGATTCAGGCTATACAGGAGTTCTGGAAATCATTTGATCCTGAAAAGAACTCTATTCACCAACAAGATTTTATTAGCATTTGGACTGTTCTTTATGAAATTTATATAGAGTTTAATCAAGCACTTAAGGAACAGCACATTGCTTATGAAGGAATGATTTATAGGGAGGTTGCCAATAAACTAAATAAGAATATTCCAACTCAACTTAGTTACCAGAAATATATTTTTATTGGTTTTAATGCACTTAATAATTGTGAGAAAACACTATTTACTAATCTAAATAACAATAAGAAAGCCGATTTTTATTGGGATTATGATACTGCTTATATCGAAAATGAAACGTTCGAAGCAGGTTTTTTCCTTCGCGAAAATACTAAGAACTACAAACAACCATTGAGTTTCGGCTCTAAAGATATTTTCAACAATTTATTGAAATCCAAAAATATCGAGGTTGTTTCTGTTCCATCTGATGTGGGTCAGGCAAAATATATAAGTCAGAAATTGATTGAAAACAAAGAAACTCAATCCGATAATCCAGACAAAATGGCTATTGTACTTGCCGATGAACACATGCTTATTCCTGTAGTTCACTCAATACCCGACACAATAGAAAAAGTGAATATCACCATGGGGTATCCGGTAATAAATACACCGATTTATAGTTTTCTGGAGCATATTATCGAACTGCAAAAAAATTGTAAAATAAGCAGCTCAGGGGTAATTAAGTTCTATCATAAAAATGTTCTTGCAATTCTAAATCATCAATATATAAAAACTCATTATCCCGATATAGCAAATGAATTAGTTGCTTACATCCAAACCAATAACCGTGTAACACTTACACTTGATGAATTATCTAAAAACGACTTTTTTAGTATTATTTTTCAAAAAGCGGATAGTTATCAAACATTGTCGGAGTATTTACTTAATATACTTCATAGTATATATAACTCATTGTACATAGTACCTTCGCAACAAAACGGTCATTCATTATCTATCGAAAAAGAATATATCTATCATATCTACCTTTCGGTAAACCGCATAAAAGATGTATTAATTGAGCAAAATATCGAGATTAAAACGGATACATTTATAAGATTGCTAAGAAAATTCATTCGTAGCCTTCGAATACCATTTACTGGTGAACCCTTAACCGGATTGCAGGTTATGGGGATTCTGGAAACGCGTTTACTCGATTTTGAGAATCTTTTTATCTTATCAATGAACGAAGGCGTTTTACCCAAATCAGAATCTTCTTTATCTTTCATTCCCTATAATTTGCGCAAAGGATTTGGATTACCTACAATAGAGCATCAAGATGCAATTTATGGATACTACTTTTACAGACTTATTCAGCGAGCAAAAAACATTACGTTAATTTACAACTCGAATGCCGATGGATTGCAGTCAGGCGAGATGAGCCGTTTTATTTACCAGTTAAAATACGAAAACCAATATGCAATTAAGGAAAAGAGTGTTCGGTTTGATATTAATTCACTGATTCCTGATTCAATTTCAATAGTTAAAAACAAAGATATTCAGGAAAATCTAAGCAGATACACTACTTCAAAAACCCAAACAGATTATATCTCTCCCAGTGCTTTAAACACATATTTAAAATGCAAACTTCGATATTACTTCAGGTATATAGCCAATCTGGAAGAAAAAGAAGAAATTTCGGAACAGGTAGATGCACCTATGTTTGGAAATATTCTGCATGAAACAATGCAAATATTATATAATCCTTTTGTTGGTAAAACAATTGATTCGGCTACATTAAGTTCTATTCTAAAGGATAATACTTTAATAAATGAAGCAATAGATATAGCGTTTGGTAAAGAATATTTTAAAGGAAGTACTCAGAGAGATTATACCGGGCGAAACATCATTGTTCGAGAAATGATTGAAAAATATATTCGGCAAATTCTAAAAATTGATATTCAATATACTCCATTTGAAATTATTTCGCTTGAGAATAAGTTTACTATAAATATTCCATTTAACCAGAATGGGAATAAAGAAAGCATAAGGCTTGGAGGCAAAATTGATCGTATTGACAAACAAAACAACCAGATTCGGATTATAGACTACAAATCAGGAGCCGACAAACTTGATTTTAAAAATATGGATTCTCTGTTTTCTAAAGATTCTAAAGACCAAAACAGTGCTGTATTTCAAACATTTCTATATTCCAAATTCTTCAAAGAAAATAACAGTATTGATTTACCTATTGTACCAGGGATTTATTCAGTACGTAAAATATTCGAACAAGGATTTGATTACCATATCCAGACAAAAGAAGAAAAAACAAAGATTTTAATTACTGATTACAGAAGGATTAACACAGAATTTAGTGATTATTTAAATCAGCTTGTTAACGAATTATTTGATCCTTCTGTAAATTTTACTCAAACAGAAGATCTTAAAATTTGCAGCAACTGTCCATATAAACAGATATGTAGTAGATAGGTAACTAATTATTAGTTACTTGTTGCTATTTATTGGATACCTGCTGAATCAATCCCTATTCATTAATAACAACTCCCTTTAATAAACTTTTGTCTTGATATTTGTATCTTGATTCTTCTATTCTATTCCTCAATCCACGACCATTCTGCCCATGATTTAACAACAATGTTACCAGTTATATCGTCAATACCAAGGGTAACCTCAACTTGTCTTTCATCGCTTCCCCAATGAGTAATTGGTCCATCCCAAGACGCTTCATAACCTTCCTGATCATACAAATAAACCTGAACACCTTCACCATTATAAACAGTTAAACGATAATAAGCATAATATAAACTTGGAATATTTAGTGTAAAAAACTTATGTTCACCCGGAACAATTGTTGCACCATTCTTTAAAATGTTATCACCAAATTCGCCAACTGGATCTTCATGCACACCAGCCTCACCCATATTCAATAACCGAATGCCTGTTATGGTAAATCCTGATTCAGGCATGTTTATAAACTTTACATATAGTGAATCTTCTTTTTCTTCATCGTCCTCACATGAAACGAATGTAAAAGAAAATACTGCAAATAAGAAAAATAATCTAAAAAGTGTTTTTTTCATATATTTAAATTTAAATACTCTATTCTTGCTACGAATTTAATCATAAAAAAGTTTTAAAACTTCATCATTCTGCTTTGCTAATTTCAAATAATAAAACTCTAAACTAATTTTATTATATTTGAAATGAAATATTTAAATCCCAAGATGATTAACAATTTCTCCATTTATAAAGTAAAGATAAAAGATACTCCTTTTGTTACTGAATCTGGTAAAAAATTTGACAATACTGTGTCCATTTCATTTCTGGATGAAAATAAAAAAGAAATTGCTTATGTTGAGTTAGGTTTCTTTAATGCTGAAGAAATATATAAGCTAATTGATGAAGGAAAACCAATTAATCTGGACAATACATATATTGAGAATTTCTCATTAATAGATTATAGAAGCAGCAGAAACATTGAGAAAAAAACATATATTAAATTACTAAATTTTTCGGCATATAATACTTTTTTCGATTCACAAATAATTACTGATTTTGCGCATTCAGAATTCTGTGATGAGTACAAGACATTTGAGAATAGTCATTTTCTAAATGGAGCTGTTTCTTTTCAATCAACTCATTTTAATAATGGAGGACTAAATTTCAGCAACATTCTATTTAATAATGGAAATGTTGATTTTTCGAATGTTCAATTTGGAGATGGTGAAGTAAGCTTCAAAAACTCCTGGTTTGGTAAAGGCTTTATAAATTTTCAGGATGCCCATTTTGGAGCTGGCAATGTTTATTTCATGAATACAGAATTCAATAATGGAGACATTAGCTTTGTAAATACAGAATTTAAATCTGATCGTGTTTCATTTAAAGTAGCTCGGTTTGGCGATGGGAAAGTAGATTTTCACTTTGCACGATTCCATTGCAACGAAGTAGTTTTCGAACAGACCGAGTTTGGTAATGGGAAAGTTGATTTCAGAACAGTTGAATTTAAAGATGCGAAAGTAAGTTTTAACAGGGCAATTTTCGGAAATGGAGAAAAAACCTTCGAAGCATGTCAGCATAATGGTGGCAAAATCACAATGCGCAAATCGCAATGGGGTGAAGGAAATGTGTCGTTTGAGCAAGTTGAGTTTCACAAAACACTTCTGTTTTTAGATAATGCTGATTTTGGAACAGGAAATCTGAGTTTTTACAATTCTCATATAATGGAGCTTTCTCTAAAATCTTGCCATCTTGATTATTATGTTGATCTTAGATTATCGGAATGCAATTATCTTGATCTTTCAGACTCTATTGGCCGCGATATTATTGATTTAAAACCCTACGATTTTCCAGTTCGAATTAAAACTATCAATTTTGCGGGTATGAGATTAATCGGAAGAGTTTATCTGGATTGGTACGCAAATGATGTAAAAAAGCTTATTTACTCTCAGCCAAGTACAAGCCGACGCGAAAAAGCAGAACAATTTAGAATTCTGAAAGAGAATTTTAATAGTGCCGGTCAATATGATGATGAGGATAAAGCTTACATTCAGTTTAAAAGAAATGAAGCCCTTGCTAATCTTCACGACTCGATAAAAAGAAATAAAATATCGGTTGTATGGCAATATCCTGCTTATGGATTTAAAATGCTGGTTTTCGATTTTATGGGACTTTACGCAACCTCTCCATTAAGAGTTGTATTCAGCAACATCATAATTTACTTTTTCTTTGCTCTTTTATATACCGTGATTCCATATATCAGCAATTCTAGTCTTAGCTCTACCCAACCAGATCAATCATTCTGGTTTAAATTCTGGGACGCAGCTTATTATACAGGAATAACCTATTTTACAGTTGGATATGGAGATATTTTACCTATTGGACCTATACGATATTTAGCTGATATAACTGCATTTACAGGAGTGTTTATGATGTCCTATTTTACTGTTGCATTTGTTCGTAAAATTTTAAGATAGAATAAATTGCATCAACACCACATTCTTTTTAACCTATATTATAAGTTAGATATTTTTTGACTTTTAGAAAAAAACTACTTAACTTACATGTTCATGATTTCTAATTAATAAACTCTATTATTCTCTTTCACTTCTTTGATAGAATTTGTTTTTGTTATTTATTAATAATAATAACTAAATATCATGAAAATTCTAAAAATATCCCTAATACCTGTTCTTCTTTTCCTTAATTATACTCATTTGTTTTCACAAGTTGAAGATGCAGTTATAATTCCTCCAATAAACCTCAATGGACCAAGAGTTGGTTTTACTTACATTGGACCAGGTGATGTAGCCGATCGATTAAATGAAAATGATATTAGTCAATTTATAAGTCAATTTGGCTGGCAATTTGAAACTCGCTTTTTTACTCTGGATAATGGTTCATGTGGCTTAGTAGAAGGAGTTGTGTTACTTGGAGGCTTGGAACAAAATACAATTTTGCCAAGTGCCAGCTTTCTTATTGGTTTAAGAGGCCAAAAAGGTATTGAGTTTGGATTTGGACCCAATTTATCAGTTGCTGGGGCTTCATTTGTTTTTGCCGTAGGTATTACATTAAAAACACAAAATATATTTTTTCCAATAAATTTGGCTATGGTTCCCTCGAAAGACGGATATAGATTTTCGCTTTTATTTGGTTTTAATGCAAGAAAAAAATAACTTAGATTGGTACATAAAAAAATAATCTATTTTAATTTTTCAAAAACTAGCTTCAATATATTTTCAACTTCATCGGCCATAGAATTTAATTTGTCGTTGTTTAGCATTTCCATAAACAATGCAGGGTTGGCAGTTACAACTTCAACCATTGAATTATCAAGCTTCTTAACAACAATTGTACAAGGCAAGAAAACACCAATATCATTATTTTCCAGAATGGCTTCGTAAGCAAATTTGGGGTTACAAAAACCTAGAATTCTATATGGATTTACCTTAACATTAAGCTTCTCTTCCAATTTTTTACTCATGTCAACCTCAGTAATTAAACCGAAGCCTACTTTTACTAATTCTTCTTCTAATTTTTGAATCACATCATTAAATCTTCCATTTAATGATTTTCTAATAAATAATCTATGTTCATGTGTCATAAAAATAAATGTCCGATTAATTATTATAATTTACTACCATCTATCATAAATAAACAAAAAATACGAATCAATTGTTTGATAAATTATTTGTTAAAATTTAAACAAAGTTTGTTAAATATCTGATTTTTATTCTAATTTCGAAAAATCAAATTAAAGAAATATGATAAATATATTATTACTCATTATAGGATTTATTGTGCTTATTTATGGCGCAAACTTATTAGTCGACAGTGCATCTTCACTTGCTAAAAGGCTTGATGTTCCGAATATTGTAATTGGATTAACCATTGTTGCGTTTGGTACATCATCACCTGAATTAGTGGTTAATATTTTTGCCGCAGTTGATCACAATTCGAATATTGCAATTGGTAACGTTCTAGGTAGTAATATTTTTAATGTACTTGCTATTCTTGGAGTATCAGCATTTATATATCCTTTAGCAGTAAAATCAAAAACTACTTGGATAGAAATACCATTGGCTCTATTATCAGCAATGCTTGTATTGGTTGTTGCAAATGATATATTGATTGATAAAGATACTGAATCAGTTATTTCACGTATAGATGGGCTCATCCTTATTGCATTTTTTATTATCTTTCTTGTATATAATTTCCAACTAATAAAAACCGGTAAATATGATGAAGAATTTGACACTAAGAACTATTCAATAAAAAAATCTATTCTTTTTATTATAATAGGATTAGTTTTCCTGGTTTTAGGTGGAAAATCTATAGTATATAGTGCTACTGAAATTGCAAAATTTTTCGGGATTTCTGAAAGAGTCATTTCGTTAACTATTATCTCAATTGGAACATCTTTACCTGAGTTAGCTACATCTATAATTGCTGCTCGTAAGAAAAATGTTGACATAGCTATTGGAAACATTGTAGGTTCGAACATTTTCAATATATTCTTTATTTTAGGAACATCTGCAATTATTTATCCCGTAACTGTAAGTTTATCATCGCAGTTCGACTTAATAGTAAATATTCTTGTTAGTTTATTGCTATTCATTTTTATTTTTACAGGAAAGGGCCGTAAAATTGATCGTTGGGAAGGAATTGTTTTTATGGTTTTATATTTTGCTTATGTTATTTCATTAATATTAATGTAGGTTTTTACTTAAATGAAAAAATAATAATTTGCAACATGGACTTTCTATCAACTATTGATACTCCTTTGTTCAATTATCTTATACTGCCTTTGCTAATTTTCATGGCACGTATTACAGATCAAACCATTGGTACATTACGTTTAATTTATGCATCTAAAGGATACAGATACATTGCACCAGTTGTTGGATTTTTTGAATCATTTATATGGCTTACTGCTATTAGTCAGATAATGAAACACCTCGACAATATATACTGCTATTTTGCTTTTGCTGGGGGTTTTGCCATGGGAAATTTTCTAGGAATTTATCTCGAACAAAAAATTTCTATTGGAGTTGTAATGGTGAGGTTATTTTTTCAAAATTACAGTCACCAACTTGGTGAGAAACTCCGCTCAGCCGGTTTCGGATTTACTCTTTTTGATGGTGAGGGAAAAGAGGGTGCTGTTAAATTACTTTTCTCAACTATAAACAGGCGTGATCTAAGGAAATTTATAACAATTGTTCAGGAAATTCATCCAAACGCTTTTTATACAGTAGAAGATGTTAGGCAGGTGAAAGGAAATGTGTTCGAAAAAACAAAACGAGGTAGCATTTATAGCAGGCTTAATCCACTGAATAAGAAGGGAGCCTAAATAAGTTTAAAGTTATAAGTGACTAAAGTGCCTAAAATTTTAATTTAAACTTACTTTAACTAACTTTAGTTCACTTTAAATTACTTTAGTTCACTTTAATTTACTTTAGCTCACTTTTCCTATGGAAATTCTTCGCTTCATTATTCACTACGGAATGCATTTTCTACTACCTGTTTTAAGTGCATTCATTTTCTTCAGGAGAGATTTTTGGAAAGCAATAATAATTATGCTTTTAGCTAATATTATTGATGTAGATCATTTACTCTCAAATCCTGTTTTTGACCCAAACCGATGCAGTATCGGATTTCATATACTTCACTCCTACTATTCAATTGCCATTTATTTTATTATGCTATTTATTCCAAAAATCAGAATAATTGGAATTGGTCTGGTTTTGCATATCCTGACCGATTTTATTGATTGCCTGTGGATTTAAAAAATAAAAGAATTTTTACTTGTTTATTTTGAGCATATGCTTACATTTGCACAACTTATTATAAGCATATGCCAAGAAATAAATGTTTACGATATATCGATAATCACCCAAACTGTACTTTTTTTAAGCCAGCTGGAATTCCTATGCCAAAGCTTACTCAGATAACACTAAACCTTGATGAGTACGAAACCATCCGATTAGCAGACTTGGAGGGTTTGTACCAGGAAGATGCAGCAAAGCGAATGAATATTTCTCGTCAAACGTTCGGCAGAATAATAGAATCAGCACACAAAAAAATAGCAGATGCGTTAATAAATGGCAAAGCCATAAAGATTGAAGGCGGAAATATTGAAACGAAACAAATCTAGAAATGCCCAACTAGATCATATAAGACCCAAAGAAGAAGGATCAAAAACAGACCAAAATCCAAGTGATTGTAACAAAAAAATGAAATATTTGATTTTTTGCTTGGCGAAGGTATGGGAAAACGAAGAAAATCAAGTGGAGGTTAAGAACAGGGAAAAAGATTAAAAAGCAGTAAAATTTTTAACAACAATCAATCATAAAATTATGAAAATAGCTATTCCAACAAGAGACAAATTTGTTGATGACCATTTCGGTCATTGTGAGTTTTATACAATTTATACAATTGACGACAGCAAGAATGTAACCAATAAGGAGATTATGCTTTCACCACAAGGCTGTGGATGCAAATCAAACATTGCAGGAGTTCTTAGCCAACAAGGTGTATCGTTAATGCTGGCAGGAAATATGGGCGAAGGAGCATTTCAAATGCTTAACCGCACTGGCATACAAGTAGTAAGAGGCTGCTCTGGCGACACCGATAATCTTGTTAAAGAGTTCCTCAATGATAAACTAATCGATAATGGTCAATTATGTTCACATCATCATGGTCACGATCATGGAGAAGAAGGGCATCAGTGTAATCACTAGTATTTTTTAGGATATTTTGTAATAATAAAAACATGGTTATATGTAATTTACCATGTTTTTTATTTTGGTTTTTATAATAACTACGATCTGCATTCATCCCTTTTACCCTATACCCTATAACTTATAACCTTATATGTCTTTCTGAAAAATTCTATATCGCTTATATATTTCTCCTCCAACGCGCTCTATTTCAGCACGCATTTTCGTGTTTTGCTCTAATATAACATGGCTATCGATTATTTCAAGCTTAGCTTCTTTTGCCGACTTTAACATAGCTGTTGCAAGAAGTGAATCGAGCCCAACATTGCGATATTCGTATTTAATAGCACCTAAGAAAAGATCCAGCTCTTTTGTTTTTTTCATTGATCGAAGTATTTGTATAAAACCAAACGGGAACAATCTTCCCTTTGATTTTCTAAGTCCTTCGCTTATACTTGGCATTGCAATTATATAGGCTATTACTTCGTTTCCTTTATTAGTAATTAGCTTAATAAATTTTGGATTGAGTATTGGCAGGTATCTATTTGCAAAATCGTTCATTTCTTTTTCATCGTATGGAACATACCCATAGATCTTTGAAAAGGCTTCGTTCGTGAGTTTAAATACCGGAACTATATATGGTTTAACATCTTTAATATGTTTAAACTCTTGAAGTACATACCCATTTTTATTAAGGCGCTCAAGAATTTTTAAATAGAAATCGGGTAACTCATCTGGAATAGCAACACGATACTGAACCAGATCAAGCAACTGAGAGAAACCTTCTCTTTCAATATAATCAGCCATATATGGCAGACTGCAATTTGTAACCATTACAGTAGGTTTATCAAACCCTTCAACCAAGAAACCCTGTGGATCTTTATCGGAAAAACCAAATGGACCAATAAGCTTTGATGTTCCTTTTTCTTTTGCCCATTTTTCGATATACGAAATCAGTGCATGAAACACTTCTTTATCATCAAAACACTCCATAAAAACAAATCGCGCATTGTTCTCATTATGGATCTCGTTGTACTTTCGGTTTATTATTCCCATAATTCGCCCAACAACTTCACCATTTTTCCTGGCTAAAACCAAAATAGTATCACAATAACCAAATGCTCTGTTTTTCTTCGGATCGAATAATGTCCAATCATCAGAGATTAATGAGGGCAGCCAGTTTTTATGATTTTTATGAATTTTTTCAGGTAAGTAGATGAATCTTCGAAGATCAGATTTGCTTTTAACTTCAAAAAGTTCAATTTCCATAAGAGTAGAGATAAATTTTAAGCAAGAAAGATAATCAATAAAATTACTTAAGACAAAAAAACCACCTTGAAATCAAGATGGTTTTAAAAGTAAGTGTTATTATCTACGATCTGTTTTTCTCAGTAAATTCTCTGCCAGCCCGCAAAGCTTTTAAGTTAGTCTCCACAACATCGTCCCCTTTGCGACCAAATATCTTGCGTATTCCTTCTTCAAAACTCTCGAAAGGGATATTGAAAAATGGAGATGCTGCACCTAACATCACAATGTTTGACGATCGTTTTGATCCAAATTCTCCTACAATTTTATCAGCATCAATTATAATATGATTTTTGAACTTTTTAATCTCTGCTATTACATCATCAATATTTGGATAATTGCCAATATTAATAAATGGAGTTGAATTGGTTACAAGCCATCCATCATTTGAAAGAAAAGGTAAATACCTAAGCGACTCCATAGGTTCTACAGAAAGAATAATATCTGCAGCACCCATAGGAATAAGATCCGAGGCGATTTCTTTATTGGAAACACGCATGTGGGACTGAACAGCACCACCGCGCTGACTCATTCCGTGAACTTCTGATTGTTTTAATTGAAGGTTACTATGTAAAGCAGCCATACCAATGGTAGCAGCAATCGAAAGAATTCCTTGTCCACCAACTCCGGCTAATACGATATCTGTTTTCATTTTATTTATTTTTATTATTATATCTTACTATTTCTAATATAGGCTTTGCTAGTAGCTAAAAGCTGATAGCTAAAGGCTTTTTTAAAGTCCAAGTTCTTTAACTTTATCAACCAGAATCTTATTTTTCATGGTTTGAATACATTGGCGGCGTGGGATAATAACTGAAACACCATTGTAAGCTAATTCCTCTTTTATTACCTGAACCATTTCATCCATATTCTTTTTAGTTGGTTTAAAAACCTTAATATGATCTGGATGAACACCAATTCCTATACAAATATCTTCTATCTTGCCAAGTGCTTTTGAATCCTGGCCACCAGTCATACCTGTTGTAAAATTGTCGGATATAATAATTGTAACCGGACTTTTTTCTGTTACACAATCGATTAAGCCTGTCATTCCGGAATGGGTAAATGTAGAATCACCTATAACTGCTACTGCTGGAATCAAACCTGCATCAGCAGCACCTTTAGCCATAGTAATCGATGCTCCCATATCAACACATGAATTAATTGCATTATATGGAGGTAAAGCACCTAAAGTATAACATCCAATATCTGAAAACACACGACCCTCGCTATATTCTGAAAGAGCCTGACCAAGTGCTACATAAGCATCGATATGACCACAACCTGTACACATTGATGGTGGGCGATTTTTTACAATTTCCGGAATTCGATCATCGGTTTTTGTATCAAATCCTAATGCCAATGCAACAATGTTTGGATTCAATTCGCCATCGCGTGGTAAAGTTCCATCCAATCGACCAACAACAGGAGTTCCTGATTCCTGGTATCCTTTAAGCATTTCTTCTACAATAGGATAACCTTCTTCAATAACTAAAATCTTTTTACACTCTTTGACCATCTTCATCACCTGTGTGCGTGGTATAGGATATTGGCAAATTTTAAGAACCGGAAAATCAAGTGGTTTATCCTGAAAATTTTCCATAAGATAGTTGTATGCAATACCTGTGGTAATAATTCCTAGCGACTTATCTTTACCATCGAAATAGGTATTAAATTTCGATTTTTCAGATTCTTGTTCGAGTCCGGCCTGCGAATTTAAAAGACCTTTATAATTTCTACGGGCAATTGCAGGCAATAATACAAATTGACGTAAATCCGAAGGTAAAGTAATCTCGTTTTGTTTACGCAATGGCAAGGGCTTAACACCTGCTCTTGAGTGTGCCAATCGGGTTGTTATTCGAATCATTACTGGTAATTTGAATTTTTCAGATAATTCAAAACCATAATAAGCCATTTCGTAGGCTTCCTGCTGATTTACTGGCTCAAGGATTGGTATCATCGCGAATTTAGCATAAAATCTCGAGTCCTGCTCATTTTGCGATGAGTGCATCGATGGATCATCAGCAGCGACAACTATTAGTCCACCATTAGCTCCTGTAATTGATGCATTTATAAATGCATCAGCAGCAACATTTAATCCAACATGTTTCATACAAACCATAGCGCGTTTCCCAGCATACGACATACCTAACGCTGACTCCATAGCTGTTTTTTCGTTTGCCGACCACATGCTGTGTATATTATTTTCTTTGGCAAACTTTGATGCCTGAACATACTCGGTAATTTCAGTCGAAGGGGTTCCCGGATACGCATAAATACCCGACATACCTGCATCTAATGCTCCCTGAGCAATAGCTTCGTCACCTAATAAAAGTAATTTTTGCATAATTATTATTGATTTATATTATTCTGATTAAAAAATGGGATTTACCTAAAAAGATAAATCAAAGCAATATATGAAAATTTTTGTTTAAAAAACAGAAGAGAATGAATTACAGGCCACCAAATCGTTTGAGGTAACCTACCTGAATTGCAATAACATAGTAAAAGACAGCTTTGCTTATATCCACAGTTTAAATTTTAATTGCAATGTTTTTTCATGAACAAAAGTAAAACTAATTTTTAGATTTGCCTAAAGTGATGATATTTCATAAAACATATTTTGGAAATTGCAACTTGTAACTGTTTACTAGACGATGGTTTCTGGATTCAACTTGCTCATTATTCCTGAATGTTCTATATGTCTTAGTGGTATAAGGTATATAGGTATAATTTTATTTCTAGCTACCACTTCCTCCCTCAATTTCTGACTACCAGTGTCCACTGTCACTTCTCACTCTCACTCTCCCAATCTCTTTTTATCTCACTCTCTTTTAATCTCGCAGAAGCGCAAAGACGCAAAGCAAAAAAAATCATGAATAAATAGTAATAACAACTTTTCTATTTCCTCCATGGTTTCTAAACTCACAAAGGTAAATTCCCTGCCATATACCAAGATTTAATGAATGATTTGTTATTGGAATAGTTATCGATTGCCCAAATAACGAAGACTTTATGTGTGCAGGCATATCATCCGATCCCTCCATCGTGTGTCTAAATAAAGAATCTCCATCCGGAATTAAATGGTTTAAAAATCTTTCAAAATCATACGTAACCGTGGGATCGGCATTCTCATTTATAATTAACGATGCGGATGTATGTTTAATAAAAAGATGTAAAATCCCTTTTTCAGGAAATGGGCCAATTTCTTTTATAATTAGATCAGTTATAATATGATATCCTCTTTTAAACTGAGGTAAGATTATTTCTTTTTGATCAACCATAATTAAAATGATTTTAAAATATTGGTAGAAAGCATTAGTTTTACTTTTCTTTTAAAAATAGAAAATAAATTTCATTTTTTACTGTTAATGCACTTGTAAAGGTATAACTCAAATTGCTAATATGAAATTTTTGCGTTTTTTAGTTCTTAGTATTTTTATTACTATAATAGTAATGAACTGTTATGCGCAAAATATCGTATCATTAAGCGGAAAGGTTATAAACAACTCAGGTCAACCAATTGAGTTAGCTCATATCCGAAATACAAATTTAAATACAGGAATTGTTTCTGATAAGAATGGAAACTATTCAATTTCAATTAATTCTGATCAATCGACTACAATTCAGATATCATGCGTAGGATATATTACAAGAGAATTAATTATTGATTCTGAAACCATAAAGAAAGGCAAACTTGATATTATACTTCAGGTATTAGTTACTGATATAGATGAAGTATCAGTAATTGGAGAGTCATCTCCCGAAGCTAATCTAGTGCGAATTGAAGCAAAAAATATTGGGTTATTGCCTGATTTATCGGGAGGAGTTGAATCGCTTATTAAAACTATGCCAGGTGTATCGTCGCATTCAGAGTTATCGTCGCAGTATTCGGTACGTGGCGGGAATTTTGACGAAAACCTCGTATATGTTAACGATATTGAGATTTATCGACCATTTTTAATTCGTTCAGGACAACAAGAAGGCTTGAGTTTTCTCAATTCCGATATGGTTTCATCCATCCAATTTTCAGCTGGTGGATTTGAATCTCGCTTTGGCGACAGAATGTCGTCAGTACTTGATATTCGGTATAATAAACCGACTAAATTCTCCGGTGATTTATCTATGAGTTTATTAGGTGGTTCGATTCATGCAGAAGATGTTTCGAACAATGGAAAATTCACTTACAATTTAGGTTTTCGGTATAAAACATCACAGTATCTTTTAAATACACTCGAAACCAAAGGTGATTACAATCCCGAATTTTATGATTTTCAAACCTATTTCACTTACAAAATAAACAATCATTTTGATATCGATTTTTTAGGCAATTATTCACTAAATAGTTATCGTTTTGTTCCGCAAAATAGAGAGACTCAATTCGGTACAATTAGTAATACCCTGAGTTTAAAAATATATTATGATGGAAACGAAGTTGATAAGTTCGAAACTTATCTTGGAGCTTTCACTGCAAACTATCACCCAAGTGAGCAATTATCAATGAGGCTTATTTTATCTGCATTTAATACCAGCGAAGAAGAAACCTACGATATTCAGGGTCAATATTATTTGAATGAACTCGACCGAACAATTGGCTCCGATACATATGGCGATAGTATTATGAATATTGGTATTGGAACATTTCTTAACCATGCACGTAACTTCCTTGACGCACAGGTTTATTCTGCTTCATTATCAGGCGGTTACTATTTATCAAATAATAAAATACGTTGGGGAGCCAAGTACAATGCCGAAATTATCGATGATAATGTTAGTCAATGGAAAATGCTCGATTCAGCAGGGTATTCGCTACCTCATACTGGTTCAGGAATAGAATTATACGAAACAGCCAAGGCACAAAATTTACTTAGCTCAAATAGAATTACTGCTTTTATTCAAAACACCTATAATACAACATTAAAAAACGAATCAGAACTATTCCTGAATATTGGATTAAGGGCACATTACTGGGACTATAATAATGATTTTTTTATTACCCCTCGCCTATCCTTATCATATAAACCTGTGTGGAAAAGAGATATGATTTTTAGGCTTTCATCAGGAATGTATTATCAGTCGGCATTTATAAAAGAAATGAAAAATACATCTGGTCTTATTAATCCAGATATTGAATCGCAAAAATCCATTCATTTTGTATTGGGCAACGATTATATTTTTAATGCATGGAATCGACCTTTTAAATTTACTACAGAAATTTATTATAAGTATTTTACAGATTTAATTCCATATAAGATTGACAATGTTCAGATTACATACATGGGCGAAAATAAAGCAAAAGGATATGCGATTGGATTAGATATGAAGATAAATGGTGAATTTGTCAAAGGAATTGAATCATGGGCAAGTCTTTCTATTATGCAAACGAAAGAAGATATTGATGGCGATTCGTATATAGATTCGAATGATGAAACCATATATCCAGGTTATTATTCAAGACCAACAGATCAACTTGTAAATTTTAGTTTATTTTTTCAGGATTATCTACCTCGAAATCCTTCGTATAGAATGTTGTTGAGCTTGCATTATGGTAGTCGTTTGCCATTTTCATCACCCGACCCCGACAGATACGATCAAATATTCAGAATGAAACCCTACCGCAGGGTCGACATTGGTTTTTCAAAAGTTATTAAAAGCGAGGAAAAAACTTTCAGAACGGGAAATCCTCTAAATAAATTAAAAAGTCTTTGGTTAAGTTTTGAAGTATTTAATCTTCTGGATATTGATAACACGATCTCCTATATGTGGGTAAAAACTGTTGAAAACCAATCAGGTTTGGCTGCTCAATATGCAGTTCCAAATTACCTGACTTCCAGAAGATTTAATCTTAAGTTAACAGCAAAATTCTAGTTTCACACGCTAATATTCTTCAATTTTTTGTAACTTGTACCTTGATTCTACTTATCCTTGTTACATATTACAACTAAAATATAAGCAAAATGCATATCGATCATAAAGATTTACTGCAACTTAAATCAAAAGGAATAGCTCCACAGGAATTTGAGAGACAAATCGAGAATTTCAAAAAAGGATTTCCTTATGTCAAAGTACAAAAACCCGCCAAGATTGGTGATGGTATCCTAAAACTTACCGAAAAAGATATTGATTATTATAAAAAACTTTTTGATGACTTCTCAGCAGAAGTATTAAAATTTGTTCCTGCATCAGGAGCCGCCACACGTATGTTTAGTTTTTTATTTGATTTTCTTGAGAAAGGTGAAGATCATTATTCGAGCATAAATCAGATAGAACAACCTGAGGTTAAGATTTTTTTTGAAAATATTAAAAAATTTGCATTTTATAATGATTTAGAGTCTTTCATTAAATCCAGAAATCAGTCGTTGGAAGAATTAATCGAAGAGTGTCATTTTAAGGCTATTATACATTTCTTACTTCTAAAAGACGGATTAAATTATAGTGAAAAACCAAAAGGAATAATATCGTTTCACAAAACTGAAGAAGAGATAAGAACATCTTTTGAAGAACATTTAGTTGAAGGTGCTTTATATGCAAAATCATCAAAAGACAAGGTACGAATACATTTTACGATTTTACCCGAACATATTGATCTTTTTAACGAACATGCTAATAAGGTAAAAAGCAAATATGAAAAAAAGTATAATGTAACTTTCGAGATTACATTCTCGCAGCAGAAATCATCAACAGATATGGTAGCTGTAAATGAAAACAATGAGCTTTTTAGAAATGATGATGGAAGTTTATTATTTCGTCCGGGTGGTCATGGGGCCTTAATCGAAAACCTAAATGATCTTAAAGATGATATAATTTTTATTAAAAATATTGACAACATTGTTCCAGATAATCTTAAGAATGATACCATAAATTATAAAAAAGCTCTTGCTGGAGTCCTTATTAAATATAAGATGAGAATCCATAATTATCTTTTCCAAATAGATGAAGGTAATCTAAATACTTCTGATATTAAAGAAATTGCAAATTTTATTAAAAATGAGTTATGTTTTATTCCTTCTGATGATATTGAGGAATATACCATTGATCTGCAAAAAAATTATTTAAAACATATTTTAAACAGACCTATTCGCGTATGCGGGATGGTTAAAAATGAAGGTGAACCAGGAGGAGGTCCATTTTGGGTTAAACATAAAGATAGTCATATCGATTTGCAGATTATTGAATCATCGCAGCTTGATCCAAACGATAGCAAACAACAACAAATTTCAAAAACTGCAACTCATTTTAATCCGGTTGATTTGGTAATTTCTGCTATAAATTATAAAGATGTAAAATTCGACTTATTAAAGTATCGTGATCATGAAACAGGATTTATTTCCAAAAAAACAAAAGATGGAAAAATCCTTAAAGCCCAGGAATTACCAGGTTTATGGAACGGCGCAATGGCGCACTGGAATACAATTTTTGTAGAAGTACCAATTTCTACTTTTAATCCTGTTAAAACTATAAATGATTTATTACGTCCAGAGCATCAGTAAGATTTTAATGATTTGATAATATGCATTTAAGAAATAAATAAAATCAAATTAGTTAGTTTGTATTTCAAAGTTTATATGATGGAAAACAATAAGTATAGAATTCTTCTTGTTGATGACGAACCAGATATTCTTGAGTTTTTAAGTTATAATATCGAGAAAGAAGGTTTTGAGGTTCATACAGCACAAAATGGAAGAGAAGCAATTGAAATTGCACGAAAGATAAAACCACATCTGATTATTCTTGATGTTATGATGCCCGAAATGGATGGTGTTGAAACCTGCGATGTAATTAGAAATGACGATTCTCTAAAGAATGTGATTATTGCATTTTTAACTGCCCGCAGCGAAGATTATTCTCAAATAGCTGGTTTTGAGGCTGGTGCTGATGATTATATTACCAAGCCTATTAAACCCAAAGTACTAATTAGTAGGATAAAAGCTTTATTAAAACGGTTTAAACCAGATGAATTGACCGAACCTAATAGTAAAGTAATGGAGAAAACTGGTTTGTTTATAGATAGAGAAAGATATGTGGTAATAAATGATGGAATTGAACTTGATTTACCTAAAAAAGAATTCGAACTATTAGCTTTACTCCTATCAAAGCCAGATAAAGTATTTACTCGCGATGAAATATATTCATCTGTTTGGGGTGATAGTATTATTGTTGGAGACAGAACAATAGATGTACATATAAGAAAACTTCGAGAAAAAATAGGCGACGATCATATTAAAACTACAAAAGGTGTTGGTTATAAATATGTCGAATAATAATAAAACCCGCTATTGCGGGTTTTATTATTATGACTATATTCCTACTTTGTTTATATTGAATCCTGTAAATCATTAAAATCGCGTTGTGCTTTTACTAGATTGATGGATTGCAATAAGAAATTCTTTATTTCATTTAAAATTCCTAAATACAAAATACTTATTCGTGTACCCGATTCATTATTCTTAATGCGTTTTACTTGTTTTTTACGACAAACAGTAAGCTTATTCAATATAACTTGTTGTTTTTCTATTATATCTGCAATATTCTCGAATTTATTTTTCTCGATTGTTTCAATAATAATATTAAATAAAACTGTTATATCAATTTTCAAATCGTCAAGTTCGGCAACTTGCTCATTCGTTAAACCTTTATGATTATTATCAATATGTTCAAAACTCGGATTTGAAATAAATGATAATGCATGAGCCATTTCTCGTAAATAATCAATTACCTGAACATAATAAGGTCCTGACTCAGCCTCTTCTTCACTCATTTTTAATTTAAGCAGTGTATTATGCACATTAGCTTTAAGGTTCTTTGAATCAATATTTAATTCATCAACTTGTTTACAAACATTCTTTAGCAATTTTCGGTCTTCATGCGTTAAACCAACTATGGTATCATTAAACACTTTAATAACTGATTTTAACATATTTCGCACTTCCAACGAACATTTTTTATGAATACTTGCTACTTCTAGTTCCTCAGAATCAAGCTTTTTAATTTTAGCTGTTGCAGCTTCTTTCTTTTTAAAGAAAATGTGCGTCCTAATTACAATAAACATTGCAAGCAAAATAAAACCAATAATTGCTATTAATCCACCATAGCTAATTAAAAGTGCTATTATAAGAGAAACTGTAAAAGCCATAAATGCGGTAAAAAACCATCCACCAATTACAGTAATAACGCCTGTTACTCTATAAACAGCACTTTCGCGCCCCCAGGCATTATCTGCTAATGAACTACCCATTGCTACCATAAAAGTAACATAGGTTGTAGAAAGAGGCAATTTTAGTGAGGTACCTAAAGCAATAAGAGCACTGGCAACTGTAAGGTTTACTGAAGCTCTAACCATATCAAAAGAAGGTGCATCTTTTTGATTTCTAATTTTACGCTGATAATCTGTAGAATCAAAACGCTTTTTTAATCCTTTCTTAATAGTCCTAGGAAGTATATTATCAAAGAAACGGCTTATGTCCATTGCAACTCTTACAATCGATCGAGACAACATACTTGATCCAAAACGCTCGCTACCTGTAGATTGTCTACTTAAATTAACTTCTGTTTCAGTAACCTTCTTTGCTTTCTTTGAAAACCACAAGGTTGCAACCATTATAACACCGGCTATTAGAAGCATGTATGTATCGGTCTTAATCTTGGAATTCAGAGCTGTCATTAAGAAACCATCGGGATTTGCTCCCGGTTCTGCAATAAATGCCTGAAAAGACTTAAATCCAGCAACCGGAACACCAATAAAATTTACCAGATCGTTACCTGCAAATGCTAATGCCAAAGCAAAGGTTCCAACCAATACAATTACTTTTAAAATATTTAGTCTTGTAATCCAGAATAAAAGCTGAAGTAGAATAGTCCAAAAAATAAAACTATACAAAACAATAAGTGTTGAATTATTTTTTATCCATTCAGCTGAATCAGCAGTAATAAAAGATGAACCTTTAGCGCCTTTAATCAAAATAAAATATGTTATTGCAGTAATGGAAATCCCTCCCCACAAAGCACCATAATATTTAAATGTCTTTTCAAAATTAAAAGTAAATACTAAACGAGCTAAATATTGAACTATAGCACCAAAAGTAAATGCAATAATAACTGATAGTAAAATCCCAGAAATAATAGCCAACGCATTTGCAGAATTAATATAATTTGCTAATTCAGAATAACTAGCATCTGAACCTGATATTTTTACTACCGCAACAGCAACAGCTGCTCCAAGCAGCTCAAATACAATCGAAACGGTTGTAGATGTTGGCAAACCGATAGTATTAAACAAATCAAGCAAAATAACATCAGTAAGCATTACAGCTAGGAAAATAATCATGATCTCAGAAAATGCAAACTCACCCGGATAAAATATACCTTTTTGGGCAACCTCCATCATCCCGCCTGAAAATGTTGTTCCAATTATAATACCCAAACTGGCAATAATGAAGATTATATATTTTGGTGCTGCCTTCGATCCAATGGATGAATTAAGAAAGTTAACAGCATCGTTTGCAACTCCAACAATTAAATCTGAAACTGCGAGTGCAAATAGTATTACTACGATAATAATATAAAAATTTTCCATCTTTTATAGTTTTAGAATGATGCAAAATTACAGTATATATGCCACTTTTTAGCAGGCTTACATTAAGCTAATATTAAACGTATGTTAAATTTATGTTAAGATTCACTCGTATTAGTAAATTAAAGTTAAAACCCTTTAAGTACAAATCAAAATTAAATAACAATCATTATTTAAAGCAATATTCAATATACTCATATACAAATATATGCAATTAAAAGAATAGAATTATTTTAGTATATTTTTGTTTTTTGGTAAATAACACTAATTTTATAAAAGGAATTGTGTATTCAAATTTTAAACTATTATATCATTAACACGTTGAGATCTGATATGAAGAGTTACGATGTTATTATTAACCATAAAGGAAATATTGATCTCGCTGTTATTGATTCTATATTACTTAGACTTAAAAACTATATACAAGATAAGCAACTCGATATTGTAACAAGAAAACGACTTTATACTCTTGCTGTTGAATGTTTGGATAATATATATAAGCATGCCGATAATTTAGAATTTCATCAGGATATGTTTGTTGAGTTCCCTCCTCGTTTTATTATAGAAAAAATTGGTGAGGATTATATGATTCATACTGGTAATGTAATATTTGAAAAAAATAAGGAAAAAATTACCAATAAAATAAACAAAATCAATTCTCATGATCAGAATGAGATTAACAAATTATATAAAAGAGCTTTAATGCATGCCGAAATCTCAGATAAAGGTGGTGCAGGTCTAGGACTTATTGTTATGGCCAGATCAACAGGACAAAAAATTAAATACGATTTTGAAAAAATTAACGATAAGTTTTTCTATTTTGCGATGCAATTAACCTTAAAAAAATAATCAATATTGTTATGAAACATATTAATATTGCTGCTACAGAAAAATCACCAAGAGTTACTTTTGATCCTAAGAAGTACCTTTTCGAAATGGAAGGTAATTCACGGCCTGAAAATGTACGTGATTTTTTCTACCCATTAATCGATAATTTGAAAGAGTACTTTGATAGTATAATTTATAAAGCTAATCACAAAGAAGATGAGTCAATATTTAACTTCAACTTCAAACTTGAGTATTTTAATTCGGCCTCAGCAAAATTCATCTCCGATATTCTTGTAATTGTTAAAAATTGTCATGATAATGGGATCAAAATCAAAATCAATTGGTATTTCGAAGACGGTGATGAAGATATGAAAGAAGTTGGCGAAGATTTTTCTGAAATGATTGCTTTCCCATTTAATTTTATAATGGTTAAACGCTAAAACGAAAGATTGTATTTCTTATGTTTTATAAAAATAAGGTAGTATGGATTACAGGAGCCTCTTCCGGAATTGGAGAGGCTTTAGTTTATGAGCTGGCAAAACAACATGCAATAATTATTATTTCTTCAAATCAGCTTGATGAATTACAAAAAGTTAAGGCTAATTGCGACAAAATAAATGCAGAATGCTATGTTCTGTTTCTGGATGTTACTAATGTTGAAAAAATAGATCAAGCCTTACAAGAAATAATTCAGAAATATGGCAGGATAGATGTTTTAATAAATAATGCAGGTATTAGTCAACGGTCATTAGTTATTGAAACACCAATTGAAATAGACCGCAAGATTATGGAAATTAATTATTTTGGTTCTGTTTTGCTTACCAAAGCAGTTTTACCTTATATGATTAAACAGAACTCAGGTTATATAGCTGTTACAAGCAGTATATCAGGCAAGTTTGGATTTCCACTAAGATCGGCCTATTCAGCTGCAAAACATGCCCAGCACGGGTTTTTTGAGACATTACGTTCGGAGGTTTATCTGAACAATATAAAGGTTTTAATTGCATTTCCAGGAAGAGTACAAACAAATATCTCCTTGCATGCTTTAACAAAAGATGGAACTCCTCACGGTAAAATGGACGAGGGACAAAATACTGGGATAACTTCTGAAAAGTGTGCAAAACAATATCTTAGGGCTATCGAAAAAGATAAAAAAGAGGTTCTTATTGGCTCAACAGAGCTACTTATGGTCTATATTCATAAATTTCTCCCAAGATTATTTTATAAATTAGCCCGAAAAATTAACCCTACATAGTTTAAAAATACAATTATAATAATGGAAAAAATAATTAGTGGAATACAACAAATTGGGATTGGTGTTCCAAATGTTTATGAAGCATGGAAATGGTACAAAGAAAATTTTGGAATGGATATCCGGATTTTTGAAGATAATACAGTAGCTGAATTAATGTTGCCCTATACAGGTGGGAAACCTCAGAGAAGACATGCAGCATTGGCTATGAATATTTCTGGTGGTGGTGGTTTTGAAATATGGCAGTATTCTGAAAGAAAACCTCAGGCTCCTGTTTTCGAGGTTCAAATCGGCGATTTGGGAATAAATATTGCAAAAATAAAAAGCCCTGATGCACGAAAAGCTTATGATACTTTTATAGCAAGAAATTTAAATGTACTAGGTGATTTTTATAACGATCATTTCTTTGTTAAAGATCTATATGGAAATATCTTTCAGGTAATAAATGACGGTAATTGGTTCAAAAAAACAAACAAACTAACTGGAGCAATTGCAGGAGCTATAATTGGAGTTTCCAATATAGAGAAAGCAATTAAAGTTTATAGCGACATTTTGGGTTATAACACAATCGTTTCTGATAAGACCGAAATTTTTGAAGACTTCAAGGATTTACCTGGAGGAAATAATAAATACCGACGAGTATTGCTAAAAACAGATACAGAACCTGTTGGGAGTTTTAGTCGATTATTAGGCCGAAGCTATATTGAGCTAGTTCAGGTTTTGGATCGTGAACCTAAAAAAATATTTGAGAACCGCTTTTGGGGCGATTTAGGATTTATTCATGTGTGTTTCGATATAAGTGGTATGGAATTACTTAAAAAAGACTGTGAATCGAAAGGGTTTTCTTTTACTATTGACAGTTCGGTGAAACATAACAAAGATAATAGCTTTGATATGGGCGAAGCTGCTGGTCATTTCTCATACATAGAAGATCCTGATGGAACATTAATTGAGTTTGTTGAAACTCACAAGGTGCCAATAATGAAAAAATATGGATGGTATCTTAATCTTAAAAATCGTGATCCTAAAAAACCATTACCAAATTGGATGTTAAATGCACTTGCTTTAAATAAGGTAAAATTCTAGAATATTTTTAGTTTTTAGGGTATATTATCAATATCAGAAGAACTATTATCATCTCTGGCAACAGGAAGCGTAAAAAAATAACGACTTCCTTTGTCAGGTTGACTTTCAAAATCAATTTTACCTCCATTTCTTTCAATAAATTCTTTACAAAGAATTAAGCCCAGTCCGGTTCCCCTTTCTTTTTCTGTTCCTTGTCTGGTAATATTTGTATCAATTCGAAAAATCTTTTTCTGATCTTCATAGTTTAAACCTATTCCATTATCAATAACATTAAGGGTAGCAAAATTTCTATTGATTGAACTGGTAATTCGAACAAATCCTCCCTGATTAGTAAATTTTAATGCATTTGAAATCAGATTTCGCAAAACTGTTCGAATCATATTTTTATCTGCAAAAACATATGTAGAGTTATCAACCTCATTAAAAAGTTTAATGCTTTTATTTTCTGCAGTCGACTCGACCAATTCGAGATTTTCTAAGACCAAATCATTAATAAAAAAACGTTCTGGACTAAATTTTAAGTTCCCAGTCTGTGACCTTGACCAATCAAGAAGGTTTTCAAGCAAATTAAAGGCCAATCTGGAGCTTTGATGAATAATATTTGCAAATTGTTCAACCTTTTGCAAATCGTACTTATAAATATTTGTCGAAAGTAAATATGAAAACCCAATAATATCGTTAAACGGATTCTTTAAATCATGTGCTATAATAGAAAAGAACTTGTCTTTTGTGGCATTTAATTCACGTAATCTATGCTCTGATTGTATTAAGGTATTCTCTGCTTTTAATTGAAGAGTAATATCATTAAAAACACAGTGAGAACGAATAAATTCGCCTGATTTGCTCCTTTCAATCTTTCCATTATAGTTAACGATTAGCTTTGATTTATCTTTACAATTAAGTGTAAATTGAACATCTTTTACTTCGCCATTTTCCTTAAAAACTTCAAATCGTTGTGCAAAAAGATATTTTTGGTCATCTGGTAAAAATTCAGAAAAATGAGCTCCTACAACTTCCTTTCTATTATAGCCCAATGCTTTAAGCCAGGAAGGATTTATTTCAACAATTTCACCATATTCATTTAATGACTGATAAGGAACAGGCGAATTTTCATAAATAAGTCTGAATTTTTCCTCTTGTTCAAGCAATCTTTTTTCATACCTGTCCTTCTCGGTAATATTTATAGCAATGCATCGTAAACCAACTATTTTATTTCCATCATAAATAGGATTATTATGCAATTGCACCTTTATTAAACTGCCATTTTTATGGATTATTCCAAATGTATTTCCAGTATCTCTGGTAACATTAAAATTGATAAAGAGTAAACTTTTTAACCTCACAAAATCCTCAGGAATAATTATATCCTTTAATTGAACTTTATTTTGTAAAACCTCATCTTTACTGTACCCAATAAAATCAATACAACTTTGGTTAATAAATGTAATCTGTAGGCTTGCATCTATTTCAAAAACAAGTTCTGGTAAAAGGTTTAAAAAGTCATTAAGTTTCTTTTCACTTGCTACAAGCCTGCTTTCGATTATTTTTCGATGAGTAATTTCCTGACCAACACAATAAAAACCCATATGAAGATTACTTGTTGGATGGTAAAAAGGCCTTATTTGCCAGGAAAACCACAACAATCCTCCATTTTTAGTAAGATGCTCATTCTCTAACTGATGATAAATGGGATTACTTAAAATACTTTCAGCTACATTTTGCTGACTCATAAGTTTGTTATTCTTTTGATTAAAAAGAATTTCTGCAATATTCCTCCCAATTATTTCGTCCTGTTTAAATCCAAAAATAAACTCGAAATAATTGTTGGAGTATAGGATTTCCCCTAATGGAGAAAACTTTATAATAACTAAACCCGAATTATAAATCATATCCGATAAAATATCATACGAAATATGTCCGGGTTTATGTAAATACATATTTTTTTAAATTAATCTTAAAGTTTATAGATGATAATTATGAAAATATATTTGACTGAAATTCATTTCTATTTCTGAAAAGTGATTAAATATATGAAATGATAATCTAATTGAGTAATAATCTAAAGTTATTTTATCAATAGTTAAGCTTCAGTTTTTCTATAAAACAATAAAAAACCTCACTCTCAAATGAAAGTGAGGCTAACCTAAAGCTTAAATTAAATTATGAAATTTTAATTTCTCTTACTGGCTTTTCAATTGCATCCTCTTTCTTAGGTAATATTATTTGCAGAATACCATTTTTATAGATTGCATTTATTTTTTCAGAATTTATTTTATCTGAAATCCTAAATGAACGACTGAATGAATTATATGCAAATTCTTTCAGGTTAAATTTTTCTTCTGCATTCTCATCTGTTTTTTTATCAAGAGAGATAGAAAGCATATTTTTGTCTAAATCAATCTTAAAGTCAGATTTTTCAAATCCCGGTGCTGCTATTTCAATTCTGAAATCGAATTTTGATTCAATAATATTTGCAGGGGGAATCGCAAAATACTGATTATTGCAAACCCTTTCTTCTGTTAAAAGATTATCCATTAATTCAGATAAATTTCTGTAACCAAATGCGCTATGCATTTCTGATGGTCGTTGCATTCTTACAAGTGTCATAGTTTTATAATTTTTAGTTAGTATTAATTTAAATTTGTTTATTTGATTAGCTATTTTCAAAAAAAATACCAATTCTTATTTTCGGCCATTCTGTCTTGTATTTAAATTTATTTAATGCCATATTGTCTTAATCATGATTTGTTTCTAAAAAGAACCAAAAGAAAACAAATGATTACTATTTTTACAGAGAAATACAAAATGCTATGCGAATAGATATTATTACTGTTTTACCTGAGCTACTTGAGAGTCCTTTAAATCATAGTATAATTAAGCGTGCTCAGCAAAAGAAACACGTTGAAATTTATATACATAATTTACGAGATTATACAACAAACAAACACAAAACAGTTGACGACTACCCTTTTGGAGGCGAAGCTGGAATGGTAATGATGATAGAGCCCATCGACAAAGCTATTACAGCACTTAAAGCTGAACGTAAATACGATGAGATAATTTACACATCACCAGATGGAGAGCTATATTCGCAAAAAACTGCAAATAAAATGGCCACTTTTGAGAATATAATTATACTTTGTGGTCATTACAAAGGTATTGATCAGCGAGTTCGCGATCATCTTATAACCAAAGAAATTTCAATAGGCGATTATGTTTTAACCGGTGGCGAATTAGCCGCAGCAATTATTGTAGATAGCGTTGTGCGGTTATTACCAGGCGTTATTTCGGACGAAACATCGGCTCTTACCGATTCATTCCAGGACAATCTTCTGTCGCCACCAGTATATACTCGACCTGCAGACTATAAAGGATGGAAAGTTCCCGATATTTTACTTTCAGGGAATTTTAAGGAAATAGATAAATGGAAAGAGAAACAAGCTCTCGAACGCACTAAAAAACTACGACCCGGACTACTTGATATTACTGATTAAAACGACTTATTGATTAATTGTATTTTTCATTAAATGCCTTACAATTTATTAAGTGAATAATCTATACACTTTATATAGGGTTATCAACATCAAAACAAAAAACATAATTACTACTGTTGATTATTATTTATTGTCTAATTGAGATATTTTAGATAGTTTTGAAGTTTGCACAAATAAGGAGAATCATGGAATTAAAACCATCAGAATTAATTATTAACCAAGACGGAAGTATTTTTCATCTGCATTTGTTGCCTCAAGATATCGCCGATGATATTATTCTTGTTGGCGATCAAGGTCGTGTTGATACGGTTGCATCTTACTTTGATAGTATTGAGCTAAAAAAGCAAAACAGAGAATTCTATACAATTACAGGCAACTATAAAGGTAAAAGAATTACAGTATTATCAACCGGAATAGGAACTGATAATATTGATATCGTAATAAACGAACTGGATGCGCTCGTAAATATTGATCTTAAAACCAGAACTGTAAAAAAAGAACATCACACACTCAATTTAATTCGAATTGGAACCTCCGGCTCACTCCAAAAACAAGTGCCCATTGATTCTGTTCTTATGAGTGCACGATCTATCGGATTTGATGGTTTACTAAATTTCTATGCAAACCGCAATTCTATTTCTGATGTTGAATTTGAGAGTGCATTCAAGAAACATGTAAGCTGGGATGAGATTCTGCCATCGCCATACGTAGTTAATGCATCTGAAAAACTAATAAAGAAACTAGAGAGCGATCTTACAATTAAGGGAGTAACCATTTCGGCGCCCGGTTTTTACGGACCACAGGGAAGACAATTACGTTTACCCATATTAATGGAAAATATAAATGATAAAATTGAAGCTTTCGAGCATAAAGGTCAGAAGATTACTAATTATGAGATGGAAAGCTCTGCAATTTATGGTTTATCAGGATTATTGGGACATAATGCAATTACGCTGTGTGCCATAATTGCAAACAGAGCAACTAAAGAGTTTAGCAAAGATTACAAACCAACAATAAAGAAACTAATTCAATATGTTTTAGATAAACTAATAAGTGATTAGAGGATGCAGAATAGTGACTGGCAACGAGTGACTAATAGCTGATAATTGATATTTGGTGTTTTATAATTGTTAATTGGTAATTGAAAAAGTGGCTATTGATAGCAAAATAAAGGCATTACTTCAGTTGTTGGATGATCCCAACGAGGAGATATTTATGCATGTTTCTCAGAACATAATTAAGCAAGGGGTGGATATAATTCCTGAGTTGGAAAAAGTATGGGAGACCTCGTTAAACGAGATTTTACAGCATCGTATTGAGAATCTCATTCAGGAGATACAATTTACCTCTACTCAAAATAAGTTAATAGAATGGAAAGAAACAGGGGCTATAAACATTCTGGAAGGAGCTTTTCTAATAGCCAGATATCAATATCCTGATCTTCGATATGAAAATATTGAGAAACTTTTTGATATAATCAAAAAGGATGTTTGGCTCGAGATAAACAACAACCTCACTGCTCTTGAAAAAACAAGGGTTATAAATCATATTCTATACGAGATTCATGGTTTTTCGGGTAATAGCACTAATTTTTATGCACCACAAAACTCATATATTAATCTTGTACTCGAAAGCAAAAAAGGCAACCCTGTAACATTAGGAATTATATATATTGCCATTGCCCAACAGCTCGACATACCTATTTATGGAGTAAGTATGCCAAAGAACTTTATTCTCTCCTATATTGATCAGTTTAATATGGATTTTACAAACGATAATGAAGTATTGTTTTATATAAATCCATATAACAAAGGCTCAGTACTCGGAAAAAGAGAGATTGATTATTTTCTGAGACAACAAAAACTGGAACCCTTAAAATCATACTACTTTCCATGCTCCAATACCGAAATAATTAAAAAACTGATTCTTAATCTTATATATTCATATGAGAAGTTAGGTTATCCCGAAAAAGTAAATGATATGCAAAAGTTACATTCTATTTTAAATAAATAATTTAACTTAAATTTGTAGTATTGCATTCTTAAATGAAAACTAAGAACTTAAAACTTAATATAATATGACTACAGAAAAAAGGAATGATGAGATTGACATAATTGAACTATTCCAGAAAATGGGTGATGGTATTAAAAACCTTTTTATTAAACTTATTTCACTTATCAATAGTTTTTTCATTCTGCTAATAAGAAAATCACTCTGGCTAATTACTTTCATAATACTTGGGTTTATTGTTTCTTATATTCTTTTTTCAATAACAAAAAGATATTATACGTCAGAAATGACTGCTCGCTCGAATTCGATGAATAATACTATTGTTGTAAACTCAATCAATCTTTTAAATGATCTTTTTATTAGCGATAATTATTCGGCATTAGGAGATTATCTTCAAATAAGTGTTGAGCAAGCTAAAAGCATTAAAACTATTAAAGCATTTTATGGGATTGATTTAAATAATGATAAGCTTACTGATTTTATAGATTACAACAATACATACAATCCAAACGATACAAATCAAATTCGATTAGGAGATGTTTTTTATTTACAAATAAGTGTTTTCGATGAATCTGTTTTCCCAATTCTAAAGAACAGTATTAAATCATACATTAGCAACAATCCTTTTATAATTGAGAATAACAATGTTAGAATAAGTCAGGCTGAAAACCAAATTCTGGTTTTAAAAGCAGAGATTGCTAAACTAGACAGCCTTCAGAATATTCAGTATTTTGAAATACCAAAATCACAGAAAGCAAGCAACAATCAGATGATTGTTTTGAATGAAAAAGAACTAAAACTTTATCATGAAGATAAAATTAGGTTAAATACTCTTATGTTATTCTATGAGAAAGATCTTATTTTAAATCCTGATCCTATAACAATTATTCAAGATTTTTCACAACTTTCAAAAACTGAAAATCCATTAACTAAATTCATAAAAATATGGATTCCTATTTTCTGTATACTTGGATTATTATGCTCATTAATATGGCAATATAGAAATACTATTTGGAAATTAATTAGCGAAAGACAGTATTAATGATTTCATAATATATAAATAAAACTATTTGGATTTTAAATTAAACAGGCTTACATATAATGTGTAAGCCTGTTTAATTTAAAACTAATTAATTATACTATATAATATTTCTACTTGCTATCCACTACTTTCATTTCCTCTTTATAAAAAACAAACCACAAGAAGCTATACCAAAAAGCAAAAAACACCACACCTGCAATACGTTGAAGCATTGACTCAAACATAAAATTAATAATACAAATCATTAAAAAAAGAAATAATAATTCTTGTTTTTTCTTTATTGATTGGTATAATGGAACAGAAAATACTAAAATTAGTATAATTAGGCCAACTAAACCAGTTTGCATTGATGTTTCAAGAAACTGATTATGGGCATTAAATTTATATTTAATAGCTTCTTCAATATTCCTTTTTTTATGTATTTGCATAATAGCATCCTTTGAATCTCCAATTCCTTGACCAAAAATAGGTTTTTGTTTCCAGACAATAAATGCATCGCGCCATATGGAAAAACGAGGATCTATTTGTTCAATTGTATTTGCCTTTTTAAAACTCAATAAATTATACTTAAAACGTGTATTATTCATCATTAAAAAGAAACAACCAATTAATATAATAACAGTAAAAATTTTGTAAATCGTTTTATGTTCAACAAGGTATTTTAATGTATAATAAATTATTACCATTAAAATGGAGATTAATACTGCCCTTGAATTTAAAAGAAAAATAAAAACTAAAATTATTGAAATCGCCAGAAGTTTAATTAGAAATAAAATTTTATTTTCTGATTTTTTAAGAGAATACCATACTAATATTACTGAAAATAGATAGTTAATGGAAATATACGAAGGATGCTGCCCATTTGACAATTTAAGATTTCTAATTAAATCAAATAGATTAGCATTATGCTTATTTTCTAATATCTTAATGAATTGACCTGAATAAAAAAATTGAAAGCACAATATAAAAATGCTAAATAAAGAAATAATTATAAATAATTTAATTATTAATTCTCTTTTATTATAAAAAAAATTTCTATCAATAATTATTAATAATGGGAAAATTATTAATGATAATTGAGTTTGAATCGTTGAAAATCCTTCTTTAAAATTTTCAGAATATAATAATGAAAATGCATTAAATAAGACAAATATTAAAATTAACCACACTTCTTTATACTTTTCTATTTTTATTTTTTCATAATTAAAATTCAATACGCTAATTAAAAAATATAGACCTATTGCATATGGAATATATGTAAACTTTATATAAAGAAGAAGGAAAATTATTGTTAGTAAACAAATTTTTAAATATGAATTTATTTTATGCATATAGAAAGGTGTTTATAATTAATAGGGAAATACGATTATTAATATTGAGGATTCTTTTTGTCCACAATTTTAATTATAATATATAAGTATAATATATTAATAATGAAAGCAAACAATATTAACATGGGGAAAAAAGTACTTAGCACTACTAAACCCAAAATTGGCAAATTAATAATTTGAGCCCAAATAACTGTTCTTTGGTGACTCCATCCTGATTGCACCATTCTTTGATAAGCATGTTTTTTGTGTGCTTTGGAAAGAGTTTCCCCCTTCCTCCATCTTCGATAGAGTGTAAGGGAAGCGTCGAACCAAAATATGGATGTAAGCATTAGCCAAATAATAATGGAAGAATCGTTATTATTTTGGTAGTAGATTGCAAATATTCCAATTGAAAATCCAAGCAAAGTACTTCCAACATCTCCCATAAATATTTTCGCAGGTTGCCAGTTCCACACTAAAAATCCTGCTGTAACTATTGCCAATAAAACTGGTGGAATAATCCCAAATAATGCAAAAAAAGCTAATCCAATAAAGATTACTTCGGCACTAATATACCCATCAATACCATCGAGAAAATTAAATAAATTAGTAAACCAAACAATACCAATTATAACTAGAATATTAATCAATAGTGGCAGTGAAATTAAATTAAAACCAATATCCAATATTTTTAAACCTCCTAGTAGATAAAGAGCTATTGTTCCACAAGTAATTTGAACAAATAACCGTACTTTGGGTGAAATTGTATATACATCATCAACAAGACCAATGACAGAAATAGGTATACCACAGAGCAATGCAAAAAAAAGCGAATTGTCAATTTCATTTTTAATAAAAAGAAAAAAAATTGATAAAAACCAAGTAATTGCTATTGCAATACCTCCTCCACGAGGAGTAGGAATAGTGTGTGAACTGCGATCATTAGGCAAGTCCAGTATGGCTTTCTTTTTTGCAAACCTACTATAAATATAAACTCCTATTACAGAAATTAAAAATATTATAGTATAACCAAAAAGATTTTTCATAATATAATATACTAAGATTTTTTTAATTCATTAATCAACAATGTTTCCAAGCGAGTTAGGATTTTAGTTTTTTCAAAATTTTCAAGATAATAATAATATCCTCTTAAACCCATAGATTCTAATTCATCAAAAGTTAGATTATGTAATTTTTTAATGGCCTTTACCAATGACTCAGTATCGCCTGATTTAACTATAATACCACAGTTAGCCTCATCTACTATATCATTTCCAGCACCACTCAACATAGATAAAATAGGCTTTTTATTAGCCATATAGGACTGTATCTTTGCAGGAACTGTTAATTCAAAAACAGGATTAGGTTTTAAACTAGCTAATAAAACTGAAGCATTATTATAAAAATATTGCATAGTATTTGAAGGAAAAGAACCAAGCCAAAAAACCTGATTAGTAAGATTCCTTTCAATTATCTGATTTTCTAACCAACTACGTTTTCTTCCATCACCTATAAAAATCATTTTAATATCATTAATACTTTTCAAGTGCTCAAAACTATTAAGTATCGTATCAATATCTTGAGCATCACCAATATTACCTGCAAAAAGTATATTAAATCCTTTGGATAAAATTGGTAACTTTTCAATTTCTTTGGAAGTAAGAGTGTTTACATCATCATCTGCCCAATTTGGAATATGAAATATATTTTTTTCTAAGTAATTATACTTTACAATTGATTTATAAAAAGGTTTTGATGAAACAAAAATCTTGTCACATGAGTGATAAATTCTATTAACAATCAGTTTTAATGTTTTTTCAATAAAGAAAGGTTTTATTCGACTTGCAGCAAATATACTATCAGGCCATAAATCAAGAACCCACATGACCATTGGTACTTTTAATTTCTTTTTAATTCTAGCTCCCAATAAACCTACAAACACAGGAGAAAGTTGACAAACAAAAATAATATCAAATGATTTATCTTTAAGCATTCTACTCCAAACAATTCGCCCAATAAAAGGGAAGAAAAGATAATTGAGAATCAATTTAAGTGCGTTATTTTTCCCTCTTGGTATAGTTGGCAATCTAAAAATCTCAATCCCATTATAAAATTCTGAAGGTGGTTTTAAAAATGAATATCCATTATAAAATTTCCCTTCGGGATAGTTAGGCTTACCAGTTAATACTGTGACCTTATGTCCTTTTTCTTTTAAGTAAATTGCAACCTCATTAATTTTAAAATTTTCAGGCCAGAAATATTGTGTTACAATTAAAATGTTCATAAATTATTCTCTCCAAACAATTTTCTTTATATAATCAGTATAAGATAATATTATTCTAACAACTTTATCGGAAACATTTGGAAATGAATAATCCGCAACAGGAAAAAACGTTCTTGAATCATTTAAAGCTTGGTATTTTAATTGCTTTAATCCTTGGAGTATACGCTCAGGATTTAAACCGACCATCATTACTGATGCTTGCTCCATTGCTTCAGGGCGTTCATGAGCTTCACGTATATTAAGTGCTCTAAAATTTAATATTGATGACTCTTCTGAAATAGTGCCGCTATCTGAAAGTACAGCAAAAGAGTTAACTTGAAGTGCATTATAATCATTAAATCCAAGAGGTTTTAAAAATTGAATTTCATCCCTAACCTTAATTTTTTTTAATTCAATCATTTTTCGGGTTCTTGGATGTGTACTAACAATAATTGGCAGCTTATAGATTTCGGCAATAAGATTGATTGATTCAATTAAACCATTAAAATTAATTTCATTATTAATATTTTCTTCCCTATGTGCAGAAACAACAAAAAAATTTCCTTTTTCTAATCCTAATCGTTTAACTACATCTGATTTATTAATTTGAGGAAGATAATGATTAATTACCTCTAACATAGGGGAGCCTGTTTTAATTATTCTATCGGCTGGTAAACCTTCCCTTAATAAATATTCACGTGCTATATCGCTATAGGTTAAATTAATATCTGAAATATGATCTACAATTTTACGATTTGTTTCTTCTGGCACCCTCTGATCGAAACAACGATTACCAGCTTCCATATGAAAGATTGGAATATGTCGTTTTTTAGCAGGAATAGCACACAAGCAGCTATTTGTATCACCTAATACTAAAAAGGCATCAGGTTTAAGTTGATCTAATAAGGGATCAATTTTAATAAGTATTTTTCCGACAGTTTCTATTGCTGTTTCTCCAGCTGCATCTAAAAAATAATCGGGTTTACGAATACCTAAATCATCATAAAAAATTTGATTTAGTTCATAGTCATAATTTTGTCCAGTATGTATTGTAATATGATCTATGGCATCAGACTCATCCAGCTTTGCCATAACACGTGAAAGTCTTATTATTTCTGGCCGGGTGCCAACTACTGTAACTACTCTTAATTTATCTTTCATATTCGAGCTATAATAAAATCGTTAATTTAAACATTCTCAAAGAAGGTATCAGGATCTGTATAATCGAAATGTTCGCTTATCCAAAAAATTGTGTAAACTTCATCACTACCTACATTGGTAATATTGTGAGTAAACCATATTGGCATATCAACAAATGACGGATTATCTCCATCTAACTCGAAGATAAATTTATTTTCTGTTCCTATTCTCCGGAATTCAATTAAAGCTTTGCCCTTTATAACAGCAAATCGTTCAGCCTTATGAGTATGAAAATGGTTTCCCCTTGTAATACCTGGCTTTGTTGTAGAAAAAGAAACTTGTCCCCCACTGTTTAATTTTACTGTTTCAACAAAAGTACCCCTATCGTCAGTATTTAGTTTTAAATGAAATGGGAAAAAAGTTTTATGATCAACATAAGTTAAGAATGTATTGAAGAGGTTTCTATCAAAAAGATTTGATAAGTTTGGTATCATTCCATTCTCAAAATAATTATCCTTAAAGATTATAAGTTTTTTTAATAGATCTGAAACCTTTATAATTGATGTATGAGATACTTTATAACATTCAATATTTGATTTTTCAATATTATTATTCTTTTCATCAATTTTTTTTAGTATCTCAGAAATAAGCTCACTTACATAAATCAGCTTTATCTCTCCATCGATATCAATTTTAGGAGTTTCGTTATGAGTAAGTTGATGGCAGAAAGTTGCAACTACCGAATTGTAATAGGGATGTCCAAAAGGACCAAAAACATTAGGAATAATTAATCCTGTAAAATTAGCAGAAGATGATTTAGCCCAATTTTCAAATAATTTACGCCCCTCATTCTTTGAACGACCATAAAGGTTGTCCTTTTCTTCCTGAGTTGAAGAAGAAAAAAGTATATGAGGTGTTGATTGTGAATTTTCGCAAGCAGCGATAAGCTTTTTAACTAAACTAATATTCGTATTGTATATTATTTCAGGATTATTATGCCTGTTCATTGCTGCTAAGTGAATAATAATATCGCATTTTGAAACAAAATGTGATAGCTCTAATGGATTGGAAAAAAATGAATCTTCAAAATTTATCCTTTCGTACTTATCAGGTTTTAAACCTAAAGTGTTATATAAATGAGTTCCTACAAAACCTGACTGACCTGTAATTCCAATTTTTAACATTTCTTATTTACTCAGGATATTGGTTAGAATTTTCTTCTCCAAGCACATCTTTTCGAATAATTGGAAGCTTTAGAAGTAGTTTTTTCATTCCTTCAACATCCAACAGTTCTGTATTATGAGAATGATACTCTTCATATTTGGAAACATCAGGAATTCCTTCAGAAAAATACTGGGCATAGTTAAGATCTCTATTATCAGCAGGTATTCTAAAATAATTTCCTAAATCTTCTGCTTTCACCATATCCTCGCGATTAACAAGAGTTTCGTACAATTTTTCACCATGTCTGGTACCAATAACAACTATCTCATTATTTGAGTTGTAAAGTTCAATTAGAGCTTTAGCGAGAGTTTCAATTGTTGCTGAAGGAGCCTTTTGTACAAAAATATCTCCAGGGACACCATGTTCAAAAGCATAGAGAACTAAATCTACAGCATCATCAAGTGTCATCATAAAACGAGTCATATTGGGATCTGTAATAGTTAACGTCTTACCTTCTTTAATCTGTTCAATAAATAAAGGTATAACCGATCCTCTAGAAGCCATAACATTTCCATAACGTGTACCGCAAAAAATCTGTTTTGAAGAATCATTACTTCTTGAACGGGCTACCATTACTTTTTCCATTAATGCTTTAGACATTCCCATTGCATTTATTGGGTAGGCTGCCTTGTCTGTACTTAGAACAACAACACGTTTAACTCTATATTGTTCTGCGGCCTGAAGCACATTATCCGTTCCAAGAATATTTGTTCTTACAGCCTCTACTGGAAAAAATTCGCAGGAGGGTACTTGTTTTAATGCTGCCGCATGAAATATAAAATCAACACCAATTATTGCATTATTAAGACTATTTATATCTCTAACGTCGCCAATATAAAATTTAATCTTTGAATTGTTGTAGTAACGACGCATATCATCCTGCTTCTTTTCATCACGAGAGAAGATTCTAATTTCTTTAATATCTGTATTTAAAAATCTTTTTAATACAGCATTGCCAAAAGAGCCAGTCCCACCAGTAATTAAAAGCACCTTGTTTGTAAACATATTAAATATTTTTTAAAAAAAACTTAAGTTAAAATTATTTTTTAATTATCTCACAGAAATCTATAAATTCATTTACATTATTCATCTTTGATGAACATTTCCTCAATAAATCTTCATTAAAACTCCACCATTTAAGCTTTAATAATTTCTTAATTAAGTCATCATCAAATCTTTTCTTTAAAACTCTGCCTGGATTTCCAACTATAACAGTATAGGGTTCAACATCTTTTGTAACTATAGTATAAGCACCAATCACAGCTCCATCACCTATGCTAATCCCCCCCTTAATAAAAGCATGTGTTCCAATCCATACATCATTTCCAATTATTGTTGAATCATATTCATTATAAGAAATCTCGTTAAAACATTTTTTTAAACAGTTGTTTTTTGAATAGAAAACAGGAGATGAAGACACAAAATTTAAAGGATGTTTTCCTGCATTAATAATTACATTATCGGCTATAGAACAAAACTTACCAATAATAGTATTTACAATAACACAATCTCTCGAAATGTAAGAATAATCTTCAATTCTAGAATTATAAAAACGAGTTCCTGATTGAATCGATGCTGTTGAATGAATTATACTTTTTTTAATTATTGCAAATACAGAAATCTTTGAAAATAAACGCAAAGGGAGATTTAACAACATTTTTATTAGGACTAATAATCTGCTCATATTAAATTAAAAAAAATATTAATATAATTTATTCGTATTCAAAATAATAAAACCTGAAATAATTCTCAAAGATACTAATAAATAATCCATTGACCATTTGCACTTTAAGTTATATTTTTTAAAAAAAAAGTAAAGATATTAATAAATCAAATAAAAAGTTAGATTATTTTACTTTAACCACCTTTAAGTTCTTTCCTTGGTGTTAAATTGAATATAATCATACTTAAAAATAATCCTCCAGATAAAAGTGTAGAGAAAAGAGAACTATTTAATAAATTTAATGTAATAAATGCAAGTGCAATAGTCGTATAATTTACATCTAAGTCAATTGAAATTGAATCGATTATGAAAAAAACAGCTGCAGTTATAAATGAAATAATAAAAATACCTACCAATCCTAAAGCAGCTATTCCATCGGTAGCAATAAAAGACGCATTTGAATTTACTAATTGATTACCAGTAAATTCAAATCCAATAACTTTTCCTAAAGGAACACTTCCATATGGATAGGTAAAAATTTTCCCGATAAAATTTATATGTGTATAATAGGTATAAGCATGTTCACTAAAAAAACTATAATATTGTGCAGTTAATAGTCCTTCCATACTAAAGATACGGACAAATATCTCACTAATTGCATAAAATGCAATACTCGAGTTATTAATTGGAATAAGTGTGGCAATTAAAAGTATTAATGCTAAGGAAATTATTAAATACTTAGTTAGCCTATTACCAAAATTACTTTCTTTTTTATAAACAATAAAATATACAAATAATAAAATAATTGGAGCAAGTAAATTTGACTTAGCACCTTGTGTTGAAAAAAGGAATATTTGTCCTACGATTGAGAAAATAATTAGAAATTTATTTTTATCTATAATCCCCCTAGCCATAATTATTGGGAATATGCTGCTACCCAATGCAAGTATAACATATCCAGCCATAGTTCCTTGAGCTAATTGAGCATTTTTAAGTCTAAATGTATATATATCTTTGTATCCAATAAAATTAATAGATCGTCCATATATATTGATTAAATACAAAATAGAGATTACGCTTATAATAATTAAAAAGAAATTAAATTGACGATCGGTAAACTTAATTATTGGTTTTATTCTGTATTGTTGAAGCAAATAGGTGCTACCAATAATATTTATTGAAAAAAATAAAACTATTGATAGCAAAAGCAAGTCGGTATTATTATTTAAACCAATATAGATTGGATACAATTGTGAAGGAATATAAAGTAATAAATAAACAAACCAATATATTGATATTGTTGGCCTTTTTAATTTAATTGGAATCCAAAGACAAGGAAGTATTGCGAATAAGTGTGTAATAATTAGTAAATATAATGATGGGGATTTATAATGGTAACCAAAATAATCAAAGTTTGGATAAAGCCATGCTTTATATATCCTATCGGTTATAAAAACATATATTATAACTAAAATAATTGTTATTATTCTTTCTGAACTTAAAGTAATTCTTGTTTTATTAGTTATCATTAATAGATAATCCATTAAATTGTTTTATTCTTCTTTTTATTGCAATATATGATAAACCTAGATGAATAACATAAGAAAATAACATAACAACACCATAAAGGAAAATAGATAATCTTGGAGATAAATTAAAATAATGTGAAAAAGCAAAAACTAAAATAACTAATAATAATCTTAAAAAATCCCATACTAATTGCCAATTCTGACGTTCCAATAAATTAAGTGTAGGTATAAGCGGCCAAACAATAATACTTATGAATTGCATAGGGGCTAATATTGCAAAGATTATTCCAGCCTCACTCCAGTTTTGTCCAAAAACCCAACCAAAAAGGAATGGAGCAGAAATTGCGGCCAAACTATAAGGAATAAATGTTAATAGACCTATTTTCTTAATAAGATTTTTAAATCTTGCTAAAAGTGCATCAGGGTTAGTATGTGATAAATCTATAAAATCACCCATATAGACTTGTGATACAGATTGCCCAATAAGCATAGCTGGAGCTGCAAAAATACGATCAACAAGTGCATAAAAGCCTAAAACAGATAATCCAAAATAATTACCAATTAAAAAAGTTGGCATTGTTATTCCAGCTACATTTATTAATCCTGATGGAACAGATAGTAGAGGAAATTTCTTATATTTTTTTCCTAGTACTTTTAGTTCATTCCAATTAAGTGTTAATAAATATTGTTTATTTTTTTTATATAAGACACGAATAAAAGTTGAAATTCCAAGAAATTTACTCAATAAATCACCCCATATTAAACCATGTGTTTTATCCCAAAAGCCTCCAACAATAACCTGTCCACCAACCAAACCTGTTGATTGAATTATTTTTGTTGTTCCTATTTTCTTAAACTCTTTTTCTCTTATAACCATATTATTAAGAGATTGATATAAAGATGCACCTAGTAAAGCAAAAGGAATAAAATAAACCAAATGAATCATCCCTCTGATTAAACTAAATGAATACCCAAATAGATCAAGTATGAATACTAAAATTAAAATAATAGATGAAAAACCAACATTGATTAAAATTGATAATATTAACAAGTTAAATGCAGATTTTTTTTCTTTGGGTACCATTATTGCCAATTCGTACCTTAATCCACTCATTACTAATAAAAATGATAAAATTGCTTGATATTGCTGGAAAATTCCAAAATCTTCTGCTGAGTATATTCTGGAAATAACAGGAGAAAAAAGTAAAACTAAAAATTGTGCAAAAATTGTACCTCCTGATACAAAAAGTACATTTTTTAAAAATACACTTTCGTTCAAAACTTGGATAAGAAACCTGATTTTTGATGAAATCTTAAAATTCATGTAATTTATAATCCCAATTAATTATTGAATGTGTTTACTGGATTTATTTAATTGAAATGTTTTTTTTACAAAAATAAGAATACAAAAGAAATAGATATTAATAATTATAAATGTATTCTTAATAAATTAGTGATTAAATATTAAAAGAATTTCATATCATCAATAACTGTTTGAGCAATATTTTTATACGAAAAATACTCACAACCTTTTTGGATTGCAACATTAGCCATTGAATTCATTAATTCTTTGTTCTCAATTATTTCATTAAGTGCGGTACTTATTGTTTCAGGGTCGTCCTTATAAAGAAATCGAACATTTCCACCCAAATCTAGATATTCTAATCCATAAAAGTATTTAACACAAAGAGGAAGACCACAACCAATTGCCTGCTGCCAAAGGACCGATTGCCCACCAGGGAAACATGCAATATCAGAGGCAAGGTAATAATCGTTAATTTCTTTTGTAGTTAACCAGCCTGCTAAATGAACATTTGGATGATTGGCAATGGTTTCTTCTAATTCCTCCTTATATTCATCAACTATTTTACCAAAAATGATTAAATGAATATTTTCTTTATTAATTTTTTTAAATGCATCAACAAGTTCAACTGTATTCTTTTCTGATTCGATTCTGCCTCCTGTGATTATTACAATATCGTTATTCTTAATATTAAATTTTGATCTTATTTCTTCGCGATGTGTAATTCTATTTTCAAAATCTACTAGTGATAAGTCAAATCCTAAAGGAAGCATCTTAAGTTTTTGTTTTGGTAATTTATACATCTCTTCTGTAAACATACCAACAAGCGGAGTAACGTAGTAACCTATATTTGCATATTTAAAAGCAGACTTGATAATAAATCTAAAGAAGTATTTATGATAGAACCTTGAAATAAAGTTTGTTCCAGTATTATAGTATTCTCCATGAAAATCTAAACACCAATAACAATTTGGGTGCTTTTTCTTATATGATTCAACTATTTTTAAATTTAAATATGCTCCTCCATGTGAATAAATTAAATCTGGGTTTTCAGATTCTAAAGTTTCATATAAATCTTTTAAAACTGAGAATCTATAATCAATATTAATTTTTAGTGGTAATCGGATTACTTTTACTCCATCAATAAAATATGGCTTTTTGTCTTTAACAGGCTCATGAATATGACTTTTATTTATTGATCCAGCAAAATTTTGCGTAGATATCATTGTCACTTCGTGACCAAGTTGAGCATGTGTTTTAGGCAATTCATTTTCTTGGTAACTAAATCCATCAATATAAATATATGTAATATGAACAATTTTCATTGAATTTATTTTTGTTTATTAAAAATTACAATACTTTCATCAATTCCAATATTAAAAAGCATATCAAGAACACTTAGCCCTGGAATAAACTGATTTTTATTTGAAAACTGCGGATACTCTGCCATATTAAAATTCTGGAATTCGACTACAATTCCTTTCTCTGTAAAGGGATTTAGTTCCATATATTTTTTTGCTCCTTTACCTGACAAATAATAATTAGATTTAACTGCAATGCAAAGATCGAGAACTAGCTGATTTTTTTTACTGTCGGAGGGATATTCAAGTTTGCTCTGCATTAATATTTCCGTAGAGATATTAAAAATATCCTTTAATAAAAGAATTGTATCAATTGTTACATCGCTTAATAGAAAGTACTTTTTTTCGAAAATGATTTTTATTTTCTCCCAAACTTCATTAAAGAATGGAGCTTTCCTATAATTTTCCTTAATAAAATTAGAATGCAACTTTTGCCAATCAATTAGTGGATTAATTTCTAACTGGTTATAGCTTTTTTGCATATACCCATTCTTAATAAATGGAATTGTAATATATTTTTGAGAACCATTTAATGTTAATAACTGATTTCTAAACATATTTGAACTATCTGTTAATTGAACATCATCTAATAAAATAAATTTATCTACATTTGACATTTTATTAAGATAGCCTAACCAAGGAAAATAATGGGGCTGATGAATAGCAACTTTCATAAAAAATTATTTAATAATAAATCTATCAGTTTCAAATACCTCAGCAAATTCTACACCTATTTGCACACCATGTGATCGAATAATTCCTCTAATGTAATTTTCATCCAAATAATTTCGTCCTTTTTGTGATTCGTAGCAATTTGTTGCAGCAACTTTTAAATCAACATGACTAGTATTTAAAGGAAAGAAAACTTGATTTCTAAAGCTGTAATTGTTCCAGGGTAATTCATATCCCAATATACTTGTCATTTTAAAAGCTCGCATTGCTTCAGATGCAATAGTATGATGATCTTGATGAATATCTTGAATAGAGGGCATAAATACTAGATCAGGCTTTATATCTCGAGATAATACAATCATATTTTCAAGAATATCTTGTCTGAATTTTGGAAAATCTCGAACTGGATAATCATATATAATTACATTCTTTTTGGGTATTCCAAGACAATTAGTTGCTTTTAATAGTTCTCTTTTTAAAGTATCTGGTTGTAAATTTTCAGGTAAAGATTTTTCACAGGTAGAAAAGGCTACATAATATACTTCAGATCCAGATTCTCTTAATTTTGCAATTGTTCCACCACAGCCAAATTCTCCATCATCAGTATGTGGTGCCAAAATCAATACTTTTTTCATTTTAATATATTTTTATTATAAAATAACTTATAAGAAAAAAATAGAGTGTTATCTATTTTACTAATATGTTTTAATTTTTTTTACATTATACAATGCAATTTCATCAATCAATATATATTCTCCTGAAGGCAAATTTGGAATCCCTATTAAAAGTCTTGAATCACTTACTTTTTTTATACATTTAATCTTTGTCCACTTTTCAGCTTCAATATTTTGACTGTATAAGCTTATCGACCCACCCATTTGTACCCATAGAGTATTTGGAGAAGTGAAATAGACCCATGCTTCAAAAATATAAACTTCATTCTCAAGTAAATTGGGTTTCAATATTCCATGAATTTCATCATCTTGAGCACTTAATATCTTGAACGAGTATTTACTCTTATGAATAATGGAACTATCAAGCATTATTTTTGTATTCCCATTATATGGTACAAAATAATCTAGTAATTCATCATTTTTACCATCTATAATATTTTCTCCGTCTTTTTGGTAAATAGAATATATTGATGCATAAATATCAAACATAGAATTTGAATACACAAGTTCATAATTATTGTTAATAATGAATTCTTGCAAAAAATTGAAGTCAATACTGTCCTCATTATTATAAATAATTTCATTAAAAATTGGCCAATTAATGCTTCGAGGATTTTTTTTAGAAAAAACAATAAAATCAGGAAACTCATTAGCATTTATTTTTTTATTAAAATCATCAAGGCTAAAAAACCAAGGATTAGATAAAAATGGTTTACTATTGGTTATAAAATGAAACATTGGATTTGAACCAAAAGCAAGAGTTTTTTGATCGTTTTTTGATATTTGATTAAAAGCTAATACCATACTATCGACTGCATTAACTCTTAATTCATGGCTATATATGCCATTCAATGCTTCTGTTTTAAATGGAACAACTAATTCATTTCTGGGTCTGTCTCTATAAACATCATTGTTTTTATTTATTATTATCAAAAAAACAATAAACCCAAGTATAATATAAACAGGAATATCAAACCTTACTTCAAAGTTATTAATGGTAGTTTTTAAGCTCTCAATCGATAATAACGCTATACAGAATGCAAGTACACAACTTCCTGAATAAATAGTCATTAAAATACCATTATCAGAACCTATAAAGGAAAAGAGCATAAATCCTAAAGATATAATTACCAGTATACTTTTTCGTTTATCAAATTTTGAAAAAAACGAGTATAACATTAAGGATGAGAATATGAAACTTAAAATTATATATTGCCATTTTATTGAATCCCTTTTAATATCAGCAAAATAATATAACAGTAAGCCTAACAATATATAAAGCAGTACTTTATAATATTTATTAATTTTAATTTTTGATATAATAACAGGAACAAAATATAAAATGGAAAAAACAAATGTAAACGTAGCAATCTGCCAAAAATCTTCAATATATCTGCTTATAAGCTCAGAACTCGAATGACTATTTATAATTTCACTTGAACCAATGGCTCCAAACTTTAAAATTATTTTATCTATATAAACTCCCAATGAGTTAGTAAAAATAAGGATAGTTATTGCTATTATTACTCCGATAGAAATACCAATAATTGAATTATAAATACTTTTTAAGAGATCTTTTTTATTTTTCTTTAAGAAGTAATACTGGTAAAAAATATATGGAAATGGTAAAATTAAAAATATAGCAAAAGTAAATCTAGAGAATAAAGCCATACTCAGGAAAATACCTAAAAGTATAAGAAAATATTTTTTATCCGTTTCAATATATTTAACCATAAAAAGTATAGCAACCAAAACGAAAAAAACTGGTATATTATTATAATTCAAGGTATAAACCAATTGACTTGTAGCAAACAGATTTGTAATAAAAACAATTATAAATAATTTAATTGTATCAAAATAATTACGCAGAATTTGAAATATGATTAAATAAGTTGATGAAATCAATAATACAACTCCAATTCGTTCCCATATTACTAATGGTTTACCAATAATACTAAGCCATAAACCATTAAATAAAGTACTTCCCCATAAAATATCAATATTTTCTTTCCACATCCCATGAAGCATATACCATGACTTGGTTAACATATATCCTTCATCTGTAATATCTAAACCTTTTAAGATCCATAATAATTGATAAAGCAATATGGTAATAAATAAGAAAACACCTGAAAACTTTAGAAAAAATTCTTTTCTAATTTTTAATACTAAAAAAAAGAAAATTGAAATGGCTATAAAGAAATAGTCAAATACTGAAAATTGATATATTGATAATGACATATTTTTGTATAATCTTAATAAAATAAGTTTTTATAATTTCTATTAGATAAATTTTATATTGAAAAATAATTGTTGTTAAAGAAGATTTCTTAATTCTCGATGAAAAACTTAATTATTTTGTAATTAGTTTCATTTTTTATTTCCTTGTATTGAATATCCATTTTATAATTTTCTTTCATGTACTTTAAATACAATTCATAATCGTTATTATTTGAAAGTAAGTATAAATTATCATCTAACACTAAATCTAAATATAAATTATTTATATTATTACTATCTAATATTTTCTTATTAAGAGTTGTAAAATTTGCACAACCCAACCCAATTATATTAATACTATTTAAGAATTTTTTTGATTCAAATACAGGCATCTGTTCCCAGGGTATAGCATTCCAGTTAACATATTTTTTATTCAAATTTGATAATGTTTCTATTTTCTTCTTAAATTGTTTATTCTTCTCGCTAATAATGCGAGAGTTTTGCCAATTAATAAAACAACAGGCTATAGCGAACTTTAAAAAAAATGCAATATTAATGATTAAAAAGAGATTACGGAAAACGCTAGTGCTTTTTTTCCAATTGAAATATTTAAGACCATTTATTATATTACTATAATTATCGACCCCTTTGATAACATCATTTTTTTTGTTTAAAATTAAAGGGATCAAAGTAGAAAATCCAAATATGGTTATATATACTCTGAATGGAGGTGCTTTAGTGAATATATATATTAGAATAAGCAATAATAAATTGAATATATAATATAGTAGAACAAAAAACAATTCTTTCTTTTTTAGATCAAATAAAACGATAAAGAAAAGAGTGATCGAAACTGAAAATATAATTATTTCTTTATTAAATAACGAGGAACACCATTTTATTGATTCAATTATTTTAAAAGTAGATATTCTTTGTTTTTGATTTTTATCTTCTACAATTTTTTTAAGGTTGTTAATACTATACTTATTCTCATCAAAGAAAAACCATCTGGAAAGCATGAAATAATCATTTTCAGACCAATTTATTGAAGTTAATATTTTTTGTTTATTAGAATCAGAATTCAATTCCAATACTTTGTAATCAATAATATTACTTCTTAAGCGATTAAACTCATAAAATTGTTTTTCGTAATTATTTGATTTTGAATATAAATATCTATCTGCTTTAAAAAATAAAAAACTTAAAGTAATAGCAATGAAAAAAGATGAGTATATTTTAATGTTTCTTTTAGAGAAAAACCTTTTATAGTTAACATAAATAAAATAACAAAAAAGAGGAAAGAAAACCAGTAATCCCAAATAACAAGATTTAAATCGAATAAGACTTCCTAATACAATGAACAATATACCAGTAATTAATTGTAAAGTTATAGGCTTGGAATCTGAATTAAATACTATTAGTACTGCTCCTGCAATTGTTATGAATGTTGCAATTATGGTAAATTGTAGATTTAATAATAATACAATTCCTATTAATAAAAAATATAGCAAATAAGACAATATAGTAATTTTTTTACTTATCGACCGGCAAATTAAAACATACAGGATTGCGACATGAGAGATGAATAAGCAAAATATAAGATAAAGTTCGTACCAAATAAAGTTATTGTAAATGTTGTATAATATTTTTAAGATATAACCAATAAATATATTTGAAAATATCATAAACTCAGATGGCTGGGTAAAGTTTCTTACTCCAGACACAATAAACATCATTGCCACATCATCATTAGTATTATATACAGGAATAAACAATGTATAAACAATAATAAATAAAATTAGATTTATTAAAACGGATGTTAGTAAAAGATTGCTATTTAAGTATCTTAAGATATTCGAATTATTTAATCTCATTGTTAAAGAAAAGTTTAATAGTATCACAAATAAAAGTTATTTCTAAAAGTGTCAATTCATAAAATAAAGGTAATCTTATTAAACAATCTGTATAAAAATCACTCATTAATAACTCTCTGGAATCATGTTTTAATTTATAAAAATCAGATTTATGTAATGAAAGATAATGAAATACTGCTCCGATATCATTCTTTTTTAAATAAGCTAATAATTTATCTTTAGTTAAAGCATTTTTTACAATAATACAAAACATATGCGCATTATTTGTAGCATATTCAGGTATGCTCAATAATTTAAAATATCCTTTATCCTCCAAATTTTTTAAATTAGAATAATATTCATTCCAATTTTTTTTTCGTTGATTTTGAATATCTTCAATATTTTCAAGTTGGGCATATAAAAAAGCAGCTATCAGTTCTGATGGTAAAAAGGAAGATCCAATATCGACCCAGCCATATTTATTAACTTCGCCTCTAAAAAATTCTGCACGATTGGTTCCTTTTTCCCAAATAATTTCAGCTCTTTTCAAGAATCTTTCATCATTAATTGTTAACATACCTCCCTCTCCAGAAATAATATTCTTGGTTTCGTGGAATGAAAAACAACCTAAATGACCAATGCTGCCAAGTGGTTTTCCTTTGTAATAGCTATCTATACTTTGTGCTGCATCTTCGACAACAAAAAGCTTATATTTTTCTGCCAATGCCATTATTAAATCCATATTGCAGGCAATGCCTGCATAATGAACTACAATTATTGCCTTTGTTTTTGGAGTAATAAGATCTTCAATTTTAGTTGCATCAATATTTGGTGTATCTACTTCACTATCTGCAAATATTATTTTAGCACCACGCATTACAAAAGGATTTGCTGTTGATACAAAAGTATATGAGGGTATAATTACTTCGTCACCTTCTTTTATATCAATTAATATTGATGCCATTTCTAATGCATCAGTGCAACTTGTAGTAAGCAAACACTTTTTAAAACCATACTTTTTTTCGAAAAAATCGTGACATTTCTTTGTATAAACACCATTTCCTGAAAGTTTCATCGAATTAACAGCCTGATAAATATAATGTACTTCTTTCCCTGTAAGATATGGTTTATTGAATGAAATCATTAGCTTTTATATAAATCTCAAATATTAAATACTATAAATTAATAATCCTCAGATTACTTTAAAATTTTTTTAATTATATAATTTGGACGTTGTTTAGATTCAAGAAATATTCTTCCCAAGTATTCACCTATTACACCAAGAAAAAGAAATGTTAGCCCAAAGAGGAATAAAATCAAAACTGCCAAAGAAGTCCATCCAGGCGCAACTATTCCATTTAATCTTTTAATTATTAAAACAATAGCAATTACAAAACTAATTAAAGAAATACTTATTCCGGAAAAAATTGCAAGTCTGATAGGAAACATTGAGAAAGAAAAAATCCTATCTAAAGTAAGCTTAATCATTTTTCTAATTGAATACCCACTTTTGCCGGCAAACCTTTCATCTCTATCTAGATCAACTGTAACATAATCAGCCCCAATCCAATACAGCAAACTTAAGGAAGTTGCTGTTTTTTCATTATATTTGGCCAATTCATTAACAAGTTCTTTTCTAATAACTCTAAAAACACCGAGATTCGGTTCATGTCGAAGTTTTGTAATTCGAGTAGTTATTATATGAAATAAACGGGATACTAATTTCTTAGAAAAGGTATCTTTTCTACTTTTCCATTTGGCAATACACATTGATGAATCATTTTGAATAAGAGCATCTATAAGTTTAGAAATATCTTCAGGTTTATCTTGTAAATCTGAATCCATTAAAACTACAAGATCTCCAGAAACATTATTCAAACCAGCGCTAATAGCATTATGTTGTCCAAAATTTCTGATTAGTTTTATACCAACGATATTACCATTTTTGTTTTTTAATTCTTTTATTTTACTCCATGAATTATCTTTACTGCCATCGTCAATTAAAATAATTTCATATTTATTACATAATTCAGGTATCACCTGTACTAATCTATTATATAACTCATCTAGTACTTCATAATCATTATATACAGGTATTATAATACTTAAAAAATCTGTATTTACTTTACTATCAATCATTTTTTTTATCTAATTCGTTTTTAATAATTTTAAATTGATCAGGCCCAAATACATATATTAAAAATCCAATAATTGCAGGAATAATCATCAGAATAAAATAATAAATTAATGATGAAAGAAAACAAATATTCCCATCAATACCAAGTAGGCCATAAAAATACACAAATCCACCTTCACGCAATCCGAAACCAGAAATAGATACTGGAATAATTGAAATAATACTAATTAAAGGCAAAAAAGCTAAATGATAAAAAAAAGGTATATTAACATTAAATGCCTTAAATATTAAAAATCCACAAATTATACTTGAAAATTGAAATAATAAAATTAATGGTATGGTAGATAAAAGAACATTCTTTAAAGGAAAACTATTGAGTGAACTATATAATAAACTTAAATAATTATTTAATCGTTTAAACCTTTTTACTTTTGAAAATAGAATGTTTATTTTATGAAATAAAAATTGATTTTTAAAGATTATAAAAACCAAAGTAATACAGATATTAATTGCTATGATACTAAATAGTAAATCCTTTGATAATTGATGTTTTAAGGCAAATATTGAGCCAATTATCCCTATTACTGATAAAATATAAAATCCGAGCAAACGTTCAATAACTACAGATGCTCCTCCTCCACCTTTTTGTTTTTTATTTCTTTTTTCAATTATATATATTCTTATTGCATCAAAACCCGTTGATGATGGTAATAAAATTCCAAAGAAAACAGACACAAAATTAATTTTAACAAGGGAAAAAAAATGTTCATCAATCCCCTGAACTTTTAAAAATATTTTCCATCTGTTATTACTGATTATTGGATTAATAATCAAGGGAATAATTAGTGCAAAGCCTAAAAAATATAAATACTTAATTGATTTAAAGGCAGATAAAAGATTTATATCAATAGACCAAACTAAAATAGCTATAATTATAAAACCAATTAAAAATTTTATCCAACGCGTTTTTCTGAGCAATTTATTATTTTTGAATATTAAACATTAAATCCTTAGAATCAATAAAAATCCAGTAAAAAAAATTTGATTAGTTTATTTTTTACTTAAAATGTATTTAGCTATCATATTTATTGATGAAAGTAGAGGAAGCTCATCTTCAGGAACTTTTAGTCCAAATTCTTCTTCTATTGCTAGATAAATCGACATTCTATCTAAGGAATCAATATCATAATCCTTAAATGTTGTATCATCATCAAGATTGTCAATATCTATTGATGGGCTAACTTCTTTTTTAATAATTTCCCTGATTTTTATTTCTAAATCATTCATATTTTAAATTTTATATTTTAGTTAATATTGTACTACTCCATGAAAGTCCAACACCAAAACCGCAAACAACAATCTTTTTAATTGATTTATTTGCAATTACTTCTTCTAAAATAATTGGAATTGAAGATGATATAGTATTCCCAAAATTCTGAATATTAAAAGGCACTTTATTGCTTTCTATTTTCATTCTTTTAGTTATTGTATCAACAATAAATTTACTTCCTTGATGGAAAACAAATAAATCAATTTCGTCAAGTTCAATATTATTATTTAAAAGTAAATCCTTAATATCTTCGGGAACATATTTTGCTGCAAAATTAAATATCATTCTGCCGTTCATTTGCAGAATATTATTTTTGCAGATTAAATTTTCATAATCTTTTCCAATTGTTCCAAAATTAAATTTCCCTGATGTTAATACTGGCTGATTTGTAATCAGAGTTACAGTTGCAGCATCTCCAAAAAGGAGTCTTGTATTTTTATCATTATTATCAATAACTTTTGAATATGGATCTGCTGTAAACAATAAACCTTTAGAATAATTATTAGAGCTCATAAATGATTCAATAACTGATAATCCATAAACAAATCCTGAACAACCAAGAGAGATATCGAAACAGGCACATTTCTCTTGCATATCAAGTTTTCCGTGAACTATTGCCGAAGTATGAGGTAGATTGTAATCTCCATTTTGAGTAACTACAATTAAACAGTCTATTTTTGACTTGTCAATTTCTGTTTTTGCTTCAAGTAACCTGAATGCTTTAACACAAAGGTCAGATGCCTCTTCATTAGGTTCTTTAATTGAAACTGAACTAATTCCTATTTTGTTTTCAATGAAACCTGGTTCTAACTCAAATTTTTTAACCAGGTCAAAATTGGATAGTCTTTTTTCCGGCAAATATGTTGCAATTTCTTGTATTCCTATCATTTGTTTTATTTAAACTATTGAAAAGAAAATATTACCTATTTTATCTCCATCAATGCTTATGTAAGATTTTGTTAGATAATTATTTAGATTTTTTATTAGTTTTACTTCTATTTTTGATGGTTTTATCAAATAAATACTTTTATTAAGTTGAAGCTTAGTAAAATACCATTTCCCAATTGCATTTATTAATAAGTGTTCATGTAATGCTTTATTCATAGCAACAATTTTTTCGATTGCAGTATAATCCATTGGAATATTTAACGATATTTTTTGATCTCCTTCTTCTATTATTGAAGCTTCTACTATTTCATTTTCCTTGTATTCATAGCTACCCTTAACTTCTTCATTATTTTCAAATAAAACAATTTTAAAAACATTTTTATTAGAAATAAATGAAAATATTACATTAGGATTCGTTTTGTCTTTAGTAGTTATTTCATCAGTTATATAACCAGAAAGATTTTTTTTACTTATCTTATGGATTGACATATCAATTCCTTCGATATTTTGATATCCGTTTAATTCAATCCACTTACTAATATCATTATACATATCGGTACCATGCACATAATTTCTGGTTCCTTTGAACTTAAAGTTTAAATTAACAGATTCTTTCATCTTATCAATTTTAAATAGTTTTTTAAATTAGAATTATGACTGACAGCAAAATTACCCGAAATATCTTCGGAATCTTTGACATTTTTAATAACAACAGATCCTATTCTTACTTTTGCATTATCTCCAACTATAATACTATCTGCAATAGTAACAGAAGGACCAATCCAAACATTGTTACCTATTTTACTATTACCAGAAATTTGAGCACCACCTGCAAGCACTGTATTCTCTCCAATTTTTGATCCATGTCCAACATTAACATAAACACTTATTTTTGAATAATTTCCAATTTCTGTAAAATATGCTTGGTACGGTTTTTGAATAATTGCTCCTTCATAAATATGACAATAATTTCCTATTTTAACACCTCCCAAATGCTCAATGAAAAAACTTTTATCTTCGATATAAGATGTTTGCATTCCATCAGCTCCAATAATAGCATTTGATTCAATTCTTGTATTATTTCCAATTATTGTATTATCTTTAATAATTGCATAATCACAAATATAAACATTGGCCCCAATTTGTACATTATTCCCAATTATTGCAGTTGGAGCAATTTTTGCAGACTCATGAATAAAATGCTCATTGACTAGATTAAATTTCTTTTCTAATGCTAATTTATTATGAAGTTTAAAAAATTCTTCTTTAGGTTTTTCACATAATACGATACCTTTTTCATCAGAAATTAAATTAATGAATTCCTTACTAGTAAGAACTACACTAATATTTTTGTTCAAATTCAATTTATTTAGAAATTCAATATTGTCAACATATGCAATACATTTTTCAGCTTCAAAGTATTGTGAATATGTTACATTAAATTCATTATCACGAACTATTAATTGTTGATCAAAAAAATCAGATAATTTCATATGTAGATTAATCATAGTCTAACAAAGGTTAAACTTAATGTTAAATAAAACTTTTTAAAAAAGTATTGGCATTTTTTCCTTCATTAAAAATCAAATCTAAAATACTCACACCATGTTCAAATGGGGGGAATAATTGATTATATTCTGGATATCCTGAATAATCCATCCACAAAAGCTTTATATTTTCATTTTTAAATAAAGAATCATTAATATAATTCTTAGCAGAAGGTCCCGATAAATAAAAAGTTGCATTCGATTGTTTACATAAATCTACTAATCTTTCAGTTTTCCCATTAACCAGATTATAATCCCAAGACCAACTTAACTTTGTTTTTATTCCTAAAATGTCATTAATATTTTGAATAAAATAAAAATTAATTTCACTTAAATATTCAGAATTACAATTTAAATATAATTCTTTAATAATATCTTTAAATTCAACAAAATGTTTAGCTTTTGAATAATTTGTTTCTAAATTGTTCCAATGATTAATATTCCATTTTTTATTTGTAATTTTTGTTTCTCTGATTTTTTTATTTATGCTATTATAAACAGGTATTGTAATCCATTTAATTCCTTGATTGGTTTTAATTTTATTTCTATTTCGCCAATCATTTTTAGTAAATTGAACATCATCATATATAATGAACTCGTCTACTGAGTTTATTATATCAAAATAACCTTTCCATGGAATATAATTTGATTGTAGAATAGCAATTTTTTTTCCAGTTTCCATACGAACAAACAAATTATTAATTACTTAATTATTAATGTGAAATAACATTCTTTTAATTCTATACAAAATAATTATTATTATTTTGTATGTTTTCAAATCCCCATAATTAAATCCTTTAATTTTATTTTATAAACTCCTTTAATTTTTTCAAATAATGTAGTGTAATCCTTTTACTCACTTTGCTTTTCAATGTGATGTATTTCAATTAATGGCCATAACTTTACTAATAAAGTTTAATTTTGTCAATAAATCAAATAAATTCATAACTATATAAGAATACGTTACTTTAATTATTAAAACTTTTTCCTATTCCATAAAATTTAAAACCTATTCTTTCTAGCTTATTCTGATTCAAAATATTTCTGCCATCAAAAATAAATGCAGGCTTCAACATATTATCATAAATCTTTTGCCAGTCGTAATCTTTAAACTCATCCCACTCTGTTATTACAGCTATTGCATGAGCATTTTTGCATGCTTCATAGGGATCAGCCACTACTTTGAGTAGCTCTCTATTTTTATCAGATTCTCTTGTTTCAAGATAATCCAAATCATCATACATTTTTTTTGCAGGAACTTTTGGATCATAAACCCATACATTGGCCATATCGGTCAACAGATGATCTGTCACATAAATAGCAGGACTTTCTCTGGTGTCATTTGTATCCTTCTTAAATGCCCAACCAAGTAGTGCAATTTTTTTGCCTGAAATCGTATTAAACAATGTTTGAATTATATTATTTGCAAATCTTCGTTTCTGATAATCATTCATAATAATTACCTGATCCCAGTACGCAGCTACCTCTGGCAGACCGAAAAATTCGCACAAATACACCAGATTTAAAATATCTTTCTGAAAACATGATCCACCAAAACCTACAGACGCTTTTAGGAATTTAGATCCTATTCGCGTATCGGAACCAATCGCAAATGCAACCTCATCTACATCAGCTCCGGTTACTTCACATAATGCCGATAAACTGTTAATCGACGAAATCCGTTGTGCAAGAAATGCATTCGCAGTGAGTTTTGAAAGTTCAGATGACCACAGTTTTGTTTGAATAATCTTTTCTCTTGGTACCCAACTTGCGTAAATTGAAGTCAGTGATTCGATTGCGTCCAATCCCTCAGAAGTCTGATCTCCTCCAATTAATACTCTGTCTGGGTTCAATAAATCATTTATAGCTGTTCCCTCTGCTAAAAATTCAGGATTTGAAAGCACTTGAAATTTCACACCATTACTTGATTCTGCCAGTATGGCTTTAATTGATTCGGCAGTTCGAACAGGTAGTGTTGACTTTTCCACAACGATTTTATCAGATAAGGCTACCCTTGCAATCTGACGGGCACAAAGTTCAATGTATTTTAAATCAGCAGCACGTCCTTTGCCAACACCATAAGTTTTAGTTGGGGTATTAACACTCATAAAAACCATATCGGCTTCTTTTATTGCTGAGTCTATATCTGTGTTATAAAACAAATTTTTGCCCCGGGCTAGTTTAACAACTTCTAATAATCCCGGCTCATAGATTGGTAAGTCATCTGTATTCCACGCAGCAATTCGTTCAGGATTAATATCAACTACATTAATTTTTATATGTGGATTTTTAAGCGCGATAACTGCCATGGTTGGACCACCAACATAACCCGCACCAATACAACAAATATTTTTAACAACTTTCATCGTAAATGAAATTAATTATTATTTAAAAAAAAGATACTTCTAAGCATTGTAAGTAAAAAATATGTATCTTTTTAAAAAGAAAACAAAAATAATCTTTTAGGGGCTTACTGCCAAATTGCATCAAATTTAATATAAATTCTTATTAACAGAAATCAATTTTAAGGTAGTTTATGTATTTATTGTGTATCTGAAGGCACACTTTTTATTTTATAATATTGATTCTTCCAATAGTTTATTCCTACGGCACAATTATCTTGATTTATCAATGTGAGGATATGCATATTTTTTGAGCATTATACAGAAATGACAATCCTAGCAAAAATTCACTAAGAAAAAGCCTGAATTGGCAATTGCGTCTCTCTTCAGATTGTTTTACCTTCCTGAAAGCCTTTAGTACCTTTCGCGATCGAAAGGGCTAAAAGAAAGGAAGAGTAACTGAGAAAGATTTCTGGAAGAGTAATTGAAGCCCGGTTACTTTCCTTTCCCGGTAAGCAAAATCGTCCGGCAGACAGTCTTTAAAGATAACCTGCTTGTTATGACTAATATGTTGCATTCCAAATGAACTGTAATATTAAATGAGAAAAGAAATGGGTACCCGAGAAAAAAGTTAATTAGAATAAACTCAAATATATTTATATGAAAGAGATTTAATCACCTTAAATTCTCCCAATACCAATTAACAGCTACTTTTAGGCCATCTTTAAATAGATGAGATGGCCTATAGCCAAGAAGATTTTTGGCTTTTTCAATACTGGCTAATGAGTGTTTTATATCTCCTTCTCGCTCAGGCCCATGTATTACATTTACATTCTTAATTTGAGGATCATACAAACTCAGATATTCTTTGAGATAATCCACCATTTGGTTTAGGTTATTATTTTCACCACAAGCAACATTAAAAACCTGGTTGATAGCTTGCGAATTGTCTGTTAATGCAGCTAATTGGTTAATCTGAATCACATTATCTATATAGGTAAAATCACGCGAATGCGTTCCGTCACCATTAATTACCGGACTTTGATGATCCATTAAAAGTTTAACAAACTTAGGAATAACAGCTGCATAAGCTCCATTAGAGTCCTGTTTGCGACCAAAAACATTAAAATACCTTAAACCAATAGTTTCTATTCCATATATTTTTGAAAAGTTTTGAGCATAAAGTTCATTAGCAAATTTTGTAATTGCGTAAGGAGACAATGGATTCCCTACTTTATCTTCCACTTTTGGTAAATCAGGATGGTCGCCATAGGTGGAGGAACTTGCCGCATAAACAAATCGCTTAACACCTTCTTCTTTTGCAGCAAAAAGCATTTTAACAAAGCCTCCAATATTTACATCAGTAGTAGTCATTGGATCTTTCATTGATCTTGGAACACTTCCTAATGCAGCCTGATGCAAAACTATTTCAACTCCTCTTACTGCTCTCTGGCAATCATCGTAATTACGAATATCCCCTTCAATAAAAGTAAAATTTGACTTGCTAAAAAGAGCTTCAATATTTCGCTTAAATCCTGTTGAAAAATTATCAAGACAAACAACCTTATTATCTTGCCTCACTAGTTCTTCACACAAATTAGAACCTATAAAACCAGCCCCACCAGTAACAAGTACTTTTTTGTTTTTAATAATTCTCTCTTGCATATTTATATAGAAAACACTTTACAACATTTATCAATATATCTTTTTTCAATTTTTCGATTTCACTTTTTCTACAAACTCCAATAATTCAAGTTCTTAATTTTGTTTCTATAAATTCCTTTAACATCAACAAAAAGTGCATTTTCATTAGTTATTGAGGTAAAATAATCTTCAGTTAAGTCTTTATATTTATCATGGCTAACAGCAGCAATTACAACATCATAATTCTTGCCTGGCTCTTTGGCAATTTCAAAATTATACTCTTCTTTAACTTCATAAGGATCAGCATATGGATCAATAATATCTACTGCAACTCCATAGGAAAGTAATTCACGGTAAACATCAACCACTTTAGAGTTTCGAATATCACTCACATCCTCCTTAAATGTAACACCCATTATAAGTACTTTTGAATTTTGAATGTGCTTGCCAGCTTTAACAAGTTTTTTAACAATCTGTTTTGCGATATATCCACCCATTGAATCGTTAATAAAACGACCAGAATTTATCATTTGTGCATGATAACCTAATTGTTTTGCTTTATGAGTCAAATAGTAAGGATCAACACCTATACAATGTCCTCCAACCAAACCGGGGAAAAATTTTAAGAAATTCCATTTTGTTCCAGCAGCTTCCAGTACTTCGAAAGTATTTATTCCCATACGGTTAAAAATTATCGAAAGCTCGTTCATAAAGGCAATGTTAATATCACGCTGTGTGTTCTCAATGATTTTAGATGCTTCTGCAACTTTAATGGAGCTTGCTCTGTGAACTCCTGCCTTAATTACAAGTTCGTATGTTTTTGCAATATTTTCGTCCGATTCGGCATCACAACCTGATGTAACTTTTACAATAGTAGTTAATGTATGTACTTTATCACCTGGATTTATTCGTTCAGGTGAAAAACCAACCTTAAAATCCTGAATGTATTTTAATCCAGACATTTTTTCTAATACAGGAACGCAATCTTCTTCTGTACATCCGGGATAAACTGTTGATTCATAAACCACATAATCTCCTTTTTTAAGAACTTTACCTACTGTTTCAGAAGCCAAGATAACAGGGGTAAGGTCAGGCAAATTATGATCATCAATTGGAGTAGGAACAGCTATAATATAAAATTGAGCTGCTTTTAGATCATTTAATTTTGAAGTAAACATTACATCACAATCATCAAAAGCCTCCGCAGGTAATTCACGACTAGGATCAACTCCTTTTTTCATTAATTCAACTCGTTCTGGTTTAATATCAAAACCTATAACGGATATCTTTCTGGCAAATTCGAGAGCAATTGGCAGACCAACATATCCAAGTCCAATCACAGCAAGCTTGGCCTCTTTTTTTACTAATTTATTGTACATATTTTTAAAATTAAAGAAATTATGATTTTTATTTACAAAATGGATGATAATCTCCTTTTAAACCTATTGGAACAGAATTTCTTATAGTGTAAACAGTTTGAATTGATTTTTTTGTTTCTTCAAGTCCAAAACCATTACCTTTTAAAATTTCAATATATGAAAGTGTATGAAGATTAGTAAATCCTTCACTAAACTCAATTTCTTCTCCTTCAACTGTAATAGATCTAAAAGTTCGTTGTCCTTTTACTTTAATTTCTAAAGGAATATCATTATAATCAACGCTTAAGAACCATCGTACATTTGCATTTTTTAACTTTAATATTCCTGAAGCTTTTGATGGAGTTGAAATATTAACAACGTTTTCAGTTACATCTCCAAAAATCCATGTGAGCATGTCATAAAAATGAACTCCTATATTTGTTGCAACACCACCTGATTTCTGAATATCACCCTTCCATGAAATAAAATACCATTTACCGCGTGATGTAATATATGAAAGATCAACGTTATATATTTTGTCCTTTGGGCCTTCTTGAATTTTTTTCTTAAGAGCAATTATAGATGGATGCAACCTCAACTGTAATATATTATAAACTTTCTTTCCTGTTTCCTTTTCTATCTCCTGCAATGCATCAATATTCCATGGATTAAGAACAACCGGTTTTTCGCAGATAGCATCAGCACCATGACGTAATGCAAATCGAATATGCGAATCATGTAAATAATTTGGGGTACAAATACTTACATAATCTATTTTAGTACCTTGTCTTTTAAGCTTATCAATGTGTCTATCAAATCGTTCATACTCGGTAAAAAAGTCTGAATCAGGAAAAAAACTATCAATTGTTCCGACACTATCGAATTTATCAAGTGATGCAACAAGAATATTATCTGTTTCTTTAATTGCTTTTAAATGCCGACCAGCTATAAATCCAGCTACCCCAATCAAGGCAAACTTCTTTTGTTCAGTCATAAAATTATCGTATTATATTTAATTATATATTTATTTTTTCTACTGTATTATTTTTTAATAAATACTTTTCTTTACCTTCAGGGCATTCAGCTATTCCATCTTTATTAAATTCTAATTTATGACCATATTCACTCATCCATCCAATTTGTCTCCCAGGGTTTCCTACAACCAGTGCATAGGGTTTAACATCTTTTGTTACGACTGTTCCAGCCCCAATAAAAGAATATTCACCGATTGTATTTCCACAAACAATAGTTGCATTTGCGCCTATACTAGCACCCTTCTTTACTAAAGTAGTCTCGTATTTATCTTTTCTAATTATTGCACTTCTTGGATTTGTTATATTGGTGAATACCATTGATGGACCTAAAAAAACATCATCTTCACAAATAACTCCGGTATAAATTGAAACATTATTCTGTACTTTTACTTTATCACCTAAAATAACCTCGGGCGATACAACAACATTTTGACCAATATTACAATTCTTACCTATTCTGCAATTAGTCATTATATGCGAAAAGTGCCATATTTTGGTGCCATCACCAATTTGACATCCTTCATCTATTACTGATGTCTCGTGTGCAAAAAAATTCTTTTCCATATTACTTTTTTAAAAATTTTTTGATCATTTTAACAATATATTCTTGCTCTTCCAGAATCAATTCGGTATGGATAGGTAATGAAAGCACTGTTTTTGATAACTTCTCTGTTACTGGAAAAACTTCTCCCTTATTAAAAGACTTATATCCAACCTGCCAATGCAACGGTACTGGGTAATAAACCATTGAAGGAATGCCATTATCTTTTAAAAAACTCTGTAATTCATTTCGGTCGATTGATTTATCAAGTGTTAAAGTATATTGATGATATACATGAGTTGATTGGGAAAAAATGCAAGGAGTTTTTACACCTGAAACATCTTTAAGCAATTCATCATAAATTATTGCAGCTTTTTGTCTGGATTCACAGTACTCATCAAGATATTTAAGCTTAACATCTAAAATTGCTGCCTGCATTGTATCGAGTCTTGAATTACAGCCAATTATGTCATGATGGTATTTAATACGTTGGCCATGGTTTGCAATCATATGTGCCTTTTTGGCCATATTGTCATCACGGACAAACATTGCTCCTCCATCACCAAAACAACCAAGATTTTTTGATGGAAAGAATGAGGTTGTTCCAAAATGTCCTATTGTACCTGCAAAGGCTTTAGATCCGTCAGGAAATGTATATTTTGCACCAATCGCTTGGGCAGTATCTTCAATTACAAATAAATTATGTTTACTGGCTATTCTCACTATTTCATCCATATCAGCACACTGTCCATATAAATGAACAGGTACTATCGCTTTTGTTTTAGAAGTGATTTTCTCTTCGATCAAATCAACATCAATTGTAAAGTAATCGGGATGAACATCAACAAAAACAGGTTTTAGTTGGAGTAAGGCAATAACTTCGGCTGTAGCAACATAGGTATGTACGGGCAAAATTACTTCATCGCCTGGTTTAAGATCCAGAGCCATTAAGGCTATTTGAATAGCATCGGTTCCGTTGGCACAAGGAATAATATTTATACCTCCAAGATATCTCGAAAGATGATCCACAAACTCACTTACTTTGGGACCATTTATAAAAGCAGAAGAATCGATTACGTCCTGAATGGCAGTATCGATCTCTTCTTTAATTTTGTTGTACTGACTCTTTAAGTCAACCATCTGTATTTGCATAGCTTAGCGATTATTATAAATTAATCTTCAACCAGCAACCTGCTTAGAGCAGGCAAGCCAGCAGCTTGTTCTATTTTGCGTAATTAATAGCTCTTGTTTCCCTTATAACAGTAATCTTTATCTGTCCTGGATAAGTCATTTCGTTCTGAATTTTCTGAGAAATATCAAACGAAAGTTTTTCTGCATCACCATCGGTTACTTTATCGCTACCAACAATTACACGTAGCTCACGTCCAGCTTGTATAGCATATGTTTTCATAACACCTGGATACGACAATGCCAGTTCTTCAAGGTCTTTCAATCGTTTAATATACGACTCAACCACTTCGCGTCGAGCACCAGGACGTGCGCCAGAAATTGCATCACAAACCTGAATAATTGGAGACAACAACGAGGTCATTTCTACTTCATCGTGGTGAGCACCAATAGCATTGCACACCTCTGGTTTTTCTTTGTATTTCTCGGCTATTTTCATACCAAGAATTGCATGTGGCAATTCTGGTTCATCATCTGGAACTTTTCCAATATCATGCAACAACCCTGCTCGTTTGGCTAATTTAGCATTCAATCCAAGCTCAGATGCCATAATTGCAGAAAGGTTTGCAACTTCGCGTGAGTGTTGTAATAAATTTTGTCCATATGAGGACCGGTATTTCATCTTACCAATTAATCTGATAATTTCAGGGTGCAAACCATGTACACCCAAATCTATTGCTGTACGTTTACCAACTTCAACAATCTCTTCTTCGATTTGCTTCTGTGTTTTTAGTACAACTTCTTCAATACGTGCTGGATGTATTCTACCATCGGTAACTAACTGATGTAGAGCAAGACGTGCTATTTCTCTTCTAACTGGATCAAATGCTGAAAGAATAATTGCTTCTGGAGTATCATCAACGATAATCTCTACGCCTGTTGCAGCTTCCAATGCACGTATATTCCTACCTTCACGACCAATTATTCTACCCTTAATCTCATCACTATCTATATTAAAAACAGTTACCGAGTTCTCTACAGCAGATTCAGTAGCAACGCGCTGAACCGTTTGTACAACAATTCGTTTTGCCTCTTTATTTGCTGTCATGCGTGCTTCTTCCATAATCTCATTGATATGAGACATAGCTTCGGTTCGAGCCTCGGCTTTTAATGATTCTATAAGTTGTTCTTTTGCCTGATCAGCAGACAAACCTGAAATTGCTTCTAATTGTTCAACTTGTTGTTTATGCATTCGCTCAAGCTCTTCATTACGTTTTTCTACAAGCTCGATCTGAGTTTGTAAGTTTTCGCGTATAACTTCAACTTCTTTCTTTTTTCTCTGAGTTTCTTCTATTCTTTGAGATAAAGCAAGATCTTTTTGTCTAAAACGATTTTCATCTATAACTAATTTGCTTGATCGTTCGTTTATTTCCTGCTCGTGTTCAGCTTTTAGTTGAAGAAATTTTTCTTTAGCCTGAAGGATTTTATCTTTTCTAATCACCTCAGCTTCAGATTCAGCATCTTTAACTATTCGGTTTCTTTTGGTTGACAGAGCTTTATCCCATATCAGGTAAGAAACAACCCCCCCCACTGCAAACGCAGCTATGGCAATAATCGTGCCTAATACAGCAACCGAAAATGCTCCTATTATGTTTAAAATTATCATATTCAAAATTTATTTAATGGTTTATATATAAAAAACCCGCATTGATTTCTCCAATTCTCTAAAAACCCCAAAATGACATGGGTGGAACCGCTATTCAATTTCGACCTTCCCTTGTTCCCCGAAGGGAATTCCGACGAATCGGAAGTAGGGCCTGCTCTTGATCAAATAAGCTTTGCTCCAATTTGTAAAGTGTTGAGTTTTACAGATAATAAAGAAACAATGCGGGCAATATTGTTATACAAAGAACGTTTAGTACTCTCTTTTTATAAATTCGTCTAATTCTTCATTCAATCCCTTCAGCTCATCAAGCATTGGCGATAATTCCATACTCGACTCGCATTCAATCATTTTAATTACATATTGCAAGGCAGCCATTGCCAAAAAATCCTGAACATCTTTATCGGTATATCGCTGTTTATACTGCAATACCCTATCATTGATCATCTTAGCCGCTTTGCGAATCTTTTCCTCATCTCCCCTATCTATTTTAAGTGGATAATATCTATCTGCGATATTAACCCTTATTGATAATTTATCTTCCATTATCTAATCAGATTCTATCTGTTCAAAAGAGCAATACACTTATCTATCTCCCGCACTATCCTGTTAATCTTTATCTTAGCATCGTGCGATTCTCCTGCTGATGCTACAATACTTTTTGCTAATTTAAGCTTATTATACTTATTTTTAAAAAAATCTAATTCTGTTTCTCTTATTTTTAATGTTTCTTTTAGTTCTTTTTGTTGTTGATGTAATTTATTATTCTCAATTTTTAAGTTATTATATAATGAAATTACCTTGTTAACTTTCTGTTTTAAAGTTCCAACCATTTCTTTTTGTTCAACTTCCATAATAGTTCAAATAAATCGCAAAATTAATATAGGTTCAACAAATTCAAAAATAATACTTATAGTTTTTTAGTATAAAACAAATTTAATTTTAGTTTTGTTAAATTGAAATCCATTATTATTGCAAAAAACCTGTATAAATTTAATGAAAATAATACAATTAAAAAAAATCGCGCTTCTTTTTTCTTTCTGTTTACTCAATCTTTATCTATTTAGTCAGATAAAAACGAAAAAAAACAATTTTCAATCACCAGTTGATTTTCCTATTTACCTTGCAGGTAACTTTGGTGAGATAAGAGCAGAACATTTTCATGCAGGAATAGATATAAAAACCCAGGGTGTTGAGGGTAAAAATATATATTCAATCGACGAGGGGTATATTTCGAGAATAAAGATTTCGGCAAATGGATACGGTAAAACTCTTTACATTAATCATCCAAGTGGATATACATCTGTTTATGGGCATTTAAGTAATTTCAAACCTGAAATTAATAATCTTATAAAAGACATTCAATACAAGAACAAAGAATTTGAAGTTGATTTTTATGCTCCAATAAATAGTTTAAAGGTTAAAAAAGGCGAATTAATAGGATTTTCGGGAAATACCGGACAATCAAGTGGACCACACCTGCATTTTGAGATTCGGGATTCCAAAAATCAGGATCCATTGAATCCTTTACTATTTAATTTTTCTGTTCAGGATGACATTTCACCTGTTTTCTATAGTTTGTTTGTTTACCCAGCCTCAAAAGAGAGTCTTGCAAATGGATTAAACCAACCCAAATTTTACAGTGTGGAAAAAGCAAATGGAGATTATAAGATTATTGATACTCTGCAACTGTCAGGCAGGTTTTATTTTGGTTACGAAATAAATGATTTTCTCAACGATTCGAAAAACCGCTGTGGTATTTATACGATGTCTATCCTTGTAAATGATAAAGAAGTTTATCTTCATACTTTAGACAAACTCTCATTTTCAGAAATGGCATATGTTAAAAGTCATATTGATTATTCTGAACGAGTAAGAACAAAAAAGACATTCCAAAAAACCTACATTGCACCTAACAATAATCTTTCAATTTATCAAGTTAAAGTTAGTAATGGTATATTTGATTTTAATACTGATTCTGCATATACTATCCAATTTCTAGCTACCGATGTGCACGGAAATAGGTCTAAACTACTTTTTAATGTAAAAAGCTCATCATTCAATAATAATTACATTAATGAAGATACATTAAAAGCGAAAACGTTTTATTGGAATATCGAAAACAGCTTTACAGATGAAAACATTCAGCTTGTTTTTCCGGCGAATACTTTTTTTGAAACTACAAATTTTGTTTATACCACATCTGAACCAATAGAAAACAGCTACTCTTTGGTTCATAAAATTCATGATAAATATACACCGGTACTCAAGCCTTATTCAATTTCAATAAAAACCATTAATCTCCCTGAAAACCTAAGAGAAAAAGCAATTATTGCGCAAAAGAAGGAAAATGGAAACGGCAATGGAAATGGAAAAATGATATCCTTGGGTGGTGATTTTATTAATGGTTATGTGGTTGCCAATAGTAAAGAATTAGGTGATTTTTTTGTACTTGTTGATACAATTGCACCTTCAATAATTCCATTAGTTGAAAATAAAAAGTTTAATAATTCTGATACCATAAAATTCACAATTAAAGATGAACTCTCAGGGATAAAAATATTTAATGGTTATATTGACAATAATTGGGCTCTTTTTGAATACGATATGAAAAATGATTTGCTTTTTTATATTTTGGACGATCAACGGATTAAAAAACATACGAACCATGAGCTAGAGCTTTTTGTAATAGATCAAAAAGGAAATATCAATACATATTATACTTCATTTTACTGGTAAAAAATACAATTATGAAATTAAATCTTTCTGCACTTATTATATTTGTTTTTCTTACATCATGCATTAATGCACAACAGATAAACAAAGATATTACTAAAGATGAATTATACCATCATATTCATTTTTTGGCCAGCGACTCATTAAAAGGTAGATTTCCCGGAACAGCAGAAGATAAAGTTGCTGCTAATTATATTGCAAAGAATTTTAAAAATTCGAATCTTGAATTACTTTATAATAATGGATTGCAAGAATTTGAAATTAGACCGACTCTTATTGCAGGTCAGAACAATTTATTGAGATTTAACAACACAAGCTATTCGTTAAATTCAGATTTCTCTCCATATCCTTTTTCAATAAATAAAGAGTTGGAAGCCGAAATTGTATTTGCAGGTTATGGTTTTAATATAAAAACTGACTCCATTGTTTGGGATGATTATACTGGAATTGATTTAACAGGCAAATGGGTGATGATTCTTCTGAGTTCTCCTAAATCAAACACAGCTTTTTCGGTTTACGAAGCATTCAGCAGCGCACGATCAAAAGCAACAGCTGCTGAAGATCATGGAGCGGCAGGTGTGATCCTTGTATCTGGACCAACTTTTGATAAGGATGATAAATTGGTAAAAATTGAAAATTCTCAAGGACAAATTAATATTCCTGTGGTTCAGATTAAGAGAGAATTAGCAGATAAAATACTAAAAAAATCGGGTCATACAATTTTAGATTTAGAATCAGAATTAAATTCAGAAAAAAAGTCAATTTCATTTTCTTTAAACGAAACAATTAAAATAATTACTGATTTGCAAGAGGTTAAGAACAATACATTCAATATTGTTTCACAATTAATCGTTGATTCATCAGAAAACGCTAAGTTTATTATTATAGGAGGACATTATGATCATCTTGGATTTGGAGGCATAGGAACTGGTTCACGAAATCCAAATGTAACTTCGGTACATTATGGTGCAGATGATAATGCTTCAGGAGTATCGGCTGTATTAGAGATTGCACAAAAACTTTCATCTACAAAGGATCAATTGAAATGCAATTTTATTTTTGCCGCATTTGGAGCCGAAGAAATGGGTCTTTTAGGTTCGAAACATTTTACACAAAATTTACCAATAAAGAATAATCAGATTGTTGCGATGATCAATATTGATATGATCGGAAGGATGAAACCAGATAATAGTCTTCAAATTGGAGGTATTGGTACAACAACAATAAGCGATTCGCTTGTAAACATGATTAATACGAACTACAACTTTAAACTTGGCTTATCGAAAGAGGGATATGGCCCATCTGATCACTCATCGTTTTACAGTATAAATATTCCTGTTTTCTTTCTTTCAACAGGAGCTCACACCGATTATCATACACCAGGTGACAGTCTTGGAAATATCAACTTTGATGGATTATTTCAGGTTACTAATTACATTCATGATTTAGCTTTTAATCTGGCAACTACAAAATCTCAATTATTATTTACCGAAGCAGGTTCAAAAGCTCCTTCGCCTGCTATGGGCAATCGCAAAATGAAAGTTACATTTGGTATTATGCCCGATTTTTCGGGAGTAGAGAAGCGAGGATTACGAGTTGATCTTGTTATTGAAGGTAAAGCTGCAGATAAAGCCGGAATGAAAACGGGAGATATAATTATTGCTATTGACGGGCTTGCTGTAAAAGATATTTACGGTTATATGGAAAGACTTACAAAACTAGAATTGGGACAAATAATTACTGTTGAAGTAATTAGAGAAAATGAAAACAAAGTACTAATTATTCAGCTTTAAAATCAATATGAAAAAATCACTTATTTGGGTATTAGCTGTTATTATAACTGTAGGAGCAGCATATTATCAGCGAAAGACAGGTCCAACTTATCCAAAGAAAATAAAAATGGAAGTGGCTGGAGCTATTCATGAGTTTAAGTTATTGCGAACTAGCAATAATGATAAAGATGCAAAAATTGAGATTCTTATTCAAGATACATCAATAACAGGAAGTCTTAATTACAAATTGTTTCCGGTTGATGATAATTGGAAAACCATTGACTTAGTTAGAAACGCTGATAAATTAATTGCTTATTTGCCAAAGCAACCAGCTGCTGGTAAATTGCAGTATTATGTATCGCTATCGAAAAAGTATAATCCAGAAAACACGGTAAATTCTGAGCTTGTAATAATTCGATTCAAAGGAAATGTGCCAGCCTGGGCTATGATTCCACATATACTCTTAATGTTTTTAGCAATGCTTTTTTCTACTATTTCAGGCATTATGGCAGCTATAAATAATGAAAAACAAATGCTTTATGGTAGACTAACCCTTTTATTTTTGATAGTAGGCGGAATGATTTTTGGCCCAGTGATTCAGCAATTTGCATTCGGACAAGCATGGACAGGAGTACCTTTTGGATGGGACTTAACAGATAACAAGACTTTGATAGCACTCATTTTTTGGTTAATTGCTGTTTTGGTAAACATGAAAAAAGCAAATTACAGAATTACTCTTTTAGCATCAATTATTTTATTCCTTATTTACATTATACCTCATAGCCTGTATGGATCGGAGTTTGATTATTCCCAGGGAAAAGTTGTAACCGGAATAATTACAGGAATCTTTTAAACATAAAAAAAGCAGGACCTAGTCCTGCTCTATTTTTTCTAAGCACTTAAAAAACTATTCAGCAGCTTCTTCTGCAACTTCTTCTGCAACTTCTTCAACTGGAGCTTCTTCTGTTGTAGCTTCTTCTGTTGTAGCTTCTTCTACTTGTTCAGTAGCTTCTTCAGCAGGTTTTTCTTGTTTTGGTGCGCAAGAATAGAAAGCAGTAAAGCTAACAAGTGCCAAGGCAACTAATAATAATTGTAATTTTTTCATCTTGTAATTTGATTTAATTATAATTTAGGATTCCTAGCAAAAGTAAAAAAAATATTCTTAAAACTAAACCCATTGACAGTTTTTATTTATTTTTTTTATTGAATCATTTGGTATTACCAGCTATAATTAAGTTCAAGACCAGCAACAAACCATCTACCAGGCATATTCATATTGGCAAAATCAGCATATGAAACATTAAACAAATTTGTTGATTCGATAAATACATTTAGCCACTTATGTTTCCAGATTAATTTGGCATCAACAATAAAAACTGGTTTAAATTCTTTTTCAGGTTCATACGTTTTGTCCTGGAAATTATATAATTGATATTCACCTGCCCGATCCTGATATTTAAAATTCCACGACAAATCAACCTTTTTAAGCACTTTGTGTAAAATAGTAAGATTCATATTGTGCTTTAAATAATTAAGTGAATATTTTGTTTCATAGTTATTCGATGCTATTGACTGATTCAAATAAGCGTAATTTAAAGTTATTTCTTTAACTAGCTGATTTTCATAAATATCATGTAGTTTTATTTTTGTTTGAAATTGAATTCCAAAGGTTTTAACTTCGGTTAAATTTTGAGTTTCCCACTTGGCTGATTGCGTTGAATCTTTATGACGAACCCATTCAATTAAGTTTTCTGAATCTCTAAAAAAAACACTCCCATTTGAATTAACAGAATTAGAATAAAACCTGATTCCTCCTTCATAGCTCCATGCTTCCTCCGGAACTAAATTTGGGTTTCCATTATTTTTGGGTCCAGTATAAAACAAATCGGTAAATGTTGGTAAACGTAACGATTTGTTTATTGAGGAATATATCCTGAGATTATCTGCAATTTTGAAACTAATATCAATACCTGGGTAAAAACTTAATTTATTGTTTTTTTCATCTAAATAACTTCCCAACATACCAGCTGTAATAGAAAATTTATCCAGATATATTGAATGCTCCATGAAAATATTGGTAATATCCCTTGCATACTCTTTATCATAAAAACCATTTGGTTCGTCAGATATTTCAATTGTATCGTTCATGGGTAATCCAAGTTTGTTACTAAGTATATTTTCTGATCGATATTCAGCACCCAAAGATGTATTTCCTAAGCTCCATGAAAAGCGTGCATCAATTTTTGCCCCATAAACCTGTGTATAATGATAATTGTGGCCACTATACCATGTAGCTGGTTTCGTTCTGAATAATTCAAACCTATCTTTATGAGCTCTGTAATATACAGCAGGAATAATTTTAATTTTATTTCCAGTCTCCAACTTCAGACTTGAAAAGGTTGTTTTTATTTGTTCGTACTGATCAGGATATTCAGGAGTATAAAAGCTATTTGCACCAAAAGCGCGATTTGTATAACCAATTTGAAAATCGATTTTTCCAATTTTTGAGTTTAGGTAAGGATTATAAAATATATTCATATTATCATAATCGGTATTCTGGGTGTATCCTCCTGATATGGTTTTAGATACTGAAATAAACTGTCCGAATTTTTTATTTTTTATCGATCCTGAAATAGATCCTGAGTATAATCCAAAATCTCCAATAGCAAAACGGCTTCGTATATAATTTTTATCGGATTGATTGGTAATAATGTTTATTGCTCCACTAAAAGCGTTTGGGCCAAATATTCTTGAACCAGGGCCTTCAAGAATTTCAATACGTTGAACAGAATTAAGATCAATAGGAAGGTTTAAACTATGATGACCAGTTTGAGGATCGCTAATATTAATGCCATTTAGAAGGATAAGATTTTGGTCGAATGTTCCACCACGGATACTTATGTCGGCTTGAACTCCATTTGAACCACGCTGCCTGATATCGACAAACGAACCTGACTCAATTAATTCATTTATACAGGTTACTGGCATTAGACCGAAATCTTGATTATCAATAATAGTAACTATACGTGCAAGACTCGAATAAACTACAGGCGATCGTTCTGCACTCACAACAACCTCTTCTAAATCGATGTTTTGAATTATTCTGGTAGTATCAGTTTGTGCAATTAGTTGAATTGGCAAAATAACAATTGAATAGGCAACATTAAGTGTACTAATTTTAATTACTCTTTTTAGCGAGTTAAATACTGAGTACTTTTTATTTGACCATTTATTAAAACGAATAGTTTTATGCTTTTGGCTAGTTGAATTTACTTTTATCATATTGATTTGAATTGCATTTTTAAGGCCTCAAAATTAATCAAAATGAATTATAACAAGTCAAAATAATAATAAGATATTTAACTATGTGCAGCATCGAGAATTTATTAGCGTCATTTATATAGAATTACGATAATGATGTTCTTAAAAATAAATTTTCATAAATTGTACAATTAATGCAGCAATAATTTATTTTTTACGTCATTAAGTTAGAAAATGAATAGACAGGAAAGTATTTATTTAAATATCCATCAGGATATAATTGACCGGTGTAAATCGGGAGAGCCAAAGGCACAATTTCAATTATATAAATTGTACTACAAAGCAATGTTTAATACCTGCTTACGAATTGTTAATGATAGGTTAGAGGCGGAAGACATAATGCAGGAGTCGTTCTTAAAAGCATTTGAAAAAATTATTACTTACAAAGGTGAAGTAAGTTTTGGAGCCTGGTTAAAAAGGATTGTTGTTAATCATTCGCTCGATGAATTAAGAAAAAAGAAACTTGATTTACAATCGATTGAAGAATCTGGAATAAATCCTGCGACTGAAAACAACAACTCAAAGGAAGATGAAGAAGAAATACAGGTAAGAGCAGAAGAAATAAGAGATCAGATTAATTACTTGCCTGATGGTTACCGAATTGTTCTTTCGCTTTATTTAATTGAGGGGTACGATCATGATGAGATCGGAGAGATTTTAAAAATAAGTAGTTCAACATCACGATCGCAATGTGCAAGAGCTAAACAAAAGCTAATAGAATTATTAAGAAATAAGAAAAGAGAAAAAATATATTAATATGAAAGATATAGAAAAAATAATTCAGGAAAACAGACCCATTTTTGATTCTTTCGAACCAGATGATGGACATCTAGAAAGGTTTGAACAAAAATTGGCTCGTTTTAACAAAAAGCAACATAGCTTTTCATTTGGTCTTTTACTAAAGGCTGCAGCAATAGCTATTTTAGTTGTGATTTCAGGATTATGGGTATACGACAGGATAAATCCTACTATAGAAACAAGAACCGGTTTAGCATTGCATCAGCTATCACCCGAATATAATGAGGTGGAAATTTATTATGCAACACTTGCAAGCCAAAAACTTAATGAAATAAGTTCTTTAGAGTTTGTAGATAGTACTCAAAAAACAATACTTCTCAACGAATTAAAACAAATGGATGCCGTTTATGAAAATTTAAAACGCGACTTAAAGAAAAACCCTTCGGATGAGCGAGTAATAAATGCGATGATACAGCATTATCAAATGAAAGTAGATATTATGAATCAAATATTAAATCAATTACATCAAGTTAAAGCACTTAATCAACAAAAATCTGACAACTATGAAAGCACTGAAATCTAAATCAATCCTTTTATTACTTAGCATTCAGCTAATTGTAATATTTACTGCTTTGGCAGGCACACAAGAATATTCAAAGAATCTGCATAAAGAATATCCGGCAGATCAAAACACTCTTCTCGTTATCCAAAATAAATTTGGAAATGTAAATATCAATAATTGGGATAAAAATGAAGTATCTATTGATGTAACTATAAAAGTTGATCATAAAAATGAAGAAAAGGCAAAAGAACTGCTCAACTATCTAAATGTAGAATTTAGTCAAGAAGGTAATACTATTAAGGCTATTACTACAATAGATGATAAATTTAGCAGAACCAGTATTTCCTGGAGTGATAATGACAAAGAGTTTAGCATTAATTATGAAGTTAAAATGCCAAAAAATCTTCAACTTGAACTTGAAAATAAATATGGCAGTGTTTTTATTAATGAAATAACCGGTCATTCTTTAATTGCAGTAAAATATGGCAACTTAAAAATAAACAAGATTATAAGAGACAATACAAAACCATTAACAGAAATAAGTCTTGGCTATTCCGATGGTAGAATAGAAGAATGCGGATGGCTTAAGATAAACATGAAATACTCAAAGCTCGAGGTTGAAAAAAGCAAAGCATTAATTGCTATTACAAAATATTCAAAACTTTATGTTACCAAATCGAGTTCTATTGTTTGCGAATCGAAATATGATGTTTATAAAATCGGAAGCCTAGCTAATTTTGTAACTACAGCTGCTTATACAGATTTTAAATTTGATGAGATTACTAAGAAAATTGAAGTTGAAAACCGTTATGGAGGATTTTCTGTAGGTTTTATTCCAAAAGATTTCGAAGAGATTAAAATCAACAATGAATATGGAAGCGCAAAGTTGGGCATTGAAGAAAGCGCATCATATCAAATTGTAGGAAATGCAAAATATGGAGATATTGATTATCCAGGTACAGGCAGAGTTAGCAAAATTAAAGATTCTAATGAGCTTAGCATTGAAGGCATTATAGGAAGTGATCAAAATACGCAATCGAAAGTAAATATTATTACTAAATATGGTAATATTAAATTGTACTAAGATTTGGATTAATAAAACTCATAATGCGTGTAAATAAAAATATCTGGGGCTAACCCCAGATATTTTTATTTATACAGGTCAAGGATAGTCCCTATCATTTTTTTACTCTATTTTTTAAATTGAAAAGCCGTCATCATTTTTTCAAACACTTTGGTATTTTCATATATGCCAATAAAATCTTCAGCATCAGGACCAAATGCAAAAACAGGCACCATAACTCCAGTATGATGATCGGTTGAAAAGTTAGCAACAATTGTTTTCCCTTTTAAATCACCGTCTGTTAAAGTTAAACCACCCGTCTCATGATCAGCAGTAACGATTACAAGGGTTTCGCCATCTTTCTTTGCAAATTCAAGTGCTTTTCCAATTGCTTTATCAAAATCGATTGTTTCAGAAACAACATAATCAATATCTTTATCATGGCCACCCCAATCAATCTGAGAGCCCTCTATCATAAGAAAAAAACCATTTTCGTTTTTACTTAGAATTTGGATTGCTTTTTCTGTAGCTTCTGGGAGCAAATCGCCTCTACCTTTTAAATATGAAGGATTATGTTCCCTTGCACTCAGAATAGCTAATTTACCTTTATAATTTTCAGGAATTTGATGTATGCTATCTGCAACCAAATAATTACGAGCTATTAAAGAATCGATAAGATTCAAACTATCTTTTCGTTGAATAAATTGCTTTTTACCACCTCCAATAAATAAATCGATATCTGTTCTTAAGAAATATAGGGCAATTTCTTCATATGAATTGCGACTTAGAACATGAGCGATAAAAGAAGCAGGAGTTGCATGTAAAATTGAACTAGTAGAAACTAAACCTGTAGCAAGTTCATTTTCTTTGGCATATTCTAAGATCGTTTTTATTGAATTCCCTGATGTATCAGTTGCAATACAATTATTACAGGTTTTTATACCTGTAGATAATGCTGTTCCTCCAGCACCTGAGTCGGTAATATAATGTGTTGCAGAGTATGTTTTATGAAATCCAATATATTTAAATTGCTCAATATTTAATGGTTTGCTAGCAGTTGACATGGCTGCATAAATCTGACTTACACCCATCCCATCACCAACGAGTAATATAATATTTTTGGCTTTTGGTAATTTTTGCTCATCTTTCTTTTTAATTAATTTGCAAGAGTTTACTGCAAAAAGCAGTACAATAATTGCTAGAAATCTTATCATGTGTTTTTCAGTTATTTTTTATATTTAACAGTTCTTTATCTTTTTGTGATGCTTTTTTCCACCATTTTTCAGGTACAATATACCAGGTCGATTTAAAATCTGTATTTACTATTTTCTTTTCTTCGATCCAATTTATTGAATAATAGCGTAAATCTTTATCTGTGGAACTAATTCTTCGTTTTGCGATATCGTTTTTTGGTATTCCTGCACCTAATTCAAGTAAACCTCCACCACCATTTCCCCGATAACTATTTATTGCAACCGTATAAATACTGTCTGAATAAAACGGTTCCCCATTGGTAAGTGAAATTATATTAATTTTTTGATTTATTGGTTTAGAAATATCAATATGATAATTTAAACCGCCAGCAACATCAAAATTATAAAACATATTTTTTAATGAATATGATTTATTTGTCTCATTAAATTCAGGATTTCCACTCTCATCTAATTTAAATAATAACAGATGATCTGATTCATCGTTCATTGTATTAAACCAGTTAGCATACGAATATTCGAGATAATTTTTAATTTCGGTACCAGTTAAATTCATTGTATAAAGGAAATTCTCGTATCGGAATAGTTTAAACATATCACGTATATATATTGGGCCTTTTTCAATAGTTGAATTAAAAGATTGATTTGCCGCAAAAGAAATGTCTGCATGAGTTAAATCAAGCTGAATACTATGAATAAACTCCATAAATTGAGATGGACCATATATGGCATCATGAGAGTTTAATGTGTGACTAAGTTCTCCAATTTGTTTTGATACATAATCACTTACTTCGTTGAATTCTTTCTGAAACTTAACATCAAACAAACTATCGACAGGGAAATTTTTTATATCAACAATCTGTGCCTCTATAATCTTATCGTATAAGCCATTACTATTTTTTTTAAAAATAATTTTAGCCTCCGCTACCTGTTTTGCATTATTCTTTGGGCCTAAAATAATTACTTTATTGCCTTCTGTATTTATTATACTTTCATTCCATGTTGCATGATCGTGCCCAATAAATATAATATCGAAACCAGGTACATTTTTTGCGACCAGAATTGAAGCATTTTCATTTTTATAAGTATTCTCATCTGAATTTGCATATTTAAAATCGAATCCGGAATGAAAGAGACCAACTAATAAATCTGGTTTTTCTCTTTCTAATATAATTGGCACCCATTTTTTTGCTGATTCTATCATATCTTCGAATTCAATGCCTGACCATAACTCCTCCGGTAACCAATCGGGAATTCGGGGAGTTATTAACCCTAATACCGCTATTCTAAATCCTTTTCTGTTTATTATTACATAGGGTTTGAAGTAAGGCTTTCCATTATCTGTTCGCACTGCATTTGCAGCTAGTAGAGGATAATTAAACTCCTTAACTATTTTATCATAAACATCGTGTCCTGCTTCGATATCATGATTCCCTACAGTTGCAGCATCATATTGCAGGTAATTGCCAACTTTAGAAACAATGTGAGAATCAATCGTATTTTGAAAATTATAATAATAAACTGTGGGTTGGCCTTGTAAAATATCTCCATTATCAAGCAGAATAATATCTAGATTCTGTCTTTCTTTTTTTAAATAAGTTTGAACCTGCGATAAAGAAGTATTTGATTTTGTATTTTGAATAAAATCATAATTAAATATTGCGCCATGAACATCGCTGGTTTCAATAATTTTAATTTCATATTCAGGAGGCTTATTAGAATTCGAACAATTCCATAATAGAAGAGCAATAAAAAAATAAAATAAAAAATAGCTTTTTCTCATATCGTGTATATTTGAATTTTAGCTTTACAAACCAATATTAAGGAGTAAAGTTTACCAAAAATAAAAAAAACATTAAGAAAATTCATTTTTACTTTCGATAAAAGGGACTGTAAAGAAGAAAGTTGATCCACTGTTTGGGGCAGATGAATACCAGATCTCTCCGCCCATTATGTCAACAAGACTTTTAACGATAGACAGACCTACTCCTGAACCCTTGTATAAGTGATTATTATCGGTGGTGATTCTAAAAAATCGTTCAAAGATTCTATTCTGATATTTATTATCAATTCCTATACCTGAATCATCAACCTGAAACTTAATGAAATTTCGATTGTCTATTTCAATGATTTTATAAGTAAAAGACACCTGACCTGAATCGGTAAATTTTATTGCATTATCGATAAGATTAGAAAGGATTTGTTTTAATCTAAAGGAATCAGATAAAATGAAAATATCCTTTTGGATATCATGAACAAAGTAGGTAAAATCTATATGTGATAGTTTCAGCTTTTCATTCTCTTTAAATAATTGGTACGTTTCATCCATAATTTTATTTAATGAAACTTTCTCAGTTCTAATTCGCAATTGACCTGTTTCTATAAGTGAAACATCAAGAATATCATCAATTAATCCTAAGAGCATTTCGCTATTAAGTTTAACTATCTGGAAGAATTCAATTCTTTCGATTTCGCTTATACTATTATCTGCCAGAAATTCAGAAAATCCAATAATAGCATTCATAGGAGTTCTTATTTCATGAGAAATTGAAGTAAGAAAAGCCGTTTTAAGTTTATCTGATTCTTCAGCTTTTTCCTTTGCAGCTACTAATTCTATATTTGTTTTTTTTAGCAGGGTATTTTTTTGATCAAGAAGCTTAATTGATCTTCTTTTAGTTAAATTTTTGTTTAGCAAAAAGATAAAACTTATAAAAAAAATAAGAACAACAGCCAGAATAATAATTAATTGATTCCGTTGATTAATTTTCTCTTGTTTTATTTTTAGTTCAACGATTTCCTTTTCCTTTTTCTCGTTTTCGTAGTTTGCTTCCAGTTGGGCTATTTTGGCTTGTGACGCCTCATTAAAAATAGTCTGATGTATTTTAATATATTCGTTTTGATACTCATAAGCTTCCTCAAAATTCTTCATTTGTTTTGAAACCTCTGTCAAATCAAGGTAATTTCTTTCAATTAATGGTTTAATGTCTAACTCATTGGCAAGGTTTAAACTATACAATAAGTTCTGCCTGGCACTATTATATTGATGGGTTTTGGCTAAACATTTTCCAATTTTATTTCGAATAAAAGCGATACTATTTTTACTGTTAAGTTCATTTGCGATTTCGAGTGCCAATGTAAAATATTCAAAAGCATCATTTGTTTTATTCATTTGAAGGAAAGTATTTCCAAGTGCCGAATATGAGTCCATCATATTTTCTTTATCATTAGTAATTTTCGATATCTCTAATGACTTTTTATAAGAATGAATGGCTTTGTCATTTTCCCCCATTTGTCTCTGCAACTCACCAATAGATAAATAGGAAAGAACAATTCCTTGTTCGTCATTAAGCTCCATTTTTAGTTCTAAAGATTGGGTATTTAGCTCAATCGCTTTTAATGTATCACCTAAGCTGATATAAACATTTGCCATATTACCAAAACATCGTGCGATTCCAGATTTATCTTCAATTTCTTCATTAACTTTTATGGCTTCCTGATAGTATTCTATTGCCTTATCGTATTTTCCAAATGTTTTTTGAATAAGTGCCAGGTTATTTAATGCAGCGGCAACACCCAGTTTATTATTTAGTTCTCGATTTATTTCTAAAGATTTTTGATAATAATCTTGTGATTTATCATAAATACCCCATTTACTATAAACCATCCCAATATTATTATAAATATTTGCTACGGCTTCTGGTTTTCTTTCTTTTTGATTGACAATAACAGCTTCGTTAAAATTATTCAAAGCGAGTTGATAATCGCCCTGGGCAACATAAATAATTCCAATATTATTAAGCATTGCAGCTATCTTATATGCATTTTTATCTACTCTAAATAAGTCTAAAGATTTATTATATTCCACAAGGGCTTCCTGTGGTTTATTCTGCATAAAAAAGACAACACCAATATTTTTATATGCTTCAGCCTGTCCAAAGATATAATCATTCTTTTGAGCAAAAGCTAATGCTTTTTTGGCATAATCGAGCGAATTATTTAGTGAATTAATACGATAGGAAATAGAAATCTCGTTTAGAATATCAACCTTTTTATTTCCATCCTCCTTTTGAAGCAAATGGAGTAAACTATCTGTTTTATTTGACTGAGATTTTACTAAAGTGGTAGAACCAATAATTAATAAAAGAACAATACAAAATTTAATACAAATAACATATAAAAAAATGTAGAATAAACAAGATTTATAATCTTTTTCCAAGGGTTTACTTGTTTTGTTTATTTCAATAAGAATATTCTGATTAATTCAACTATAGATTTTGGCTATATTAGAATAAATCCACCGAAATATTTTGAATAAATGCTGTATAAGTTGTTTCTTCTTCGACTTTAGCCTGAGATAACAAGAAAATTACTGATTTTTCTACCCCATTAGTATCTTTTATTGTCACTTCTTTTCTCTGGCCAATTATTTTCTCAGAATTAGGGTCAATAAACGCATTTATAAACTCATCTTTATATTCTCTTTCAGCAAATAGTTTTGTAATACTTCGTCCTAAGGCACTATCTTTTTTAATACCCCACAATTCTTCAGCTGCATTATTAAAGAATTTAATTATACCATGGCTATCAATAGTAATTATAGCATCAAGTGCACCTTCAAGAGTTCGCTCATTTCTTAATTTAGCTTTTTCTATTTCTTTAAATTGCTGTCTCACTTCATCTTTTGATTGTTTCAACTGAGCTCTTAAATCCAACCTTGAGATTCGCAATTCTTCTTCTTGTTTTCGTAAAAGTTCGGTTTGTCTCCTTGCTTCTATCTCCATTAAACGTTCTTTTGTTTCATCATTTCCGATACAAATAATCTTCGATATATCATCATACATATCACGCACAGCAGATAAAGAAACTCTAAGCCATACATCTTTATCGTCTTTGGTTCTTTGGCGCAAAGTACCTTCCCATGTTTCACCCTGAGTTACATCATCCCAGAGGTCTCGTAATTTATTCAGATCAGATTTATCAACAAAGTCAAAAATTGTTTTTTCCTTTAATTCATATAATGAAAATTCCATTAAGTCGATAAATTTTTGATTGCATTCCAATAAATCACCAGTAGGAAGGAATTCAACTTTTATTGTAGATTTATTAAGTGCTTGAATTTGGCCTTGGTAATCGAGACTTTGCTTTTTCTGTTCGGTAGTATCAATTGCCAGAAATAATATTTTCTCGACTGTTCCAGCCTCGCTCCTCATGCAAGTATACGTGGACATAGTCCATAAATCACGTCCTTGTTTAGTAACATGCTTCATATCACCTTCAAAATGTTTACCTCCCTTGGCAAGGCTTTCCCAAATTGGATCGAACCACTCTCTGTCTTTCTCGTTAATAAACAATGATATATGTTTTCCTTCAACTTCGGTATTACTTTCATACCCCATTTTTTTCAGGAACTTTGTATTTGCATATAATAGGTTTCCAAAAGCGTCATATTCAGCACGAATAAGTGTGTGATTAACGGCGTTAGTGAATGTAATAAACTTTTCACTTTGGCGCGCTGCTTCTTCCTGTGTAGCTTGCAGCTCTTCCATGTTTTGGCGCATTTGCTCTTCCTGAGCCGCTAAGGTTTCTGCTTGAAGCTGAGATTCTCTTAAAAGTTTGGCAGTACGTGTATTTATTTTAACATTAGAGATTGTAGATGCTACATTCTCGGCTACTTTTTCTACAAATTCAATTACATACGACTCTATTGGCTGAAACGATCCTATTTCTAAAACACCATGAGATTCGTCGTTTATCTTTAATGGAACAACTAATAAACATCGGGGAGTTGCTTGACCCAAACCAGATGTAATATTTACATAGGTTTCGGGAACATCGGTCATATAAATGGTTTGCTGCTCTAATATAGCCGCTCCTATCACACCTTCGCCCCATTCCACTCTTTTATCAGCAAACTTTCTACGCTCATATGCATAACAGGCGGTCATCTCAAAATGTTTATCTGTCATTGACTCGTCGTTAATAATAAAAAAAGCACCTTGATTTGCTTTAATATATTTAACAAGCTGAGAAATAAGGCTATATGACAATTCATTAAGATTGTCGGTATTGTTTCGAAGAATATCGCCAAACATTGCCAATCCTTCGGCTATCCAATTTCGCTGCTGATCTTCTTTACGTCGGTTATCTTCTTCGATTTTATTCTTCTTTAAATTATCTCTCAAATCGAGAATTGATTGTCCTAACACATCATCCGCACCTTGAACTTTATACTCTGATTCAAATTGCCCATTTCTTATTTTTTCAACAAAGCGGTATATCTTTTGTGTTTTATCAAACTCATGTTTTAAAGAATTGTGTAAAGTAGTAGATGTGTCTGCATATTTCTTGCTTATTAGATAAGCATAAAATCCCAATACAAGTGGAGACAAATCGAGAATAATATAAACAGGATTCGATTTATGAATTTCAATTAACTCTGAGAAACTTATTTTTTTAATTAAAAAATCAATAAATATTACAAACATTACAGTCACTAGACCAATAACAAATCCGCTTATAGTGTACTTATATACAATGCTTTGAGAATTACGTTCATTCATAGTTACAACTATTTTTATTAAAACAGGTAATTATTATTGCTAAACACAAACATCAATAAAGTAAGGCTTAAATTTAAAAAATCTTTTACCTTAAAAAAACATTATACAGATAATTTATACTATGAGCTTCAAAAAAGATTTGTTTTTTGCTCTAATGAGGTCTATTTTTCACAAAATTAAGAATGGAATTATTAATCATATCAAGATGAAGAATTTTGTCAACTGCATTAAGCTTAATAGCTTCTTTAGGCATTCCAAAAACAACACACGATTTTTCATCCTGTGCAATTGTAAATGCACCATTCTGCTTCATTTCAAGCAAACCTCTTGCACCATCATCGCCCATACCAGTTAATATAACACCAACAGCATTTGCTCCAGCATATCGTGCTGTAGATCTGAATAATACATCTACTGAAGGACGGTGTCTATTTACCATCGGCCCTCCTTTAACTTCGACATAATACTTTGCGCCACTGCGTTTTAAAAGCATATGAAAATTCCCTGGAGCTATCAGGACTCTTCCAGGAAACACAGAATCACCATCTTCAGCTTCTTTTACAGTTACTTTACTTAATTCATTTAATCTTTTTGCAAAAGATGTAGTGAACTTTTCAGGCATATGCTGCACCACAACAATACCAGGAGCATCCGCAGGAAGCTCTTGGATAAGTTTATTGAGTGCCTCTGTTCCACCTGTTGAAGCCCCTATGGCAACAACCATCTCTGTTGTATGAATCATGCTTTTATTCTGAACAGGAGGCAAAATGGCATCAGCAGAATATTTTGGTTCAACCTGCATTACAGTATGCTTTATTACTTTTCTTTTGATTTTGGCACCTGCAGCAGCATGTATGGCATCACAAATAATAATTTTTGATTCATTTAATGCTTCTTTGTTATGCAATTGTGGTTTAGTAATTATCTCAACAGCACCGTATTCAAGAGCTTTTATGCCGGTTTCTGTTCCTTTATCAGTTAAACTAGAAATAATAACAACCGGAATTGGATGTTGCGACATTATTTTTTGAAGAAATGTAAGTCCATCCATTCGTGGCATTTCTATATCAAGTGTAATAACATCAGGAACTTCTACTTTTATTTTGTTTGCCGCTATAAATGGATCTGATGCAGTTCCCATTACCTCAAGATCAGGATCTGAATTAATAATATCTGAAAGGTTTTGACGAACAACTGCTGAATCGTCGACAACCAATACTCTTATTTTATCACTCATAGAGTTAAAATTATAATTCGGTTTGTTTTCTTACATATCGTTGCCTTACTTCACCATTATATGTATTAAAGATAATTTTACGACCAGATTCACCTCCAGTGCTTGAGCTAATAATTGGAACATTTTGCTCCTTAAGATAGCTTTGAGCAATCCAGATATTCTTCTCACCAATATTAAAATGATTTAATCGTCTTTGAAAAATATCACCGCCACCAAAAATTTTGGCTTGAATGTTTTCCTTTTTAGACCCAAATGAAATCATTTTCTCTATTAACTTTTCAATGGCAATATTTCCATATTTTGGTGATGCTAATCCCTCACCATTCCATAATGGCAACATATAATGGCACATGCCTCCATACTTATATAAAGGATCCCACAAACATACAGCAACACACGAACCCAAAATTGTAGTAATATGATTTGGTTTTTGTGTAGCATATAAGGCCGAAGGATACAAAAAAAAGGATTCGTAAAGCACCATTTAATTTAAATTAAAAGACTTCTTCTTTATCATTTTCTGACATTTTAACTTCATCAGAATTAAAGAAAAATTCGTTGTCATCGAATGCTATTCCAGATATTTCTCCATCATATTCAGGAATACAAACAGTAAATACCGAACCTTTGTTTAATTCTGTTTTAATATCAATTTTACCACCCAACAAATCAATCATTGCTTTATTAACCGAAAGGCCTAAGCCATGTCCACGATTAATAGAATCGATACCAGAACTTAATCTCTTAAATCGATCGAAAATGATTTTCTGATTTTCAACAGAAATACCTGTACCAAAATCCTGTACAGAAATCAATAAAAAATTCTCTGACTTCCATATTTTTATAATTATTCGACTTTTTTCGAAACTAAAATTTATTGCATTGCTTAATAAATTTGAAATGATAAGTCGTAATTTTTCAGGATCAGTTTTAAATAGAACAATTTTACTCTTCTCTTCTTTTAAATCGTTTTTTAGCTCAATACCAATAAATTTTTTCTTAGCTAAATGGCTAAAGGACTCTATAATACTCTCAACAAGTGAACTTACATCAACATTAAGTATTTCGGGAACAACCTCTCCTGCTTCAAGCTTTGCTGCAGCAAAAATATTCCGGAATTGAAAATCGAGATGAAAAGCTTCTGTATAAATATGTGAAACCATTGTAATTACTTTCTTCCAGTTTTCTTTTTCAACAGAAAGAATGTTTTTTGAAAGAGCTAATATAGAAGCAAAAGGATTAATTATTTCATTTGTTATATTTGAAATAAAATGACTTTTCATTGACTCTGATTCTTCAAGTTTTTTATTTACCTCCTTTAGTTCTTCATTTAATTTCTGAACTTCACTTAATGCTTTCTTCGTTTCATCAAAACGTTTTACAAGTTCATTAATTAGCTCCTGATCATTTAGTTGACTCATGATTATATGAATTAAATCCTTTTATAAACTGTTGGTTTAATTTGCAGAATTGGAAGTTCCATTCCAAGAATTGATTCAGAATGTCCAATAAATAAATATCCTCCAGGTTTAAGTTTTGAGCAAAGTTTTATAAGAACCTGTTCCTGAGTTTCACGCGTAAAATATATAAGTACATTCCGACAAAAAATAACATCAAACATATGTGGCAAATTATAAGTAGTTTCCATAAAGTTAAACCTAAAGAAATTTACTTTATCTCTTAATTCTTTATTAATTCGGATAGTTTTATTATTTCGATCTTTACTTTTAAGTATATATTTCTTCTTAATAAAAAACGGTACCGAGCTAATCAAATCTTCTTTATATACTGCTAATTTCGCTTTATTTAAAATCTGAGCAGAAATATCGGTAGCAATTATATTATAATTAAAAGCTGGAAATTTCTCTCTAAATTCTGACAATGTGAATGCAATAGTATATGGTTCTTCACCACTTGAGCATCCAGCACTCCAAACTAGAAAATTATTCAGATTTTTTCCATTTTCGTAAAATTCTGGTAGGGCCACATTATTTAAAAAGTCGAAATGCACTGGCTCTCTGTAAAAATCAGTTTTATTGGTACTAACTACATCGAGCATATGGACAATCTCATTTTCGAGACCTTCGGGGCTAAAAACATAATCAACGTATTCTTTGAAAGTAGTCATGCTTAAATCGCGGAGTCTTTTTTGCAAACGACTCTGTAGCATAATTAGCTTTACCTGAGGTAGTTTTATTCCTGACTGATCAAAAATAAAGCGACTTAACCTTTCAAAGTCAGCCTGAGATAATTTAGCATTATAAAAAGAGAATATACCTGTATCCTGCATATTTTAAATATAGTTTAAGAGAGGGAATTTTATTCCCTCTCTGTCTCAAAAGATGATTTTTTTGAATAAAATTTAACACCTTAACCTAAAATTTAAAAACCCAATCATCAATTAAAAATCAAACTAGAAACTTTCATAATCACTATCAAGTTTTCTATCGTCGCTCAGATTTATTTCCACTCCATGTTGTGAATTTCCTTTAGTCTTTTTAACGATATTTACTTTTTTTGTTTTAGAAACTATTTTTTTTGTTTTCTTCAGTGCAACCAATTCATCATCAGCCTCATCATATTCCATTTCCAGGCCAGTTTTAAAATACGCAATATTATCTTTAAGCTGTTTGGCCTGGCTGGCTAATTCTTCTGAACTAGTAGCTAATTCTTCTGAAGCAGCAGCATTTTGTTGTGTAACCTGACTAAGTTGTTGAATAGCACTATTGACTTGTTCAGCACCTGAATTTTGTTCGAGACTAGCAGCTGAAATTTCATGAACAAGTTTTGATGTTTTTTCAATTTCTGGCACAATAGATTCAATAAGTTTGGTTACTTCATCATTAACATCAACACTCGATTTTGACAATGTATCAATTTCATCGGCAGCTACTTTACTTCTTTCAGCCAACTTTCTAACTTCGTTTGCAACCACAGCAAATCCTCTTCCATGTTCACCTGCTCTGGCTGCCTCAACGGCTGCATTCAAGGCCAATATATTGGTTTGGAAGGCTATATCGTCAATTATAGAGATTTTCTTTGCAATTTGCTTAATAGCTATACTATTATCTTTGGCAGCTTTCATTACCACTTTCATACCATCAGCCGCATTGGTCGAAATTTTAACAGTTTGTTGCGCATTATCGGTATTTTGCTGGATATTTGCAGCCATTTGTTCCATTGATGACGATACTTCTTCAGCAGATGATGCTTGTTCGTTAGCTCCCTGCGACATTTGCTGGGAGTTTGAACTCAGTTGCTGACTAGCAGAAAAGATATTATCGGCACTAAAAATTATACCATTTACAATTTCGCGTAACTTAACCACCATATTCTGCAATGCTTCGGCAAGTAACCCAATCTCATCGTTCTGATTAATATCAATATCATGCTCAAGATCACCTTCGGCAATTTTTTGTGCAAATTCAACTCCTTTAAATAAAGGAATTGTAATGTTGCGAGCAATAATTGAAATTAGCATAGCAATTATAAGTATGCCAGCAATACCAATTAAGATAATGGTTATAAATTTACCTTGTGCTTCTGCTAATATTTCATCCTTATTCACTTCAACACAAACACTCCACGGAGAAGTTGTATTACCAATTTTGATTGGAACATACGAGCGAAAGACATTTTCATTTTCAAGAAATGATATATCTTCATTATTAAACTCAAAACCAGATGAGATTGCATTTTTTATTAGTTCACCATCTTTTTTAATAAAATCAAAATAGTTTTTATTAATAAATGAGGAATCTTTAAATGCAGTAATTATGAATTGATTTGAAACTATATATGCATAACCAGAATTAAACAATTTTACTTTGTTACAGATTTTTTGCAACTCAGTTAGTTCGAAATCAACTCCAACAACTCCCAAAAACTCTTTTTTGTATAAAACAGGGACTATAAAAGAAGTTTCATAAAATTCTGTTTCACTATCAATTGTGTAGCTATAATAGTAAGGTTCAAGAATTGTTTCTTTCTTCGTTTCTTTAGGTATAGCATAGTAGTCTTCTTCATCTGCTACCTCAGTTAAAGTAGCATCACTTAATACTGTTTTGCCCTGATCACGGAAATAGGTATTTGCATATCTTCCAAGTTTATCAGATCCAATTTGGTTTATATATTGTTTGTCTTTATCGTCCCATGCACCAAGCTCCCACTGAGTCCAGAATGATAAGAAATTTTTATTTTGTTCCAAAGTATTTATTAGAATTTGGTTTGTATGCTTACGGTCTGTCATTCCTGATTCTTTTAAGGCGAGTAAGTTTTGGGCTACACTTCTTGTAACTAAAGCTCCCTGCGAAAAGAATGCTTCAGTTTCGTGTGCAACACTTCTTGCTGTTATTACAGCAAGTTCTTTAGCTTTATTAATAGCTTCAGACCGGGTTGAAATTGCCAGATATGAAAAAATGGCTGCAAAAACAATAAATACTGTTGAAAGTATTAATAATATCATTTTTGCTCGTAAGGATAATTTAAAGTTATTCATATGTATAATTTTTAAAAGCTTAACATTAATACTACAAATGCATTATTATCTAAAGGATTAGTAATAAAAGAAACAGATATTGGAACAGTAAAATTTTCATTTACTTTGATTTCGCTTTCGCCAGTAATGCCACAATTAATAAATCCTGCTTTTGAATTATAGAATCCTTCGTTTACACTAAATCCAGCAAAAGGTAAAATTGAAAAATCATTTATACCGAAATTATAACCAAGTTCAATATAAGTGGAATAATTATTTTTACCATCAACATTTTTATCGGGACCAAAAAATAATGTAGATAAAGTTGCTTTAATGGGAAATGACTCAGGGCCTTCGTAAACTAATTGAGCATCGAGTAAATGAGCGGTTGATCTACTACTAAAATTAAAAAAATCGAACGATGGAAGTGTATCTTCATAAGCAAAATAGTCGGTTATAGCGAATGTAACTCCTCCAATTGAGTATGAAACATACAAATCTATTTCCTGAATAATTTCCTGACCAATAGTATAAGAAGCCCAGGTTCCAATAGCAAATCCTCCATTAGAAACTTCTAAATATGGTTGTAAAGCAGGAGTTTTTGAACTAGCAAGGCCTCTCCAGATATATCTGCTTACGAGGTCGGTTCCCACACTGGCATCCCAACCTGATTTTTCATCTTCTTGAGAAAATGCATTGAAATTAATACTTGCTGTAAATACAAGCAATAGTAAAATGTAGCTTTTTTTCATAATTGATTTATTTTGAGTTATTATTTATAATTTCTTAATTAAAAACTTTCGTAACTATCATCTAATTTTTTATCATCAATTAGGTTAATTTCGACTCCCGATTTTTGAACATCCTGTACTTTCATTGCAAAACTATCCTGAGACATTATTTTGGGCGTAACATTATAATTGGTTAATTTTTGTTCAATTTCGGATGTTTTATCGATACCAATTTTAAAATAGGATATAGTATCTTTAAGATGTTGCGCCTGACTGGCAAGCTCTTCGGCACTAGTAGCAAGTTCTTCTGAAGCCGCAGCATTTTGTTGTGTAACCTGATTTAATTGCTGAATTGCACTATTTACCTGGTCGGCCCCTGAGTTTTGTTCGAGACTAGCAGCAGTAATATCCTGAACCAGTTTTGCTGTGGTTTCTATCTGAGGTGCAATCTCTTCCATTAATCGAGCTACCTGTTCATTTGCTTTTACACTTGTTCTGGAAAGTTTCTCGATCTGATCAGCAGCAACACGACTTCGTTCAGCAAGTTTACGGACTTCATTGGCAACCATAGCAAATCCTTTTCCATGTTCGCCAGCTCTTGCAGCTTCAACTGCTGCATTCAATGCAAGAATATTGGTTTGAAATGCAATATCATTAATGACAGAAATCTTATCAGCAATATTATTAACAGCTTCATAATTATGCGCTGATGAATCTTTAACCTTATTCATTCCTTCTGCAGCTTTTAGCGAAATTTTATCTGTTTGCTGAGCATTATCTGCATTTTGTTGAATATTTGAAACCATTTCCTCCATTGAGGATGAAACCTCTTCGGCTGATGATGCTTGTTCACTTGCGCCCTGAGATAATTGCTGTGAACTTGAACTCATTTGCATACTTAAAACGGCAATCTGATCGGTACTTGTATTTATTTCGGTTACAATATTTCTAAGATTTAGTACCATTTTGTTTAGTGCACTTATTAATGAACCAACCTCATCATTCTGTTCAATATTTATTGTAACCTCAAGGTTTCCATTAGTTACTTCTTGAGCAAATTCAACTCCTTTTTTTAATGGTCTTGTAATGTTTTTTGATATAAAAACGAGTAAAATAAAGAAGATAGTTAAAGCAAAGAAAATACTTACATAAATAAGTTTTCTAAAATTAACCAACTCCACAAAAATATATTGATCAGATGCCATTGCACCAAGGTATGCATTTGAATTAATGTTGAATTTATAATACAAGTATTTTACATTTCCCGAATCATCAGTATATTTAATCTTTCCTGTATCTTTTTTTTGTTTTAGTATCTGATTCTTTACCAGATCAATATCAATTAAATCTTTAGCAATTTCTGGTTCAATTATTATATCTCCATTTTTCGATACCATAAATACAAAACCGTCAGTATAAAATGATTTTGAGTTAAATAATTCATAAACAATATTTACATAGTTTTTATTTGTGCCTGTATATACTATTGAATGCAGTTTTTCTTTACTATAGATTGGTTTGTAAATACCATATTCTTTTATTGAATTAGTAAATAATTGATCATAAAATGCACCTTGTTGTTCTATTTCGATAACAGTATCAGAGCTCAATGTAATAACATCTCCAATACTCCATTTTTTATTGTCTGAACAACCAATGCAAACAAAGCCTTTAGCTGTTTTTTGAAATACAGCAGAACTTGTATTTGTTATGATCTTAATTTGATTTAATAAATCAGAAGTTATAGAATTAATATCTCCTTTTTCATTTATTAATTTTACTATTAAATCATTTGATTTTAATTGATTACTTCTATAATCAAGAAAATGATAATTTATATATTCATCCAATCCGTTTATTACTCCTTTTATATATTCATCAGAATAATTTCGAATCCTGGTTTTATTTTTTAAATAGGCATATGTTCCCAACATGAGTACAATTATTATAGTAACTGACATAAGGGTTATAACGAGCTTGACTCCTATTTTCAAATCATTTATTTTCATAATCTAATTTTAAGATTAGTAAAAAGCTTTTTATTTAATCAGGATTGTTGATTCCTTTTGAAAAAACCTGATATTCTCTTTAAGTTTATTTGCCTGAAATTCGAGTTGCTGAGCCGAAGAAGCTAATTCTTCAGATGCGGCAGCATTTTGTTGTGTAACCAGATTCAGTTGTTGAATGGCACTATTTACTTGTTCAGCTCCAGAATTCTGTTCAAGACTTGAAGTGGCTATTTCCTGAACAAGTCTGGAAGTTCTTTCAATTTCTGGTGTAATTTGTTCCATCAATTTTGCAACCTCATCGTTAACATCAACACTAGTTCTTGATAATTCATCAATTTCCTGAGCAGCAAACTTACTTCGTTCAGCTAATCGTCTTACTTCGTTTGCCACTACAGCAAAACCTCTTCCATGCTCACCTGCTCTTGCAGCCTCAACTGCAGCATTAAGTGCGAGAATATTTGTTTGAAAAGCTATTTCGTTTATAATTGTAATTTTTTCTGCAATATTTATAATTGATCTTCTGTTTTGCATTGCAGAGTTAAGCACAGTATGCATTCCTTCAGATGATTTTCGCGATATTTTTTCAGTTTGGATAGCATTATTTGTATTCTGATGAATATTTGCCACCATTTGCTCCATAGATGAGGATATTTCTTCAGTGGAAGCAGCCTGTTCATTTGCTCCTTGGGACAACTGCTGCGAACCTGAATTTATTTCCTGGCTGGCAGATGCAATGTTTGTTGAGCTAACATTTACCTGATCAACAATACTTCTGAGGTGAACAACCATATTGTTTAATGCATTTGCCAATACGCCAATTTCATCCTTTTGATTTAAATCAAATGTAGCCGACAAATCACCTTCAGAAACCTTTTGAGCAAAATTGACACCCTGGTTTATATTGCCAACAAGTTTTTTAGAAAAAGCTGATATTATTGCAAAAAACAATAATACGGCTAAAGTTATTGCAAATAAAATCGATATAACAAGTTTATTCAACGATTCAAATAAATTTCCCTTATCGAAAATAATTGTAATATAAAAATCAAGTCCTGTTTTATACTTTGAATAAAAAAACTTCGTTTTCCCAGATTCATTTTCAGGCCACAAAAATTCAATTTTATTTTGCTCTTGAGTGCTTTTTGCAAGTTGTTTAAAAAAGTTATACTGATTTGCTTGCAAGCCTTGTAATTCTGGATGATACAGAAAATAACCGTCGTTTCGAATTAATGAAACAAATCCATCCTCAAAGTATTTTTTTCTTTTTAATATTTCAGATAAAACCGAAAAATCTAATGCTTTATTCTGCAAAACAACCATTCCTGCGATCTCTCCATTTAGCCAAATGGGATCGCATAAATAATTAATATAGTTACCATTTACAATTTTAAGAGTTTCAAATTTTTCACCGTTTTCAATTTTCTGAATCTCAGGAAGAGATTTAGCCAACGTGGATTGATAAACAAAACTTTGATCTGCTCTATCAATATTTGAAAAAATTAGTAAATAACCATCCTTATACTTCTGATACATAGTTACTTTAACTCCTGCATTCATATCAAAGCTTTTGATAAATTCCTTGTTTTTATTAATTATCTCTCCTTTAAAATTCCATTGATATGTATTATAGCTAGTTTTATTTCCCTGAATATCTTCAGTGTAAAGCACTTGATTACCCTTATTAATTGTCAAACTGTTTGATTGCCCAAGGGTATTACTCAAAATCAACATGGCATCATGAATTTGAGCTTTCCCCGATATCAGGTGATGATCAATCAAGTCCGAAATCTGATCAATGTTAGAAAAGACCTGTAAATCGGTATTTCTTGTAATTACTCTTTTATTAACAATATAGGTTTCAAAACCCAATAACGAGATTACAAAGATTATGGCTAATCCTACAAGAATTTTTAGTCTTGTACCAATTTTTATATTATTTAATGATTTCATTAGCTTGTTTTTATAAGTCCTCAGTACTATCCATGACAAGAATAAGTTCATCAGAAGAAAATACCTTATCCATATCAAGAATCATAATAAATTTTTCTTCAACCTTAGCTACGCCCAAGATAAATTCAGATTTGTATTTACTACCAAGGCTTGGTGGTGGCTGAATCTGATCATCTTCAATTTCAACAACTGAGAGAACAGAATCAACCAATGCACCCAATTGTATGGTATCTTTTTCCATTAGTATTTCCATAACAACAATACACGTATTTTGAGTGAATTGAGTCGGCGACATCCCGAATTTCATTCGTGTGTCAATTATAGGCAAAACTGCACCTCGCAAGTTAATAACGCCTTTCATATACTCGGGAGATTTTGGTACAGGAGTAATTTTTACCAGTTCCAATATATTTAGAACTTTACCAACATGAGCAGCAAATTCATCATCACCCAACTTAAATGATAAATATGAATTTATTTTTATAAGAGAATCATTTTTCATCATTTACCTCCTTAATTAATTATTTCTGAGTTTTTTGAAAATTTCTTAATCATTTTATTAGTATCGAGCACGAGAGCAACAGTACCATCACCAAGAATTGTAGCACCCGAAATAAGTGCCTGATTTTTATACAATTTCCCTAATGATTTTAAAACAGCTTGGTTTTCTCCGAATACTTCATCAACAACCAAACCAACTAATCCAGTTTCGTATGATACAAGTATTAACCTTTCAGTCTTTGGTGGCTCGCTCTTATAACCCAACTCATTTCTAAGTACAAAGAATGAGTACTGAACACCATCAAGTACTATTAAATTATTGAACTTGGATGAAATACTATCATGATCAACTACATGGATTTTATTTACAACAGATAATGGAATTACGTATAAATCATTATCAATTCGCACAAGTAGCCCATCAATAATTGAAAGAGTAAGTGGTAACCTGATTGTTAAAGTTGTTCCTTTATTAATTTCGGAATCGACAACCACATCCCCTCTTAACTCATTAATATTTCTTTTAACGACATCCATTCCAACGCCTCTTCCCGAAACATCCGTAACATTTTCGGCTGTAGAGAATCCTGGCATAAATACCAAATCAAAAATTTCAGTATCTGATAATTCATCATTTTCCGAGATAATTCCTTTTTGAATTGCTTTCTTACGAATTTTTTCCGGATCAATTCCTGCACCATCATCAATAATCTGAATATGAACATTGGTTCCAGAATAAAATGATTTTAAAATAATTTTCCCTTGTTCCGGTTTACCCAATTTCTTTCTTACTTCGGGCAATTCGATACCATGATCAAGGCAATTTCTTAAAATATGTAAGATTGGATCAGTAAGTGTTTCGATGATTGTTTTATCAAGTTCTGTTTCGGCGCCAATAGCTTCGAATACAACATTTTTCTTCAGTTCCTGAGACAAATCCCGAACCAATCGCTGAAAACGAATAAGCATTGTCTCAATAGGAATAAGAACAATATCGAATGCATTATCGCGAATCTGGCGCGACAGTTTCTGCATATTTTCAACAATTGCATTTAGTTCAGTATTGTTTGTTTTCTCTGCAAATAAAGTTAATCTTGCCTGAGTAGTAACTAACTCACTTACAAGATTCATCATCTGGTCCAATTTAATTGATGAAACACGAATACTTGAAATAGTGGTTTCTTTAACCTTAGAGCTCTCAATCCTTTTTTCAGGTTCATTCAATTCCGCTAAAGCTACATTAGCATTTAACTTTAGCTTCTTAATAAGATTTTTTATTTCTACTATTCCAACATCCTTCTTTTCAATGGCTAATCTTGTAATTGCATGTATAAAATCAGCATGGATTGTTATATCGTTATCAGCAACTTCATCTATTTCAAGTTTGCATTGATCTTCTACAAAAATAAAAACATCGGCAATACTATTCTCGTCAGTGCTTGTAGCTAATAAAATTTCCCAATATGTATAGCATTTATTAATATCAATCTCATCAATTGGAGGTATTTTATTAAAATGAGCAAACACTTTGCAATTACCAAGAGAATTTAATTCATCAATTAAATATAAGGGATTTGTACCATTGGCAAAAATATCAGGATTTGGTTCAAAATAAATATAATATGTTTTAATTGAAGATTCGGATGATGAACCTGACTTTGGAATTACATCGGTTTGAGTATCATCAGAAATCAGAGACTCAATATTGGCTGCCAATTGTTTGTGTTTGGTTTTAATTTCATTATTTGTCATCAATTCGTCAGCCAATAAGGATTTCATATGATCAGCAGCCTCAAAAGTGATATCCAGAATTTTTCTGTCAATAACTTTTAAGCCATTTCTAACCTTATCGTACAATGTCTCAAGGTTGTGTGTAAACTCACTTAAAGCAGTAAACCCAAACATTGCACCACCTCCTTTTAGTGAATGCATTGCTCTGAAAACACGCTCAATAAGATCTTTATTAGTCGTATTTTTCTCGAGTTCCAACAATGCATTTTCTAAGTCATTGATGTTATCGGAGGCTTCTTCTTTAAATTTGTCTTTAAATTTGTCAATACTCATCGTATTACTTTTTTAAGTGCTTCTAACAATTTAGTAGGAACAAATGGTTTAATTATCCAACCTGTGGCTCCGGCATCTTTTGCCTCCATTTTTCTGGATACTTGCGATTCGGTTGTTAAGAACAAAATAGGAATTCGCTTATAAGCCTCGATTGTTCGAATATGCTTAATAAGCTCAATACCATCCATGTTTGGCATATGTAAATCAGTAATAACCAAATCGATGGTTTGTCCATCCAGAAATTTTAGAGCATCTTTTCCATCCACACCAACCAAAACGGTGTAACCTTCGTTTTCGAGTGTAAATTTTACTACTTCTCTAATGCTTTCAGAATCATCAACAATTAAAATAGTTTTTGCCATAATACTAAATAATTATAAATTTTTAATTGAATAATCTTAATAGTCCTGTATTAACCAATAATGATTTTATTTCATCGCTATACTCTGCAGTAAAGCTCAAATTTTTAGATTTTGCAGCGGCAGATGTTTGCAATGAAAAAAGATACTGAATAAAACTCAAATCTATATTTTCAATATTTCTAAGCTTTATTGTAATGTCATCAAATTCATTTAGCGCCTTAACCAAATCGTGTTGAAGAGTTTCTAATGTAAAAATAGTCAATTCGTTTTCGAGGACTATTTCTGCTTTTTTCTCCCTTTTGTTTTTAGAAGGCAACGTTTTTATTTTAAAATCCTTGTTACTCATATATTTTTGGTTTTTAAAAAAACTCAATTCCTTTATCCAACGTTTCGTTAGTTTTCCTATTTGTTTTAGTTTTTAGCACACGGTCATGGATTTTATATTCTATATCCATTGTATAATACTCTTTCAATTGATTAAGCTTTTCTTTTTCCATATCGATGGTTCCTGAATATGAATTTTTAAGACGAAGATTAATACTACCAAGAATATTAATTATCTCATTAATTATATTATCGAAGAACCCATAGTATTTTACCGATGAAGTTGCTTGCTTAATACAATTTACAAGCTCGATATTGTTTTTTTCATTATTAACTATTTTATCAATTACAGGAGAAATAATAGTTGTAATCCTGGTATTTTTATTTATTGTTTGAGCATATAGGTCTCTTTGCTTTTTAAAATTCTGTATTTTAAAATTCGCTGAATTAAATTCTTCTTTTAATTTAAAAATTGGTACAAAATGCTTGTTTAAACGATCAACATTTAACCTTAAATCATTTATATATTGGATTAACTGTTTTAGATGGCTTTTTGTATTTTCTTTATCTGGATAGAAATCCTGCAGTCGTTCTATGTTTTGAGTAAAATGCAAATGAATGTCTTTTTCTAATACATCTAATTGATTTGCATTAATTAATTCACGATTATACTCCCTATATAAGGCATTTAATTCATTACAAACCTGTTTTTGTTTTGTTTTACAATTTTCGAGATGACCTGATATTTTATTAAAGTCCTCAGAAGTGAAAGTTTTTTGTATTCCTAGGCTTTGAAAAAGATTCGAATTCTTACCTATATTATCACTTATTTTCAAGAACTTTCTTATAATAACCTCGATTGCTCCCTGATATTCTTTATTTGTTTGTAATAATTTGGCTGCATGTAATCCAGAGATATCGCGTATTCGTACAAACTGTTTTGCCTTTTCACTGATTACATTATTCTCAGTAAAGCTTTTATCAAACGTATCAAGTTCATGCAAAAAATCTTTATGAGTTTGTTGAATATGCTCCATTTTTTGCCTGATAATATCCTGATATTGCAAATTAGTAATTATATATTCAACACTATTATTTAAATCATCACATCTTTTTTTAAGTGTAGGTTTATGTTTTAGTAATTTATCCAATTTGCGAAGAGACTCAATTGTTTTAGCAGTTTCTTCATTTATTATGGAATTAATTTCTGATTTACTTTTTAATAGAATTTTAAAGTTAGTAATACAATTTTTTGTCTTTTTTCTAAGATTATTTACCTCTCTAAAATTTCGTTCTGTTAATACTTTACTTTTTAATAAAAATCGCTCTGATATTAAAATAAAATCAATTAAATCAGGGATTACCTCAATATCGGTAGAATCATAAAACTTAAGGTTGGTGATTAAAAGTTTCAGACTCATTAAATTTTGCCCATGATTTTTTAAAGGGATATAAACTAATCTGGTTTTATTTAATAAATCTTCAAGAATCTTCACTATTTGATTATCGATTATTGCAGCTTCTTTATTGATTATCTTTATCTTTTTGTTTAACCCATTTAATGTACCAAGCAACTGTGAAATATTAATTTTTTCTATATCATTTAAAGTAATTGCAACATTTGAATCAATACTTTTTGCAAGTTTGTACGCATCCTTGAAGCTTGAATTTAACATAAGAAAATCATCAGATGAACATTCATGTAACGACATAATTTTCTCGTCAATTGTAGCGAACATATCTGTTATCTCCTTTACAGAATATGTGTTCAGCAAAGCATCTATTTCAATTTTATTTGGCTTGTTTTTAATTGTCATACTGGATGAGGTATAAAGCTTATTTATAATGCCTTATTAACTTTTTCTAAAAACAATGGAATATCAATAGGTTTTTCGATAATATCAATTGCCCCCAGATCAAATGACATAGCTGAATTTTCCTTATTTGCAAAGGCTGTAACTATTATTACAGGTATTTTTGAATAGTTAATATTTGATTTTAATTTCTTCAATAAATCGAATCCATTTTCATTTGGCATAAGTAAATCGAGCAAGATTAAATCAGGAATATAATCACTAAGTAGTTCTGTAGCTTCCTTTACACTAAATGCCGATTTAATTAAAAATCCTTCATCTTCTAAAATAGCTTCTATTAGTACAAGGTTTGTTTCTGAATCATCGACCACCAGAATATTTTTTTCTATATTCATTATAGCTATATAATTGAATTAATAATAAAGTCTACAATTGATAAAAATACATGACCTCAGATTTTAAAACAAATTATATTGAATGATTTCCTATCATTGAATTTAATGATTTAGATCACTAGAAAAAGATCAACAGGTCATCTATTAAGTTTTTTTTCTATATTTACAAAAATCCAATATGCTTATGGTTTCTCCTTCTGTTAAAAATAAATCCCAAAGTGAAATTCCTTATTCAGAATATCTGACCTCTGAACAAATTGAACTTATAAGTAATAATAGTAATATCGTTAAATTTAATGCAAAAGATATTATTTTTAAGCAAAATACACGCACATCGCATGTTATGTTTATTAAATCGGGATTAATAAAAATCCTTAAAGAAGGCCGTAATAAAAAAGTAATCATTTTTAAAATAATTACCCCTGAGCATTTTTTAGCCAATATTTCAATTTTTGGGGAGGAAACTTTTCGTTATTCGGCCTCCGCAATCACTGACGCTAAAATATTATTCATCGATATCGCAACATTTAAGAGTGTTATTGAACAAAATGGGAAATTTGCATCTTTATTACTACAATTATTAAGCACTGACAATCTTTATTTTTTTGATAAACTGATGACTCAAAATCAGAAGCAACTTCCAGGAAGGGTTGCAGAAATACTACTTTTTTTCTCGAAACAAATTTATAATTCAGATACATTTGAATTTCCTTTGTCGAGAACTGAAATTGCTGAATTAGCTGGTACTACAAAAGAAAGCATAATAAGAACTTTAGCTGAATTTAAGAACGATAAAATTATTGATATCGACGGTAGATATATAAAAATAAATAGTTTTGATATTATAAATACATTAAGTAAACTCGGATAATCTATGAACCCATTTTCATGTTTGATAATTGACGATATTTTTATGAATAGAATTCTTTTAAAGGAAATAGTTAAAGGATTTTGTACTCAAATTTATGAAGCAGATAATGGTAAAACAGCAATTGAATTACTGCAAACCCATAAAATCAATATTGTTTTTATGGATATTGAAATGCCTATTATGAATGGACTTGAAACAACTAAATATATAAGAAGGCGATTATCATCACCCTTATGTAATATTCCAATTATTGCAATCACTGCTTACAATCCGGAAGATTTTTTTGATGATTACAAAGATGCAGGATTCAATCACTTGCTTACCAAACCATATTCTTTTAGTAAGATTCAAACAATAGTTAAAGCACTATCACTTTAGAAAATCAAATTAAATACTCTCACTAAAATGAAACCCATATTAAAATTCTGCTTAATCATTTTGGTTTTTTTTCTTGTTTCTTGCTCAAAGAATATCGATAAAATAATTGTTCAGGGAGTTTCTAAAGATCTTACCGAATTACGCGAAAAACAGCTATCAGAAATACGGTATTTTACTTTTTTTGAGATACCAGATTCAATAACCGAAGAAATTAAAGGAAAAGTAAGCATTGAATTTAACTTTTCGAAATCAGAAAAAAAACCACTTATTATTGATTTCCAGAACAGTAAGGACAAAATCTTATCGATTAAACTAAATCAAAAGGATATTAGCTATCAATTTATAAATATGCATATTGTAATACCTGGAAGGAAACTTACTAATGGTAAGAACTCTATCGAAATTGATTTTATAGCTACCGACCGTTCTTTAAATAGAAATATTGATTATTTATTTACCCTTTTTGTTCCTGATCGTGCTTCAACTGCATTTCCTTGTTTCGATCAACCCTCGTTAAAAGCTACCTACTCACTCGAACTTAAAACGCCTGTGACGTGGACAGCGGTTGCCAATTCTGCTTTAATTGAGAAACAACATCTAGAGAATTACAATCTATTCTCATTTAACGAATCGGAACCCATGAGTACTTATTTATTTTCTTTTGCTGCAGGAGTTTTTAAATCAATAACAGCTACTCAAAACGAAAGAACAATTACCATGTATCATCGCGAGAGCGACTCTCTTAAAGTTTTACGTAATCAACAACAAATTTTCGATCTCCATTTTTCATCTCTTAAATGGCTCGAAGAATATACAAGAATACCATATCCATTCAAAAAATTTGATTTTGTTGTAATTCCTTCGTTTCAATATTCAGGTATGGAGCACCCTGGAGCTATATTATATCGAGATTCTAAGCTTTTTTTAGATGAGTCGGCAAGTATTCGCGATGAGCTTAGTCGGGCCAATCTTATTGCCCACGAAACGGCACATATCTGGTTTGGTGATTTGGTTACTATGAAATGGTTTAGTCAGGTTTGGTTGAAAGAGGTTTTTGCAAACTTTATAGCCGACAAAATTGTTAATCCACAGTTTCCCGATGTAAACCATCATCTTAATTTTTTAATTAGTCATTATCCCGAATCTTATTCTGTTGATAGAACAAAGGGAGCAAACCCAATTGATCAAGCTCTTGATAATATGAAAAATGCAGGTACACTATATGGTTCAATCATTTATCACAAAGCTCCAATTGTAATGCAGCATCTCGAGAAAATAGTTGGTGATAGCCTTTTAAAATCAGGATTGCAAGAGTATTTATTAAATTATTATAATGGAAATGCTACCTGGAATGATTTAATTGATATACTTGCCACAAAAACTGATTTTAATCTAAAAAAATGGAGTAAAGAATGGGTAGAAACTCCCGGTATGCCGAAGCTACAGATAAGCAAAGCCTATAATGCCGACGACAAGCTGACTTCACTTATTATTGAACAATCTGATCCTACTAAATCAGGAAAAAGCTGGTCGCAAAAAATAGAATTAATGTTGCAGAAAGATGAGAGAATAGACTTTCTAAATGTAATGATTGAAGATACATTTACAGTTATTCCTTTTGACTCATATATAAATCAACCGGAGTTTATTTTTACAAATTCAGATGGATTTGGTTATGGTTATTTTGAACTTGAGCCTGCATCAAAAGCATATCTACTAAATAACTTATCTTCTTTTCCAAACCCTGTTACTCGATGCAGTATTTACATCTCTTTATGGGAAAATATGCTTAACCAGAATATATCGCCAACAGAGCTTTTGCAGGCATATATTAATTCTTTTAAAATAGAAACCGATGAGCAAAATACAAGTTTAATACTAAATTACATTTCTACTATTTACTGGAAGTTTTTAATCCTTGAAAAAAGGGATGAATTCTCCAGTTTATTAGAAGATTTATTGTGGACACGAATACAGGACTCCAAATTACCAAAACTTAAAAATACATGCTTAAAATCCTATATTAAAATATGTAATACTTCAACAAGTTTGAAAAATTTATTGGCTATATGGAACAAAGATTTAGTTCTTAGAGATATAAAACTATCAGAAAATGATTATACCGAGCTATCATATGAGATTGCAATAAGAGCAGGCGAAATTTCCGATTCTGTTTTAGCTGAACAACTCGAAAGAATTACAAATAGTGAGCGAAAAAAGCAAATGCAATTTATTATTCCCGCCCTTTCAAATAACGATGAGACAAGAAATCTATTTTTCGAAAGTTTAAAATCTGAGCAAAACCGCGAAAAAGAAGTTTGGGTAATAACCGCTTTGTATTATTTGCATCACCCATTGCGAAGTACCGAGAGTGTAAAATATATTAGGCCATCGCTTGAACTTTTAAAGGAAATCCAAATTACAGGCGATATCTTTTTCCCAAAACAATGGCTCGAGGCAACTTATAGCGGTCATTCGAGTATTGATGCAGTTATCGAAACAAATGTTTTTTTAAATGAAAATCCTGATTATCCGGAGAATCTTAAAAATAAAATATTACAATCGTCAGATTTAGTATTTAGGGCAAGTCAGGTAATAAATAAATAAATAAATAAAACAAAGAAGCCGGGTTAATCCGGCTTCTTTGTTTTATTATTTAAAAATCGGATAAACTGTTTAGTCGATCGAGCAGTTCAATATTACGTTTAACCAAATCTTCGCTAATTTCTTTATAGTAATTCTTTTTTTCCAGTTTTGTTCCTTTGGGCAAATGATTAGCCCTGTATATTAATTCACGACGTAACTCTTCTGTTTCGTGTAATATTTCCAGTACATTTTCCTGGTTATTAACAGGTGAATATTCCAAATACGAAAAACATTCAGTCATTATCTGCTGAGCCAAAAAGTTGATGTCTTTTTTTAATTCTTTGCAACTTGCCATATGCTCTATGGATTAAAATAGTAATTAATTCTTTCTTAATTCAAAAAGAAAGATATTGGTATTTAATTTAAAAAACAATAGTAATTTAATAAAAAGCAAAAATGAATACAAAAAATATCCAAATTATTTATTAAGAAACACTTGCGACTTTTCGGGTTCGCTTTTTTTATCATCACTTACAATAGTAATACTATAATTGCTATCATATCTTATTAGAGATGCACCTATATTCTCAAATCCAGAATATTCATACCATTTAACAAAATGCATATCTGATTGAAGTAAATCAACCTTATGATGATAAATACAATTTTGAAAATCGTTACCATATTTTTGCAATGCAGTAAGAAAATACATACTTACATCGAATCCATGCATAACATACTGATCTGGCTCTGATTTAAACAGATACCTATATTTTAATATAAAATCTTTAACCTTTTGATCTTTATAATCGATATAAAAGGGAACAACCAAATGAGTAGCAAGGTTATAGAAATACTCGGGATCAACATTATCAAAACGGTACCATCGAGACATTCCAAATGTTTTTATAGAATACCCCTTAGAAACAAGTGAATTTAAGTTTGATATTACAAGCGAAACAAAAGCCTGGTCATTCGATGGAACAATAATAATGTTCTCATTATTCTTTGTAAGGGCATGTTCAATTACATGAATACTATCGCTAAAGTGAACTTCTTTGAACTGAAGATCTCGTATAGAAGTGTCGAGCGAATAATAATTAAAAAGTTTCTCTTTTAATAAACTGATACTCTCGTATTGGCCTGAATCAATATTATGCAATAAAACAATATTTTTATTTTTATAATCAGATGAAAATTGTGCTAATTTATCAAACTGTGAAGAAAAGCTAGGACTTACCTGAAATAAAAATGGATTTTTTTCGAGCAATAACATATTATCTGAAAAAGGTGATACCATTTTTATTCTATGTTTAAGAGAGAAATTTGAAACAATTTCGACCTCATTAGAATATACCGGTCCAATTATTAGGTCAAGATTCTTCATCTTTGGCTGACGAAGGATTTCATTTACTTTATTTGTATCGCCATCTGTATCAAACACATGAAGATTTACTGAAAACCCTTGCTTTTTGAGAGAATCTACGGCTAACAATATACCTTCATAAAATTCTACATAGTTTATTGCTCTAGGGTAAATATAATTTGGTGCACGGTAAATAGTTTCATAAATCTTTTTTCCAAATTCATTTACTTTTGAAGAATCAATATAAAACTCTTGTTCGCTATGTTCTATATATAATGGTAAAAGCACAGCTACATTAAAAGGATTAACTTGTTTTCGCCTCAACGAATCACATTGCGAAAAAACAATAGAATCGGAATAAGCAAGTTGATTTCTACGTTCATAAACAACTGTATCTTTTACTTGAGCAGTAATATCTTCAAAAACGAAACCATCTTCAGCACCATGAACTTTAGGAATTTTTAAAATCTGTCCAACTTTTAAACCATCTGACAAAAATGGATTAAGATCATATAGAAGCTCTTCAGAAATATGGTATACCCTAACTAATGAATAGATAGTTTCTTTACTTTTTACCTCATGATACAAATACTGATCACTAATCTTAATTGTGTCAGTTAAAGTTTGTGTTTTGGGTATAGATACTTCTTCGTTTTGATAATTTGTTTTTGGAATTTTTATTATCTGATCAATATTGATTCCATAACGAACTGTTGGGTTATGTCTAATTATTTCCTCTTGAGACACATTGTACTTTCTTGATAGGGAATACAATGTATGTCCTTTCTTAACCTTGTGATAAATAAAATTATCGTTTTCTACCTGTTCGTCATTTTCGTTCTCAGGTTTAACCAATGGAATTTTTAAGGCTTGGCCAATAATTAAGCCAAGAAATATTTCCGGATTTTCTTTAGCAATCTCTTTTTGAGAAACGCCATAAGCATTACTAATAGAATAAAGCGTTTCGCCTTGTTTAACTATATGAACATAGTACACCTGACCGCCAATAATAACCTTATCATTTGATTTTTCAATTTTCAAGGTATCAGGTTGAGCAAACAAAAAACTTATAGACAAAAAACTTACACTTAAAAATAAAAAGAGATTTTTCACTTTGCTAATTTGTATTTTATATAACGTTAAAATTCTTGAATAAATATATAACTTAATTCAAAAATAGAATCACAAAAATAACTTATCTGGTAGTAATAAAAAAATAAGCACGAAAGGATTTCTTTCATGCTTATATCAATTTAAAGAATATTAGTTTTCACGTAAAACATGCTCATCGTATTCAAGCTCGAATCTTAGCTTATGCTTTGATTCTTCCTGAGCCAAAGAAAGAAAAACATTTTTCATATCAGTATTTTTAGCTCTATTAGAGAGTTCGAGGTATAATTTGAATGCCGCTTTTTCTTTTTTCATTGCTAAAACAAGTGCTTCCTGATAGCTCATCTCTGGAGTTGGCTTTGCACTCACAACATAATCTGCTATTTTAAGATCTGCTATTTCTTCTTTTTCGAGTTTATATATACCTTCATTTTTGATTTTTAATAATCGGGTTTTGTGTCCGATCTCTTCTTGTGCAAACTGGGTAAATACTGCCTTCATATCTTTTGTTTTGGCATTTTCCGAAAGTTGATTGTAAAAATCAACTGCTTCCTGTTCTGCATTCATTGCAAAATCAAGAATATCATTAATAGATTTAAATTCGCTCATATTCTTAGGTTTTATTTTTTCTCGGAAACTATTTTCTCATTTTTCTTAACCAACGATTTCTCGAAATTCTCATCAAAATATTTCACTACAAAATCGCAACCATACTTAAACGATTTATTCAGGTTTTCTTTTTGCGTATAAACAAGTGAATATTTCAATTTCTCTTTTTGTTCGGGCAGAAGTTTATATATTTCTTTACGAACATCATCAATAGTTTTGTGATTCTTATCTGTAAAATTATTAAGTAGAGCTATTAATTGTTCGTAGTTTTCCTTTTCGACAGGAATAGTAGTTTGTTTCACGAACTCCTGAATCATTTTTTGTGTATTGGTAAAACTTCCGGTTGTTTCAAGAGGGAATACAGCAGGCAAAATGAGATTTGCAATTTTTGCTGTTTCAGTCATAAAGTAATCCTGCACCATAACAAACTCCGATTCGGCAAACCATTTTTGCACTTTTTCTTTATCAATAGCGCAACCAACAGGATCTTCGCCAAAAATAAAGAAACTTTTAATGCTCGCATCGTTCAGAAGCTCTTTCATGCATTTATCACTTTTTTCAGGAAAACTGTTAATACCCCAGGTATCCTTTAGTTTTGCCAGGAGCCTTGGATTCTCAAGATCAATATAACCAATACCATTTTTAGATGATATTCCCATATCGAATAATCCTTGAGAATTATTTTTTTCTTTTAGAGAGATAAGGCCATTAGCAGTTTTACCTAGCTTACCAGTTATAATTGCCAGGTTAAATAGCTCAATACTTGTATTTGATGAAACTTCTTTTTCGGAGAATACAATAATGGCATTTAATTCATTATTATATTTTTCTGCAAATTCTTCAAGGTACTCTTTGGAAGCAACACCCGATTCCGTAACCAATAAATCAAAATTCTCATTTAGCAAGCTTTTCTTGTACTCATTAAATCCTTCGCATTGATCTTTTAAAAATAGTGCATTTTGCAGACCTTTTTTAAGCAGATAAAAATTCACTGCCTTAACAAAATGGTAATATGATTTTATATTTAGTTGTTTATCAACCTTATGAGATAATTTACTATTATTAAGGTTAGTAATTAATTCAACTGGTATTTTATTAATTTCTCGGGCATTATTAATCATAAAACCAACCACCGCATTATCACGATTAACTTCTGAACCAAGTAAATAAATACGACTTGCCTGCTTAATCTGATCAAAAGGAACATTAGCAACCGAGTTAGTAGCATAACCACTTCCCTGCCCAACATAATGGAAACTTGAAATATTATTGCTCTTAGCTCCAACACGAGCAAGTTTTTGAATAAGATACAATTCTTCGTTACTCAAACGTGCACCTGCAAAAAATCCTATTTCGTTTGGATCTGAGCCTTTTATCTCATCTACAATAATATCAAATGCTTTTTGCCAGGTAATAACTTCATAATTATCATCAACTCGGAATAATGGTTGAGTTATCCGTTTTGTATCATGCATTATTTGGTATCCGAATTTTGGATATCTGCAAATATTCCCGTCTTTATTTACTAATCCATTTTTGCCGGTAACTTTCCAAACAAAATCACCTCTGTAATGATATTCAACTTCGCACCCAACAGAGCAATACTTACATAAAGTATTAACAGTATTTAATTTTACAGGTCCGGGTTTAAATGTAAAGTTCTCTGTAATTGCTCCAGTTGGACAGGTTGAAATACACAATCCACAAGATTCACAATTAGTTTCGGTAAGCGACAATCCCATACTTGGAGCAACATAGGTCTTAAATCCACGGTTCACTAGACCAAGAGCATTAGCTCCCACCACCTCTTTGCAAATTCGAACACAACGAGCGCATAATATACATTTGTTATTATCGATCTCTATATAAGGGTGACTAAAATCAATATTATAGTTATTGAAATCTCCATCGTAGTGTTTTTGATCAGCATCGTACTCAGTAGCAAATTTTTTAAGATCGCAAGTAAAGAACTCATTACAACCGCACTCCAGGCATCTTTCTGTTTCGTGCTTTGCTACTTTTTCATTTGTATAACCTAGTTCTACCTCATTAAAATTCATTCTGCTTTCAGCTTTCAAAACAGGCATCTCTTCACGAATCTGCTTTTGATAACGACCCAGAAAATCGGATTTGGTCAATTCTTTAAAGTTGTCTTTTCGGCTAACAAATTCTTTGGGTTCGGGTTTTAGTTCTTCTCCCATTAAAAATTGATGACAGCTTCTGCTGGCAATTTTTGCCTGTGCTACAGCCTCAATAATTGTAGCAGGACCAGTAACACCATCACCTGCTGCAAAAACTGATTTTATACCAGTTTGTAAGGTTGCTTTATCTGCTGTAATATCTCCCCAGCGATTAACTTCCAATTGGCCATCTTTTGCAAATTTATTTATATCATCTAAAAATGTAACTTCAGTTTTTTGTCCAATTGCAGCAAGTGCAAAATCAAGTTCAATATCAAATTCGGAACCTTCAATAGGCACAGGACGTCGACGACCTGATGCATCTGGTTCACCCAACGCCATTTTTATGCAGGTCATTGATTTGATTTTACCATCTTTATCTTTATTTACTCTAGTAGGATTTGTTAGAAACAGATATTCTACACCTTCAATTTTCGATTCGTGAATTTCAATCGGATTTGCAGGCATTTCTTTTTCAGTACGACGATAAATTACATAAACTTTCTCAGCACCACAACGGATTGAAGTACGACAGCAATCCATAGCAGTATTACCACCACCAACTACTGCAATTGTTTTTCCTTTAAAATCATATTTCTGGCCTGTAACTTCCATGTTACGTAAAAAATCTATACCTGAAAATACATTTTCGGCATCATCTCCTTCGCAACCAATTGTTGTTCCACGTTGTGATCCAATTGTTAAAACTACTGCATTATAGTTACTATTAAGTTCTTTAAAACTTAAGTTTTCGCCAAGTTTTTTATTATAAAAAATAGTAACGCCTAATTCAGTAACTGCCCTAACTTCTTTGTCAAGTATATCATTTGGCAATCGATATTCTGGAATACCGTATCGCAACCAACCACCAGGATTTGAGTTGGCTTCGAAAATATCACACTGATGGCCTTTTTGTTGCATGAAATAAGCTGTTGACAATCCTCCTGGGCCCGCTCCAATTATAGCAACTTTTTTTCCTGTTGATGGAGCAATCTCGGGTATATATCTGGTTTTAGATAATAAATCCTTATCAGCAGCAAAACGCTTTAAATAATCAATACCAACAGCAGTGCCTTCGTCTAAATTATTTCGTCTACAAGCTACTTCACATGGGCGAACGCATACGCGACCGCAAATTGCTGGCAACGGATTGGTTTGCTTAATTAATCCAATAGCTTCACTATATAATCCTTTTTCTATTAGCGAAATATAACCCTGAACATCAACACCTGCAGGACATCTTTGTTTGCAAGGAGCTTCGCAGTCGGCATAGTGATTACTCAATAATAAATCCAGGGCTGTTTTTCTGGCTTTTTTTACCTTTGCATTTTCTGTTTCTATTTTCATTCCTTCCTGAATTATTGTTGAACAGGATGGTTGCAAGTTTTTTACTCCATCAATCTGAACAACACAAACGTAGCACGACGAAAACGGTTTTAACCGTTGGTCGTTACATAAAGTAGGAATATCAATACCATTTCTATTGGCAAGCTGTAATATTGTTTCTCCAGTATTTCCCTTAACATTTTTTCCGTTAAGTATTATATTTAATTGGTTACTCATTTTCATTTTTGTTTGGTTTGTTACAAAATCAGTATTCTACAACATTTTAATTTAAAAACTGCATTAAGATACCAAGATGGCATCAAACTTACATTTTGAAAAGCATGCACCACATTTTATACACGCATCTTGTCTGATAAAATGTACTGTTTTACGTTCGCCATCAATAGCATTTGATGGACAGTTTTTAGCACAAACAGTACATCCGGTGCATTTCTCCGGATCGACAGTATATGTAAGAAGCTGTTTACAATTTTTTGCAGGACACTTTTTATCTGTAATATGAGCTTCGTATTCGTCTCTGAAATATTTAATTGTAGTAAGAACAGGATTTGGTGCTGTTTGTCCTAATCCGCAAAGAGATGTTTCTTTAATCTGATACGCTAAGTCTTCGAGTTTTTGAATATCGCCTTCTTTACCTTCGCCCTTTGTAATGCGGGTAAGTATTTCAAGCATTCTTTTTGTTCCAACCCTACAGAAAGTACATTTACCACAAGATTCTTTACATGTAAAATCGAGAAAAAATCTAGCCATATCGACCATACAAGTAGTTTCGTCCATAACAACCATACCACCTGAGCCCATAATTGCACCAGTAGCATTTACAGAATCGTAATCGACAATAGTGTCGGCCATATATTCTGGAATACAACCACCAGATGGGCCACCAAGCTGTACTGCTTTAAATTTTTTGCCACCAATAATTCCTCCACCCAGCTTAAAAATAATATCACGAATAGAAATACCCATAGGTACTTCAACGAGTCCACCATGACTTATTTTGCCTGTTAAAGCAAAAACTTTTGTTCCTTTGCTTTTTTCGGTTCCGAATTTAGAAAATGATTCTGCATTGTTTAATATAATATATGGAATATTGGCAAAAGTCTCCACGTTATTTATATTTGTTGGCTTAGCCCACAATCCGGATTCAGCCGGGAAAGGTGGTCGTTTGCGTGGCATTCCGCGTTCACCTTCGATAGATGCCATAAGCGCTGTTTCTTCTCCACAAACAAAAGCACCGGCACCTTCTTTAACATATAAATCGAAATAGAAATCTTTATATCCCAATATATTTTTACCCAAGTATCCTTTTTTACGAGCTTGATCTAAAGCAATATTTAATCGTTTAATTGCTAATGGATACTCGGCACGGCAATATATTACACCTTCTTTTGCACCAATTGCATATGCTCCAATAATTAAGCCTTCGATTACAGCATGCGGATCACCTTCGAGCAGTGATCTGTCCATAAATGCTCCGGGATCGCCTTCGTCGGCATTGCAAATAATATATTTTGATTCGGCTTTATTGTTGAATGCAAACCTCCATTTTAGACCTGTAGGAAATCCGCCTCCTCCCCGACCACGAATTCCTGAATCAAGAACAGTTTGTATAACCTGCTCAGCTGACAATTTTTCTCCTAAAATCTTTTTTATGGCCTTATAACCGCCTAACTCTTCGTATTCATCAATATTTTCGGGATCGATAACGCCACAATTACGTAAAGCAATTTTTATTTGGCCATCCCAGAATGGATCATCTTTCGATGAAAATAAGTCGCTTCTAACGATATATTCTTTTACAGGCTCGTTCTGCTTCAAATGTTTATCAAAAATCTCAACAGCCTTTTCTTCGTTAACATCTCCATATAAATATGATCCTGACTCGTCGATTACCTCAACAAGTGGCTCTCTGAAACACATTCCGATACAGCCTGTTCTTTTCAGTACAATATCGATCTTTTCTGCATCCTGTAATGCTTTTAATTTATCATAAACTTTGTTGGCACCAGCAGCAATACCACAACTGGCTAAACCTATAAGAACTTTTGTTTTTGTCATTTTTGTAAAGTTTGTAATTCAGATTAAAACAGATGGTTAGTTTAGTTGCTTTCTTTAATCTTAATTTCTTTTAAGATTTTAACTGCATTACTTCCGGTAAGCTTTCCGTAAGTATTATCTCCAATCATCATAACCGGAGCTAGTGAACAACAACCCAGGCAAGCAACCGATTCGAGAGTAAACAAACCATCGGGAGTAGTTTCTCCATCTTTAATTTCGAGCGCATCTTCAATAGCTTCAGAAATAGCAGTTGCATTCTGAACGTGGCATGCTGTTCCGTGACAAACTTTTACAATATTTTTACCTACAGGATGAAGTCTGAACTGTGTGTAGAACGTAGCCACTCCAAACATATCGCTTAATTTTAATCCGGTAACATCTGCGATTTTATAAAAAGCACTTTCGGGCAGGTAACCATAAATATTTTGAGTTCCCTGCAATATGGGAATAAGATTGCCTTTTTTATTTTTATACTTTTCGAGTAGATGATCCATTAAGCTCAAATCAACCGGAGAGCTCTTTTCTTGCTCATCTTTTGTTTGTATAATTCGTTTAACACGCATAACGGAGAAGGGTTTAGTTTAAATTTATTGATTCAAAATAATCGCTTAATTTATAATTTTGATCAATTAATCGCAATAAATAAAACCTGCCGTATAATACTATTTTCGTAAATGCAAATAAATCTGATATTTCCATAAATTATTTAAAACAATTCTAATTAGAAAATCCCGAATTGTCATCCATGAATGATTTTTTTGAATACCTTTATAGGATTTTTACACTGCAAGATTTTAAAACCATATGTCATTTAAAAAAGAATTAATAGTATCAATAACTGATCATCCATTATTGGGTATTTTATTACAACCATATATTATTATAAAGAAGCCCAATCATGGTTTTCATGCAATTGAAGCACGTATTTCGAATCTGAATATAAGCAAGTACACTTCAGAATTAAGCGATCAGGAGAAGAAACTCTTTGCATTAACGGAGGATTATAGCGATCAAACCTTAACCAAAAATTTCTCGAAAAAGAAAGGGCAAACATCGGTTGATTTTATTGGTTCTCTGAAAAAAGAATTTGCCACTCAGCACATTAGACCTTATATTGAGAAACGCTTGATAAAAATTACTGACTTGCTACAGGAAATGGATATTGAGCTTTATTTTAAGGGAAAACCACAATATATTAATATCGATGATAGGGTATTTATAGCTAAGGGCAAGGCTCAATCAGTATTTAACATATCGAAATTAGAAGATGAAAGCCAATATTATTTAACAGTAAAGCATGGCAACAAAGAATTAAGTTTACTTGGAAAATCGCACCACATGTTGGTAAATGACCCATGCAGAATAATTATTGATAATACTTTGTACAATTTTGAAGATATAAATGCAAGAAAACTATTACCATTTTTTGAAAAGGATTGTATTCATATTCCAAAATCATCGGAAAAAAGGTGGTTTGAAACATTCGCCCTAGAAAGTATCAAACAGTATAATGTAAAGCTTAAAGGAATAACTATTAATCAGGAATATAAAACAAAAAAAGCACAATTAAGTCTGGAAACAAACCTGAACGGTGAGTATATCCTTGTTTTAAATTTTTTATATAATGATGATATTAAGTTTACAGCATTTAAAGGAGTTCCTGGATCTGCAAGATTGGAAGTTAAAAATGAGGAATATATTTTTCATAAAACAGATCGTGATTCAGAATGGGAAAATGATATAATCACCGGGTTAGAAAAAACCGGATTGCAGAACATTAAGGATGATTATTACATTCCACTGCAATTAGAAAATACAGATCTCGAAAACCGAAACTTTGAGTTTCTTCAGTGGTTAGGAAAAAACAAAGATCAAATAGAAAAATTAAATATAGAGCTTACTCAAAAGAATAAGGAGAAAGAGTTCTTTTTTGTTGAACCAGTTGTAACATCAAAAATATCAGATAAGAACGATTGGTTCGACATTTATATTGAAGTTCAATTTGGAGAATTTAGTATTCCGTTTACTAAATTCCGAAAATATATTTTAACCGGTAACCGTGAATTTAAGCTTCCCAATGGACAAATAGTTATATTGCCAGCTGAATGGTTTGAGCAATACAAAGAGCTTTTTCTTTATGGACAGGACTCCGAGAATCATTTACAATTAGAGAAACATCATTTTACATTATTAGAATCGGGATTACCAAAAGAAAATACATCTATAATTGAAAAATATAAAAATATTATTCAAAACTACGACAAATCAGACACACCCGTTCCTGAAGGTTTGAATGCAATTCTTCGACCCTATCAGGCAGAAGGTTTCAGATGGATGCATCTAATGCAGGAGAACAAATTTGGCGGATGTCTGGCCGACGATATGGGTTTAGGAAAAACTATTCAAACATTAACCTTGCTGTTAAGCTCAAAAGGAAAAGGCCCTGGACAATTTATTTTGCCTGATAAGAAACCCAATTTAAAACAATTAAGTATTTTCGACACTCCAGCCAAAGAAAAAGCAATCAAATCATCAACATCTCTCATTGTTATGCCTACCTCACTAATTCATAACTGGGACGAAGAGATTAAAAAATTCACTCCACAACTTAGCGTATTTAAGTTTGTAGGTCAGAACAGATCAAAAGACCTTGCCCAATTTCCAAATTACGATATTGTTTTAACCACATATGGTGTTGTACGTAATGATTTTGAGTTACTTCGAACCTTTCCCTTTTATTACATCATTTTAGATGAAAGCCAATATATAAAGAATCCTGACTCCAAAATCTATAAATCCATTATTCAGCTTAAGTCTGAACAACGATTAGTTTTGACCGGAACTCCGATTGAAAATTCATTAACCGACCTTTGGGCTCAGATTAATTTCTTAAATAAAGGATTATTAGGAAATCTCAGATTCTTTAAGCAACAATTCGTTCAAGCTATTGAAAAGAATGACGATAAAGATAAAAAAGACCGATTGCAACAGTTTATTCAACCTTTTGTACTCCGCCGAACAAAAAACCAGGTGGCCAAAGACTTACCCGACAAATCGGAATTGGTAATATATTGCGATATGACAGATGAGCAGAAATCAATATATGAAGAAGAAAAATCAAAAATTCGTAATTCAATTCTCGAAACTATTGAAAAAACAAACGACAAACCAACCATACTTGCCATTGAAGGATTAAGCAAATTGAGGCAAATTGCCAATCACCCGATAATGATTGACGAAAACTATTCAGGTGAATCTGGTAAGTTCGAAGAAATAAGTCGAAACATAGAAAACCTGATTGCAGAAAAGCATAAAGTGCTAATTTTTTCGGCCTACGTAAAACATCTTAATCTGGTATCGAACTATTTATTAGAGCAAAAACATAAATTTTCGATATTAACCGGAAGTACTACAAACAGACAGCAGGTTATTGAAAATTTTCAAAACACTGAAGATAATCACGTTTTTCTAATACAGATTAAAGCAGGAGGTGTTGGGTTAAACCTTACTGCAGCCGATTATGTTTTCATTATTGATCCTTGGTGGAACCCTGCAGTTGAAGAGCAGGCTATTAATAGAACTCATCGAATTGGGCAGCATAAAAAAGTTATGGTTTATAGATTTATATCGGCAGAAACAGTTGAAGAAAAGATACAATCTCTTAAAGCGAAGAAAACAGAATTGGCCGAATCGTTTATAAATACAGAGCAAATGGTGAAATCATTTAATCTGGATACAATTCTGGAATTACTAAATTAACATAAATTTAATGCAAGGATTAACTTAAACACTTACATTCCAATATTTTTAAATTAAAAGACTAATTAGAAAAATAGATATAAAACTATGAAACAAATATGGCAGATGCCTCTGAAATTTTTGTAATTTTTCAATGTTCCTACGCTACAATAAATTCTTGTATATAATTATATATAAATGTATTAACACAATTTTCAACTAAGACTAAGGTAAATTAACATTGATTAACACAAATAATATTTCCTTAGTAATGAATGATGTTTATATTTGCAGCTTATTTTCAAACTACTGCCATATTAGATGAAACAAGGAAAAGCCAGCAAAACAGCCGAATTAAGTGCCATGATAAGAACTTTGGCTACAAAAAACAAGTTTGGCAAATTGGTTTTTAACGATCCCTATTCAAGATTATTTATTGGCAACAAAACCCGTTTCATCTATATTTTAAATCGTATTAATTCATTCTTTAATCCATCATTTTGGTGCAAGGGAATGAACTCTGTTGGTTATCTTCTTTCGCTGTGCCGCCATCGTTTTATTTACGATATTATGATTCAGGATTTGCAAATTGAAAATACCCAATTTCTTATTATTGGCGCAGGATATGATACAAGTTACTTGTTACTTAAAGATCAGATAAAATCTCATAAAATTATTGAACTTGATTTTCCTGCTACCCAACAAAGAAAAAAGAAAATCCTGCATAAGCATTTTAACGAAACTCCTAATCTTTATTTTTACGAAATAGATTTAAAACAAAGATCGATTCGCAATACATTAAACGATAGTATTTTTGATAAAAACCTATATACAGTAATAATTATTGAAGGTGTTTTGTCGTATTTAACAAAACCTGAGATTGAAGAACTTATTAAAGAATTGTCGACAATTAGTCGAAAAGTAAAAATTATTGCCGATTACCGAAAACCAGAATTAAACGAAGAAAAAAATACTACTGCCAAAACATGGACAAGAAGTTTTAGCGAATACCACGAGAAATATGTTTCGTTTTATACCGAAGAAGAAATTGATATACTGCTAAAAAACCTAAATTTAAGCACCGAACAAAACAGGGATTTATTAGATTTGTGGATTACACATGAACAACTAAAACCAAATAAAAACCTAACTGATTTTGGAGGTATATTTGTCGCGACAAATGGAATATAATAGCAAAAATAATATACTGGCTATTTTTAATGGCAGAAACTTTAAGAATAAAAGAGTTGATAAACTGCTGTTGTGCTTAAATAATAATTCCGCTGACTATATTTTCACCTCAAAAAAAGATCACATTATTGAGATTCTAAGAGAAAAAAATGATTATAAAGGATATTTACTATTTGGTGGCGATGGAACTATTCACGAAACTATTAACCAGTTGATTGGATCCGATAAATGGATTTCATTTTTCCCAGGAGGAACAGTAAATTGCATTGCGGGATATTTTAAAATGAAACGGACAATTCCATTTATGCAATCGTTTTTGCAAAACAATCAAACGAAATTATTTGATCTTATTAAAGTAGATTTTCATACTCACGAAAAAATCTTTACAAAGCATATACTAGGATTTCTAACTATCGGTCATTTGGCCAATATGACCATTACTGCAGAAAAATTTAGATGGATGCCCCGATTTATCCGATATCCATTTGTTGGATTCTTGAGTTTCTTTAAAATTCATAAGTTTGAAATCAATTATAGCATAGACCAATCGCACAAAAAAAAGAAAAAGGCAACATCCATTATAATAAATAATTGTGGAGCTGAAAGATTTAGTTCGCTTCAACACTCAGATTTTAGTGATGGCAAGTATGAATTTTTAATCGAGAACCATAGTCACTTAGGACAAATAGCATCAATTTATTCGCAATATTTCTCACTTTCCAGTAAATCAAAATGGGTATTAACTGAAAAACCATTAACAATTACTTTTAACGAACCACAACCGGTTATGGCCGATGGAGAAATCTATACTAACATTTTACGAATTGACTTAACTATTTGCCCATCAATTCAGAAAATAAACCTACCAGGCAGAGATTAAAGTTTATATTACTTACTCAGGAATAATCTTACAATTTTCAGGAATTCTATTATAAAAATGGTTTAAACCATTTGCTATATTTTGACATCAAAGAAAAGATATCTTACCTTAGTTAAAATTTTAATTATAAATAGCATGAAAAGAATTTTACCCTTTCTAACTCTTTTGTTAATTAGCATATCATTGGATGCACAGCAAAATTTAGCATATTTCCTGACTGATCCAACACTTTCTCCCGATGGCAAACTGATTGTTTTTGTTTACGAGAACGATTTATGGAAAGTAGAATCGACTGGAGGTACAGCTTACAGAATAACTGCAATGAATGGGCCTGAATCAACTCCTCGCTTTTCGCCCGATGGTAAGTGGATTGCCTTTTCTTCGGCTCAAAATGGAAATGCCGATGTTTATGTTATGCCTGTTGAAGGAGGTGAAATTAAACAATTAACTTTTCACGATGCAAACGATTATGTCGATAGTTGGTCGTGGAATTCGCAAACCATATATTTCACTTCAAATCGATATAACAACTTCTCAGCATATACTATTTCGCTAAATGGAGGAACCCCTGCACGTCTTTTTGGCGAAAACTATTTTAATACAACCCATCACGTGGTTGAATCGCCTACAGAATCTGCTTATTTCTTTACTGATTCGTGGGAAAGCTACTTATTCCCGCACCGAAAAAGGTATATTGGAGAGAATAATCCAGATATCCGATATTACAATTCTTCAACTAATGAATATAAAGACTTAACTGATTATAATGGAAAAGATCTTTGGCCAACGATTGATCAAAAAGGAAATTTATATATTGCCTCAGATGAAGCCAACAAAGTTTACAATCTTTACTCATTAACCGGAGGAGTTAAAAAGCAACTTACCAGCTTTAATACAGCTATTGGTCGCCCTCAGGTTAGTGCTTCTGGAAATAAAATTGTTTTTACTAAAGATTATCAGGTTTGTATATATGATGTTATTAGCAATAGCACCATTATTCCCGATATTAAAATATTCAAAAATGAAACCCTTCAAACAGAGAAATCATTTAAAACTGCCGGTGAAATTTCTGATTTTGACGTTTCTGCTGATAACAAGAAAATAGCATTCGTAAGTCGTGGTCGTTTATTTGTATCAGATATTGAAGGAAAATTTATACGCGAAATAAATACCTTATCAACCGAGAGGGTTATAGAGGTTAAATGGCTGTCTGACAACTCAAACCTAATATTTATCAGATCAAATAAGGGTTGGTTTAATATATTTACTATTTCAGCTGAAAAAAATGAACCAGAGAAGCAGCTTACAAATACAGACAAAACAGATAGATTTATTGAACTATCACCCAAAAAAGACAAAGCAGTTTATATTAGTGGTAATAACAATATCAACCTAATAGATTTAAAAACCAATATAGTAAAAACAATTGTTACAGATGAATTTTGGTTTCGTGGCGATCGTCCAAGATTTTCGCCCGATGGTAATTTTATTGTTTATACAGCCTTTCGAAATTTCGAACCCGATGTTTTTATTTACGACTTTAAACTAAATAAAACTAGCATAGTAACCAACACTGGTGTTCCCGAAGCTGATCCTTTCTGGTCGCCTGATGGAAAATATCTTTATATTTCTGCAAATAGATATAATCCTGGCTATCCAAGAGGCGAAGGTGAAACAAAACTATACCGGATTCCGCTTTATAGATTTGCATCCGAATTTAAATCAGACGAATACAACAACCTCTTTAAACCAGAAAAGAAAAAGGACACTTTACTTGTTGATATCAAATTCGAATTTGAGCAGATAGAAGAGCGTTGGGAAAACCTTAAATTTGATGGTGGTAATCAAGAAGCTCCAAATGTATTTTATGAAAAAGGAAAAACTTTTGTACTGTTTAATTCTTATGTAGGTTATAACAATAGTACTTTCTGGAAGATGGAATTGAATGCATTTGAAAAACCAAAAACAGAGAAACTATTTGATAAAGCATTTAGTTCTATTTCCAAATCGAAAGATAAATATTATGCCTTGATCGAAGGAGATATTTATGAGGTAAAACCAAAAGACAATAAAGTTGACAAGATTAAGATCGATTATACCTTTAGCAAAAACCTACAGAACGAATTTGTTCAGATGTTTTATGAAAACTGGTCTGCATTGGCGGAGAACTTTTACGACGAGAATTATCATGGAATAAATTGGCCAGAAACCAAAAAACAATACGAAACATATTTGCCTTATGTAAGAAATAGAGAGAATTTAAGAACCCTGCAAAATGATTTGCTTGGCGAGCTTAATGCTTCACATCTTGATTTTAGAACCCAGGGCGACGAACAAAAAACATTCTACAAACTTCAAACCCTTTCCACAGGTATTATTTTCGATGAAAATAGCCCATATATTGTTAAGCGTTTGGTTCAGAAATCACCAGTTGATGTTCTTGATAATAAAATTCAGACTGGAGACGAGCTAATAGCTGTTAATAACACATTGATTGATAAGAAATTTAACCGTGAATTTTATTTTACGCTACCTGAATTATTGGATGAGATCTCGTTAAAATTTAAACGCAAGGATTTAACTTACGAAGTTAAATTGCATCCTATTTCAGCAGGCACTTTTAATAATCTGCTTTACGACGAATGGATATTAAATAATCAAAAAGTTGTAGATAAACTCTCACAAAAACAAATTGCTTATGTTTATATGAAAGATATGGGTACAGGTAGTTTAAACGACTTTTTAATTGATATGACAACTGAAGCCATGCATAAAGATGCACTCATACTGGATTTGAGATACAACAGAGGAGGTAATGTGCACGATGATGTAATCAAGTTCTTATCGCAACAACCATATCTAGAGTGGAAATACCGAAATGGAAAACTTTCGCCTCAACCCAATTTTGCTCCGGCAGCAAAACCTATTGTTTTACTTATTAATGAGCAATCGTTAAGTGATGCTGAAATGACAGCAGCTGGATTCAAACAGCTAAAATTAGGAACAATAATCGGTACTGAAACTTATCGATGGATTATATTTACTTCGGCTCGCCAGCTCGTTGATGGATCTTATACCAGATTACCCGCCTGGGGATGCTATACTTTAGATGGACAAAATCTTGAAAAAACCGGAGTAAAACCCGATATTTATATCAAAAATACTTTTATTGATAGATTTAATAATAATGATCCACAGCTAGAGAAAGCTATAGATGAGATAATTAAGCAATTAAGCAATTAAATAAAGAATAAAACAATTATTAACCATTTTTTTAATTAAACGTATAAATCTAAATAAACCCTAAAAAATAAAATCATGAAAAGAAATTCTACCCTTTTTTCAATTATGCTGGTATTTGTTTTTGTTATATTTATTATTCAACCTAATGCATATTCTCAAGAAAATACAGCTGCTCCAACTCTAACCAAAGAAGAATTAGCACTTAAAAAGCTAGAAGATAATGTTCAGAAAGCTCAGATTAAAGTTGATAAGATACAGGCTAAACTTGCCAGTGCCGATTCATTGATTACTGCAGCTGATGAAATGGAAAATGAAGCAAATACCAATCTTGATGAACTTGAAAAAGAACAAGCTGCTTATAATAAAGAGCAAACTGCCAAAATGAAAAATCTTGATAAAAGCAAAAAGAAAGCTGATGACGATGAAGTAAAAGCTATTGACAAAGAAATGAAAGCACTTGACAAAGAATATCTTGCCGGGATGAAAGAATTTGATAAAAAAATAGCCGCTGAAAATAAAAAGCTTCTAACTGCAGAAACTACAAGAAAAAAAGGAATTGAGAAAGAGAAACAAAACAAACCTCTTTTAAAAGATGCACAAGAGGCACTTGAAATAGCAAAAGAAAAACTTGAAGCCTACGAAAATAAGGAAGAATAAGCTTTTTACACATATTTTAAAACTAAGATTCTGCTATTTGCAGGATCTTTTTTTATTCTATTTTTATAACATTATAAAAGGGGTTAAAAAGATAAGAGTAAAATACTATCTTTGCGCCTCACAAAAAAAGGCAAAATGATTTCAGTTGATGGACTTACGGTTGAATTTGGTGGAACAACTCTTTTTAAAGATATTTCGTTTGTAATAAATGAAAAAGACAGGATAGCATTGATGGGTAAGAATGGTGCAGGAAAATCAACTATTCTTAAAATTATCGCCGGAGAAAAAACACCGAGTCGGGGCCGTATATCGGCACCTAAAGATGCTATTATTGCTTACCTGCCTCAGCACTTAATGACTGAGGATAATAGAACTGTATTCGAAGAAACATCGCAGGCATTTGCTAAGATCTTTGCAATGGAAAAGGAGATACAGGAACTAAATGACCAATTAGCATCACGAACCGATTATGAATCAGCTGAGTATTACCAAATAATTGAAAAGGTTTCAACACTAAGCGAACATTTTTATGGAATTGCAGAAACAAATTTCGATGCCGAAGTCGAAAAAATATTAATGGGATTGGGATTTGTTCGCAGTGATTTTAACAGACCTACCAGCGAATATAGTGGTGGATGGCGAATGCGAATTGAACTTGCTAAAATCCTTCTCCAAAAACCTGACCTTATTCTACTTGATGAGCCCACGAATCATCTCGATATTGAATCAATTCAATGGCTTGAAGATTTTTTAATTAACAGCGCCAAAGCAGTAATTGTAATATCACACGATAGAGCTTTTGTCGATAATATTACTTCGCGCACAATTGAAGTTACCATGGGGCGTATTTACGATTATAAAGCAAATTACTCCAGCTATCTTCAGTTACGTAAAGAACGCAGAGTTCATCAGCAAAAAGCTTTTGATGAGCAACAAAAAATGATTGCAGATACAACAGAATTTATTGACCGTTTTAAAGGTACATATTCAAAAACCTTGCAAGTTCAGTCGCGTTTTAAAATGCTTGAAAAATTAGATATCGTTGAAGTAGATGATGAAGATAATTCGGCTCTTAGACTAAAGTTTCCACCATCACCACGCTCGGGTAGTTACCCGGTAATTCTTGATAGCATGTCGAAAAGCTATGGTGATCATATAGTTTTTAATGATGTAAGCCTTACTATTGAACGCGGTGAACGTGTTGCATTTGTAGGTAAAAATGGTGAAGGAAAAACAACGCTCGTAAAAGCAATTATGGGCGAAATAGAATACGATGGCAAGCTAACTCTCGGACACAATACTTTAATTGGATATTTTGCACAAAATCAAGCATCGTTGCTTGATGAGAACCTTACTGTATTTCAAACTATCGACGATGTAGCCAAGGGTGATATAAGAACAAAAATAAAAGATTTGCTTGGAGCATTCATGTTTAGTGGCGATAATATTCAGAAAAAGGTGAAAGTACTTTCTGGTGGCGAAAGAACCCGACTTGCAATGGTAAAGCTTTTATTAGAACCGGTTAATTTACTTATACTTGATGAGCCTACGAATCATCTTGATATGAAAACTAAAGACATATTAAAGAGTGCTTTACAGGAATTTGATGGTACAATTATCCTTGTTTCGCATGACCGTGATTTCTTGGATGGATTAGCTCAGAAAGTTTATGAATTTGGAAACAAAAAAGTGAAGGAACATTTATATGATATTAAAGGATTCCTTGAAAAGAAAAAACTGGATAACCTGAAAGAACTCGAAAGAAGTAAAAAATAGCCTCCACATATAGAACACTAATAACACAGATATAACAGATTTAAACAAATCAAATCTGCGAGGATTTGTTTAATTTGTGTCATCCGCGTTCCATTTTACAGAAAGGCAGGGGTTTCTGGAAACAAATTAGCCGGAGTATTTCGAATGGCTTCATCAATTTGATTTAAAAGTAAAGCTTTATCCTTTGACAAATTACCTTTCAGAATCAGGTTATTTGAAACATGATCGCTGCGATAAATCACATTATTCACGTTCAGGTTTTCGATAAAGAGTTTTAGTTCTTCGAAAAGCTCCTTTATACTTTGTTGCTGATAATCACCCGAAAACCTTGATTCGAAATGATCCAAACCAAAGGGCATACTTAGTGTTAAGGTTGATAAAAACTTAGGATTTATCTGGTTTATAATCTCAGCAGAACGAATAGCATGCTGATGACTGTATTTCCTCCCTCCCAGTCCGTTTATAATCATTATAGATGTTTCGATTCCAGCATTGTGAGCTTTGGTTATTCCTTCAACAGTCGATTTAAATGTTTCCCCTTTATTAATAAGTTGGAGCAATTTATCATCACCGGATTCAATTCCAATGTAAAGTAATTTCAAACCAAGATTCTTCAATTGAATTAATTCATCGTTCGATTTGGTAATGATATCTTTGGGCAAAGCGTACGACGAAATCCGCTGAATCTTCCCAAACTGGTTATTTATCTCCTCTAAAATTGGAATAAGCTTATTTGCCGAAAGAACAAAAGCATCTCCATCGGCTAAAAAAACTTTGCGAACACCCGAATATATTTTTGCCAGTTTCTCAATATCTGATTTTATCTGCTCAAAAGGTCTTGTACTGAATTTTTTGGAAGTATACATTTCGCAAAAGGCACATTTGTTCCACGAGCATCCAATAGTTACTTGCAGAATAGCCGACTGTGCCTCGCCAGGAGGACGAAATATAGGTTCGTTATATTGAATAGGAACAAAAAACATAGTATATTAATTTTACCACTAAGTCACTTCGAACACTTAGAAACACAAAGATAATATTTAAACCTTAGTGAACTCATTGTCTTAGTGGCAAAAAAAGGTAAGTTACCACAACGATTGCCAAATAATGCCATCCCACATCTTGGCTTTGTTATCGTTATTATCGAAGTAAACTGTTCCCTTAGCTGGATTATCAGGTGCAGTATTTCGTGGTTCGAGCACCATAAAATCACGTATATTTACTTTTGCATTAAGTTTTAATACAGTGTTATCAAACTCACCATATATTAAGGGATTTGGAGTATCATTATTTGCAATATATAATCTTTCAGAAGCTGATTCGTTCATTCCTGCTGAATATCCAATAAAAACATTCCAGTTACCTTATAAATTGTTTCTCCCAGCATAGGATCCCAGATAAACATTTCCATCGCCCATTAGGCGATCACCATTGATTACTCGAAGATAATCTCGATTTTTGGCAGGGTGCTTTCGATCAAGTTGATGATATTTTAGTAATTGGCGTTGAATTGTAGCTGCCTAGGTTCAGTTTGAAAAGCTAATTAAAAAAACTGCAAAATGGTAAGGGACAATTCTGCTTTAATGAATTGTCCCTTTGTAGTTAATGGGTTTACGAAATGCTATTTCTTTAAAAGCGATTTTAGCTCTTCGAGTTCGGCTTTTAATTCTTCAATTTGAGATTGTTGCTCTTGAATAGCTTTTGTTAACACAGGTACAAGAGCAGAATTAGCAACTCCATATTCACCTGTCTCTTCTTCTAATCTTACCATCGTAGGAAAAACTTTTATAGCATCTTCACCTATAAAACCTGTTTTATATGTATTCGTTTTGCTGTTAAAATCATAGTCAACAACATTTAGTTGATTAATAATATTTAATCCAGAATTTGTATTTTTAATATCACTATTTTTAGTGGGACTTGCTGATTTTCCATTCATCAATAATGTACCATCGTGACTATAAATTGAACCAACCCATGTTCCATCGCCATCGCCACAGTAAACATATATTATATCATTATATCCTGCACCAGAACCATTAACGTCTCCGGTTTCAATTCTTATACCATCGGCATAATTACCACCATTATTTCTGAATCTCACAAAATATCCTCCCGAAGCATTCCAATAACTATCTACCAAATCTAATTTATAAGCAGGTGCTGTTGTTCCAATTCCAACATTGCCGGAAGAAGTAGCTAAATTTACATCTGAGGTAAATCTACCTGTACCTGTAACATCAAGATTATATAAAGGAGATGTGTTTTTTATACCTAATCGGCTATTTGTATTATCCCAGTGTAAATTTAAAGGGTATAAAATAGCCGAAGTACCATTACCTACTAAAATTTTATTAGCAGTAAGACTAGTATGTCCAGTTCCTCCTTTAGCGACGGTTAAAGTTCCAGAAATATTAGATAAATCTAAAGTACTCCATGAACCAACACCATCGACATCAGATGTAAGTATTTTCCCAGTAGCAGGGCTGCCACCTCTAATTCTTATTTGACCATCAATATCAATTTTTTGCGTTGGATCTGCTGTTCCAAAGCCTATATTTCCATTTTTCAAAACGGTCAGCGCATTATTTCTTGATAAAGAACTTGTCCCGTTTCCAACAACGAATAATGGTTCCGCTGCAACCCATGAAGTTGTTGTGCCAGAAACAATATTATATCGTCCAATAACTAATGATGCATATGACTGGGCTGTTGTAAAACGCCCCATTGAAACTGAAAGATTTCCACTTGCTATTGTGCGATCACCCATTGCAAAAGAAGATTGTCCATCAGCAGTAGTTCCTTGCCCAATAGTTGTTGAATAAGTTCCATTAGCAGTCGTTCTATAGCCCATTGAAGTGGATGTCTCACCGACAGCTTTAGTTTCTTCTCCCATAGATGTTGAATATATTCCACTTGAAATACATAAAAGACCTAAGGAAATTGAACCACTTCCACTAGCAGTTGCCCAAGAACCAATTGCAGTAGCACCGCCACCGCTAGCTATTGATTCAAAACCAATAACTGTAGAACTACCAGCGCTTGCTTCTACATCGCGACCTATTGCAGTTGAACTATAACCACTTGCTATAGCATTGTTTCCCAATGCAAGTGAATATAAACCACTTGCTTGTGATCCATGACCCATTGTAGTTGAATAATCACCGATTGCTGTGGTACTTGATCCCAATGCAAAAGAATTTTTACCTTCGGCAGTTGTATTATTACCTATTGAAATTGAAATATCTCCTTTTGCATAAGCACCTAATCCAATAGCAAAAGAATAATTACCTTCAGCAATAGTTGGTAAAGATGTTGGTTCAAGGGTTAAAGTATCACGACCCTGTGAACCAAAAGCATAACTTCCAATACCTGAAGCAATAGCTCCTGCTCCAAATGAATAAGCATCAGTATTTATTGCCTGAGCACTATCGCCAAATGCAAAAGAATTGTTTGATTTCGCTATGGCAAAGTTACCTATTGCAGTTGAGTTTAAACCTAATGATTGTGCCATAAAACCCATTGCTTGTGAATAATTACCCATAGCAATAGTTCTGTAACCTAATGCAGTTGAATTTGTACCAACACTATCGGCTGTTCCTACATGTACCTCACCAGCAAGAAATGCTGCTTTTACCGGATACCACATTATTCTGGATTCGTTATTAATTTCTTCAGCTTGTGATTTTCCTGATATGTTAAAATAATCTGTACCATTTGATTTTGTTGGCGTTCTTCCACTTACTGCAAATCCTCCTACTTTGCCTTTTGTTAATCCTTCTGTAATATAAATTCGAGTACTGTCTTTTGTTACCTCCATGTAATTATTTGTAAATCCTTTTGTTGGAGTACGTCCACTTACTGCAAAACCGCCTACTTTACCCTTAACATCCACTTCATTTACAAAAATACGAGTACTATCAGGAGTTACAAGTAAATAGCCTTCTTCTCCTAATTTTGTAGGTGTGCGACCGCTAACAGCAAATCCACCTACTTTACCTTTTGTACCATAAGGCACAACAACTTTTACCCCATCGTTGTATACGGCAAAAATAGTGTCGCCTGCAGCATTTTTTACAGCAAAAAGAGCATCGCTTACTCCTGTTGATGAACTAACTTGTGGTAAAGCAAGCCATTCTTCATCACTATAATAATAAAATGAATTTTTATCAGTATCGAATACCAGTAACCCAATTGCAGCTGGATTTATTGCTTCACGTTGAACAGTTGTTAACCTTGGAATTAGTAATCCTTTGGTATTCGATTTTACATCAAGTATTGCAGATGAATTGGCAGTATAAGAATCATCATCGGTAACTGCTACATTCTGAGAAAAAAGTTCAACAGAGAAAATACTGTTTAATAATAAAACTACAGTAAAAATGAGCAAATTTTTAGAAGTTATATATTTCATATTAATGCGTATTAAATCCTATTAGTTTAGGATTCAGTTTATATTATAATTAAGAATTCATATTAAATTTCATTCAATTTCATTCAATTTAATTTAATAATCAATATTTTAATCAAATAATAAAGATCCAACGAATTAACCCACTGATTTTAAATGACAAAATCCAACTTATTATTTTTAGAAAATTCAAGGTGTTTAATAAAAATTTCGAATTCTCAACACAGGAACTGAATTTTAAGATTTTCAATATAATGAATTATAAAAGAGAAGTCATATTATAATTGACAAAATCATTTTAATCATTGATGAAGTTTAAAAATTATTTAATTATTTTTTTCTAATTTCTCTAATCGTTGTTTTAATTTCTGATTTTCATTTATTAAAACATCAATCTTATTTTGTTGCTCCTGAACAGCATTTATTAAAGGAATTACAAAATCACTATATGACAAATTCATTGTTTTCATCGAATCATTATCTATCACTAGCCCACTAAAATTAATATTTAGATCGTCAAGAATTTGTTGGACATCCTGAGCAACAAGACCATCTCTACGTTTTTTATTTATGTCATCCTTATAATTATACGATACTGTTTTTAAACCCATGATAAAATTTAGTCCAAGATCATTTTTATAAACAATATTTTCTTTCAACCTGCGATCAGAGTAATTGCTCCAATTTCCATAACCTCCAACTGTAATTGCAGAAGAATTTCCCAGAACAATTTTATTACTTGAATTAACAATTGAGCCACTACCTATAGCTGTAGCATTAAATAAAGAACTATCGGATACATTAGCATTATACCCTATTATGGTATTGTTTTGCCCTGATGTATTATCAATACCAGAGTTTGCGCCCACAAAAGTATTAGAACTTCCAGTATTCTTATTACCACTATAAAATCCGATGGTTACATTCTGAACGCCCGTTAAATTAGACCTGCTTGAAAACGCACCCAAAGAAGTATTTTCCCATCCACTAGTATTACTTTCTCCTGCAAAGTTTCCTATAAAGGTATTATCAGAGCCCGTTAAATTACCATAACCAGAAAAATTACCCAAAAAACAATTTGTCCAACCTGAAACATTACTATATCCTGAGCTATTACCAATAAAAATATTATATGAACCATATTCAAGATAGTAAGGTTCTGTCTGAATTTCACCTACATTATTATATCCAGCACTTTTACCAATAAAAATATTATTAAGACCTAACTTATTTGAATAACCACACTGGTAGCCAAAAAAAACATTATCACTACCCTCGGTATTATTAAAAGCAGATTCATAACCAATAATTGAGTTGAATCTACCCGTAGTATTATTCTTCCCAGCATTATGTCCAATAAAATAATTTATTGGAGTTAGTTTCATATAACTTAATAGTTTACCTTCTCTATTGTCTTTAATACTAAATCCGCTAATTGTATCTCTAGTAAAAATACGTGTACTATCGGCTGTAACATGCAAATAATCGTTACTATATCCTTTAGTAGGTGTTCTTCCACTTACAGCAAATCCTCCTACTTTGCCTTTGGCTGATATAGAATCATTTACATAAATACGTGTACTATCGGCTGTTATAAAAAGATATTCGTTTAGAATACCTTTTGTTGGAGTACGGCCACTAACAGCAAATCCTCCTACTGAACCTTTTGATGTTAAAGTATCAACAATATAGATTCTGGTACTATCAGAAGTAACCCTAAAATACTCAGTTTCTTCTCCTAATTTTGTTGGAGTTCGACCACTAACAGCAAATCCTCCTACTTTTCCCTTTGAAGCCTCATTTACATAAACTTTGGCTCCATCGGTAAAAACTGCAAAAACTATATTCCCATTATGGTCTTTTACTGCAAATAAGGTATCTGTATCGGTAAAATAAAGAAGATTATTATCAAGAAGCTTTGCTTTGCCAGAATAGTTTGAATATGGAACCGAAATTAATTGGATTGTTCCCATATCAACTAATGTACCTCCAGCAGGATTGGCAACTTCGATTTTCTGGTACAATTGTTTTGACCAATCAATACTATTAAAAATGCTATTTAATGCTGTTCCACCTCCAACCTGAATAGTAAACTGTCCATAATTATTTGTGCCAACTGTATGGCTTTCGGAATAAACAAGAGTATCCATAGTAATACCTTGCAGTAGCGATATTTTAACTGTTATCGAGGTATTTTTTACCAGTTCGCCTGAGGTATTTCGCAATACGCCCTGGTAATTGAATTTCTCAGGAATCTGACTAATGGCCTGTAAATCCAGTAAGGAAATACAGATTAACAACAAAACTAATTTTCTCATATTGCTGATTATTAATAATTAAGGGGGAAACAAATCTAAATTTCAGAAAATTTCAGGTAAAAAGCAAATCAGGAATTAGTATGCAATTATTTATTACGCAAAGATTCACAGAGAAAAAAACGCAGAGCTTCGCAGAGAATAGTATTTTGCGGATCTCTGCGCTTACTTTGCGTAATAATTTTCGTGAACTACCAAAGCGATTGCCAGGTAGTTCCGTCCCACATCTTGGCTTTGTTATCGTTATTATCGAAGTAAACTGTTCCTTTGGCTGGACTTTCAGGAGCTGTGTTTCGTGGCTCAAGCACCATAAAATCTCTAATATTTACTTTTGCATTAAACTTTAAAGCAGCATTATCAAATTCACCATAAATTAATGGTGAGATGGTAGATGTATTAGAGATATAAAGCTTATTTGAAGTTGTTTCATAATAACCTGCTTCATTGCCAATAAAAACATTATCGGTTCCACTGTTCGAATAACCAGCAAATGGCCCAATAAATATATTTCTCCATCCTCCATCAGAGTTCCAACCTGCACTTGTTCCAATAAAAACACAAAAATTAGCAGAATCAGAATTATTTCCTGACCATGCTCCTAAAAATACATTACGATTACCACTTGTTGTTTTCCAGCCAGAACTTTTACCAACAAATACATTTTCTTGTCCTCCTGAAATATTACCTCCTGCATTATCACCAATATAAACATTTCTATTTCCATCATGGTTTTTGGTTCCTGAAAAGGTTCCTAAAAAGACATTACTAAAACCAGTATTATTTTCATAACCAGCAACACCAACAATCACATTTCGATCTCCAGTTGTATTCTGGTAACCAGCCCAAGGACCAATAAAAATATTTGCAACACCAGTTGTATTAGAAACACCTGCAGAGTCACCTATGAGAACATTATAACTACCTGTGGTATTTGAGGAACCAGCCTTATAACCCATAAAGATATTTATTTCTCCACTTGTATTGGAAAATCCGGCAGAATCTCCAAGAAAAATATTATACGAGCCAAGTGTATTCGAATACCCCGATTTATAGCCCTGTATAATATTACTATTTCCTGATGTATTTGAGAATCCTGCCTCGTAACCAAAGAACGAATTATAACGACCAGTGGTGATTGAAGACCCACTGCGATGACCTATAAGGTAATTTTCAGGTGTTAATGAAGTAAACGGTTTTACCTCACCTTTCGTTTGAGTACGGCCACTTATTGCAAAACCGCCTACTCTTCCCTTTGTTGTTGAGGAATCATTAATATAAACTCGTGTACTATCGGAGGTTACAAATAAATAATCATTTATAATTCCTTTAGTTGGCGTGCGGCCACTTACTGCAAATCCACCAACTTTGCCTTTTGTTCCAATTGAATCGTTAACCCAAACTCTGGTACTGTCTGGTGTTACTCTGAAATATTCAATTTCTTCGCCCAATTTTGTTGGTGTTCGGCCACTTACTGCAAATCCACCAACCTTGCCTTTGGAATCAATATTAGTATAAACTTTAGCTCCATCTGGAAATACTGCAAATACAATGTTTCCATCGCGGTCTTTTACTGCAAATAAGGTATCCGTATCGGTGAAATAAAGCAAATTATTATCAAGGACTTTTGCTTTTCCTGAATAGTTTGAATATGGAACCGAAATTAATTGGATTGTTCCCATATCAACTAATGTACCTCCAGCAGGATAAGCAATTTCAGTTTTCTGATACAACTGTTGTGACCAATCAATACTATTAAAAGTACTGAATAATACTGTTCCTCCTCCAACCTGAACCGTAAACTGACCATAATTATTTGTACTAACTGTATAGTTTTCTGAGTACACAACATCACCCGATGTGTTTCCTTGTAATAAAGATATTTTAACTGTTATGGATGTGTTTTTTACTAGTTCACCTGCAGAATTTCGTAACACTCCCTGATAATTGAACTTTTCTGGTATTTGACTATAAACCTGAATAAATGAAATAACAATCAGAATAACTGAGTAAATAAGTTTTTTCATATAATTGATATTTAGGGTTTAACAAACCTCAAGTTCAGAAATTCTGAGGTAAAAAGCAAATCGGATTAGTAAACTGTGATTAGTGAATGGTGAATGGATTGGTGAGTTAGGGTTTTAAGCTTGACAAATAGCTTTTCTATCACTCACAGCTCACTTCTCACTGATCACTATTCACCAGTAGAGCCTTCCACGGGATTCGAACCCGCGACCTGCTCATTACGAATGAGCTGCTCTACCAACTGAGCTAAGAAGGCGTTCCAATTATCAATTAAGCCTATCGAGAAAGATTAGATTTTTATACCAAGTACCACAACATCATCTATTTGTTCGTGAGTACCTTTCCAATAATCAAAAGTATTTTCAATTATCTCCTTTTGCGTTTCCAGGGGTTTATTTGCTATTTTTAGCAGTAGCTCACGAAAGGCTCCATACATGAAACGTTTCTTATCATCGCCTCCAAATTGATCTACAAATCCATCGCTAAACATATAAATCTGATCTCCCCTTTCTAATTGAATCTCATGATTTGTAAACGGATCCATTCGGTAATAAATAGCAATTGGCATTTTATCTGGTTTAATTTCAAGGAGTTTTTCCTCCACCCCATCAAGAGTATACATCTGAAATAACTTATTATCGGGTTTTTTTATTGTTTTGCTAATTATATATACTGGATTATGTGCTCCGGCAAACTCCATTATATTTGTTTCGTGATTAATACTAATAAGCGCCATATCCATTCCATCGCGTGGGGCTCCAAGTTCGTCCTTCTGTTTTAAGCTTTTGACAATTTCTTTACGCAGTTTCCTCAAAATAACTCCTGGATGTGTAATATATTCTTTCATTACTATTTCGCGTAAGAATGAAATACCAAGCATACTCATAAATGCACCCGGAACACCATGCCCAGTGCAATCAACCGCTGCTATAACAGTACAATTTTCAACATTTGCCCACCAATAAAAGTCGCCACTTACAACATCTTTAGGTTTAAAAAATACAAAAAAATCAGAAACATTTTCTTTAAGGATTTCTGTATCGGGTAAAATTGATTCTTGAATTACTTGAGCATATTCAATACTCTCAGAAATTTTAAGATGAGTTATTTCAATATCTTGTTTCTGATTATAAACCAGATCACGATGTGCTTCAATTTCATCACGCTGGGATTGTATCTCTTCTTTTTGCTCACTAATTTCATGATTCTGTTTCAATAGAATCTCATTCATTCTTTTTCTACGTTTATTTGTAACAAGAGCAAAAACAATGGATATGAGCATAAAAAATATAACTACAAGTGAGAAGTAAAATACCAATGTCTTGCGTTTTAATTCTAACTGGCTTATAATATCGTTTTTCTTTAATAATTCAATCTGCACATTTTTCTGATCAACTTCATACTTTGTTTCGAGTTCTTCAACCACAATTTTATTTTCCTGACCAAGAATAGAATCAGCTAATGCCGAATAATCATTATAATAAAAAAATGCCTTTTTATAATCCCCCTTTTTCTCATAAATTTTCGACAAGTAAGAATAAATATCCATTGATCTTTCGATTACACCAATTTGTGACGAAATATTCAATGCATCATTTAAGCATATTTCACTTAATTTCAGATTATCTTGTTTTAAATACAGTACTCCTAATCGATATTTGCACAAGCTTTCGTTTAAAGGATCTTTTATGGATTGGCTTATTTTGATAGCTTTTTCAAAATAGATCCTTGCTGAATCTGGCATATTTTTCTTCATAAAAACTTCGCCAAGCTCACCAATTGTTTCCCCAATTGATTTTAGATCATTAATCCTGGTTGTAATCTCAAGCGATTTGAGGTAATATACATAGGCGCTATCGTATTGTTCTGCACTTAAATAAGTAACTCCGAAATTATGTAGTGTCTTATGTTTATTTTGAATATCATTCGTTTTATTATATATATCAAGTGCCTGTTGCAAATAGTAAAGTGAACGTTCATAATTTTCGAGGCTTTTATGCGTAATAGCCAGATTATTATATGCACCAGCTTCTAAAACCAAGTCATTTATTTCTTTTGAAAATCTCAATACTTTATAGTAGCTATCTGCTGCCCGATCATAATCGCCAATAAAATAGTATATATTGCCAACATTATTAAGCACATACGATGCATAATTATAGTTTTTTATGGATTCGAAAATTTCGCCTGCCTGCGTAAGATAAACAAGTGCTGCAGAATAATTTGCTTGTTCTGAATTCAGGTTACCTATATTATTTAACACTACACCTAAATTTACTGAATCTTTAATCTCGGTATTAATCTGAAGAGCCTTTTCATACAGGATAGTTGCACTATCGTATAACTGGCGTTTCTTATATATTCTTCCAATATTATTGTAGCAATCTGCAATTTTCTGCTCCTTGCCTAAATCATTGGCCTGTTTTAACGCATTATTATAATATTTTAAAGCAGAATCCGTTTGTCCCAAATCTTCATAAATATTGCCTTTAATAATATATGCTTTATATCTTAAATCAGGAAATTTACGTTTCCCGATTAAATCTATAGTAAGATTTACATATTTTAATGCACTATCTGTATTCTGATATTGAAAAAAACTACTTAATTCCAGTGCTGATTTTATAGATTCTTCCTTCTTATCAGAGTAGATTATTTTGCGCAGAGAATCAGGATTTTGAGCACTTAATACCGAGAAACTTAAACATACTAAAATAATAACACCAACTATTTTCTTACTAATCATAATCCCAAATTAAATAACTATACTCAGGCTAAATCTTAATTCCAACTACTACTATATCATCTATTTGTTCGGTATCGCCTTTCCAGAATTCGAATGTATTTTCAATTATTTCTTTTTGTGTTTCCATTGGTTTATTTGCTATTTTAAGAAGTAGTTCTCTAAAAGCTCCATTCATAAAACGTTTTTTATCCTCGCCACCAAATTGATCAACATAACCATCGCTAAACATATAAATCTGATCTCCCTTTTGCAACTGAATTTCCTGATTAGTAAACGAATCCATTCGATGATATATAGCGATTGGCATTTTATCAGGTTTAATTTCAAGAAGTTTTTCATCTACTCCATCAAGAGTGTATAACTGAAATGATTTATTATCAGGTTTCTGAATTGTTTTGCTAATAATATAAACAGGGTTATGCGCCCCGGCAAACTCCATCATATTGGTTTCATGATTAATGCTAATTAGTGCCATATCCATACCATCACGTGGGGCTCCCAGTTCGTCTTTCTGGTTTAAGCTTTTAACAATTTCCTTACGTAGTTTCCGTAAAATTACTCCCGGATGAGTAATATACTCTTTCATTACTATTTCGCGTAAGAATGAAATACCGAGCATACTCATAAATGCACCCGGAACACCATGACCTGTGCAATCAACCGCTGTTATAACAGTATTATTTTCTACATTAGCCCACCAATAAAAATCACCACTAACAACATCTTTTGGCTTATAGAAAACAAAAAAATCAGAAACTCTTTCTTTCAGAATTTCGGGATCGGGTAAAATAGATGATTGAATTATCTGTGCATATTCGATGCTTTGGGAAATTTTTGAGTGAATTATTTCTAAATCAATCTTCTGCCCATATACCATATCGCGCTGTGCTTCAATCTCATCGCGTTGCGATTCAATCTCTTCTTTCTGTTGCATTATTTCTGCATTCTTATGTTCCAATGCAATGTTTGCTTTTCTTTTAAGCCTGAAAAGGAAAAACAAAACTGACAATGCGAAAATGGCCATTCCTATAAACACCAAATACAATATTTGAAAAACACTTTTCCTTTTCAGCTCTGTTTCCTTAAGCTCGTTTTCAATAGTTAAAAGCTGAATATCTTTCTCTTTTTGTTCAAAATCGTACTGCATTTTAAGTGTTTCTATTCTTCGCTGCGAATTCTGATTAACTAATGTATCGTTTAAAACCTGATAATCTTTAAGATATTTGTATGCATTTGAAGAATCGCCAGAAGCAGCATAAATCTCTTGCAGTTGGTATAATATGGATAGTTGTGTACCTGTATTATCGGGTAACAATTTAGACCGATCATTTGCTTTACTAATATAATCGAATGCTAAATCAAACTTTTTAATCTTAAAATATAAATTAGCAATTTCGGAATAACATACTATTTCATCAATAATCTGCTTTTGATCAATAAAGATTTTTAATGCAGCATGAAAATTAGAGAGTGCCTTATAGTATTCTTTCTTCTCAATATAGATGTTTCCCATATTGGCCATACATTGAGCAACACCCAGAGTATTCTTCAATTCAGTATAACCATTTAAAGCATCAGTGTAATACTCTAAAGCCTTATCAAAATTCTTTTTCCTTTTCTCTATAATACCTAAATTCTGAGTTGAAATAATTATACCTCTCTGAACATTTTGTTGTTTAAAAAATTCAATAGCTTTCAAATATGATTTTTCAGCATCATCAAAATCTTCAATAAAAAGATAAAGATTACCAAGTCTGCCATAAAGCTTACCAATTTCAGCAGGATTTGTTTCTATCGGATAAATTTTAATTGCTTGCAAAAGATGACTCAGTGCCTTATCATTTAACTCAATATACATATATAGATTTCCCATATTACTGTGAGCTTGAGAAATCAATAATGAATCATTAATGGTTTCGGCAGTTAATAAAGCATCAATGGCGATTTGCTTTGCACTAAAATAATTTGATTGATCTATAAAAAGATTAAAAAGATAGGTTTGTGTATTAAACAATAGTGATTGTAGTTCTGTCTTTTTCCCAATTTCTATTGCTTTTGTATAATAGAATATGGCTGTATCTGGATTGTCATAATAATAAAAATCGGCTAATTGCCAACAGGCTTCTATTTTTGCCGAATCAGATTGTGATTTGCTAATTATATTATTTAAACTGTCAATATTTTGGGATAATCCCGAAAAGGGTATAATCAGGACTAATAAATAAACAACTACACGTAGTTTGAGTATCATAATCTATATTTTAATCTATTTAATAACAAAAATAAAAATCTGGATAATTTTTAAATAAGAATAAAATCTAGAATTTATATACAAGGGCAACTCCATTCTGATTTAAACCCAATCCAATCTGATATGATGATTGTTGCTTCAAGTCTGAATTATAAAGATTGACTGATTTTTTTATTTTATTTCTCCCAGTAAAAGTAACAACCATGCTTGTTCCAAGACAAGCAACGCCACCAATAACTCCAACCATAGCAGCAACATTATCTTTGTAAACATTTCTATTTTCGACTACCGCAGCGATCAATACAATACCTAAACCAGCATAACTAAATACTTCTCCTGCAAGAATTAAACTCTGACCCGAATTATATAAATTCAATGCATCGGTGTTTTCAGACATAATAGTTCTTATTTCGTTCTTTTTAATTGTAATACCATTTTGTTTTACAATCCCTCTTTTTTCTGTTAATACCTTATAGCTTTTTTGCTGTTGAATGGGCTGTTGTTCTTCTTTTTGTACTATTGGCATTTCAGAAAATACATCTTTTGATCCATTCTTATAAGTAATCATTGCTACTTTTTCTTTCTCAATAAGATACAATGGACCGTCAGGATTTTCGAATTTTTTATATTTAATCACATCCAAAGAAACTTCTGAAACAATAACTTTTAGTTCGTCACCATTTTTTAAAAGTAAAATATCCTGAGCAAAAATCGAATTACATAATCCAAAAAAAAGTAATGTTAGAAGTAATAGCTTGCTTTTCATAATTAAATGGGTTAGTATAACATTTATATTAAGAGTTAAGTTCTATTAGAGAACCAATATTATTTTTAAACACCTATAAATGTAAAAATTAACCATACGATTTCAAATAGATACTACTTAATTATTTTTTTATCTATCTTTTTCTTCAAAAATTCATTTGAATTTATAATTGTTTCCAGTAATTATCTGATGTATTGTGCAATCTATCTAACCATTCAGTACGAGCTGGAATATCGAGAAAAGGATATGTTACTTTAGTGAGATATAATCCTTGCGGGTATGCAGGCTTTACAGTTAGTGGCGCTATCTGACTTTTTAATTTATTTTCAAATTCTGCAACGGTTAGCTCACCGGTTCCTATTTCAATTAACTTACCCACTATAATGCGAACCATTGCTTTTAAAAATTTATTTGCTGTAATCTGAAAACGAATTTTATCCCCTGCGGGATTGGTAAAAAGTTTTGCTGATGTAACCTTACTATTTGTATTATTATGCTTATCGGGTGATTTGCATAAAGCTCTGTAATCGTCGTACTTTGGCAATAGAGCTACTGCTTTTCTCATATTATCTATGTTCAAATCATTAATTAAATATAATGAACTAAAATCGCTTAAAAAAGGATCTTTAACTGTATGAATGAAATAATCATACGTTCTCTCAAATGCATCATACTGAGCATGAGGCTCACCATCCATTTTAATTATATCAAAAATAGAAATGTCGTTAGGCAGCATTTTGTTTAATAAAAACAAAACATCTCTGTTAAATTCATTTTCAATATCAATATGAAAAAAATACTGCATAGCATGTACTTTGGCATCTGTTCTACCGCACCCAAGTGTTGTAATATGCTTTTTAAATAGGATTCGGAGTTTTTCTTCTATTACAGCTTGCACGGTAACAACATCTTTACGTTGTCGCTGCCAACCTCTGTAGTTTATTCCATTATATCCAATATGAAAGAAGTATCTTATCATTTTACGTTTGCTTTATGCCAATGGTGGCCTTTCTGGTATATAGGCATTTAAAATGAATTCTTCGGCCAATAATAAGTAAAATAGCTCCAATTATTGTAAATAATCCACCTACAATTTGATAAGCTAAAGGGAGTTTTCCAAAATACATATAAGCTCCTAAAAGTACGAACAAAGCTGTTGAACTTTGCAAAATAGCCGATCGTGATGCTTCGATATGTTTTAATGCATTATATTGCCCAAGCGAAGTAAGAAAAGGACCTAAAAAGGAACCAATTAAAATATTGATAAATGCAAAACGGGAAATTACTATACTCTGATTAAGAATGAATAAAAGAATTGCGGCAAATACAAATAAGAACACGGCTCTATTTATAGCTAACATAATAGGTGTAACTGTTTCAATATGTTTTTTTGCGGATATTGTACGTATAGCATAGAATATAGTACTAACAACCATTAAACCAGAAGTTCCGGTTACAAACGATTGTAGCGATGTATCTTTGTGATAGCTAATTACCAAAACGCCTACCAGTGTTAATATAACACCAAGCATTTCAAGCTTAGCAAAACGCTCACCCAACAATAAAACACCCATAACCGCAACAAAGATATATTCCATATTTCTTAAAAACGAAGGGATTGCTGCATTTGACGCTACTGAAATTGCTGCATAAAAAGTTGTTGTTGCCACAATTTCTATTAAACCAATCCATAACATGACCTTAAGTGATTGCTTTGAGATAGCTTTGAATCTTCGATGTTCAGGTGTGCTAAAAGCATATGCTGCATTCCAAAATATAGCTAACGAAAACCAATAAAAGCCAAATTGTGGTAAGCTTATTTCAGATAGTGCCGCCTTACTAAAAATATAAACTGTAGATCCTGCAAGAGTTGCCAAGAGTGCAAAACTATAACCTTTAAGTGGGGATTTCAGCATGTGTTATGTTTCAAATACAACGGCAAAAGTAGTTCTTTTTATTTATAGATATTTTAATTAAATAGACTATAAAATTTGCCTTGGGTTTATTTTAAGTTTCTCTCATATTATTTTTAGAAACAATGATATTGTTTTCTCACTTTAGGGATGGCAGCATACTATTATACTACTATTTAGTAAAAGTAATAACCAACTATTCAATAAATATGTGAGCAATTACTTATACCTCAACTTAAGAAAAAGAATGGCTGATGTAAAAACCAAGGTAACACAATTTGATGCAATAATAGGGATATCATTAACAAGTATTCCATAAATCAACCACAATACAATACCCGAAGTTAAAACACTATACATTCCAAGAGATAAATCCTTGGTATGTTTTGTTTTAATAGCTTTTATTGCCTGAGGTAAAAAAGACCCTGTAGTTAAGCTTGCAGCAACCAATCCAAGAATTGTAATAAGATTCATTTATGTATTTATTAATTTACAGATTAAACCAATTATTCGAAAACCTTAAAAGCAACAGCAGACAAATATCCGGCTAATGTACTTAATCCAGTAACTTTACTTCCCCCAATATGTACCGCTTCAGGAATCATTGTTTGAGAAATCATGGTAAGCATAGCACCAGATGCAACACCCTCAACTCCTATTTCGATATAATTTGGGATTACTGCTCCATAGTAGTATCCAAAAACAGCACCGACTGCAGTCATAATCATTAGTGAACTCCATAAACTAAGAATTTTAAATGGTTTCCATCCCATTTTTTTCATACCAATACTACTCGACATAGCTTCGGGCAGGTTGGATAAGAAAAGTCCGGCAATTAAAGTATATGGAATTACTGAAGAAAATGAGAGTGAATCAAGCGATCCTTTGGATGCAAGTATTATTAAAAATCCTGCTCCAATAACAAAACTTTCGGGAATACCATCAAGGAATATTCCCAACCAAATAGATAATGGTGCAGATGTTTGTTTTTGGGCATGATCATTAATCTCTTTCTGTGTAGGTATATATGAATGCTGGTGAACATGCTTTGATGCTTCTATTGTCCATTCTTTTGCATCCATATGATTTTCACTTTCTCCATTCATTTGGCCTAGATCGTGCAATAATTCATTCCTTGCATAAAGGCCGATTATTTCCTGTAATTCGGGGCAAGTATCGCGCAATTGGTTAAAATCATTCTGGGTTAATTCAAAGGCTTTTACATCTGTACTGGCGATTGCATCATATAAAATTGGGTCATGAATTAAGAAAGCTGTTTCACCAACAATTTCATTATCTTTAATTAAATGATCTTTATCGTTATTGTATACAAGATTTACTTCTCCACTTTCAATAAAGTAAATACGATTAGTTATATCTCCCTTATGAAATAGATAATGTCCCTTTCTAAAATGAACCTGACGAATATGCTGTACCAAAATATCCATATGAGTGGCCGGAATCGATCTGATTAGTTTTATTTTTGAAAAACGTTTTAATGCCAGTCGGGTTCTTTTGTTACGCAAATGATTGAAGTATGCAATTGTTGTCGATGCTTTACGCAAATATCCACCTTTGCTATTTAAAGCTTCATTCATAAAATAAAATAAAACACCTCCAATTACACATCCAACAATTAAGAATGTAAACTCTAAAAACATATCATGGCCAGTTGTTTCACCTATGGGAGCGTGATTGCTCTCGACAAATTCGATTACTGTAGGAGCAATAAGCTCAACACTCAATGCAGCAAGCAATGCACCAGCGCCAAATGCGGTAAATCCTGCTGTAATCCGTGGCGAAGGTTTCCAAATCAATCCCAAAACAGAACCAATAACTAAAGAAATTGCACTTAAACCACCAAGCAGAAAAGCCCAAAACATAAATTTTGTGGATGGCTCTTCAATGGTCAATTGAATATCTTCATTTGCATATATTACGGGAATAAATGCTATAAAAAAGAAAATAAAGAAAATAATCTTCTTAAATATTCTCTTCATAAGACCAGTTTTGATTCAGTTTAAAAAATTATTTGAGTGGCAAACTATATGACAACTTCAAATGAACAAACAAACTCCCGCCAAATTCATTGTTTTGTCGATCCCTATCGTCGCCAATATTTACAAGAGGTAATCCTAATGTAATCTTATCATTTTCTTTAAATAATCCATAATCTTTAGAAAGTGAATATCCCAAACGACCTTCAATAAAGAGATTATCGAAAAGATGAATATTTGAGAATAATGACAAATCTATACTGCGTCGATCGACATAATAATTTTCCAGGTTGGTTTCATTTATTCTGTATGTTGTTGTTAATCCAATAAAGTGCAAGCCGGCTGAAAAGTTTTGGTTAGGCTGATAATATACTTTACCATAAATTGGAATTAAACCATTGATTTTAAACTTGCTTGTAACACTCCAGTCGAGATAGAACACCGGCACAACATATGGACCAAAAAACTCCTGATTATAAAAAACTCCAACCCGGTAAGTATAGGTTGGACTTTTTACTTTTTCGAACATAAGTACACCACCAAGTTGTAACGAGTTAGAAAACGAAGCATTAAAATCGGTCATATATCGAGGCGCAAACAAAACCTGAATGTTTGTCTTTGAGCTAAGCTTATAAATCAAACCTGTTCGAAGAATTATTCCATGCAAATTAAATTTATCTTGAAGCGAAGTTGCTGTTGGCTCATTATTAACTGCAAAATACTGGTAATCGACACTTGTGTACCAAACCGACGAATCTTTGAGTACAATAGGTAAAACCAGGTTTGCCATAATAGCTGACTCACTGTTTTTAGTATCAGCAGTATCGGAGGTACTCATAAAATTATAATTACCAGATAAGGTAAAAATATCGATTCTTTTCTGTGCTAAAACAGAAATAGAAACTATTACACTAAGAATTAGAGCAAGTAGAGTTTTCATAAATTTGAATTTGGGGTTTTACTTTATATTATAACATTCTTGTTTATAAAATGAAGATGTTTCGTTTTTGATTCTGATCTAAAGATAGAAAAAATATTATTTATTAGGATATCAATTTGTTTAAACAAAATACATCCTAATTATCAATTCCAAATTACTATTAATAAAAAAGTTAGAAATTAAAATTTATTCCGAAAGAAATATGAACAGAGGTTGTATTAATTAAAAAATCACCCATGCCTTTTGTAGTTTCAATATTATTATCAAAATCCCAGGTTTTTACCAAGCTGCCTCCTGCCCGAATAACAAATTTTATATTTTCATTTCCGAATTTTACGATAAATGAGGGTTCAATAAAAAAGTTATTAAAATTATCGGTTGTATATACCAATATGGGTAAATCTTCATCTGGAAAAGTAAAACTAAAAGCACTATATCCTACCCTTATACCACCACCAATATCAACTTTTCTAAACCTTCGTCCAAAATTATACTGGACAAAACCTAACCAATATTCATTACTATAACTATATGTTACAATATAATCATCACTTGATAACTTATCTTTTGCCACGCCATAACCAATGCCACAAAATAGTTCTCCTTTAATTCTTGAATCAAAAATATTATATCTGCCAAAACCAATCTCGTTATAATGATGCGCAAATTCACTTTCATCAAAAAAGGAAGATTCACTGCTAGTGCCGTCAAATACATAATCCCAAAAATCATAATAATCAGAAAAATTCTTATATGAAAAACTGCTTGTTGCCATAATCGCGTATTTATCCGAAAATGCATAATTCCCGGTTAATTGTGCACCTGTAGTACTCAAATAAAAATCGACTTGTTTCTCTCCTTTCTTATCAAGTAAAGGGATGTTGGTATTTGCAGGAATATACATTGAAGAACAAGAATTAATCGAAATAAGAATAACTATATACAATATATTTATGAATTGCTTACTAGTTATAAATATACCTCTAATCATATTCAATTTTTTAGAAAATAATTTTGATGTTGTGTATTTTGCGAACTCATTAATATTAAATAGTATAAAAACATAGTAAACCAAAGATAATAGTTTCTGATAATTTCACAATAATAGCAATCTGTATTTACAGCTGTTACACAATTTTTTAATTGAATTAATAAACACTACTCTATGTAAGAAAAATTAATAATTACTGACTTAAGTCTATTAATTAAGGATTGAAAATAATTTAATCTTTGCGTAACTTTATACAAAAACAATAATTGGATAATCTGAAGAAAAATATATTAAATTCTTTTAAAGATGAGTTAAGCCGGCTATTTTTAATCAGCTTTGGTGTATTTCTTTTTATCCTGTTTTTCCAGCCTTTCCCACTCGAATTACTTGATTACAATAATCGACTGTTGTTTGTTACCGGTTTTGGTGCAATTGTTTTCCTAATAGAGTTTATCGCGTTTATATTAATTCCCCTATTTATACCTAAATGGTTTAAAACAAGTGAGTGGGAAAGTGGCCCTCCGTTTACGCTCAGTACTTTTTTTTTAGTTATAACATCAACTGCTTTTGCATTTTATATCAGATATGTGGGTAATGTCTACTTAACACTTTTTATTATGCTAAAGGTAGTATTGGTTTGCCTTTTACCATTGTTAGTTTTATTAATTCTTTATAAAAACAAATCTCTGGAACAAATAATTGGTATACTTAAGGAACAAAACACTCAATATTTTTTAAAAATAAAAGAATTTGAAAAAATTGAGGTTGAAGAAGAAATAGATTTTATTTCAGATAACAAATCTGATAAATTAACACTAAAATTTAAAAATATTATCTCTATTCAATCGGCTGATAATTATGTTGAAATAAACTATTTAGAAAAAGGTGTAGTTGAAAAAAAACTTTTAAGAAGTACACTTAAAAATATAGAGTTTCAATTATCGAATCAGAAAAAATTTATTCGTTGCCATCGTACAACAATTGTAAATACCTTGCATATTGAAAAACTGACACGTACTTACAGCGGTTTCCTTCTAAAAATGAACTTTTTAGAAGACAGAATACCTGTTTCGAGGCAATACATTGTGCCAATTAAAGATGTTATTGCCGAACAATAAGATAGTTCATTTACCCTCAACTGAGTGTTATTCATCCCATAAATATTCCATTATCCCCTTTTATTTTGTTATTCAACCCTTTTATTTTCTATTGCTTTCATCTGTTTTTAACTTGCATTAAACTACTAAACCAAATTACTATGATAAACGTTGTTGACAATTACTGCGAGTTCCCAGCGGTTTTGCGCAGACCAATGTGGCAGATATGGCATAAATTGCTAATCCGTTTTGATAAAGATATAACTGCTAATTTTATGAATTACGGCTATGCATCGTTAAATGGAGAAAAGGTAATTGATCTTGAAAAAGGAGATGAAAAAAACAGGTATTGTATTCAACTCTATGATCATGTTGTTAATAGGGTAAAACTTGAGAATAAGAATGTGCTAGAAGTAGGTTCGGGAAGAGGCGGTGGCGCACATTATATTGCCCGTTATTATAAACCACTCAAGTACACAGGCTTAGACATTTCTACAAGTGTAATTAAATTTTGTAATCAGTTTTATAGTGTACCCGGATTATCATTTGTAGAAGGCAGAGCTGAAAAATTACCTTTCGAAAAGGGATCCTATGATGCAATTGTAAATGTTGAGTCGGCTCGTTGCTACAGCGATATTAAAGTTTTTTTTAACGAAGTACATAGGGTATTATCACCTAATGGCCATTTTCTGTTTGCCGATATGATGGAACATGGAAGGGTTAAAGAAATAAAACAAAAGCTTCTGGAATGCGGATTTAGTATAATAAATGAAATTGAAATAACTAAGAATGTAGCAAAAGGATTAGAACTTGATACAGTAAGAAGAGAAACACTCATTCAGAAAAAAGTACCCGGAATATTAAAAAAGTTCTTCCTTAAATTCGCAGGTACAAAAGGCACTGAACGATTCAATTCTTTCAATAATGGCAAATTTGAATATTGGAGCTTTGTATTAACTAAGAAACTAGCAGCTTAATAAACAATTTAAGCGATTTTTCGTTTCTCTTTTATAGGTTGCAGTTGCCTGAACAAAAATCTAGGCATAAACAAAATTTTAATTATATATGGAAAAAATAAACATTCGATTTAAGGCACAAAATAAACCAGAGTTTATAACAAGTTTAAGGGATAAAGTCGACAACTATTTTGAAAAAAATAACCTTTCGAAATATGGTAATCTAAATTTAGCCCTTAAATCGGTTTTTATGTTTTTGCTTTATCTTATCCCTTATTTTTTAATGATTACAGGAGTTATTGACTCTCTGGCTGGCGTTTTTATATGTTGGGCTATTATTGGATTTGGGAAAGCTGGTGTTGGAATGGCTATTATGCACGACGCCAATCACCACAGCTATTCAAAAAACAAAACTATAAATAAGTGGATGATTAAAACAATGTATATGGTAGGAGGATTCCCTCCAAACTGGCAGTATCAGCATAATACATTACATCATGGATACACAAATATTGATGGCATTGATGAAGATATTGATCCGGGTTCAGTTATACGTTTATCACCCCACAAACCTCTTTTAAAAGCACATAAATATCAACATATATATGCATGGTTTTTATATGGATTAATGACTCTTTCGTGGGTAACTACAAAAGATTATGCTCAATTAAATCGATATATTAAAAGAGGAGCTCAATTAAGTAATCATAGCACAAACAAACAATTGTTTATCTCTTTAATTATTTCTAAGATTTTATATTTTGGAGTTTTCTTGGTTATACCTATGTTGGTACTGCCTTTTGCCTGGTATTGGATTATACTATTTTTTATTACCATGCATTTTGTTAGTGGATTTTTACTTACAATTATTTTTCAAACAGCACATGTGGTCCCAACATCGGTTTACCCGCTACCTGAGAAGGATGGATCCATACAAAATAGTTGGGCTGTACATCAACTGAGAACTACATCTGATTATTCTCCCAACAACAAGGTTTTGTCGTGGTTAATTGGAGGATTAAATTACCAGGTTGAACACCATTTATTTCCAAATATAAGTCATGTGCATTACCATAAAATTTCTAAAATGGTAAAAGAAACGGCACATCAATATGATTTGCCCTATAATGTACAACCTGGATTCTTAAAAGCCTTATGGGAACATGCAAAGATGTTGAAAAAGTTAGGTCAACCCTACCCTATTTAAATAGTTTCACTTTTGTAGCTGCCAGACCCTTTGGACCCATTTCAACTTCAAAGTTAACTACATTATTCTCTCTTACTTCTTCGAGTATATTATTAACATGAACAAAAACACTTTCACCTGTTTCTGAATCTTTTATAAATCCAAAACCTTTTGAATCGTTAAAATAGGTAATAATACCCTTTCTAATTGGATCAGGCTTTTGAGATTTATCTTTTTTTGGAATACTAACTTCAATGTTTTCTAAAATAACTTTTCTTTTTTTACTCGGATCGGGAGGAGTTGATGTTATCATGCCATTTTCATCGACATAAGCAATCATATCATCCATGCTTCTTTTCTCATTATCCTTTCGGGCCATTTTTTTCTCGGCCTTATCTTTTCTTTTCTTCTCTTTTTTATTCCTTACTTCTTTTTTGTTTTGAGTTTCTTGTGATCTACCCATAATTAATTGGTTTTGTTTTTAATTTGAAATTACTGTTTTAATGTTACTGCTTTAGTTCTCCATAAAAGAATGATTGCCACTCATAATTATCTTTAACCGAGTCAAAGATTTGTCTTTTATTTGTCGTATTCTTTCTGATGACATGTTATAATAAGTCGCAATATCCTGCAATGAATAAATTGGCGTACCACTGAGTCCATATGACATAGTTATTATTTTAGCTTCTCTCTGCGATAACTTACTTAATGCCCTAATTATGTTGATATTTACTGATTCTTTAATCAAATCGTTATCGGGAGAAGGAATATTTCCTGTTTGAATTACATCATACAAATTAAAATCATTATTATCATCCATTGAAAGAGGCATATCGAACGAAATATGTTTTCTTTTAATATTATTTGATAATGCAATCTCATCTTTCGTAAGTTCAAGATATTCTGCAATTTCTGAATCGCATGGTTCTCTTCCAAATTCCTGTTCGAGATGAGGAATTGCTTTTGAGATTTTATTTATTGATGATATTCGGTTAAATGGCAAATGAACAATACGAGTCTGATCTGAGATTGCCTGAATAATTGACTGGCGAATCCACCAAACGGCATATGATATGAATTTGAACCCCCTGGTTTCATCATACTTTTTTGCTGCTTTAACTAGTCCAACATTGCCTTCATTTATTAAATCGGAGAATGATAAACCCTGATTCTGATATTGCTTGGCTACAGATACAACAAAACGCAGATTAGCAACTATAAGTTTTTCAAGTGCAGCAGTATCGCCACTTCTGATAAGTACCGATAAATCCATTTCTTCTTCGGCAGTAATTAACGAATACTTATTTATTTCCTGAAAATACCGACTAATTGATTCATCGGTTCTCTGGGTTATTTGTTTTGTAATGGTTAACTGCCTCATTGGAATTAGTTATTCTGTAACTTTAATAAAAGCTTAAAATCTTTATAATTAAGGAAACTAATTACACTATAAAAATACGGATTAAAATCTGTATAAAAAATATTAATACCCATTCCTTTCATTAAGATGGGAATGGGTAATAAAGGTGTAGATTATTTCAAGAATTCACCAAAGTGAACTCTTAATATAGATTTAGTTTGCTGATTTCACATTAATAGCAACAATACCTTTGTCGCCTTGTTTGGTATCGAAAACTACTTGTTGCTCTGGTTGAAGTTGGTCGTATGAACTAACTAATCCTGATCTGTGAACAAATACATCTTCACCATTTTCTGATTCAATAAAACCAAATCCTTTGGTTTCGTTGTACCATTTTACTTTTCCTTTTGTCATAAAAATTGAATTATTAATTATTGAAACTGTCTTTTTTAGGCTTTGCCTCATTTACAACAATTTCTCTGTTTTCGTATTTAGCACCATTAAGTTCTTGTATCGCTTTGTTAGCTTCATCACTATTTTCCATGGTAACAAAACCAAAGCCCTTACTTCTTCCACTATATTTATCGATAATAATATTTGCTGCACTAACAGCTCCATACTCTTCGAATACCTCTTCAAGGTCGCTTTTACTAACCTCGTAATCAAGGTTTCCTACATAAATGTTCATTGTCTTAAAAAATTAAATTGTTTGTTGTGTAACAGGGCAGTTTGTTTGTTGTAAAGATTTATGCAGATCCGGCAATTTCTTGATTTTATGGACTAAGCAAAGTGTTTTAAACGAACAAGCATTGTACTTACAAATACCTGTTAAAAAATTAAAAATTGGATTTAAAAAAGAGAGCAGTTCTGAACTAATTACAATGGGTAAAGTAGTAAATTAAAGCACAAATTATCAAATCTGATATTTCGGCAAAGGTAAGCATTTATTTTCAGGTATTTACTATTATTTAGATATATTGCAAAATTGAAGTTATTGAGGAGCAATATCTATTAATTATTTGCCGTATAAAAACCACTAAAAAATGCTCTGGCATTCGATCCAAGAGATTGATTCTTATACCCACCCTCCTGAACAATTAATGTAGGAATTTTTAATCCACCAATAAGTTTACCGGTACTCATGAAGTTTTCAAACGAAAAATTCCAGGTTCCGGTTGGATCTCCTTTTGCAGTGTCGAGCCCAAAAGCAATTATTAAAAAATCAGGTTTATAGTTTCGAATAAGCTTTAGTGATTTAATCAGTATTTTAGTATAAGCTTCATAGGTTGTTTTCTCTGGCAAAGGGAAATTGAAGTTAAATAGATGTCCATCACCTTCACCAGCTTCTTCTGCAAATCCCGAAAAATATGGATATGCAAAAGATGGATGTCCATGAATAGAGATAGTTAAAACATCACTTCTCTCATAAAATATTTGTTGTTGTCCATTACCATGATGAAAATCAATATCCAGGATAGCGACTTTTCCAATCTCACTAAATCGTTGAGCTGCAATTGCACAATTATTAAAATAACAAAATCCACCAAATACGGATCTTTCTGCATGATGCCCGGGAGGACGCGTTAATACATAGGCAATTTTTCGACCCCCAATTATTGCATCTGTAGCAGTTAATGTACAATTAACTCCCCAACGAGCTGCCAAAAAAGCATTTTGGTTTAATGGTGTAAAAGTATCAAAACAATAATAACCAGCTCTTACCGATAATTCTTTGGGGGCTTTGGTTCCATTTCGAATAGGAAAAACATATGGGTATACAGATTTGCCTTTAGATAAGTTCTTACACACTTTCTTAAAATAATTAACATAATCACGATCATGCACCTTTAAAATAAATCGTTCAGGATATTCTAGGGCATTATCTTGGTGAAAAAAACCAGTTTTATCTAATTCTCTTTGGATACTTTCGACCCTAACCGGAGATTCAACATATCCTCTCTCCTTTATATGATGTATAGCATGTTTGTTGTTTACAATTAATAAAATTTTGTTCTTTTCTTTAATATTCTTATTTATTGAACTTATTTTTCTCGATTTAACATACTTAGGTTGTCGAAGTAAAAATGGGTTATCTTTAACACTATTTACAACCATTTTAATATACGACTCAGGACAATAATCTCCATATTTTCTTTCCAAAATAGCTTTTATTATACCTTTAAGAGTTTTCGCCGGAAGTGTATCAAATTTATTTAGACCATCATATACAAGGTAAGGAGGGCAATCATCTTCAGGGTTAACTTTCATTTCATACAAAGTATTTGCAATTGGTCTGGCACCAAAACTTTCATAAAACGCAAGTCTTTTTTGGTTTTGCAGTAATATATCACCATCCTTGCACAAAGCAGGGTCATCCGGTAAACATTCAAAAAACAAGCCATTGGCATTGAGTAATTCAGCTTCTTCTCTTACACGCGTATAAATAGCACCACCTAAACCAGAAGATGCTTTTTCCGGTGAAACAGCTATTAAGTCTAAATAACACAACTTATGATCCGGCATATAAAGTAAAATAGCAAATCCTCTAATTGCATCATTTATATCTTCGGCAACAAAAAGCATTGATTGATATTTATGCTTAATAGGATCTAGCAACTCACTCTCTAATTTATTAATTTTTTTCTGTGATATTCCTGGAAACTGAATCTGAATAATCTCTTTTATTCTCTCAATTTTTCGAATATTTGCTTTATTATATGGATTAAATATTCTCCTTATTCTTAGCATAGTGTTTTTTTTAGATTATTTTATTCAAGTATGAGAGTAACCAACCTTACTAGTATTTTAAATTATTAGTTAAAGTTACTTATTTTTACGATGAAAAATTTCAAACCAATGCATAAATAGCATAGAAAGATACAAATTCAATTTAAAATTAAACTTTGAACCAAACACTCTATTTTTATGTTTTATTAAACACTTATGAAATTTCAAATGATTTTACTTACTATACTTATTATTGTAGTTGCTATTCTGCTGGCAATAAATGTTTATATCTGGATAAATCCTGTTTTTGGAAGCAAATCAAAGGGAGATAATCTAAAAAGAATCGAAAATTCGGAAAATTTTAAAGATGGTATTTTTCAAAATGCTGAACCTACTGTAATGATGGTTAAGAATGGATCCATGTTTAAAACATTTCGCAAATTCTTTAATGGAGTTGAAAATGGACGACCCGCTTTGCCTATAGAAACACTTGTATTCGACAAAAATAAATTTATAGCCTCTGATTCGGGCATTGTTTACACATGGTTTGGTCATTCAACCATACTTATAAATATAAATGGTAAAATTATTCTGATTGATCCTGTATTCAGTAAAGCAGCATCACCAGTATCGTTTTTTAATAAAACATTCGATTATTCTAATACATATTCGGTAAATGATATGCCAGATCCTGACATAGTTATTATTACTCACGATCATTACGACCATCTTGATTATGAAACTATCAAATTATTAAAAACCCGTGCAAAAAAATTTCTTGTACCGTTAGGTGTTGAGGCCCATTTATTGAGATGGGGTATATCATCGAAAAAAATTGAAGTAGCCGATTGGGGAGATTCTTTCCTTGAATGTACTATGCAAATTACTTCCGTTCCGGCACGCCATTTCTCAGGAAGAGGGCCTCGTGACCGAAATAAAACGCTTTGGTGCTCATGGATAATTCAAACAGCCAAGCATAAAATCTTTTTAAATGGTGATTCTGGGTATGGAAAACATTTTAAAGAAATTGGAGAAAAATACGGTCCTTTCGATTTAACTTTTATGGAATGTGGCCAGTATAACCAACAATGGCCCTATATTCATTCGATGCCTGAGCAAAGTGTTCATGCTCATATTGATCTTAAAGGGAAACACATGGTGCCAATACATTGGGGTAAATACAGACTCAGTCTTCATTCATGGACTGAACCAATTGAACGTGTAAAAAAAGCTGCCAGCAAAGAAAATGTAATACTAATGAATCCTAAAATCGGAGAAATAATTTCCTTAAACTGATTCATTTTCTTTGTTAAAGAAATGCTTTGAATCGCCCCACTCACCATACGCGATGTCTCCACCTGCAAGTTTTATGCGACCCTCAATACATCCTGCACAATCTTCAGCATTTTCGTCGGTGCACGGTTTATTTTCGTATAATTTATAATTATCACGATAAACTCCCGGTGTAATATTGGGCATAAGAATATTTGCACCAATCCGAATTGCTTTTTCACGGCCAATTTTATCAATAGCCTGCAATGCAGTTGTAGCAGCCATATTAATATCTTTCATCATTATTCTCAGCACTGCCAGCATTTTTAATGTAAGCTTAAAACGATCATTAACAGGCATTAATTGATCTTTAAAGTTATATAAAGGTGTGTCGACATGTTCAATATAGGGTCCCATACCACACATATCGATGTCAATTTCCTGCATAAAAAGCAAATCTTCAGCCAGATTTTCAATTTTCTGAAATGGGAGGCCTATCATTACTCCGGTACCAACCTGATAACCACATTTCTTTAGTAATTGTAAACACTCCAACCGCTTTTCAAAGCTGTGATTATCATCATTCGGGTGCAATTTTTGATATAGTTCTTTATTGGTGGTTTCAATGCGCAACAAATACCTGTGAGCACCCGCTTCGAACCATCGTTTATAAACATCTTCGGTTTGTTCTCCACACGATAGGGTTATTCCTAGTTTATGATCAGACATTTTAATAATTTCCTTCACCAGGGTTTCAATCCTTAGTGAATTGACTTCGCTCTGCAATTCACCAGTTTGAATAACAATAGATCCATAATTATTCTTTAAAGCAAATCGAGCAGCCTCTAAAACCTCATCATCTTTAATCAAATATCGCTCGACATTTTTATTATCTCGCCTAATTCCGCAATAGTAACAATTCTTTGCACAAATATTCGAAAGCTCAATTAATCCACGTAAATAGACTTTCCTGCCAATATATTTTTCCTTTATCTCAGAAGATTTTTCAAAAATCATTTTCAAATCTTCTCCATCAGCGGAAAGAAGCTTAATAATATCATCCTTGGTTAGTATTTCTTTGGCAAGAATATCCTTAATCATTAATTACAACATTTTTAAAGGGTTCAGTAACTCTTTCGAATATTCCATTCATGAAAGCAATAGCCATTCCGTAGTTTGTAACTGGAATACCGGCATGAATAAAAGGTTTTAATCTCGAAACCAGTTGTTTTCTGGTAACCATACAACCTCCGCATTGAACGACCAGCTTATACGAATCAATTGGTTTATTAATATCACTGAGGCCAGAAAATGTATCAAATTCTAAATCTTTTCCAGTATATTTTTTTAGCCAATTGGGTATTTTAAACCTGCCAATATCGTCACAACTTACATGATGTGTGCACGATTCCAGAATAAGAACTTTATCACCATCCTGCAACTTATCAATTGCATAGGTATCTTTCAGGAAAGTATGAAAATCCCCTCTAAGCTTAGAAAATAAAACACTAAATCCTGTAAGCATAACATCCTGCGGTACAATTTTTGACACAAAATCAAAAGCCTGACTATCGGTAACTACCAATGCTGGCTTAATACCCAGCTTAAAAAAATCTTCGAGTTCCGTTTCTTTTACCGATATACATATACAATCATTATCAAGCACATCGCGCCATGCCATAACCTGTGGAAGTATCATTCTGCCTTCAGGAGCCTCAGAATCAATCGGAGTAACCAACAGGACAATATCTTTAGGTTTAACGATTCCTTTTAATAAGGTCGGTTTTATATAAGCTGTTTCAGGAATTGTTTGTTTTATTAGTTTTACCAAATCCTCAAGGTTTGATGGGTCTTTTGTACTAAACGAAAATGGAGTAATTCCTGTTATTTGATGGATAGCCTGCGAAAATTCACAGGTTATTGGATCAATATCTGTTTTATTATGAACTATGATATACGGTATATCATAATAAGCAAATTGTTCTATTAACAAATTTTCGTAAACGCCAAACTGGTTTTCGGCCAAAATTATTATTCCCAGGTCAATTGTAGGAATAACCTGCATAGTTTTTTCAATCCGCAGTTTTCCTAAATCGCCTGAATCATCTATACCAGCAGTATCGATTATTATAGCAGGACCAACGCCAAATATTTCAACAGATTTCTTAACAGGATCAGTTGTTGTGCCCGGATGATCAGAAACTATAGCAACATTTTGGCCAGTTAATAAGTTAATAAATGAGCTTTTACCATTATTTCGCCTTCCGAAAATTCCGATATGGGGTTTTAAATCTTTGCCTTTCATTTGAATAAAAAAAATTAATTAAAAATAAAGATCTCTCTTTCCATTTTTTAACTCTAACAACCTTTCTCTAAGTTTTGTTTTAACATTTTCGTCGGGTAATACATTAATATTACTCTCAATTACTTCCCATCCTTTTTGTGCAGTCTTTTCAGGAGCATAATCGTGTAGATATTCAGCTAATGTTAAAATTGCATTAGGAGAACAAAACCGTTTAATAAATCCAGGTACCGAAAACTCCATAAAATGCTCACCTGTTCTTCCTAAGCGATAACAGGCAGTACAAAACGATGGTAACATATTTTTATCGAGCAATTCATCAATTACCTCATTAAGTGATCGGTCGTCGTTTATCCTGAATTGTCCTTTATTAAGGTCCTGTTCAGTATTCTGAGAATTTGAATAACTTCCCAATTCGAGTTTTGTTCCTCCATCGATCTGGCTTACACCATAATTTATGCATTCGTCACGAATTATCTTAGGCTCGCGTGCAGTAAGAATCATACCTGTATAAGGCACTGCCAGACGCAAAATAGCAATCATTTTTGCAAAATCAGCGTCATTTACAAGATGCTGATTTCCCATCTTTAACATGGAGGCATCTTTAATTCGTGGGAATGATATTGTATGTGGGCCTACATTATAACAAGCTTCCAGATGATTTGTATGACGAACCAGAGCAAGTACTTCATATCTCCAGTCGTATAAACCAAACAATGCTCCAATGCCAACATCATCCAACCCTGCTTCCTGTGCCCTATCGAGCGATGTTAATCTATAATTAAAATCAGCCTTTTTACCTCGTAAATGGTAGGATTTATATGCCTCAGGATGATAGGTTTCTTGAAAAATCTGAAATGTTCCTATACCAGCCTCCTTTACTATCCGAAAACCATCAATTTCCAATGGTGCTGCATTTATATTAACACGACGAATTTCTCCATTACCTTTTTTTACTGAGTAAGAAAGTTTTGCGCAATGAGCAATAAACTCAGGATCATACTGATCGTGCTCGCCAAAAACAAGAATCAATCTTTTCTGACCATTATCTTCGAGTGCTTCAATTTCCTTAACTATTTCTGCATCATTTAAAGTTTTTCGCACGGCGTCTTTGTTACTAGCCCTAAAACCACAATAGGTGCAGTTGTTTTTACATTTATTTCCTATATAAAGCGGAGCAAATAAAACAATACGGTTACCATAAACTGTTTCTTTCAGTGTACGTGCACCTTGTTTTATCATCTCAACCAATTCAGGGTCGGTAGTATTAACTAAAACAGCTGTTTCTTGAAGACTTAACCTGTTTTTTGCTAACGATTTATCTATTACATCTTTTATATACGCCTTATCAGGAGATGTATTTCTTAAGATGTTAATTATCTCCTCAGGATCTATAAAGGGTTGCATCGGAACATCTGGAATAGAGTATTGCTGAGTTATAAATTTCATAATCCAAATAATTATTTATTTTTACAAAGAAACTAATCCTTTTCATTGTTATTAATGACAAAAGTCATTATTTATTGCAATTCGGTACATTTTTACTTATTTTATTTCTATGTCCTTCTATTGTCTATTTATTAATTATTTATGTTTCTTAAAGGATTTCTAATATTGTCGATTCAATTTCTTTCATATTAAAAGGCTTTCTGAAATATTTATGAATCAATCTTTCATTTAATGCATCGGCAATCTCTTCGGTAATATCAAATCCTGTTAAAATAAAATAGGATATGTAAGGAAAATCCTTCTTTGCGAGCTTAATAAATTCTATTCCATTCATTCCTGGCATTTTCATATCACTAATTACTACAGAAGTATGAGGATTTTTTTTAAGTAATTCATAACCTTCTGCACCGGATTCGGCTGTAAGAACAACAAACTTATTTTTAAAGTTTAATGCAAACAACTTTAGGTTAATGGGCTCATCATCAACATAAAGCAAGGTTCTTTTCTCGTCCATCATTTTAGCTATTTATTTAAGGGTAATTTTATTATAACGGTTGTTCCTTTATTTAAAGTTGATTCAAATTCAATTGTACCATTATGTTCCTGAATAATATTATAAGTTATTGATAATCCTAAACCAGTTCCTTTACCAGGCTCCTTTGTTGTAAAAAAAGGATCGAGAATTTTTGGTAAATTTTCTTTACTAATTCCACATCCGGTATCGGAAATAACCAATTTGATTTTATCATCCTTGCTATCTGTTTTTATTGTTATTTTACCTTTTTCTTCAATTGCTTGAACCGCATTTGACAAAACATTTAATATGGCCTGATGGAGCTTACCCTCATTACAAACTAAAACATGAGGTTTTGTTGTATATTTTTTTGTAATCTCTATTTTATGTTTAATTTGATTTTGAAGCATAATAAGACAATTATCAATAACTGAATGTACATCGCATTTTATTGCAGGTTTGTCATCTTTACGGCTATAGTGGTTGAGGCTAGTAACTATTGCAGCAGCTCTATCAATACCTATATTCATTCCTTCAATAAGTGGAGCTAGTTCTTCAAGATGAGGTTTTAAATTCTCGTCCAAATAGCTTTCCAAACCTACTACTCCACCCTTAATAAAATTCAATGGATTATTTATTTCGTGAGCCACTCCTGCAGCAAGCACACCCAAAGAAGCCATCTTTTCGGCATGAACAAGTTGCTTCTGTGTATTCTGCAAATTTATTAAAACAGCTTCGAGTTCTTCCCTCTGGTTAAGGAGTTCTTCATTTGTCGAAACAAGTTCTTCATTTGTGGTTGCCAACTCATCAGTACGTTCTTGTACTAAAAACTCAAGGTGTTGCCGATAATTATCAAGTTCTTTTTCAACGCTTTTCTTTTCGGTAATATCACGACTAATGGTTTGCAGGTATGTTTGATTATTTATTGTTAGCTTTGACATTATACCACTAAACCAATGCAAATTGCCCCAACTATCAATAAACCGGTTTTCAATGATTCCTGTGTGTGTTTTTTGACCAGAAAGCAGTTCATTCATAGCATTTTTTACAATATGAACATCTTCAGGATGAATATGGGCTAATCGGTTGGGATTAGAATAATCATCCTGAGTAATTCCTGTAATTTTTTCCAGGACACTGTTTGCAAAAATAATATTACTATTCAGGTCTGAAATCATAATAATATCAGGAAAAGCCTCTATAATTGTTCGGTATTTCTCCTCACTTTCTTTAAGAGCCTGTTCAGCTTTCTTCCGATCAGTAATATCAACCATTGCTCTAATAGAACCTATCGTTTCTCCATCAGAATTAACAACGGGTGCACCACTAATAAGAAAATCAATTCTGGTTCCATTTTTGGCAATAAACTGTAATTCATATTGACTTATTTCTTTTTTAAGTCTTTCTTGGTTAACTTTTTTTATTGAATCATGATATTTAGTATCAAGCAAAACCTGATATCCTATTTTGCCAACAATTTCATCAGCCGTATAACCAAGTTTCTCTGTAAACTTTCTGTTTACATACAATACTTGATCATCATTATCAACCATCATAATAACATCATTCAGGTTCTCCATAAGAGTTCTGTACTTCTCTTCGCTTTCTTTGAGTTCTTTTTCAGCTTCCTTAACCTTCGTGATATCAACAGTTACACCTCTAAAACCAATGGGTTTTTGATTTTCATAAATAACACTTGTATAAACTCTCACTGGAAATGTACGGCCATCTTTTTTAAGGCCTATATATTCTTCACCTGTAATAGGAGCCCCATGTATTCTATTCTTTAGATTTTCAGAGGCACGTTCTCTGTCTTCAGGAATTAAAAGAGTCAGAATATTTACCTTAGCAAGAAAATCCTCATGAGTATAGTTATGAATATCGAATCCAACTTTATTTGTATAAGTACAAATCCCATTTAAATCTGTTTCCCAAACAGCAATTGGCAATAGATCAGCCATTTCTCTAAACTTCCTTTCACTTTCAACCAAAGCTTTTTCTGCTTTTTTTCGCTCTGTAATATCAACCATAGCACCAATGGATGCAATGGTGTTTCCGTTTGCATGTATAACAGGTGATCCGCTAACCAGCATATCTATTTTTCGTCCATCTTTTGTTAGAAATGGCAATTCGTAATGAGTTAATTTTTTATCCTTCCTTTCTTTGTTCGCTTTTTCAATCAGGTGATAGTCAATTGGATCATGTAATATCTTAAATCCAACTTTCCCAATAATTTCTTCAGGTTTATAGCCTAAAATCTCTGTAAATTTTTTATTTACAAACTGAATAACATGATCATTATCAGCAACAATAATAACTTCATTAAGGCTTTCCATAAGAGTTCTGTATTTTTCTTCACTCTCTCTTAAAGCTAATTCAGCTTTTTTCTTTTCAGTTATATTTTCAACAAATCCGTCATAATATAATATTTTCCCTTCGGCATCTTTTACTGCTTTTGCATTTTCAATAACATTTATAATCTCACCATTTTTCTTTATCCATTTCGATTCCAAATTCTGAACAATTCCATTTTTTTCAATTAGGTTTTTAAATCTACTACGACCAAAATTATCAAAGTGCTCCTCAGCCTCCAGATTTATACTTTTAATCTCTTCAAAAGAATCTAATCCCAATAATCTAAGAATGGCAGGATTTGCATTTAAAACTTTTCCATCAGGTGTTGTTTGATAAATTCCAATCTGTGCATTTTCAAAGAGGTTCTTATATCTTAACTCGCTTTCTCTATGTTCTTCTTCATCCTTAATTCGTTTGGAAATATCGCGCACATTAGCCATAATCGTATTTGTGCCACCATCATTACCCTTAACTGTCATAAAGTTTATTTCTACAGGGAAACTAGCTCCATCAGATCTAAGTCCAAGTAATAGAAGATTTTCAATATGGCCTAAATGAGATAGCTGTAGTAATATATTTTTTACGATTGCTCTGTCTTTTTCTATAAAAAAAGTTAAAAAGCTATTACCAATAATATTCTCCTTATTATCAACACCCATCATTTCAATTATCCTATTATTAACAAATAAGATTTTTTCATATAGATCAATTAAAACAATTCCATCCTTTGAAGCTTCAATTAGCGATTTATATCGTTCTTCGGTATTGGCAAGATCAATCTCTGCTCTAATACGTTCTTTGTAATCAAGTTCGACTCTTTTAAGGGTTTGTTTGTGAATATTGAATATACTATACCCCACAATACCTGTAAATATAATAGCAATTGAATTATCCATAATAAATTCAATTGCTGCAGCATGTGTAAATCCTAAATCATCCTTTAAAAGATATACCATTCCAATTAATACAACAATATTTCCAATCAGATAGATAAATACAGTTAATTTAAATTTAGTTATGAATAATGGAGCCAGACTCATTAATGCTATTATAATAACAATGGTATCTAAACGTGCAACAATATCAGCCTGATAAAAATAAATAACTGCCCAAACACTCAAAAAAGCAGAAATCATAAATAAATGAGCTGCAAAACCATAATTACCCCTTAAAAGTAAGATCAAGCAAACAATGATTATTAAAAAGGTTATAAGTTCAGGTATTAAAACAGGTAAATATAATTTCCCAATTGCAGGATTATTTAACTGGGTATAACTAGATGATAGTATAAGTATTGTTAATAAAAAAAGAGCTGATAAAATCAAATAATAGATAAAACGTGTTTTTAACTGTATAGTATAATCGCTATTAATATAAAATTTTAAGCTTTTTGGAAGTTTTATAGCGATTTTTTTATTTGATTGACTACCCTCGTTTATCATAATAAACTTTACTTAAAATTTTATTTATCATAAATTTAGGTAATGTTTTAATTAATTGCAATAATAACCAATACCGAAAAAAAAAGGCAAACCTAAAAGTTTGCCTCAATTACTAAAAATATAAGTTTTAGAAATTCATTTTTATATAATCCCAGGTTTCAGGTTTCATTTTCGAGCCTATAACCTCAATTACTTTACTTGCGCAAAGTGAACCAATTCGTCCACATTTTTCCATTGGTATTTTATTTACTAATCCAAATAGAAAGCCTGATGCATATAAATCTCCTGCGCCAGTTGTATCTATTGAATTAGCCTTAAATGGCTCTATTTTATAAACCATTCCATTATTTTTCACTAAAGATCCTTTACTTCCTATTTTTACAACTGCAATCTCGCATTGCTCCGCTATTTCATGCAATGCATCTTCTGGTTCTTTTCCAGTATATGCTTTAGCTTCTTCTTCGTTAGCAAAAATGATATCAACATAATTCTTTACATATTCCTTTAAGAATGCAAGATTTGCTTCTACAACATTAAAGCTCGCCATATCGAGAGAAACCTTCATATTATTTTCCTTTGCCAGTTGTGCAGCCTTATTCATTAACGCATGATTAAAAACAAGATATCCTTCGATATGTAAATAGTGATAACCTTTAAATTGTTCTGCATTAAGATCGTTTTCGCTAAGCTCTACTGCAGCACCCAAATAAGTGGCAAATGTTCGTTCAGAATCAGGTGAAATTAATGCAATTGCTCTGCCAGTATCTGTATTGCTTTTTAGCATTATTGGATTAATACTATTTGCCTTCATATCATTACTAAAGAATTCACCAAAAGTATCATTACCCACTTTGCCAATATATCCTGTAGCTGCTCCTAGACTTGCCAAACCATGAATAGCATTGGCGGCTGACCCACCAGAAGATTGCGATTTTTCATATTGTTCTGTTGCTTTATTAATTGTTTCAGCAAAATCGCGCTCTGATAATTGCATACTACCTTTTTTTAACGAAAATTTTTCTAAAATAGAATCATCGGGTAGCTTAGTCATAATATCAACCAGTGCATTACCTATACCTAATACTTTGTCCATTATTTAATTTTTTAGATTATGTAAACAGCAAAAGTAAGAAGATAATTTAAATAGACTTGTAATTCAGTTAAAATCATCCTACAAAAAATACGATAAATATTTTGGTTTATATTTTAAACTTGTTTATGTTTGTAAAATAATTTAAACTTAATATCTATGGAAGCAGAAAAAAAAACTTTAAAACCTGAAGAAAGTCTTCAGATTATCGAACAAATGATTCAGAAAGCAAAAACAAATCTACATGACAGTAGTTTTTACTTTTTGCTTTGGGGCTGGATTATTCTAATAATAGTAATCGGGCAATCACTATTGAAACATTTTACTAACTACGACAAACCTTATTTATTATGGATGCTAATAATTTTTGGAATTATTGCTAGTGCTATTTATGGAATAAAATCTGGAAAAAAGTCAAAAGTAATGTCTCATTTTGACAGGTTGAACTTTTTAAATTGGATGATATTTTTAGGAAGTTATTTCATAATCTTAATTTTTATGAAAGATTTTAATTACAAAATATCACCAATCATTTTCATATTAGCCGGAAATGCTACATTAATGACAGGTTTTTTAATTAAATTTCGTCCATTGATAATTGGAGGATTCGTTTTCTGGGCTGGAGTTTTCTGCCAGTTTCTTTTATCTCATCAATTATTAGAATTTGTTTTTCCGTTGGTAATTATCTTTGGTTATCTTGTTCCTGGATACATGCTAAAATTTCAAAATAAGAAAAATGCTTAAGAAATTAGATCCAATATTACATTCGGAGTTGAGATTGGCAGTAATGTCGCTTTTAATTTCATTGACTAAGGCTGAATTTACATACTTAAAAGAACAAACCAACGCTACAGCAGGGAATTTAAGTGTACAAATTACCAAACTCGAAGAAGTTGGCTATATTACCGTTGAAAAAGGATACAAAGGTAAAGTGCCACAGACTATTTGTACTATCTCAAAAAAAGGGATTGATGCATTCGAGCAATATGTAAACGATTTAAAGGAATATTTGAAGATGTAATTTTTTTTGATATTCTGGTTTATTTATTAAACTTGTTTACTATAATTGATTTCAAAATTTTATTATACTTATCGAAAAATAAAACCGTCTTATCAATAATGATAGACGGTTTTATTTTAAATTCAGTTTGCCAGTTTACTTTACCAGCCAGTCTTTAGCCGATTCTAAATCATCAAATCCAACAATATTGGTACCTGAGAATAAATTTATTGTATTTAAGATTACTCGTTGAGCATTGCTTAATCCAACAAAAGCTTTTTTCTTGCTATATTGTTTAACTCTGCCATTTATCTCCTTCAAGGCTTTAAGAGTTTCATTTGTTGCAAAAGAGCCTTTAACATCAATAATTTCGAGCAACTCCTTTTGACCCAATTTTATTACAAAATCTGAAGTTTCATGCATAACCTTCAATGCCTGTTCGGGTGTTTTCAAATTTGTCCAATCAGAAAAGTAAATCTTTTTCCCTTGATGAAAAATAGGGTATATTCGCTCTGACATCTTATTATGTTTTATTTAATTATAAATATATAAATATACCTTTATTCGTAAATAAAAGTAAAATGTTGTTGCTTTTAATTCTTCTATAATAATTCAGCCAGTTTATTTTTTACATTTTTTTCAATTCTGTCAACTACCTTTGTCGAATCCGCTTTTATGAATTTATCACCGGTAATATTTTCATAAAGTTCAATATATCTTTCGGATATCTGATTAACAAATTCATCAGGCATTTCGGGAACTTTTTGTCCTTCTTTACCCTGGAAACCATTTTCCATTAGCCACTCACGCACAAACTCTTTTGATAATTGCTTTTGTTGTTCTCCTTTCGCCTGTCTTTCTTCATATCCTTCGAGATAAAAATAACGGGATGAATCTGGAGTATGAATCTCGTCGATTAAATAAATTTTGCCATCTTTTTTGCCAAATTCGTATTTGGTATCAACCAGGATTAAGCCCATTTTTGCAGCAATCTCTGTTCCACGCTTAAATAAAGCCAATGTATATTTTTCGAGCTGCTCATACTCTTCTCTTGAAACAAGACCCTGTTTAATAATTTCCTCTTTCGAAATATCCTCGTCGTGACCTTCGTGAGCTTTTGTAGTAGGCGTAATAATTGGTTGAGGAAATTTCTGATGTTCTTTCATTCCCTCCGGCATTGGCATTCCACAAATTGATCGTTTACCAGATTTATATTCTCGCCATGCATGACCAGTTAAATAACCACGCACAACCATTTCAACCGGATAGGTCTCTACAAAATGCCCAATTGTTACCATCGGATCGGGAGTTGTGATTTTCCAGTTTGGAACAATATCCTTCGTGGCATCGAGAAATTTATCAGCAATCTGATTTAATACTTGTCCTTTATAAGGAATACCCTTAGGAAGAACTACATCAAATGCTGAAATGCGATCGCTAACTACCATAACAAGGTAATTATCATCAATGTTATATACATCGCGTACTTTTCCTTTATAAACACTTTTTTGTTTCGGAAAATTAAAGTCTGTTTTTACTACTGCCTGGGCCATAAAAAGTTATAAGTTTAAAGTTAAAAATTGAAAGTTAATTATTAGTTATTGGTGACTCGTGGCTGATGACTACCATTATCGTCTTTTTTACTTTCGTCCTGTTTCTTGTATGCATTAACAATATATTTTACAAGATGATGCCGAATAATATCTCGCTCATCAAAATAGAGAATTGAAATACCCTTTATGTCTTTTAATATACCCAATGCCTGTACCAAACCCGAATCAGTTTTTTTAGGTAAATCAATTTGTGTAATATCACCAGTTACAATAAATTTAGCATTTTTGCCCATTCGAGTAAGGAACATTTTTAACTGGTTTACTGTTGTATTTTGTGCTTCGTCGAGAATAACAAAAGCATTATCAAGTGTTCGTCCTCGCATATATGCCAATGGCGCTATTTCAATAATACCATCTTCGATATACTCAGCAAGTTTCTTTGGTTGAATCATATCCATCAATGCATCATACAATGGACGCAAATATGGATCAAGTTTCTCTTTTAAATCTCCGGGTAAAAATCCAAGGTTCTCGCCAGCCTCAACAGCTGGCCGCGTTAGAATAATTCGTTTTACTTCTTTGTTTTTAAAAGCACGAACAGCTAAAGCAATTGCAGTATATGTTTTTCCCGATCCGGCTGGTCCGATTGCAAATAGCATGTCGTTTGTATTATACTCATCAACAAGCCTTTGTTGTGTTACAGTTCTTGCTCTGATGGGTTTTGAATTATTTCCATAAACTAATGCATCATCAGTATCTTCTCTCTTTTTTAAAAGCAACTCGCCTTCACCTTGCAAAAGAGATTCAAATTCATTATCGCTTAGTTGTTTAAATTTTAGAAAATACTCTATAATCATTTCGAGTTTATCTTCGAAAACATTTATTTCATTTTCGTCGCCTTGAACTTTAACTTCATTGCCTCGGGCAATTATTTTTAACTTTGGATAATAATCTTTTAGCTTATTTAAACGTATATTATTAATCCCATAAACATTTACTGGTTCAATCCCTTCTAAGTATATAACCTTTTCTATCATATTTTTCATTAAATATTGTTTACTTTTGCTTCTATCCTACTCATCATATTTTTATGTAATCCATTAATTATCAAAGCAACAAACAAAAGCAAACAAGAATAAATACTGAACCGAAATTACTAAAAATATTTGGAGTGATAAACTCTACTATTTAATTCATTTTAATTTATGTGATAAACATTTTAATAAATAGTTAAAAGAAATAACTTTATAACGAAAAACTGTTTTGAAATATCATGCCAATTATTACATTAACAACCGACTGGAATAAAAATGACTATTATATTGGTGCCGTAAAAGGTGCTATTTTAAACCAATATGCTAATGCTATAATTATCGATATTTCACATCAGATTAAACCTTTTAATATTTTTCAAGCTGCATTTATTTTAAAAAATTGCTATACAAATTATCCAGCAGGTACAATCCATATTATTGGGGTAAAATCAGATTACTCAGCAGAAAATCAATACATGGTTGTTCAGGCCGATAATCAATATTTCATTTCAACAGATAACGGAATTTTCAGTCTTTTGTTCGATGATTTACCTGTAAGCAAATATATTATTGACAACCATCAGTCTACTACATTTCCAGAATTACATGTTTTTGTTCGGGTAGCTTGTGAAATTATGAATGGAGCAGCCATTGAGTCATTTGGGAAACCATCAGATAGATTCGTACGACGAGTTCCTTTGTACGCAACAATCGAAGAATCAGTAATAATTGGCAGTATTGTACATATTGATTCATACCAAAATGCCATTACGAATATTACATCTGAATTATTTGAACAAGTTGGTAAAGGCAGAGCATTTAAGATATTTGTTCAAAGCAACGGAAATGTAATCTCAAAAATAAATAAATCATACCAGGAAACATCTCCAGGTGAATTGCTTGCTATTTTCAACTCAATAAACTTATTAGAAATAGCTATTAATGAAGGAAATGTTGCCGAATTGTTAGGTCTAAACACCAACTCAACCGTTCGAATAAAATTTAAATAATACATTATAAAACACTATATGAAAGAAGAATTAAAAGCTTTCGATCGATTACTAACGATAATGGATGAGCTAAGAGAAAAGTGCCCTTGGGATAAAATACAGACTATTGAAAGTTTAAGAACATTGACTATTGAGGAAACATACGAATTAGCTGATGCCATAATAGAAAACAACATGAAAGATATTAAAAAAGAATTGGGTGATATTCTTTTACATATTGTTTTTTATGCCAAAATTGCTAAAGAAAAAAATGAATTTACCATTACCGATGTAATTAATAGTATAAACGAGAAATTAGTACATAGACATCCTCATGTATTTGCTGACATAAAAGTTAAAGATCATCGTGAGGTGGAAGAAAATTGGGAAGACATTAAACTAACCGAAAAAGACAGTAAAAAATCTGTTCTTTCAGGTGTACCAGCTTCATTGCCTGCACTTGTTAAAGCAAATCGTATTCAACAGAAAGTACGTGGTGTTGGCTTCGATTGGGACAAAAGATCACAGATATGGGATAAAGTACACGAAGAACTGAATGAACTTAAGCATGAAGTTGAGTGTAATGACAAGAAAAAAATAGAAGCAGAATTCGGCGATCTTCTTTTCTCAATAATAAATGCCGCCAGATTATATGATATTGATCCGGAAATTGCACTTGAACGAACAAATAAAAAATTTATTAAAAGGTTTAATTACCTGGAAGAACAAACAATTAACAAGGGGCTGTCGTTAAAAAACATGACCCTTGAGGAGATGAATATTTATTGGGAAAATGCAAAGAATTTTGATAGTTTGTAATATCTGATGTTAACCATTATCAGTTATTATCGTTAAACAAGATAATTTGATATAGATTTTATGTCAGACAAAAATTCTAATAATGACTTTTTAAATAGGATAAATTCGCTGGAATCAGAGAATAAAATTCTACGTAAGAAACTTTCTGAATACGAAGCAAAATCGCAATTAATAGTGAATGCAGAGCTAAAACGCAAAGAAATAATAGAAACAAACCTCATTATCAGTGAGTTAAATTTAATAAACCTGATTGAAGCAATTCCTCTTCCAGTATTTTTCAAAACCAAAAGGGGAGTTTATATTGGCTGCAATGAAGCATTTGCAAAATTTGAGAATGTTCCTAAAGAAAAAATTATTGGTTCTTCTTTGTTTGATATATTATCGGAACAAAAAATAAAAGAATTTAGAGAGCATGATTTGCAGGTAATTAAACAAAGAAAAACAATAATTCGTCAAAAAACCGTTACAGTAAATAGTACAGAACGTCACATTGAAATTCATAAATCGGTTTTTACAGATATACGAAATAACGAACCTGCTATAGTTGGAGTAATTATAGACAATACCGAACGCGTTAATTACGAACTTGCAATAAAAGAAAGTGAAAATAAATTACGTAGTTTTATTAACCAATCTTACGGAGGAATAATAATATTTGATCGCAAAGGAACTATCCTTGAATGGAACAGATCAATTGAAAAAATAACGGGGATAGGTTCTGATGAAGTCCTAAATAAAAAATTTCAAGATTTTGCCTTGGAGATTTTCCCTTCATATAATAATCCGGAAAAATTAAACAAATTCAAAACACAAATTGATCATTTATTAAGTTCGAGTGATTCCTATCTTTTTAATAAGCTATTTGACATTCAGATCAAACATCGGGATGGAACAATTTTCGATGTACAACAGCTACTTTTTCCCATTCAACTAAACAATGATTATCTTATTGGCAGTGTAACAATTGATATCACAGAAAAAAAGAAAAAAGAGAAAGAAAATACAGCAAGAGAAGATTTCTCTAAAAGAATAATTAAAAATATTGCTGATATGATTAGCATTTCAGATGCTAATGGTCTGTTTACTTATATTAGTCCCTCGTTCGAAAAATCACTTGGATATAGTTTAGATGATCTAAAAAATAGAAAAGTATTTGATTTGTTGCATCCGGGTGATAAAAACTCAATGGTTGCCTTATTCTCAAAGAAAAAAGAAGAAAAAGCAAGAGGTCGCGCTGAATATAGGTTTAAACATAAAGATGGACATTATGTATGGCTTGAAACAACTGGAAAAGGTGTTTTAAATGAGAAGGGTGAAATTGACCATATATTTTATGTTTCGCGTGATGTTACTGATCAAAACTTAAATAAAATAAACCTTAGCTTTTTAGCTAATTCTGCTTTGCAGTTTTTAAGTATAACTCAAAAAGACAAAATATATAATTATCTGGGTAATCAAATTATAAATATTAAACCAACAGCACAGGTAGCTATTTGCTCTTATGATGCATTAAAGGGTAATGTTATACTCGAAAACATGCATGGTTTTAGACGTTTTATGAGAAACATCTTGTCTATTTTTGGGTTTAACCCTATTGGAGTTGAGTTTAATATAAAAGATACCGATATCAAAATTGATGAACCATTATTGTATCAGATACATATTTCTGATTATCAATTTGATTTTCCAAACTTACCTAAATTGCTACTTAAAAACTTTGCCAAAATTAGTAAGGTAGAATACATTAATTATATTCCTCTCAGGGTTGATAATTTAACATATGGAGTAGCAGTTATTTTAACCAAAGAAGAACTTCCTAGAAATATTAAAAACACACTTAATACTTTAACCCACCAAGCATCAATAGCACTTTACCGGAGCAGTATTGAAGAAAAACTAAAGGCAGCCAAAATAAAGGCAGAAGAGGCAGACCTCCTTAAATCGGCCTTTTTGGCGAATATGTCGCATGAGATTCGAACCCCAATGAACGGAATACTGGGTTTTTCCCAGCTCCTGTTAAAAGGACAACATTCTCAAGAAAAAACTGATCGGTTTCTAAATATCATATACAATAACAGCAAACAATTATTAAGCTTAATAAACGACATTATCGATATTTCGAAAATCGAATCAGGCCAAATTACTGTATACAATACAGATACAAACCTAAATTATATCTGTAATGATTTAGTAAGAATTTTTGAGTCTGAGCTTGAAAAATACGATAAACAACTCATCAGTTTTAGTTTCGAGGAGAAATTACCGGATTCAGAATCACTAATATACTGTGATGGAAACAGGATTACACAGGTTCTTACTAATTTAATTAGCAATGCTACCAAATTTACTGATTTTGGATTTATAAAATTTGGTTACTCAAAAACTAAAGACGGGAAATTTATTGAGTTTTTTGTAAGAGATTCAGGAATAGGTATTGACAATAATAATATTGAGTTGATTTTTGAGCGTTTTAAACAAGCAGATGACAGAATAAACAGAAAATATGGAGGTACAGGTCTGGGATTAACTATCTCGCGACAACTCGTTGAGCTTATGGGAGGCCAGTTATGGGTTGAATCAGAGCCAGGTAAAGGATCTACCTTTAAGTTTACAATACCGTACAAACTTTCATTAAATAATCAGATTATTGCTTCAGAAAAAGAGGTAACAGTTGAAAAAAATTATATTGAAGATAAATATATACTAATAGTTGAAGATGATTACTCAAGTTATCTTTTCTTGGAGTCGTTGCTCGAAGATAAAGGAGCAAAAATAATTTGGGCAGAAACAGGAGCCGTTGCAATTGAGTTGGTAAAACAAAATCCATTAATAAGTTTAATATTAATGGATATTCAAATTCCGGGAATGAGCGGCTACGAAGCGACTGCAGAAATAAAAAAACTACGTCCCAAACTAACGATTATTGCCCAAACAGCAAATGCAATGGAGGGTGATAGGGATAAAGCATTACAAGCGGGTTGCGACGATTATATATCGAAACCCTTAAATCAAATTCACCTTATTAAAAAGATTGAGGCTGCTATACTGTTTAAACCATAAAAAATACCCCAAATATTGTAAACAATATTTGGGGTTCAATTCACTTAAGTGATTTATACTTTATACTTTTCTTCTGGTTTGTTTATTGCCAGTTTTTGCGGGTTCGCTTTTTTTGGTTACATTTTTTGCTTTTGGTTCTTTTTTCTCCTTAACCACTTTTTCCAATTTCATTTCTTCTTTTACTTCATCCTTTGCTTCGGATTTATCTTCTTCTTTTTCTTCAAAATTCAAAAGATTAAGTTTTTGAAGGATATTATACCAGTTAATAATCTTCTTAATATCAGATGTATAAACTCTTTCTTTATCAAAATTTGGTAATACTTGTTCAAAATATTTCTTCAAATCACTATTTGATGCTTTATGATCAATTGCAGGTCCACCATTCTCTTTATCAGAGATAGCCTTAAGAACATCTTTTAAAGGCATATCATCAGTTTCGGTAAAAACGGATATATCCTCAAGCGCACTAACTTTTGCAGATGCATGAGCAGGCATACGCCTCTGATCTTCAAGCGATTCAACAATAATTCCATTTCTACCTTGAGAAATGTATTTAAATAGACCACCATAACCAGAAATAGATAAAATATCTTTTAACATAAATAATCAGTTTAGTTTTTACTATACAAAAATACAATTCATAATCTTTTACAGAAAGTTTATTGGTAAAAAAATCAAGCTTAAACCATATTTCTTTCTTTTTTAATTTTTTCGTACGCTTGATTAACCTTTTGAAACTTTTCTTTTGCAGCATTTTGAAAATCTTCACCCAAATGGTTTACCTTATCGGGATGATATTTAATGGCCATTTTGCGATATGCTTTCTTAACCTCATCATCAGTAGCCGACTTATTTATCTCGAGAATTTTATAAGCCGAATCAGTATCATCAATAAACATTGATTTTATTGATTCAAAATCTTTTGCAGTAACACCCATATAGGATGAAATGGTTGCGATAGTATTTAATTCAGATGGAGCAATTTGACCATCAGCATTTGAAACGCCCATTAAAAAATGCAACAACTGAAGACGCGAAGGATAATCGAGATTATCTTTTATCTGCAAACTAACTGCCTGCAATGGGATATCTTGTTTTAAAATATCGCGAAGCATTTTTAGGGCTTCAATTGCTGATTCCTCACCAAATGTCTGAATAAAGTACTTTTTAACATAATCAAGCTCTGATCGCAGTATTTTACCATCGGCCTTCATCACTGCAGCAACAAGAACCAGAAGACTTATAGCAAAACTACCAGAAGTAGTAGCTGAATAACTAGTTGTTTTAGAAAACTCCTGAGTATCGAGTAATGATCCTAATGTGAATCCTACAATACCTCCAATTGGACCAAAAAATGCCCAACCTAAACCACCGGCAACCCATTTAGCAAATTTGCCCATTTCTTACTCCTTTAATCGTATTAATTTTTTATGTATTTCAAGTATTTGAGGTAAAATCATACTGTTTTCGTCATTAATAATATTGAAATCAGCTAATCTTAATCTTTCCTGATCATTTAGTTGGTTTTTCATCCTTTCTTTAACCTGTTCAAAAGTAGTATTGTCGCGATGCATAACTCGCTCAATCCTTGTTTCTTCTGAAGCGCTCACATTTATTGTAAAATCCAGCTCTTTATATGCCCCACTCTCATAAAGAATTGCAGCCTCCTGAATTACATATGGTAAATGATTATATTGCTTGCACCAAATTTTAAAATCAACTCTTACTTTCGGATGAATAATTGCATTTATTTTTTTTAATGCATCTTCATCAGTAAAAATAATACTGGCTAATTTCTTGCGATCAATGCCCTTATTATTATAAATATCATCCCCAAATGCCGTTTTTACTTTAGAAATAGTTTCTGCATCAGTATTACTAATTTTTTTTGCTTCAATATCGGCATTATATACAGGAATGCCAATTGATTTAAAAACACTGCATACCAGTGTTTTTCCACTACCAATACCACCAGTAACACCAACTTTTAACATTACTTTCGTTCAATTATGTATTCAACAGATGCAGGATTATAACGCACAGACTGAACATAGTCGGGATAGTTTATTAACTTAACATTTAAATTATTAGGTTGGGATTTTGTATCATTATAATCAACTGCTATTTCAAATAGTTGAGGTATAATTTTTTCGTAATCAGATAAGCCAACAAAATAATTAATATTAATTTCATTGGGAAATACTCTCAAAATAAGAGAGTCTGGAACATTAACTGCTTGTATTAAAACACGCTGACTGCCTTCAGTATATTTTTCAACTTTAATAGAAACATTTGTTGATTTATTGGAAAACTCAATATTCTTTATTTTGAGTAAATCAACTTCATCTGAATAATCTTTAGTAAGCTTATCAAGCAACAAGTTTTCGGTATAAACTTGATTAATCGTGTCAACAGCAGGTTTAACACCTGAAATCAGTATACTATCCGGATCAAGTAAAACCTTTCCTTTTATCATATACTGCGATTCTGTTTTTGTTTGTATCTGAGATATTATTGGAACTCTTTTAGTGGTTATTTTTGTAAATTCAAAAAACAATGTATCGGGCATAATCCTTATTACCTCGAAATCCGAACCCATCTGGCTTTCAATACTTTCTTCGAAGAAACGAGTTAAAGTAAAAAAAGTTGAGGTATTGCCACTGGAATGGAATCGCAATGTTAGCTGACTTACATCTATTACATAAGGCAATAATGTGTTACTAATCTTATATTCTAATATTTTATAGCCACGGGCTTTAACCCTAATTGTAAAATTTTCGGGTAATTCTCCTGCAATAATTTTATTTTTTGGAAAATTATCGAACCTTACAGGATATGTAATATTTGTTTCATAATCGGCTTCAAGCTGATTTAAAAACCAAAATAGTGAAGAGATAAATACAAAAAACAGGAAAACAATAATCCTCCTATCAGGTTTTATTTTTTTCCTGCTTTCATTTAAAAAGTTTTGAACTCTTTTAGCTATTGTATTCAAAATAATTTTAAGAATTAAAAGTGTTTAGGGAGAGTTAATCCCTAAATGTAAATATTCATTATTTTGATTCAATATCACTTGAGTCCTTTAAAATCGCACTTTTGTCAATTTTAATTTTTACATTAGTATCTACTTCAACCATAATATAATTATCTTTTATACTATCGATTCTACCATAAATACCTCCTGTTGTAATCACTTTATCCCCTTTTTGAAGAGCTTCTCTGAATTTTCTTAAATCTTTTTGTCTTTTCATTTGTGGTCGAATCATAAAGAAATAAAATACAACCACAATTAATAACAACATAATAAATCCTTGATAAGGATTTTGACCTTGGGCTGGTTGCCCCATTAATAAAATGTTTAAAATATTCATCTTTTTAAAATTTAGTTATAATTTGATTTAACATTTGCCTTTATCCATAGTGTTTTTTCTCCTAATGGAGTATTTATTTTTAATGTAATTGCTTTGTTTTGTAAACCTGCTCTATTGTGACTATCGAATAATATTTCGATTTTCCCTTCTTTCCCAGGCAAAATAGGTTCTTTATTATAATTTGGTACAGTACAACCGCAAGTTGAAAATGCATCTAAAATTAGTAATTCAGAATCTCCTGTATTTTTAAACCGAAATGTTACTGCAACCTTTTCTCCTTCAATAATATCTCCAAAATCATGAAACAATGTATCAAACTCCATATCGGGTATACCACTGTAACTTTTATGATTAACTGTATTATTTAATTTATTCTCGTTCGAGTTAATAGTACATGATAGAAAAATCCCCGAAACAAATAACAACACTACAAAACCATTTAATAATCTCACTTTCTATTTTTTATAATACTATACAAAGTAATGATTTTTTTATTACTTGAGCAATAATTACATTTCGCCAATTAATCCCCTGCCTGTTTTTGCTATTTTTCCTTCTTTCTTAAGATGATCAACTATCTTATCCAATATACCATTTATAAAAATATTGCTTTTTTGTGTACTATAAAATTTTGCAATTTCAATATATTCATCCAAAGAAACCTTTGTAGGAATGTCGGAGAACTCTGTTAATTCGGCAATAGCCAGACACATAATAACATTATCTAGAAAGGCGATTCGTTCAACATCCCAGTTCTGAATAAAACCCGATATTAAACTCTCGTAATCTTTATAATTGAGAACTACTTTCCTGAACAATCTTTTAGTAAAATCAATATCTTCATCGTTTTTAAATAAAGGCATTAATTCTACCTCTTCATCGCTATTTGCCTTAAATGAACGAAATGATTTTAATATCATATTTATAACAAAATCAACATCGTCATTCCAATAAATACTTTGCTCTTCGAGATTTTGATATAAAGGTTCAAAGTTTATTATTATCTGCGAATAAACATCGCTAATAAATTTTTTATCTTCGGTATATGAAGATGTTGTAGAGCTCATATATGCAGCATACAACTCAGAATTACGAATCTCAAGATACAAACCTTTAATAAGTTCAGGATAATTTACCCAGCTTAGTTTTTGATTAGCAAGATATTTTTTAAGAGCCAGATTATTATCAAATTGCTGAAGCAATTTATTCTCGACAAATTTTCTGTTTGGATTAAGATCTTCCTTTGTGGGCATTCTTTTTTGCGAAGCAAGATCTATTCTTGAATCGGCATAACGAGCTGTATCAATCATTAATAATATAAGATAATGATAGAGATCATATGTTTTTTGAATGCTAAAAAATAATTCCTTTTCTGATTGATTTATCGACTGAGTGTCAGACTTAAAATAAGCATAACAAATTTGAAGAATTTTAATTCGAAGTAATCTTCTGCTAACCATGTTTTAAAGAACTCCTTAAATATTTAATTACGATTTCAGGCTTGCAAAGTAAGCTAATTTTTAGGACACTTAACAGAATTTCATAACAAATTTGACAGAATTTGTCTTCTTTTTTCATTATCCGAATGATTCTGTAATTCAGATAAATATAAATGCTATTTTAAAAAAAATCAATTTTCTGATGAAATAATAAATATTTTTTTACTTTTGAGAGTTGATTATTTTGAACACAACTAATTTAATTTAAGATGGACGGATTTGAAAAAAATGAAGAGTTAGAGAATAATGAACGTGAAGAAATTTTCTCTAAAGTTGTAAGAGCAGGGAAGAGAACCTACTTTCTAGATGTAAAAGCTACAAAAAGAAATGATTATTATCTAACCATCACAGAAAGTAAAAAGAGATTTAATCGCGACGGCAAGCATTACTTTGAGAAACACAAAATTTTCTTGTACAAAGAAGATTTTGAGAAATTCATTGCCAATCTTACCGAAGCTATCGACTTTATCAAGATAAATGCTGTAAATGTTGAGCCTTTAGAACATGCTGAAGTCGGCGTTGAAGTTGAAAACAATAATGGATATACTTCAAACGTAGAATTTGATGACCTGGGTGAAAAAACCGATGTATAATAATAAGAAAAGCTGACTCACTGTCAGCTTTTTTCTTTTTTTAATTGTCATATTTGTGCATTTTTTCCTCAATGCTCACATCGCTATTATTCCTATTCTGGATTTTTAGATATACCAATAACTCTCCTGCCCCATTTTCAAAACACTTTTGCTGCATTTCTTCAATTGTTTTCATTATTTTATCATAAGGGCCTTCAACGACCGTTTCGAATGGACAAACTCTGTATTTTAATCCAGAATTTTTAATTACCTCAATTGCAACATCAACCAAATCATATGCTTTTTTAGTTTCTGATTGTGGCAATACCTGTATAGCTACATTTACAACATTTTTCATTTTTTGTTTTCCTTATTAAAATAAAAATCAATATCGTTTTTTTCGAGCATTTTTACATTGGTAATTAAATAATCGATCTGCAGGAAATCACCGTATAGATTTACTTCATTTATTGCTGATGCAACTATTCTACCAAGCTCGCAATCGACAGGCATTATTATGATCATAGCTAAATACTGATCTAAATATTTTATTTCTTCAATCTCGCAATTATTCTTCTTAAAAATAAACCCAAATTCATTATCAATAACTTTGCATTGTGTTTCGGAAAATCCCAATCCTGATTTGTTCTTAAAAGCAATAAAATATCTCAACTTATCGTCTTTGCCACCAAGACCGGTCGATATAAAAACTTTATGTTCGTCTAATAGCTTCGACTCCAATCCAATTCGGCAATGCTGAAACGCAAGCAATGCCCATTGTTTTAATTCAGAATCAGTAAGCTTTACATATTTTTCTAGTTCACGATAAGCCTCTACACTATCAGAATCAGATAACTCAGCTAATATTTTTTTCTTTTGTTCAATATCTATTTTAGAATCGTAAAGCAATGCTACATCCTGAATAATATCTTTAATATCTCTTTTATCTTTTCTGAGGCTATTCGAAATTTCGAAAAACTTTAACTGAAGGTCTACATCAACCTGATCCTCAAGTATTGCATATTTACCTCCTGTTTTCTTAAGTATATCTTTAAGCTTATCGTATAGATTGTTATCGCCCATAAAAAATATGCAAATTATTGAATATAAATACTGTATGTTATTTAAAACACATAGGTACTAAAAAAATCTTTTTATTTATTTGTAATGAACATCAAAAATATAACAATTCGTTTAACATTATGTTATATTAATACCTACAATTAGGTATTGTTTAGATTTTTTTAAAGATTTACTTTTGGCCTGAATCCTGAAAAGGATTATTGATGATCTGAAAACATGAAATTATCGCAATTAAAAGATAACGAAGAAGGAATTATTACAAAGGTTCGGGGACGAGGTGCATTCCGTAAACGAATAACTGAAATGGGATTTATTAAAGGCCAAAAAGTTGGTGTAATAAAGAATGCTCCTTTAAAAGATCCCGTAGAATACCATATTATGGGTTACGATGTATCTTTAAGGCGTAGCGAAGCGGCTCTTATAGAAGTTATAACCATAGGCGAAGCATTATCACAGGATTATATATCTTATAATGGTGTTATTACCGATGATATTTTAAAAACAACAGCTCATAAAAAGGGAAATGAAATTCAAGTAGCCCTTGTTGGAAATCCAAATTCAGGAAAAACAACCGTTTTTAATTATGCATCGCGATCAAAAGAGCATGTTGGAAACTATAGTGGAGTTACTATCGATTCAAAAACTGCCCAGTTTAAGCTCGATGATTATGCATTTAATATTACCGATTTACCCGGTACTTACTCACTCTCGGCATACTCCCCTGAAGAATTATTTGTTCGTAAATTCATTCTTAAAGAAATGCCCGATGTAGTTGTAAATGTTGTTGATGCATCGAATCTTGAACGAAATCTTTATCTAACATCCCAGCTTATAGATTTGGATATTAAAGTAATTATTGCTCTAAATATGTACGACGAGCTTAAGCAAAAAGGCGATGAGTTCGATTTTACTTCTTTGGGTAAAATGATTGGTATTCCGATAATTCCAACAATTGGATCAAAAGGTTTTGGTATAAAAGAGCTTTTTCAAAAGGTAATAGAAGTATATGAGGATAAAGATCCAAATGTTCGACATGTTCATATTAATTATGGTAAAGATGTTGAACAATCAATTAAGGCAATTCAAGATGTAATTTGGGAGAATAAGAAATTTACGGATACTGTTTCGTCACGTTTTTATGCCATTAAATTACTCGAAAAAGACAGTTCTGCACGAAGAGCTCTCTCGCTACTAGATAATTATGAAAAAATATTTGCTACATCCGAAAAAGAGATTAGAAAAATAGAATCACTACTTCAAGAGGATAGCGAAACCATAGTTACAGATGCCAAATATGGTTTTATTGCAGGAGCATTAAAAGAAACATATAAAGGGAATATTCATACCCGCAGAAAAAAAACAGATAAAATTGATTTCTTTCTTACCCATAAATACCTTGGATTTCCGATTTTCATCTTTTTTATGTGGTTTATGTTCCAAACAACCTTTTCTCTTGGTCAATATCCAATGGATTGGATAGATCAGTTAGTAATTATGCTAAGTGACACTTTGCAAAATTTAATGCCCGAGGGTGCTTTTAAAGATTTACTAATTAATGGTATAATTGGAGGGGTTGGAGGGGTAATAATATTTTTGCCAAACATTTTAATCTTGTTTTTCTTTATTTCGTTAATGGAAGATACAGGTTATATGGCTCGTACGGCCTTTATTATGGACAAGATTATGCACAAAATTGGATTGCATGGCCGGTCTTTTATACCATTGGTAATGGGTTTTGGATGCAATGTACCAGCTATCATGTCTACCCGAACAATAGAAAATAGGCACAACAGAATTCTTACAATGCTTATTAATCCATTTATGAGTTGTAGTGCAAGACTTCCGGTTTATGTTTTAATAATATCTGCTTTTTTCCCAAAATATCCTGGAACTTTATTATTTGGAATCTATAGCATAGGTATATTAGTTGCAGCCTTAGTGGCAATCTTATTTAAGAAATTAATTTTTAAATCGAACGAAGTACCTTTTGTGATGGAACTTCCGCCATATCGTATTCCTACATTAAGAAATACACTTAGACATATGTGGCACAAGGGTGCCCAATATCTTCAAAAAATGGGTGGAGTAATCCTGGTTGCATCAATAATAATCTGGGCTTTAGGATATTATCCTAAAAATGTAAGCTATACTCAAAACTTTGATGAGAAAATTGCCCAAGTTGAAACAGACAAAAACCTTGATAATACTTTAAAATTAGTACAGATTGACAGTATTATACTAGCTAAAAACTCAGAAAAACAAGCGCAATCATACATTGGTAGAATTGGGAAATTTATTGAACCTGTAATGCGACCACTTGGTTTTGACTGGAAGATGAGTGTAAGCATTCTGTCAGGTGTAGCTGCTAAAGAAATTGTAGTTAGCACGATGGGTGTTCTTTACCAGGCATCACAAGACGATGAATCAGGCGAAAATCTTTCTAAAAGGTTAAAGAATGATACGGATGAATTTGGCAATAAAGTATTTACACCACTCGTTGCATTTGGATTTATGATGTTTATTCTTTTATACTTTCCATGTATTGCTTCGATTGCAGCCATAAAAAAAGAATCAGGCCATTGGAAATGGGCTTTATTTACAGTATTTTATACTACATTCCTGGCTTGGATAGTTGCTTTTCTCGTTAACCAGATAGGAAATATGTTTTAAATTTTAAACTTATGATACAAGAATTAATCGCATTATTAGCCGTATTTGCAGCTTTGGTATATACATCAATAGGAATTGTAAATCTTTTTAAGAAAAGTGAACATGCCTGTAATTGTGGAACTTGTGATATTAAAACTGAAATAAATAAATTGAAATCAGTAAAAAAGATTTAAATTTTTATCTTTAAAAAAAAACAATGCTATATTAAAATGGATTATATTTTACTTGTATTAGCTATTCTTTTTATTATTACCGGATTATTGGGCTGTGTTTTACCTATTTTACCTGGTCCTCCTTTAAGCTTTCTGGGATTACTCTTACTGCACTTTACAAGATTTGCAGATTATTCAACAGCTTTTCTTATAACTGCTGCAGTTGTTGCTACTATTGTAACTATACTCGATTATGTTGTTCCTATTTGGGGAACCAAAAAATTTGGTGGATCAAAAGCCGGAATGTGGGGTGCAACTATAGGAATGATTATTGGTATGATTTTTCTTGGACCCATTGGATTAATTCTTGGTCCACTTGTAGGTGCTATAATTGGAGAATCAATGAATGGAGCTAAATCTGATCATGCATTGAAAGCTGGATTGGGTGCTTTTCTTGGTTTTTTATTGGGAGTTGGTTTAAAATTGGCTGCATCTATTTATATGACTTATCATTTTATAAAAGCATTATTATAAAATTATTCGTATATTTATTTGAAATCGTTTTTCAAGCTTTATAATCTAAAACCTCATAAAACGTGACAGAAATTCAAAATAACATAGTGGTACCTGTTGATTTCTCAGGGAACTCAGAAAATACTATCACTGAAGCTATTTTATTATCTAAACAAACCCAAAGCAAGATTCATTTGGTTAATGTAATCGAATTCAATGATTGGTGGAATAACATTATCATCAATAAAGAATTACGAGATAAGTTAAATGAAATGGCATTGCAAAATATTAAAAATATAACTGAAAAACACACAGGAGTTAGTTTTGAAACGGTAGTGCTTTTTGGTCGAAGACACGAACAAATCCTCAAGTATGCTGAATCAATAAACGCCATTTTTATTGTTTTATACGACAAACACAAAGATGAGAATGAAAGCAAAATACTTGGATCTACAGTAACGCACATTGTAACCGAATCAAAATGTCCGGTTATTACAATTAAGAATAAAATAGTAGAAAAAATACAGAATATTATTGTACCAATTGATTTATCAGACAATACTGAACTTCAGTTAAATTCTGCAATTGAATTTCACAAACTTAGCAATGCTCATTTACACTTTGTTTCAGTATTATTTAAAGGACGAGGTACAAGCAACTTAAGAATTAAAGCAAAAGCACAACACTTAAAATCGAAACTCAAGGATTTACAGGTTCCATTTAAAGTAAGCCTGATAAAAAAACAAAATACGTATGCTTATCAGGATATTCTGGAATTCTCGAATAAAGAAAATGCTGATTTAATTATAATAATGACACATAAGGAGAACTATGGTTTCGATACATATATTGGAGCATTTGCACATCAGATTATTAATCTTTCTGATGCTCCCGTTATGACCATAACTTCGAAAGCAGCGCATTCAGGTAAAAGCAATGTAATGAATAAATTTGTTGATCCACTTGGGATTTTTGAATAAAAAAAGGCCTTCTTTTTCCAGTAAAAGAAGGCCTTTTATCAAATATTTAACAAAGTTTATCTGCTAAGCTTATATGCGAAGGTTATACTAAAAACCCTGTTTTTAAATTCTGTTCCATTATCAGTTGAAGGAGATAGATTTGCAAGGCCCAAGCCATAATTTAACCCAATTTCATACTCTTTAAGAGCAGCTGAAATACCAATATTTAAGCCAAAATCGGTACGTTTAATATTATCCTCTCCTTTTTCGCTGCCAATTTGTATTTTATATTCATCTATTTCTGTGGCAACATCAACAGTACGCTCTATTTTTTCTTTCCCAGACAATGCTATTCCAATATAAGGACCGATATTTCCGAATACTCTAACCGAACCAATATTGTATCCAACCCTTAAGTAAACAGGAATATCCAAATAATTTAGATTATAGCTTGATAATGTTTCCCAATTTACACCATACAATTTTCCAGAATCTTCTGTTTTAAAACCTTTTGTTGAAAATAATACGCCAGTTTCTAACGATAATAAATTCGTTAACCGAAACTCAACAATTGGCCCAACCTGAAAACCTGTTTTTGATTCGTATTCATCACTTGCGGTTATATAATCATTTTTGTTTAACATATTTGCAAAGTTCAACCCTGCTTTTAATCCAAACTTTTGAGCAAAAGACTCTGTTGCAAATGCAACAAAGACAATTAAAATCAAAATTTTTGTAATTTTTTTCATCATTTTTTTATGGTTATTTAAATTAAACAATAAAAATAGCACTATTCGCTTGACTAAATAATGAATTATTGATAATTGCTGCATTTTTTATCAACAAACAACATAAAAGCTCCTATTTGCAACACAAAGAAGAAGATCTCCTTCTATCTATCCTGTAAAATGCAATCTTAATAGATGATTATATCAAAATTAAGGACAAAAAAAGAGGCTAAAAAAGCCTCTTAAATTATTAAAATACAGATATTATGCTCCTAATGTAGCAACCATAACAGCTTTAATTGTATGTAGTCTGTTTTCAGCCTGATCAAATACCAACGAGTTTGAACTTTCAAAAACCTCTTCAGTTACCTCAATACCATTTTTCAAACCAAAATCTTCAGATACCTGTTTACCAACTTTTGTATCGGCATTATGGAAAGCAGGAAGACAATGCATGAATTTTACATTTGCATTTCCACTTTTCTTCATAATTTCACTGTTAATTTGATAAGGTTTTAAAAGACTAATTCTTTCTGCCCAAACTTCTTTAGGTTCGCCCATTGAAACCCAAACATCGGTATGAACATACTCTGCCCCTTTTACTGCTTCTTCAGCATTTTCGGTAATAGTAATTCTAGCACCTGATGTTTTCGCAATATTATTACAATCTTTAATTAAGTCTGCATCGGGCCATAATGCTTTAGGAGCACCAATACGAACATCCATACCCAAGATGGCACCAATTACTAATAAAGAGCGTCCCATATTAAAACGAGCATCGCCTAAATATGCATAAGAAATTTTTTCAAGAGGACTGTCAGAATGTTCCATCATAGTAAGCACATCAGCCAACATTTGAGTTGGATGCCATTCGTTTGTTAAACCATTCCATACAGGAACTCCAGCATATTGACCTAATTCCTCAACAATTGTTTGTCCGAATCCACGATACTCAATACCATCGTACATTCTACCAAGAACGCGAGCAGTATCTTTAACAGTTTCTTTATGTCCTAACTGGCTTCCGGTTGGTTCCAAATAAGTAACGTGAGCTCCCTGATCGTGAGCGGCAACTTCAAAAGCACAACGAGTACGAGTAGAAGATTTTTCGAAAATCAATGCAATATTTTTTCCTTTTAATCTTTGTTGCTCAGTACCAGAATACTTAGCTTTTTTTAAATCTTTTGATAAGTTTAAAAGAAATACTAATTCTTCTTTAGTAAAATCAAGTTCTTTTAAAAAGTTTCTATTTCTTAAGTTAAATGCCATAATTGTATGTTTTAATTATTATTGTTTCTTTCTGTATGATTATTTATTAATCTTCGTACTCCATTGTAATTTTTGTACCATACTTTTTATCTTCAAGCTTTGTAGCTTCAGTAATTACACTTTTCTTTCCACCTTGTTCAATAAATTGCAGACAAGCTTTAATTTTTGGAGCCATACTACCTTGTGCAAACTGACCTTCAGCCATATATTTATCAACATCTGCCTTATTCAAGAATTCTTTAATTTCTTCGTTAGGTTTCTTATAGTTTATATATACATAAGGTACATCAGTTAAAATATAGAATTCATCAGCTTTTATTCTTGCTGCTAATAACGAAGAAGCTAAATCTTTATCAATAACGGCTTCAGAAGGGCGAATACGATTTTCTTCATCAATATAAACAGGAACACCGCCACCACCAACAGTAATTACAATATTTCCCTGACGAGCCAATGATTCAACCACGCTCTCGTTCATTATACTAATAGGTTTTGGAGAAGGTACAACTCTTCTGAATCCACCTTGAGCTTTTACTTCTTCTTTGAAAATCCATCCTTTATCAGCAATTAATTTATCAGCTTCCTCGCGAGTATAGATTTTACCAACACGTTTTTGTGGATCTGCGAATGCAGGATCGTTCTTATCAACCACAACACAAGTAACAAGTGTTACTACTTCTTTCTGTATGTTATGTTTTTTTAATACATTACGTAGCATACGTTCAATCATATATCCTATTCCACCTTGCGAATCTGCCACACAAATATCAAGTGGCATTTGTGGTATATTGTACATGTGTTCACCTGCATCGTTTCTCATTAAAATATTTCCGACCTGTGGTCCATTACCATGTCCAATAACAATATCATAACCCTCTTTAATCAGGTACACTAAATTTTCAAGTGTATCAAATGTATTCTGTTCTTGTTCATCAATCGTTCCTACCTGGTCACCACGTAATAAGGCATTGCCTCCTAATGCAACTACGGCTAATTTGTTCATTTTCATCAATCTATATTATTACATTTTTAAGACTACAAATCTATAAAAAATTTAATCAAATTGGCAAGTATCATTTTGTGTTTAAAGAAATTCCTGATATGATTAATAGCATATTTTTCTTTTTCGTCAAAATTATTCAAGATTATTGATTAATAATTTTTTGGCGCTTTGTTTTTATTCCAATATTCTTTAAATTAGTTCACATTTTACGATTAAATGTTTCGAAACCCTTAAAAACCTGCTATGAGAATTACTACTTCAATAATTATCACCCTGATTATCATTCTGTTATTTTCTTGTAAAAAAATCGAATTTAAAGACCGAATTAAAGAAGGGTATATCGATTATAGCATTGAATATTTAGATGACACACTTGATCGCTTTATTGTTGGGCTACTTCCAAAAAAAATGACTGTTAAATTTAAAAACAATAATACATTAAATAAAATTGAAAGTTTATCAGGTATTGTAAGCTTTACTCATATTCAAAATTCAAAAGAGAAAAAAAACATTACACTGGTAAGGGTTTTAAATAAAAAATATAAATATAGTGAGGTAATTAATAGCTCATCCTTATTTTTTGAGGATGTGCCTGAAATAAAAATAGAACCACTCACTGAAGTAAAGAATATTGCTGGTTTAAATTGCACCAAAGCATTGGTTACAATACCCGACGGTAAAACAGAACCATTCTATATTTATTATACAAATGATATTATTATTCATAATCCAAATGCACATACTCCATATAGATCTCTCGAAGGAGTTTTACTCGAATTTCAGGTTAAGATGTATAATATGAATATGAAATTAACTGCAACAAAAATTGTAGAATCGAAGATTGAATCTGATGAATTTAAAATCCCTGAAGGTTATATTCCAATTAACCGAAAAACAATGGAAGAGATTTTATCATTGCTTAAAAAATAAAGACTTCCATACCTGCATGATTGCTTAAAAATACATTTATATTTGCTTTTATTTATTTTACTTTGCTGTAGAATTAATTTTATTTTAACATAATTTAGTCAGGTATTTCAATGGCAAAAAAAGAACAAAATCAACCAAAAGGAAAAAAGAAATCTTTTTTTTCGGATGAGCGATTAAAAATCATTTTTGGTATTTTCACTATATTCCTTTCTGCGTTTTTAACACTCGCGTTTATTTCTTATTTGTTTACATGGAAGGCAGATCAGAGCTTTGAATTCTTAAATGTATTTTCAAATGCTGACATTGTTGTTGAAAACTGGACTGGAAAAGTGGGTGCTTGGATATCCAATCTTTTTATTAATAAATGGTTTGGAATTTCTTCTTTTAGTGTTCCATTCATTTTACTTGTTATTGGATTACGATTTCTTAATTTCAGGCTTTATCCGCTTCGTAAGACTATTAAATTAATGCTAATTGGCACAATACTCTTTTCAGTTGTGTTTGGATTTGCATTTGGCACCACAAATGGATTTCTGGGAAGCGGATTAGGCGGTGGACATGGATATTTTATTTCCCAATGGTTAAATGCATTAATTGGAAAAGTTGGTAATGCTTTTCTGTTATTTGTTCTACTTATAACATTTGCGATTTTTACCTCCAACAAAGCACTGGAATGGATAAAAAAGTTTATTGAAAAGTTGTTATCGCCAAAGACTAATGAATCAGAGCCGGTTGCTGAAAATGTTGCAGAAAAAAACATGGATGACGAACCTAAATTCAAACTCCCTGTTGAAAGCAAAGAAGACTTTGAAGACGAAGTTATTGATGAAAAACTATTGATAACTACCCATAAAACTCCACCTTCAACCCCTGATGTTAATATTACCCTTACCGAAGACAATAATATTGAGCTGACAATTGAAGATAATTTGAATATTGATGATACCGCAGGAAACATTACCTATGAGTTAAAAGATTATGACCCTACTTTAGAGCTATCGCAATATAAACTTCCAACAATCGATTTACTTGATGATTATAGTAAAAACTCTGACGGGCAGATAAATAAGGACGAAATTATTGCCAACAAGGATAAAATTGTTGAAACACTTGCTAATTACAAAATACAAATCGACAAAATAAAAGCAACTGTCGGCCCTACAGTTACACTTTACGAGATAATACCTGCGCCAGGCGTTCGAATATCTAAAATTAAAAACCTCGAAGACGATATTGCATTAAGTTTATCTGCACTCGGAATAAGGATAATCGCTCCAATACCTGGCAGAGGAACGATTGGTATTGAAGTTCCGAATCTTAACCCTGAGATTGTTTCAATGCGATCAATTATTTCATCTAAAACCTTTGCCGAAACAAAATATGATCTGGCAATTGGGTTGGGTAAAACTATTTCAAACGAAACATTCGTATTTGATTTGGCAAAAATGCCACACCTGCTTGTTGCTGGAGCTACTGGTCAGGGTAAATCGGTTGGACTAAATGCAATTATTGCATCATTACTATATAAAAAGCATCCTTCTCAATTAAAATTTGTAATGATTGATCCAAAGAAAGTGGAATTAACACTTTATGCGAAGATCGAACGTCATTTTTTGGCTAAACTACCAGACTCAGAAGAATCTATTATAACCGACACCCAAAAAGTAGTTTATACACTTAATTCGTTGTGTTTGGAAATGGATCAACGATACGATCTTTTAAAACTTGCCAGTGTTAGAAATATAAAAGAATATAATGCAAAGTTTATCGCTCGAAGGTTAAATCCTGAATTAGGACATCGTTATTTACCATATATTGTTGTTATTGTTGATGAATTTGCGGATTTAATAATGACTGCAGGCAGGGAAATTGAAAGTCCTCTAACAAGACTTGCCCAGCTAGCTCGCGCAATTGGAATTCACTTGGTGATTGCAACACAACGTCCATCAACAAATATTATTACAGGTACTATTAAAGCAAACTTCCCTGCCCGATTGGCATTCCGTGTTTCATCCATGATAGACTCACGTACCATTTTAGATAGTCCCGGGGCAAATCAACTAATTGGTCGTGGTGATATGCTTATCACATCTGGTAGCGATCTTGTAAGACTACAATGTGCTTTTATAGATACCCCCGAACTGGATAAGATTGTAGATTTTATTGGAAATCAACGTGGATACCCAACAGCATTTCATTTACCAGAATTTACTCCAGAGGGAGCAGATGAAATTAACGATGTTGATCTTTCGAAACGAGATACTTTATTTGATGATGCTGCCCGATTGGTGGTTCGTCATCAACAGGGATCAACTTCACTTATACAGCGCAAATTTTCCATTGGATATAATAGAGCAGGCAGAATTATTGACCAACTCGAAGCAGCAAATATTGTAGGTCCGTTTGAAGGAAGCAAAGCTCGTCAGGTGCTTTTTGCCGACGAATTCAGTTTGGAACAATATTTGAAAGACTTTGCTGAACATAATTAATTATTTATTGATGAAAAAATATTTCGCCTTTTTATTAGTATTATTTACTACAGCAAGTCTTTTCGCGCAGCAAGATCCTGAAGCAAAAAAAATATTGGATAAGCTCTCAGCAAAAACAAAATCCTTTAAAAATATCCAAATTGAATTTAAGATCGATTACATCAATTTAAAAGATGATTACAAGAATTCCTCACTAGGTACCATTGTGTTGCAAAACGATAAATATAAGCTCGATTTTATGGGTATCGAGTCGTTCTACGATGGCAAAACATTGTATAGTTATATAGTTGAATCGAACGAAGTAAATATATCTGAACCAGATACTGATGATACTGATATCTTAAGCAATCCTAAGCAAATATTTACCTTGTACGAAAAGGATTATAAATATCAATTGATTTCACAATCATCTGAAGGAGGTTCGTCTTTTGCAATTATAGATCTTTATCCATTTGATTTAGAAAAGGATTATTCCCGAATACGACTGCAGGTTAATACCAATACTTATCAGCTTAAATCAGCTACTATTTTTGGTAAAGATGGATCTAGTTATTCAATTATTGTATCTGCATTTAAAACAAATCTAAAGATCGGGGATGAATATTTTGTTTTTAATGAAATCAATTATCCAAATGTTGAGAAAATTGATTTAAGGTGGTAAGAAAGATTCAAGCTTGACTGCCGTAGGCAGTATACAAGTAAAAAGATCTGAAGTTTTCGCTTTTCATTGCTAAACACGTACAAATATTTCTAAACACTATTGACTTGCTTTCTCCGGATATTTTATTCTTGCATGGTAAATATTAGCAATTTTGTCCTTAAAAATAGCCTTTATGTTTGCAATATCTTTAAATGTAATATCTGAGTTATCAAATTGTCCATCGCTAATCTGATCATTAATAATAGATTCCACTAAACTATCAATTGTATTATTGGTATAATCTGACATACTTCGTGAGGCAGCTTCAACAGAATCGGCCATCATTAAAACAGCAGTTTCTTTTGAGTTTGGCTTAGGGCCTGGATATGAGAATTTGCTTATATCAACATCTTTGTTTGGAAACTTCTTAATATAAGAACGATAAAAATATTGAACCTTACCAGTACCGTGATGCGTTTTAATAAAATCAACCAGTTTATCGGGAATTTTATATTTTCTTGCTAACTCAACACCTTCATTCACATGATTAATAATAATATCGGCACTTTCATCAAACTCATGCATATCATGAGGATTAAATCCAGAACGTTGATTTTCGATAAAATAGATTGGATCAGATAGTTTACCAATATCATGATACAAAGCACCTGTTCTTACTAACAATGGATTCCCTCCAACCTTTATTACAGCCTCTTCGGCAAGATTAGCTACTTGCATAGAATGCTGGAATGTTCCAGGGGCTTTTTCTGCCAATTCTCGTAGCAATTTCTGATTAGTATCTGAAAGCTCCATTAATGTTACATCAGAAAGAAATCCAAATGTCTTCTCGAAAATATAGATTAGGGGGTAAGATGACAAAACCAAACCACCATTTAATGCAAAAAACAAAAAATTCTGCCATTCAATATTAGCAAAATTTCCCTCTTGGGTTATTGCCATTCCGAAATAAACAAAACTATATGTAAAAATAACCAAGGCAGAAGACAAGAATAACTTACCACGTCGATAAAGGTTTGTAAGACTAAAAATAGCAACAATACCAGCAATAAAATTCAAAAACACAAATTCGAAACCATTTGGTGCAAAAAAACCTACTAGAAGCACAGTAATAATATGGATAAAAAGAGCTAGTCGAGAATCGTAAAAAGTTCTTATAATTATTGGTACAAGGGCAAAAGGTACAATATAAATACTATTTGTACTTATTCGTAAAGCAATACTGGCAATTGATACAATTAAAAGTACAACCATCAGAATAAACATTGTTTTTAAGCTATTCTCAAGTATATCTTTTCTAAAATTTAATAAAAACAGAAAGAGAACAGTAAAACAAGCAACCACAAAAATAATCTGACCAAGAAGAATAATCTGAAAATGAAATGAAGATCCTAGTTTCGATTCAAAATCATGCTTTAATGATTCTAATATACGATACACTCTATTGTCAATGACATCGCCCTGAGATATTATCCTTTCACCTTCCTGCACCATTCCTTTTGAATTGGATAAATTTCTGAGCATAGTTTCCTTAACATTATCGGATGTTTTCGAATCATAATAAATATTAGGTAAGATAAATTCATACAGATTAACACTTTTATAAAATTCGGGGTATTTTATTATTACCTGATTATCTTTTAAATACTTATCAACCTGATTTATTGAATATTCATACGCGGTTTTCTGCGTATAAAAATCATTTACAGAATGGTTATTGGCAACCTTATCTTTTAATATTATAATTCGGGTATTTTCGTTAAAGTTTTCTTTTATTTCTGAAATATCAACAATCCCTTTAGAATATACTTCAGATAATAATGTTAAAGAAAAATCTTTAAATTTATTTGCATTTTTTTCAAAAATGATTTTTTTTGAATTACCATCTTTCTTTCTAAAACTCTTATTTACAAACTCATTTATTTTTTGCTCATATAATACATTGAACCTATCTCTTTCTATTTCGCCAACAGAACTATCAATTATAAAATAAGGATTAAACAATTTCAGAAGACTATCTTTCTCAGCTTGTATTTGTTTGTCGTTTTTATAAATAGGAAAGTCAAATGGAGCAATAAGCGTCTCATGCATCCATGGTTTCCCTTTTTGAAACTCATATTTAAATTTCCCTTCACGTGGAAATATTAAAACAATAACCGCAACAGAGATAACAAACAGTATTCCTCTAAAGATAACTTTGTAATAAGCATGTATGGAATCAAGAAAGTGTTTCATTTTCTATTTTATAAGCAATATATACAAATGTATAAATTTAAATAAATTATTCAAGACGAAAGGCTTAGTTTATATGTCTATAATATATATAACATCTATAATTAGAAAAGGTTTTTACTTAAAATCATAGTCGTTTTAAAATGATTTGCTATTTTTATAAAACATTTAATTGTATTATGGATTTATTCGGAATTAGCGAAATTGCGGTTATACCAGTAAGAATCGAGCCATCGGAAAAATGCGAAATGGTTACTCAGGTTCTTTTTGGTGAAATTTTTAAAATTATTAATGAAAAAAACAACTGGTCGCAGGTTGAACTACTAAACGATGGTTATATTGGATGGATTGATAGCAAAACAATAACATTGCTTACCGATGATTTCTCAAAAGAAATGCAGAAGCAACCATCAGAAACAACAAAGAATTTATTTACAGAAATCATAAAATCCGAAACAAATGAGTCGTTAATTATACCCTTCGGAAGTTCTCTTCCCTGTTTTAATAATAAAACAGGAAATTTCAATATCAATACAACAAACTATAAATTAAACAATTACACTAAGAACGAAGACTTAGCAGCTCATGAATATGCAAAATATTGGATAAATGCGCCTTATTTATGGGGTGGTAAAAATCCTTTTGGGGTTGATTGTTCTGGATTTGTACAGCTAGTTTATAAAGTTGTAGGAATAATGCTACCGCGCGATTCCGCAAAACAAGCTGCCTTGGGAACAACAATAGAGTTTCTTGATGAAATCTTACCTGGAGACCTGGTTTATTTCGATAATGAGGAAGGAAATATTATTCATACCGGAATTCTTTTATCGAAAAATAAAATTATTCATGCCTCTGGCAAAGTTAGAATAGATAGCATTGACCATCAAGGCCTTTACAATAAAGAATTAAAAAAATACACCCACAAATTAAGAATCATCAAACGTGTAAAATCTTAAATTATGGCTAAACTATATATTCTTGTTTTTATCATTTCAGTAATTATTGTCATTTATATTATGGATAAACGACGACAGGAGAACCAAAACAATAAAGATAAATAAACATGTCTTTCACTTACGAATATCCTCGTCCTGCAGTATGCGCCGATATAATTGTTTTTACTTCAAGTAAAATTAACTCAGAAATTTTGCTCATAAAAAGAAAATTCGACCCTTATAAAGACAAATGGGCCTTACCTGGAGGATTTGTTGATATAGACGAAGAACTCGATTCAGCAGCGTATCGCGAATTGGAAGAAGAAACATCAATTACGAATATCAAACTGGAACAATTCAGAGCTTTTGGGAAAATCGGCCGAGATCCTCGTGGCAGAACTGTTTCAGTTGTATATTATGGTTTTTTACCCGAATCTGAAAAAAGTATGGCCATTGCTAACTCAGATGCTGCCGAAGCTAAATGGTACAACATTGATTCTCTTCCACCACTTGCATTTGATCACGATGAAATAATCAAGCTTGCGATTAAGTCTTATTTACATAAGAATTGATTATTTACCAAATACTAAATTATCATCCCTGCAGCAACTGTTTCATTTGTACCTTCTTCAATCAAAATAATACTTCCTGTGTTTCTGTTTTTAACGTAACTATCGTAAAATATTGGTTTTGTAGTTTTTACTGTAATACGTGCAATATCGTTTAAACCTATTCTCTTTTCTAACTCATTACTTTCGAGGGTACTAACATTAAGCTTATATTTAACCTCACGAATAACACAACGCAGATCACTTGTAGTATGCCTCATAATATACTTACCTCCAAGTATTAATGGTTTTTCATTAAACCAGCATATCATCATATCGATATCCTGACTTATAATCGGCATACTATCTTCCTTAACTAACATATCGCCACGACTAATATCAATATCATCGTCAAGAGTAATTGTTATCGATTGTGGGGCGAATACCTCTTCAATACTTCCTTCGAAAATATCAATTGATTTAATGTAAGATGTTAAACCAGAAGGAAGAATTTTTACTTTATCACCTTTTCTGAAAATTCCACCTGCCATGCGTCCTGCATATCCTCTGTAGTCATGAAATTCATCACGCATGGGGCGAATAACATACTGAACTGGAAAACGGGCATCTGTATGATTAATATCGCTTGCTATATATATATTTTCGAGCAAATACATTAAAGTTGGTCCTTCGTACCAATCCATTTTTTCTGATCGGTCGACCACATTATCGCCAAGCTTTGCACTAATAGGAATAAACCGAATATCATGAACATCCAGTTTTGTAGATATTTTATCGAATTCTGATTTAATGCCTTCGAAGATTTCTTCAGAAAAATCAACCAAATCCATCTTGTTTACACAAACAATAATATGTGGTATCTGAAGCAAAGAAGCAATAAATGCATGACGCATAGTTTGTTCGATTACACCATTTCGTGCATCAACCAAAATAATAGCCACATTTGCTGTTGAAGCACCTGTAACCATATTACGAGTATATTGAATATGTCCGGGAGTATCAGCAATAATAAATTTTCGTTTTGGTGTAGCAAAATATCGATAAGCAACATCTATCGTGATGCCCTGCTCTCTTTCTGCACGTAACCCATCTGTTAGTAAAGCAAGATTAATGCCCTCTTCGCCTTTTTTAATACTGGCTCTTTCAATTGATTCGAGCTGATCTTCGAATATTGCTTTACTATCGTATAATAATCTGCCTATAAGAGTACTTTTACCATCATCGACACTACCTGCAGTCGTAAATCGTAAAAGTTCCATATCTAAATAACCTCTGTTATATTCTGATGACATTTAAAATTAATTATTAAATTTTTATATTATTTATCAGTGCCTAAAGTTATAAGTGCCTAAAATGCCTAAAGTTATTTTAGCTTACTTTAATTTTCTTTAGTTCACTTTACACCTTAGCTCACTTATTCGATTAAAAATAACCTTCTTTCTTTCTGTCTTCCATTGCTGCTTCTGAACGTTTATCGTCGTATCGGCTTCCTCTTTCAGTTACTCTGGTAGCAGCTACTTCTTCAATAATTTCTTCAACTGTTGAAGCTTTTGAGAATACTGCACCTGTACAAGTCATATCACCAATAGTTCTAAACCGGATAATCTTCTTCTCGGGCACTTCACTATCTTTTAATGGTACATATTCGCCAGCAGCGAGTATTGTCCCATCACGATTAACAACTTCTCGTTCGTGAGAAAAGTAAAGACTCGGAATTGGAATTTTCTCGAGTAAAATATATTGCCAAACATCCATTTCTGTCCAGTTGCTAATAGGAAAAACTCTAAAATGCTCCCCCATATTTTTACGGCCATTAAAGATATTCCATAATTCGGGACGTTGATTTTTAGGATCCCATTGTCCAAAAATATCACGATGCGAAAAGAAACGTTCCTTTGCCCGTGCTTTCTCCTCATCTCGGCGACCTCCCCCCATTGCACAATCAAATTTCATTTCTTCAATTGCATCAAGTAAAGTAACAGTTTGGAGTTTATTCCGGCTTGAATTTACACCAATTTCATCAATAGCTTTTCCATCATTGATTGAGTCCTGAACATATCTAATAACTAGTTTAGTACCAGTATCAGTCATTAATTTATCTCTATAATCGAGTGTTTCTTTAAAGTTATGACCAGTATCAATATGCATTAATGGGAAAGGCACACGTGCTGGCCAAAAAGCTTTTCGAGCCAAATGAAACATTACAATTGAATCTTTACCACCAGAAAACAGCATACATGGATTCTCAAACTGTGCCACAACCTCTCTGATAACAAAAATAGACTCTGCCTCAAGTTCTCTTAAATGGTTTATTTTATACTGGTTCATTTATTAGTGATTTATATTACGAATGTGCAAAATTAAACATTTTTATACTCGATTCGAGGCAAAAGCTTTTTTAATATGACTTCAACTGCATTATTAATTGATAATTCTTCTGTTTTAATTTCAATATCCGGATTATCAGGTACCTCATATGGAGCAGAAATACCAGTAAAATCCTTAATTAGTCCTTTACGCGCTTTTGCATATATTCCCTTAGTATCTCTTTTCTCACAAGTTTCAAGTGATGTATTTACAAAAATCTCAAAATAATTCTCTTTGCCTACTATTTCCTTAACCTGGTTTCTAATAATATTAGTTGGTGAAATAAAACAATTTATTAATATTATTCCGCAATCCATAAATAGTTTTGAAACTTCAGCAATTCTTCTAATATTTTCTTTCCTATCCGAATCCGAAAATCCTAAGTTACTGTTTATTCCGGTGCGAACATTATCACCATCCAAAACCTTAGAAATATAACCTTTTTTATGTAATTCTTGTTCAAGAACTTTTGCAATAGTTGACTTACCACTTCCTGAAAGACCTGTAAACCAAACCACTACAGAATGCTGATTAAGCATTCTTTCTTTATCATCCCGTTTTAGAATTTTATCAAAAACCGGATGAATATTTGAATTTTTGCCAGACATTTATGTCATTTTAGAATTAGTACCAAAGTTAAAAAATCTCAATTAATGATTCTTATTTAAAACCAATTCTTATTACGCAAATATTAATTAAAAAAAGAAGCCGTCTCAAAAGATAATCTGAGACGGTTTTTTTATGTTGTTATTTTTAGCGTATTTATATTTTAGCTTAT
>MEOE01000013.1 GCA_001768565.1 Bacteroidetes bacterium GWF2_33_16 | reverse complement strand
ATATAAATACGCTAAAAATAACAACATAAAAAAACCGTCTCAGATTATCTTTTGAGACGGCTTCTTTTTAATTATTACTTCAATTTAGATCTTTTCTGGAATTTTTTCTTCAGGATGTTCCGCTTTAAAATCAATCCAGTATTGTTTAATTGTTGATCTTACTTCTTTTCGCAACAGAAGTATGCCAAACAGATTGGGTACTGCCATAAACACTACAGTTAATAAGGAAAGATTCCAAATAATTGTAGTATCGGTAAAAGATGCAAAGAAAAATGCAGTAACGAATAAAATCCGGTAAATAATTACATATTTAGAACCGAACAAGAATGTAACCGATCTATCACCATAGTATGACCAGGATATGGCAGTTGAAAATGCAAAAAGCATAATTCCTATTGCGACAATATATTTACCCCATTTGCCAAAGAAGCTTCTTGTAAATGCAATGGTTGTAAGCTGTGCACTATGAACAAGCGATTGGCCTTCTATCTTTATTGATGCTGGCAAGTCAATAATTTTGCCTGAAGCAACTTTTAAGGAACCTGTAAATAAATCATTTTTATTATAGAATGTTGTATTTTCTGCAATAGATCTTGCATGAATCATGGTAATTGGATTAGTTAATTTCCCATTTTCAATATTTAAACTACCATCAAATAAAGCAAGTTTATCCCCTCCGTTAAGATGATGTCTTATTTGATCAATATGAATAGTATTTGATTGATTATACGTATTGGCCAGTATCTCTATATCCGTATTCTGGAATTTATTCATTACTTTCTCGTTCCATACTCCAGACGAAAGCAATACCAACCCAGTTAAGGTGCAAATTATTATTGTATCAATAAAAGGTTCAAGAATTGAAACCATACCTTCTGAAACAGGTTCGTGTGCCCTTGCAGCTGAGTGTGCGATAGGAGCAGAGCCTTGGCCAGCTTCATTTGAAAATAATCCGCGATTTACACCTTGATTAAGTGCGAATGCGAAACTAGCACCTATGAATCCTCCGGTTGCAGCAGTTCCTGTAAATACATTCTCGAATATTGAGAAAAACGAAGGTATAATATTCTCATAGTTAAAAAGGATTACTGATAATGCGCCAATAAAATATATTATAGCCATACCAGGAACAAGTTTCTCTGTAACTTTAGCAATACGCTTTATTCCACCAATAATAATTAATGCTAACAATACTGAAAGTACTGCGCCAGTTATGATATGCTTAATTCCAAAGGTTGCATAGATTGAATCGGAGATACTAACTATTTGGGGTAAACTGCCCGAGCCAAAAGAGGAAAGTATGGTTGCTGCTGCGAAGAATATGCCCAGCCACTTACCTGTTTGTAATACTTTTGTGTTTTTGAGAGTAATATTTAGTCTTTTTTTCATGTAGTACATTGGCCCACCTGAAACCATTCCCTTTTCATCAAAATCCCTGTATTTATGCGATAATGTAACTTCTACAAATTTGGTACACATTCCAAGAAATGCAGTTAACAGCATCCAAAATAAGGCAGCAGGTCCACCGAGGTGGATGGCTAATGCAACACCAGCAATATTGCCTGTACCAACTGTACCTGATAAGGCTGTGGCTAAAGCTTGAAAATGAGATGTATCGCCTTTATCACTTTTTTTATCAAATTTACCTTTTACTATTTTTACTGCATGTTTAAAATATCGTATTTGAGGAAATTTAAGATAGAAAGTAAAGAAAATACCTGTACCAACTAAAAAATATACAAACCACTCATTTCCACCTAAATAACTGTGGAGTGACATAAAAAAATTGTTTACCTGTTGCATAAAATTCGCTTTCTATTAAATTTAAACTCATACCATAACAAATGTAATAATATTTGCTAAAGTTCAAAATCCAAAATTTTTTTAATTGGATTCATTTTAATGAAAAGGGTTTAAAAAAAGCCCGAAGTTTTTTTTCGGGCTTTAATAGAAATGTGTCTATATTATTGAGGGATTTTCACCTTGTCGTCTTTTGTTATGCCTGACACTACTTCAATATTAATTCCATCCGATAATCCGGTTTGTATTAATCGTTTTTCAAATATTTGTGGAGCAGTTTCAACTTCGACATAAGCAGAATCGTGCTGAAAAGTCAAAAGGCTTTCTTCAATGGCTAGTACACTATCTTTTCTTGATAATACAATATCAGCATTGGCACTATATCCAGCCCTGATGAAATAATCATTTTTAAGTTCTACAGATGCTTTTATTTCAAATTGTATTGCTCCATTTTCTACAACTCCCTTTGGAGCAATATACTCGAGGTTGGCATTAAATTGGGTTTCTTCAATTGCTCCAATGGTTAATAAAAGTACCATGCCGGTTTTTATTTTACCCACTTCTGTTTCATCAACCTTGCCTTCAAAAATCATTTCTCCCATATTCGCAATTACAGCAATTGTTGTTCCGGCATTAAAGGTGTTGCTTTCAATAACTGAGTTTCCTTGTTCTACAGGAACATCAAGTACCATTCCTTCTATTGTCGATCGGATTAAGGTATTTGTTGTATTTTCTGAGTTTTTTGTTACCCCTTCTTTAATTAGCTGCAAGTTATTTTCAGATGCATTAAGTTCTGATTTTGCTCTGTTTAACGAAATCTCATATTGCTGAAATTCTGCAGCCGGAATAACACCTTCATCAAAAATCTTTTTTTGTCTGTCATAAATCAGTTTTGCATCATCATAATTTATTTTGGCATTTTCTAATCGGGATTCAGCATTATTAAGGTTAATCATATTTGGAATAATACGAACTTTTGCAATTAAATCACCTTTTTTAACCATTTGCCCCGGATTGATGTATAAATCTTCAATGATTCCGGAAACCTGGGGCTTAATTTCTATCTCTTTTCTTGGTACAACCGATCCTGTGGCTACAGTTTTCTTAATAATATTTGTAACCAAAGCTGTTTTAGTTTGATAAACTATGGGTGCTTTTTTTGATTTCTGGTACAAAAAGTATATCGTTGCTATAAATACTCCGATAATGATTACCAACACAATTATTCTGATTATTCTTTTCATTTTATATTATTTATTTTGATTTATTCACTACGTAACGCATCAATTGGTTTTATGCTAACAGCTCTTTTTGCAGGAATTAACCCGGCAAAAATACCTGATATAATTAGTATAATTAATGCTGAAAGTGCTACATTAAAATCAACCTCAGGATTTTTAAACATTTCTGAACTGCCACCACCAGATTTTAATCCAAAATTAATAAGTTCTATTAACCAAAAACCAGCTACCAAACCAATTGAACCTGCAATGGAAGTTAAAAATACCGATTCGTTAATGATTTGAATAATTACTCTCATGGGGGTGGCGCCCAAAGCTCTCTGAATTCCAATTTCTCTGGTTCGTTCCTTAACTATAACTAACATAATATTACTAACGCCAATTACACCTGCAAGCAAGGTTCCAATGCCTACAATCCATATTAAGCCGCTGATTCCTGCAAAAAGACCTTTCATTTTTTTAAATTCTTTCGATACATTAAATCCACCAACAGCTCTTTCATCTTCAGGAGCAATAGAATGTCTCACTTTTAGAATTTCTCTTGCTTTCTTTTCAACCACGTCAACAGGAACATTATCATGCGCTGTCATAGCATACCAACCTACATTATCGCCAAAGTTGTAAATTCGTTGAAGCGTAGTAAACGGCATATGAATATTTTGTTCTTCTCGTTCGGCCTGTTGTCCATTCTTTTTTGATTTAAAAACACCCACAACTTTAAAGTACACTCCATTAATTTTAATATATTGATTTAATGGATCTTCCTCAGCCTCAAACAATACCTCAACAACCCTTTTTCCAATAACCACGACTTTGCGGTCATTTTTAATATCCAGATCATTTATATACCTGCCTGATGTCATTTTAATTGGATCAATCTTATTCCATGCGGGATAATCACCAAAAATAGTAAATGCACCGGTTTTATCATTTCTTACAGCATTGTTTGCACCATCACCACCCCAGCCCTGCAAACGAGGCGAAAGATCTTTTAATTCAGGAATTTTTTCCAATAGTGCTTCTGTATCGCCGTTATTAAACCTGTAAAATCGACCTCTGGGAAAGCCTTTGTATGGAATACTTGTTTGCTGTGTCCACATAAAACAACTATTGGTGGCAAAATCTCCCATATTTTGAAAAACTGCATTTTGCAATCCTTTACCTGAACCTAACATTATGATTAACATAAAGATACCCCAGAATACACCAAATGCGGTAAAGAATGTGCGGACTTTATTTTGTCGCAACGTATTAATTATCTCTTTCCACTTATCTATATCAATCATCTTTTAAACTTTTTATTCGTCTCTTAATGCATCAATAGGTTTAATACTTGCCGCTTTGCGTGCAGGTACGAATCCAGCCAGCGTTCCTGAAAGAATTAGCAATAGTGTTGCACTTACTGCAATCCGGAAGTCTGCTTCAGGATTTAAAAAGAAATCAGATTTTACATAGGGTGATATAAGCTCAAGTAAACCAACTCCCAAAACAAGACCAATATAACCGGCAAAAGCGGTAATTGCAATCGACTCTAAAAGTATAAGCCCAATTATTGATGACGGAGTAGCTCCAATTGCTTTTCTAATTCCGATTTCTTTAGTTCTTTCTTTAACAACAATTAGCATAATGTTACTTACACCAACTATTCCAGCTATAATTGTTCCAATACCAATTATCCATACGAATAACCGAATTCCGGCAAATAAATTCTGGAATCTTTTTAATTCTTCGATGTTATTATTTATAAAAATTGCCCTCTGATCATTTTTATCAAACGAATGTCGCTGTGCAAATTGATTTCTAATATTTTCCTCAATTTTAGCACTTTCTTCAGCAGTCGCATTTGAAGTAAAAGCAAGATTATTAATTTCGACACCACCGGTAAATATCTTTTGAGCTGTTGTAACAGGAATGTAAACCCTTTGGTTATCTCTTTCTGAGCCATCCTCGAATAATCCGATTACTTTAAACGGGATATTATTTATATTTAGATATTTACCAAGAGCTTCTTCATCCTTAAAAAGTACATTTTTAACTACAAGACTCATGGCTACTACTTTACGACTTTCGTTAATATCGATATCGTTTAAAAAACGTCCTTCGATTATTTTAATGTTTTCAAGAGCTTTAGTTCCTGGATGAACAGAGACAATATCGTAATTACCATATTCTCTTTTGTATGACAAAATACGTTGTCGCCAAACATTAACTCTGGATGAAAGGTTTTCTACCTCTTTATTATCTCTTTTGGTCAAATCAAAATCTTGGTTAGTAAAACGAATTTGTCTTCCGGGTTTTAGTCCTTTAAAAGCCATGCTGGTTTGTCCCTGGTAGATCCATATGCTATTTGTTGCATCTTGCTCGAATTGCTTTTTAACCCCATTTTCTAAACCACGACCTGATCCCAGCAAAATTATTAGCATAAATATACCCCAGGCAACACTAAATCCTGTAAGAAAAGTGCGTAGCTTGTTTTTCTTAATGGTTGCTAAAATCTCTTGCCATTTGTCTATATCAAACATATATATCTAGTTGTATTGGCCGTTTTCAATAATACCATCACGTAATCTGATAATGCGATCAGTTCTTTCAGAAATATCTTTTTCGTGAGTAACAATAATAATAGTTTTCCCTTCTTTATTAATTTCTTTGAATATATCCATAACCTCGAGCGATGTTTGTGAGTCAAGTGCTCCGGTGGGTTCATCAGCTAAAATTACTTTTGGATTTGCTATTAATGCTCTTGCAATAGCAACGCGTTGTTTTTGACCACCCGATAGTTCACTGGGTAGATGCTCAGCCCAATCTCTGATACCCATCTTATCAAGATATTCGAGTGCTATTTTATTTCTTTTTTTACGGCTTACTCCTTGGTAATATAATGGAAGTGCAACATTTTCCATTGCATTTTTAAATGATATTAAGTTGAATGACTGAAAAACAAATCCAATCATATTATTTCTATAGTAAGCAGCCTTCTTTTCAGAGAGATTATTCATTTCGGTGTTATGAAGTTTGTATAACCCCACATCGTATGCATCTAGTATGCCAAGAATATTTAAAAGAGTTGATTTGCCTGAACCAGAAGAACCCATAACAGAAACAAGCTCACCTTGTTCAATTACCAAATCAATGCCTTTTAAAACATGCAATTTATTGGCGCCCATGGCATAGGATTTATGAATATTCGTTAAATGAATCATTATATTTTAGAAATTTTGAGTATTAAAAATAGGTTTACCAATTATTATGCCATAACGCATTTAATATTTATAACCAGATAAATGCATTAATGATTTAGTTTAAAACAGAATATTTTATGCACGAAACTGAACAAAAAACGTACGTAAACGGACAAATAATATATTAAAGGGTCAAATTATTTAACAAACGGCATTTGTTACATTTATTTATTAATTTTATAGAACTATATTAACTACAACTAATGGAATGCTTTCAAAAATATTTTATTCATAATAAGGAGATTAAACTTTGCTCTGATTTTGACGAGAATCTCTACTCTAAAGGTACATCGGTTTATGAAGTAATACGAATTGAGCAAGGTGTAGCGTTGTTTCTCGAAGATCATTTGGAAAGACTTTTTCAATCGGCTCATATTTTAAACCTAAACATAGATGAACGTTTTGATGATATAAAATCAACGATAAAAGAACTTGTTAGAATCAATTCAGTTTTAATTGGGAAAATAAAGCTGATGGTGCACTTTAATTCTGAAAACAATAAACAGCATGACTTTTTAATTTATTTTAATCCACATTACTTTCCAACTGTTCAAGAATACAAGAATGGTGTTAAAACAGGATTGTGCACCGCTATAAGAACAAATCCTAATGCCAAAATGCACAATACAAAAGCACGACTTAAAGCAAATCATATTATCGCAGAAAAGAAATTATTCGAGGTTATTTTAATGGATAAAGATGGATTTATGACCGAAGGAAGCCGATCAAATGTGTTATTTATTTCCGAAGATTCGGTTATAAGTGCGCTCGAAAAAGATATTTTACAAGGTATTGCCCGCAAAAATGTAAAACGTATTTGTCTGGAGAATAAAATTCCATTTATTGAAAGAAAAATTCATTTTAACGAATTGTCACAAATGGATGCCTTATTTCTTACTGGTACTTCGCTTAAAGTATTGCCCGTTTCAGCTTTCGAAGAAATTAGATTCTCGGCTGAAAATCCACTTTTGCACAAACTGATGCATTTATACGATTTGAAAATCGAGAAATATATTAAAAAGAATTTAAAGTGAGCTAAAGTGAGCTAAAGTAAATTAAAGTGAGCTAAAGTTGTTTAATCTGATTGTTGGCTTGAATTTCTTTGGCAGTTTTAACCACCGGAGGAGGTAGTCAGGAGTAAATTAAAGTGAACCATAACAAATTAACTTAACAGTATTTGAATGGATTTAGTTAAATCTACCCCATCCAGTTAATTGAATGCTTGGTTTCTGTAAAAGGATTTATCTTACCAAATAAGAAATCATCTTCTCTTCCGGGTGCATTGTAACACATCATTGGATGCATCGACTCTATTTTTTGTTGAATAGAAATTCCCGAAACGATTTCTTTTGCATTATTTCCCCATAAAAACCATATTATATCAGGCTGGTTCTTCGAAATAAATTGTAATAATTTTGATGTAAATGGTCTCCAGATTTTCTCATGGCTATTCGATTTTCCAATCTCACAGGTAAACGATGTATTCAGTAACAAAACACCTTGTTTTTCCCACTCAACGAACAATTGATCTGGGCTTTTAATTATGAATGATTTATCAATCTGTGTTTTAATATCACTAAATTTAAGATATTCACCCTTATAAGCATAATAAATAGCTCGTACAATATTTTTTAATGAGATATTATTAAATGTTTGATTCCATGTTTTTAATGTTCCCACTTCAAAAGCTCTACCTGTGGCAACGCCTGGCTGTGGGTAGGGATCCTGACCAAGAATAATTATTTTTACATGGTTTAATGGGATTGACATAAAATGTAAAACACGTGAAACCGGAGGAGTGAAGTTGCTTTGAGTAATTTTATTTTCAATTGTTGCCAGTAGATCAATATTTTCTGTAGAAAGAAAATTATTCCAGCTTACATCTATTTTATTCAGAGAGTCTAATAAACTTATATTATACATACATCAAATTTAATTTACTATTGGTCCTTTAAACATTTTCCAGAAACCAAGTTCGCGTTTAATATGATAAAAGTGCTCGTGCAATTCAATTAGTTTCCTTGGCGACCAATTCCCAATGGCATATTGACAATGAATAAGTTTCTGGTTTTCTAAAACCAGAACTTTTTTAAACCAGAGCTTCCCTTTTATTATTAGGTCAATTTCTGAAATATTTGCAGTATACTGTTTATGTAATTCGCTTTTTCGCAAAATAGCAATTGAAACCGAATCTCCATCAATAATGAATTTACCTAAATGAAAAACTGCATATTTTAGTAATAAAATATCCCGAATCGATAACAATAATGCAAGGCCAATAATTATTTTGGTTTCGAGCCATGAATAGGGAGGTAGAATAAGAAATAAAAGAGTTACAATATCTGGTATATAAAGAATTAAATTATGCTTTGCAAAAAGGAGTATTCTGCCTAAATAATCTTGATCATTTATCGATGAAAAATAATGATAGTGCATAAATACAATGTATTTAAATCAATCGAAAAAAAACTAAATGGTAAATATTAAAAAATAATAGGAAAATTATTGAACATCGGTAACAAATTTTTGCTTCTTGGCAATTCGGATTATTTCATCTTCGTCACCAGCATTAAGTTTTAACATAATGTTAGCCAGATAGGTGTCAATTGTGTTTTGATTAACATTTAACTTATTGGCAATATCCTTTCTTCTTAAATTACCGGCAAAAAACTCCACTATCTGCATTTCTTTTGTTGTAAGTGAATCGAGCATATTCTTTTGCGAATCGTGCCCGTTTGCACCATTCATGCCAAATTTCGACTTAAATTGGTGGCAATAAAAATAGTTTCCGATCGAAACTTGTCGAACGGCCTCAACTAACTCGCTAATACGTGAGTTTTTCGAAACAAAACCACGTGCTCCATTTTTAGTTAACTGTTCAACAAACCAGTTCTCCATATACATTGTAAAAACAATTACTTTAATGTTAGAAAAATCATTCTTCAGTTTCTCTGAAAGTTCAATTCCATCCATTCCGGGCATCGAAATATCAGTAACAATAATATCGGTATTTTTTTCTTCTAACAACTTTAGAACTTCCAATCCGTTCTTCGCTGTACCAACTACTTCAATGTCTTCTTTGGTTTTAAAAAGGGTGACTAAGCCAAATAATGACACATCATGATCTTCTGCAATAATAATTTTAATCTTATTTTCAGTTTTCTTATTTGTAAAGCTTGAATTGAGCGGGATAGTGTAATTTATAAGCGTTTCATTGCCTTTACTGCCATCAGTTTCATATTTGCCACTTAATAAAAACATGCGTGATATAATAGCATTTAGCTTGTCGCTTTTTTGGTTCAGGATATCAATATATTCACCTTCTATATCAATAAGAGAACTAATATAATTCATATGACGGGTAAGCGAAATCGTAATGTTGGTGTTTTTTATATTATCGCAAATAAGGCTTAATGTATCGTCGAAAAGCTTATAAAGATGATTTTGAAGATCTGTGCTTATTTCGAACCATTCGTCGTTTGGATATAAATTGATGGTAACCTTGTTTGCAGTAAATGTTTCGGTTAAATTATTAAAAAAATCATGTATATATATTCCACGGGCGTTTTTTTCACGATTGATTTTCTCAGTAATAGTTTTTAACTGACTGTAAGTATCGTCAATCTGATCAATTACATTCTCATAATCCTGATTCTTACCTTGATCTTTGGGTCCTTTTATATGTTGAATTTTATCTTTTAATCCGCGAATCTTATTTCCTAATTTATCTTCAAGTTCATTGATAACTTTATACTGATCATCTTCGTTCTCTATAAATCTGGTAATTCTTTTCTTTTGTTTTCTTTTAAATAAAAATCTCATAATAGCATAAACTAAAAACGTTAAAACAATATAAACTAAAAAATAAAAAAGATGATTTCTTAAATATGACTTATTGTTTAAAAAATCAATTAAATACCAATTGGTTCCTATTTGTAGGCTTAATTGGGTATTTTCATTTTGATTTTTTTTTAATGTAAATATGGGATCTTCATTTCCCTTTATATCAAGCTTTATCTTTTCTTTAAAATTATCAATAGCTAGCAAAATATCTGATTTAGACTTAAATACATGGTCTGCTTTATTGTTGTTATTAAAATCATTACTGGCAATAAATGTATATTTATTCTCCCCTAAATTTATTGTTTTCATAATAGTGAGATCATCATCAACCTCAAGAATGTTTTCTCCCGATAGTAATTGAATTTTTTGGGTTGCTTCATTAAATGGAAGAAACGAATAATTAATCAGAGTGTCCAAAGTTTTTTCTTTGATTTTTTTCCCATTAAAATTAAAAAACGAAATATTATTAAATTTTTTTAGATCGTTTTTACCCGATTGTATTACTGCAATTTGAGTATTATTTGTTTTGTTATTTATAAGGCTAATTTTTGATTCTGACTGTTTTCCAACAAATAGTATTGGATTAAATAAGTAATTCAATGTATGATTCAGTACTATTAATCCTGATTGAACTCCGTTACCATTACTATTCATAGATTTGTTCGAAAGATAAAACTCAGGTAAGCCATCTTTATTCCCATCGGCAGCGAAAGAGGACGTAACATAAAGATTAAGATCTAAAGTATTAGTTATTGATTTGTTTTCAACATTAAACGTTATAGCTTTACTGTAAAATGGATGTGTTTCTGATCGAAGAATAAAAATAAGTTCCTTTTTTTGATCGGCATCAATATCTATAGCTTCAATTGGTAAAATGGAAAATTGTTCAGGCAAACGGGTAATAAATTGCCTTGAAATAAAACAATCTTTCAACTGGTTATAACTAATTCCATAAAGAAATAAGGAGTCGTTATTATGATTTAAAATAAAAATCTCAATTATCTTATCATTGTTAAAATCACATAAAAATGGAATTGAACCGTTGACTGGTTGATCCATAAATGCAAACAGTGAAATAAAGCTACCCTCGTGATCATATATGTATAATGTAGGCGGAAAAAGATTATCATATATGTAGTAGTTTATTTTCTCACTTTTTCCATCGGAATTTAAGTCTGAATAGCATACAGCACCATTATTGCCAATAACTGATGTTTCTTTAATAATGGCTTTATAATGCGGCAGAAACTTAAGCAATATAAAAATAGTTATAGTGCTTAAAATAAACCCCAGAACCAAAGGATGAAATAAAACTACTCTCCACTTAATGATCACAACTTCCTGTATTATAATGAAAAGATTTTCTCACTTTTTCATAACGTAGATTAAAATTAATACTTTTTTCTAATTTCCAAACAAAAATGTACTCTAAAATTTATATTTAATTTGCTACATTAAATCGATCGGCTGAACCTAAGACAATGATGTATTAGTGGTTAATTTCCTTCATTTTAATGATGAAAAAGTTAAGCGTATAAAAAATAACCTTTTGAATACTGGTGAAGTTTTGTTTGATTAAAAACAATTACCTGCTCAAAACTATTGCGTGATATAATAATTTAGGTATTAATTTCAACTATTAATTTTGCTTTAACAGATTACATACAAACACGAAAAATTAACCTATTTTGCCCCTGCCCCCTAAAGGGAATAGGTTGATTCTGTTTTCTCCCTTCAGGATACGGGGCAAAAAAGCTGAAAAATAAAGTATAAATTCAATTCTGTCAAAGTAGAATTAAAAAGAAATATTTTCCAACAGGATTAATTAATTGCAGTTTATGGTAAATAAAAAAAGAAAGAGTGGTTTCCATACCACTCTTCTCTAAAGACATATATTTTAATATTAATACTTCCACCTATTGGCTAGCGCCACAAGCGATAACATTATGGGCACTTCAACCAAAACACCAACCACCGTTACTAAAGCAGCAGGTGATTGTAATCCAAAAAGTGAAATAGCTACTGCTACAGCAAGCTCAAAAAAGTTACTTGCACCAATCATTGCTGCCGGCGAGCAAATTGGGTGTGGTAGTTTAAGTTTTTTGCCGGCAATCCATGTGATAAAAAATATAAAATAGGTTTGTATTATTAGTGGAACAGCTATGAGTAAAATAATAAACGGATTGTTCAGAATGTTTATTCCCTGAAATGCAAATAATAATACTAAAGTAACAAGGAGTGCCATTATGGAAACTGGTTTTAATTTTGGAAGAAACACCTTTGTAAACCATTCTTCGCCTTTTGATCGTGCCAGCCATTTATGGGTAATATATCCAGCTAATAAAGGAATTACAACAAATATTATAATGCTTGCTACCAATGTATTATACGGAATAGTTATGTTTGTAATACCTAAAAGCAAACCCACAATTGGAACAAAAGCAATAAGTATAATTAAATCGTTTACCGAAACCTGAACTAAGGTATAGTTCGGATCACCATTGGTTAAGTACGACCAAACAAAAACCATAGCTGTACATGGTGCTGCACCCAGTAAAATAGCTCCTGCAATATATTCGCCTGCCAATTCGGGTTCTATAAATGCACCATAAAGCTTTGAGAAGAATATCCATGCAAAAAATGCCATGGTAAATGGTTTAATAAGCCAGTTTACAATAACAGTAAGGATTATTCCCTTTGGCCTTTTTCTTATTTGTTTTATGCTCGAAAAATCTACTTGTAACATCATAGGGTAAATCATTAACCAAATAAGAATTGCCACTGGAATATTTACATTAAAAATCTCCATTTTGCTTAAAGCCTGCATGCTTCCACCAGCAAAGTGTCCAATTGCAATACCTCCAGCTATACATAACGCCACCCATAGGGTTAAGTACTTTTCGAAAAAACCTATTTCTCTTTTTTCTGACATATATTTTTTTTAGGGTTTATTTATTTGCTGTAACTGTTATACTAAAAATACCGGTTTTGTCTTTTTTAAATTTCCGAAGCTCATCGAGTGTCATGTAGTTAAGTAATATGCTATTCGGAATTTCAATTTCTTTTTCCTTTTTGATATTTATTTCAGTAAATCCATTTTTCTCAATGATTTTTATATACTCACCTTTATTAATTGCTCCAGAAACGCATCCTGCATACATTTCAGCATCCAGTTTGATTTTTTCAGGTAAATTGCCTAAAATAACTACATCTGAAACACAGAAATGTCCACCAGGTTTTAGTACACGGTAAATTTCTTTAAACGCCTTTTGCTTATCAGGTACAAGGTTTAATACACAATTAGAAATTATCACATCGTATGTATTGTCGGGTAAAGGCATTTCTTCAATATCACCTTTAATAAATTCAATATTGGTAAACCCAAGTTTCTGATTATTTATTCTGGCTTTTTCAATCATTGCATCTGTAAAATCAATTCCGGTTACTTGTCCTTTTTCTCCGACTATTGCTCGTGCAACAAAACAATCGTTACCGGCACCAGAACCAAGATCTAAAACAGAATCACCTGATCTTATTCCTGCAAATTCTGTGGGTATTCCGCAACCCAATCCTAAATCTGCATCTTTGTTATATCCTTTTAAATGCGAATAATCATCGCTAAAAATAGTGTAATCAACCTCCCCACAACAACTCGATGATCCACAGCATGAGGTTTCGTTTTGCTGTTTAGTTTGCTTAGCTATATAGCTATATTTTTCCTGTACTACCTTTTTTATATCTTTCATATTACTAGTTATTTAAATTATTCTTTGGATATTAACCTTTCTGTAATCTCAACTGCACCTTTAATCGCTTTTTCGCAAACGGTCTCATATAAGCCCTGTTCATGAATTTTTATTTCGTCCTGTTCAATATTCATGTTTAAACAATGCAGCAATTCGAAACAATGAATAGAGCCATTTTGAGACTCAAATTCGTGGAGAAATTCTTCTGTTTTTTTATAGGTAAACTCTTTTTTACTTTCATCCTCATGCAATGTCTTACCAAATTTTGCCCCAAGTACCATTAAAGCGCCCGAAACAGCACCGCAAACGTGTTGTTGCTTTCCCATGCCTGCACCAAAAGCACATGCAATCTTCAGGCATTCATCCTCATTTAGACCTAATTCTGGTCCAAATGTTGTAAAAACAGACTGGGCACAATTAAAGCTGTTATTAAAGTAAGTCAACACTTTTTCGCTTTTTTTCATTTGTTATTTCTTAAGTTGTTCAATATAAAGCTTGTAGAATTGTTCTCTAATCAGGTCGCGAACTCTTCTAAACTCGCTCCAGATGAATTCATCTGTTCCAGTAACATTTGATGGATCTTCAAAACCAATATGCAAACGGTGTTTCACTTTACCCACAAATGCAGGGCAAGCTTCATTTGCTCCGCCGCAAACAGTTATTACGTAATCCCACTCTTCTCCCAAATATAAATCAACCGAATCAGAAGTATGATGACTAATATCAATGCCGATTTCTTTCATTACAGCAACAGCTTTTTCGTTAAGCTTCCCCGAAGCTTCTGTTCCAGCTGAGCGAACAGAAAGATTTTTATCAAACGATTGTAGGAAACCATGTGCCATTTGACTACGGCATGAATTTCCTGTACAAAGTATTAGAATTTTCATATTTTTATTATTTATTGTTTCTTATCTCTTCTTCTTAATTGACAAGCACAAGAACCTGATAATCGTTCATTGTAATCAATTTTAATAGATACTCCATCTCTTTCCCATTCAACCAATCCACCAGCAAGGTTTGCAATGTTTTCAAATCCTTTTTCAAGTAAAAACAAAACAGCTTCTTTACTATGGATTCCCGATGCATCTGCAAAAATCAATGCTTTATCTTTCGGTAGTTCTGAGTATTTTTCTTCGAGAATACTCTTTGGACAGAAGATAGTTTCTTCTACATCAAACATTTTAAATCCGATCATGTATTCTTCGCGAACATCAACTAGTATAGCCCCATTTTGGCAAAGTTCAAATGCTTCGTGTGCAGAAACATGCAACATTCCTGACGAAGAAATTCCTTTATCTTTAAATAAATTATCCATAACTAACATTTTATTGATTCAGAGATTGATATCTCGTTTAAAAACAATGTAAAAGTTTTTTTAATATCATCAATACAGCTGGTGCATAAGCAATAATTAACTTTAAGGCCATCAATCTCTCCATGAATCAGGCCAACTCTTTTCAATTCCTGCAAATGTTGTGAAACCGTTGTACGACTTAGTGGTATTTCGTTTGTGATATCGCCCGAAATGCAGCTCTTACAATTAGCCAAATAACGAAGTATTGCCAATCGTGCCGGGTGACTCATTACTTTTGCAACTTCGGCCATTCGCTGCAAATCCTCATCAAATAAATCGGTTTTTTTGTATGTCATGATTTATTATGTTTAATGACGCAAACATACGACATAGATTTTGCTTAGAAAAGATTCTCGTGTTAAATTTTCGTTAATTTTTTTCAAGTTGATTAAATTAACATGTATTAAATAAACCCAAATTAGAGTATAGTCATCCAATAAAAGTTTATGTATTTTTACTCTTGCCAAATTCATGGATTTATGGTTGCTTGCCCGTTATGTTTTAATCTAGTGAATATCGATACTTTAAAAGGTATTGATAAGAAAGCTTACAGTTACTGCAATTGCTGTAAATTGATTTTTGCTTCAATAGACGATTTACTCTCGCTCGAAGATGAGAAGAATAGATATTTGAAACACAATAATGGAATAGAATATCCCGGTTATGTTAAGTTTCTGAATCAGGCTATTGAACCAGTTAAAGAATTGCTTTTATCAAATATGGAATGTCTTGATTATGGTTGTGGACCAAAACCAACACTAAGCATTTTATTAACACAAATGGGACTTATTTGTAACGATTACGATCCTATATTTTTTCCTGATTTACCTCAGAAAACCTACGACTTTATATTTGCAACCGAGTGCTTCGAACACTTTTATTATCCTAAAAAAGAACTGGAAATTATAAAATCGCATCTTAAACCCAATGGGTATTTGGTGCTAATGACTACTTTATGGGACGATTTGGAAAATTTTTCTTCCTGGCATTATGCCAATGACGATACCCATGTTACGTTTTATCATGCCGAAACGTTAAAGTATATCTCCGAGCTCTTTGGTTTTTCTATTTTACAGATTATTGATAATCGGGTAATTATTTTGCAGAATGCAAATTTAGGATAGGTTTTTATAGTTGGGTATATTAACTATTGATTTTTTGATTACTATTTGCAATTATTTTATTAATTACCTCATCTAAACTATCATTTAAAACATCAATTATAGTAAATGGTTCTGAGCTAAATTTCATAATAACCTCATTTACACACAATCTTCTGTGAGCTATAATCAAGATGTTTATTGAAACTATTTTTTAGTAATCCAATACTGTAAGCCCTAGCCATCTTTCAGGAGTTCGAGCTAACCTGCTTTATTAATAGTAACAGCTTTATTATGAACCTAGTTTTTTGTTGAAAGTATAGGATTACATGATATTATTGAGTGTTTTTGGATTTCAAATCTTCAGATTTTGGATGCTGAAGTACCTTCGTTTTCACCAAAAATGATTGTATTTACAAAATATAGTTTTCCCTGCAGCAATGTCCTTAGTAATTAAAGATATGGGCCTCGATTGTTGTTTTGGAAATACGTTAAAATGATTCTCCTAATGTTCAAGTAAAAGCTTTTTAAGCCTAATTTTTAACAAGTTTTGAAAGTGATTTGCGGAAATATTGAAAGAATAGTGCTTTTTTATTCAAAATGCCTTATAAGTTCTTTTGTTGATATATATCCCGAATGCCTGAAAAACTCTTTCCCAGTTTTATCGAGCAGAACCTGGGTAGGTATAACCGCTATTCCATAAAACCTGAGTAAATCATGATTTTCTTTTTTGGCAACATTTATAAATACCACATTTACTTTTGTTGGGTACAAATCCTGAATCTCCTTCAATACTTTTTCCATTCGTTTACAGGCCGAACATCCGATTGAGCCGAATTCAAGAAAGGTTATTTCGTAAGAATCTACGGTTTTTTCGTAATTATAAACCGAATCAATATATGTCGATACTTTGCTTATGGTTTCAGGTGTAGCCTGCGATAGCACAATGCTTGATGCTGCATTGTTCAGATCACTCTTATAGACGAAAAGAAGAACGAAAAACACTACAATAAACAATAGAAAAAACCAAGTAAAAAATTTCTTCATGATTTTTTAAAAGTTCTTTTTATAACCATCTACTTTATTGGCAAAAATTAATTAAAACATATTAAAATCTAAAATAATCCTCCATAAATCAATCCTGAGATTGTAGCCATAATAATTACTAATATTACATAAATCAGAGTTTTTTGAGTACCTAAAACACCACGAATTACCAACATATTAGGTAATGAAAGTGATGGACCTGCTAATAATAATGCTAATGCAGGCCCTTTGCCCATTCCGGAAGCTATTAATCCTTGTAAAATAGGTACTTCAGTTAATGTAGCAAAATACATAAATGCACCAACAATTGAAGCAAATAGGTTTGACCAAACCGAATTTCCTCCTACAAGCCATTCTATCCATTCGTTTGGAATTACTCCGGCAATAGTTTTTCCATCATGTGTTGAACCTAATAAAAAACCGGCAGTAATAACACCAATAGCCAATAGTGGTAAAATTTGTTTAGCAAATTCCCATGTTGATAAAGTCCATTCTTTGTTGTCTTCATCTTTTTTATCGAAAAGGGTGATAATACTTAATGATACTATACCAACAATCATTGGAACCAGTGGACTTAACTTTTGACTTTCAATAAAATTTGTAGCTAATATTGCTGAAACAATCGTTGCAATGGCTGCATATAGTACCCACTGCCATTTAATCTTTAGAATATAGATTAATGAAAATCCTAGGAATAAACTAAAAAATCCTGTTATATACCATTTATAAGCCCAAATGTAAAACCAGGTGCTTGAAGTATCGCCGCTTGAAGGTGCACCCCAATTAGCAAATACCAAAATCACTACAAGTGTAAAAAAGTGAAATGATGTTTGCCACATAGGTCGTTTCTCAGGCTGCAACTGAATATTCATTTGCTCTTCGCGTTTAACTTTTTCTTCTTTTCTGTATATAAGCGACATGGCAACACCAATAATTACGCTAAATGCAATTGCGCCAATAGTTCTGGCTACTCCCATTTCGAATCCTAAAATACGTGCTGTTAAAATAATTGCAAGAATATTAATTGCCGGACCCGAGTATAAAAAAGCTATTGCCGGGCCTAAACCTGCACCACGCTTATGAATACTCGAAAACAAAGGCAATATTGTGCACGAACAAACTGCTAAAATAGTTCCTGAAACAGCTGCCACAGTATATGCCAGCCATTTCTTTGCATTTGCTCCAAAATATCTTAGCACAGATCCCTGACTAACAAATACTGAAATAACACCCGCAATAAAAAATGCAGGTAATAAACAAAGCACAACATGTTCTCTTGCATACCATTTTACAAGGTCGAAGGTGGCAGCAATGGCTGTATTAAACCTTTCACTTTCGATTGGTAGAAAGAAGGCAACACCAAATATAATTGCAATCCATATAAGGATTTTTATTTCTTTTCTTGTTTCCATAATTTTAAATTGTTCGTAAAAAGACGAACTAGATTATTAAAATTTTTTTAAATAAATACGATAATAGTGTAATAAATACCTACTAATAAGAATAGAACAGCAATTACTCTTCTAAACCAAAGTTCGAATGTTTTAATTTTATTGTATAAACTTCCTATTCCAGATACTGTATAGGCTATAACCCATGCAAATAATATAACAGGCAAACCTGTAGCAATAGCATAAAATATTGGTAAATACAATCCGGAAGAACTTGTAATAGTCATTGGTATCAACATTCCAAAGTATAAAACACCACTATACGGGCAAAATGCTAGTGCAAATAAAACGCCTATTAATAATACATCCCAGTAGTTCGTTTTTTCTTTCTGTTGCATTTTATCAGAAAATTTACCAAATCCAGGAATATTTATTTTTATTACACCTAACATAAATAAGCTAATAAGAATTAACAGCGGACCTAAAAATTTTTCGCCATACTGTTGGAAAAATCCTGATATTTTAAATTTATTTGCACTGAAATATAAAATAAAAGCTAAGCCTGTGTATGATATAACACGACCTAAAGTGTATATCAATCCATTTATAAAAACTCTCTTCTGGCTTTGTATATCGCGACTGATAAAACCTATTGCTGTAATGTTGGTAGCCAAAGGGCAAGGGCTGATAGCAGTCATCAGTCCAAGGATAAATGCAGAAAGTATAGGTAAATTACTATTTTCGATTAATGAAGTTAAAAAATCCATATGAATCGATTATAGAATAAAACCATCTATAGTTTCTTTAATTTTTTCTTGTAATTTCTCAGGATTTGAACGGGCATTCATAAATCCTTCGCTTGTTAAATCAACTTTTTCGTCACCTTTTACAAATAATAAGCATTGCCCTGAAACACCTAATTTTTCAGCTATTTCCTTTGCTTTATCTTCGTCAAGATTTAACGATTTAAATGTGATTGTCCCATTTTCCATCTGATCAGCATAAGTCTCTTTTAAAAACTCAAGGGTTTTTTCTTCAACAGCTATACAAGTTGGGCAACGTCGTGTAAAGTGAAAATAATAAACTTGTATATCTTTTGCAACAGTTGTTTCTGAATTGTCATTTTTGTCTGCACTTTGTGCATTACATGAAAATAAGAGAGGGAAAATAATACTTGTTAAAAATAAAATTTTTAAAGATTTCATGATTTATTTATTATTTGAAGTTAATATTTCTTTTATCTCATTTTCCGAAGGAATTCTTCCACTTAGAACTATTTTACCATTAATTACTAGTGCGGGTGTTCGCATAACTCCATAGTTCATTATATCCACAATATCTTCAACTTTAGATACATCAGCATTAAGCCCTAATTTCTCAACAGCTTCTTTGGTAAGTTTTTCAAGCATTTTGCATTTTGGGCAACCAGTTCCTAAAACTTTTATTTCCATAATTTAAATATTTCGTTGTTCGTAGAATTGCGAACAAAGATATTAAAAAAACTATTCTTCAAAAAAATTACTAAATATTTTTTTTGCTTCGTTCCAGTTTTTTTTATTTAAACAGTATTTAATTTTTGGTAATTCTATTTCACCTTGAATAAGGCCAGCACTTTTTAGCTCTTTTAAATGTTGTGATAATGTTGATTTGGCAATAGGTAGTATTTCCGTTAGATCGCCACTATAACAACACGATTGTTTTGAAAGGATTTCTAGTATATGAACCCGAATAGGATGCGAAAGGGCCTTCGAGTATCGTGCCAGTTTCTGTTGATTTTCTGTAAGGCTATTGTTTTTTGTCATAAATCATTTAATTGATTGACAAAGTTAGTTTTTTTTAAAAAATAAAATAATAATTATAAGTTCAGTGCCATTTGTGGTTTATATGGAAGTGCTCTATAAACAGATTTAATATCTTTTTTAGGCAATTCAATAATAATTTTTGGAGTGAAATATGGTTCTTTAAACGAAATAGAATTTTTAGCTACCTGAATAAAATTTTTAGATCTTTTTTTAAGTAAATAATTCAGATTCTGAAATTGAGGTTTATCTTCTGATTGACTAATCTCCAAAATCAAATTCTTATCAAATTCAATGTTTATACAAATAACTTCATTAACAAGAGTATCTGGTTTAAAAATTTGTGTAGCCGCTTCAATGGTATCTTTTGGAGCTTTTTTAAATACTATGGGCTCCTTTTCAATTGTGGCAGTTTTCTTATTAACCATAAATGGATTCGATAAATATTTTATTAATGCTTCATTATCGACACTTGAAAAGAATCTGCTTTTAACTATTTTATTAATTTTTGATTCGAGAACAACTACTCCTTTAACTTCAAGAAATAAAATACTATCTACTAAATCGATTGAAAAGCTTATAGAGTCAGATTTTGCCATAACTAATCTGGACTGTAAAAATGCTTCTTTAATTTTTATGGATGCAAGAGTATCGTCGCAAATAATATTTTTTTCTTCTCCAGTAAATAATAGCGAATCGGAATATTGATTATTAAAAACTTTTACTTGTTGTATTGGAAAATAGAATAATAAGAAAATAAAATATGAAAATATAAGTAAACTTAAAACAATAGCACTATTAATCAATGCTCTATTCTTTCTGGGTGTATTGTTCGAAATATTTTCCATCCTTTATTTAACTAATTAGTAAATGAACACTTTTGAGCCAATACTAAGTGTATTATAAACTGCTTTCAGATCTTCATCATTAAGACGCACGCAACCATGAGTTACTGGCAATCCCAGTAATCTTTGATAAAGGGTTCCATGTATCAGATAGCCATCGCCTATACTCAACGCATAATCACCTAGAGTACCATATTCAAATCGCGAATTATCATTAGCAGGTGGCACGGGTAATCCTTCTTCTATAAATGCCCAATCGGGCTTTTTCCAAACTGGATATGTTGTTTTTCCATGTATTCGTTTAACTCCTCGTGGTGTCTTAAATATCCATTGCTTGTCGTCATTAGATTGCAATAAAGTATAGCTTCCTGTTGAGCAAACACCCTTTCTAACTAACCGTTTTCCTGAAAGTAATCGAAATGAATTATCTGTTGTATTTATCACAAGATATGCAGAGTTGGGCGTATTTGAATCAAGTTTTCGCTGAAGCTTTAGTATATTTTTTAAGGTTTTATCTTTATACTTATCTACAAATTTTGAATCTGCTGTAATATATTCTTTATGTGTTTCTGGAATTAAAGACAAAGCCAACTCCTGGAAAACCGGAATGCCATAAAAGATTATCCAAAAAATAACGAATAATACAGTACCTGTAACAAAAACATATTTTGTAAGTGTTTTAAGCCATTTCTCCCAAGCTAATTTTAATTTATTTATTATTTTTTTACCAATAATATTAAGATTTGCAATCAGATCGTTACTTTCTGGTTCGTAGGGCAATGAATCAATATCGGAAAATTCGTTTTTCATAATATATTATCGTTCATAATTTCTGAAAGGCTTAACAATGAGCCTACAATAGTAACAGGCGTTTCTTCTCCAACTAACTGAAATAATTTATCCATATCTTTGTTTCTTAAAGCAACACAGCCATCAGTCCAGTTTGCTCCTTGTCCACCGCCACCATGAATCTCAATTAGATTACCTATTGATCTGTTACCTGGAATTTGCCCTTGTGATTTTGCTTTAGTATAACGCACTTTATCATCATTATTTGGGTAATTGAGCAATAATGCCTTATGGTATTTTGTGTGTGGATTTTTTTTCTTTTTTATTACAGAGTATCTTCCTTCTGGAGTAGCCTTATCACCATAAAACAGTTTAAACCCAATCCAGTTTTTTCCTAATTCAACCTCTGTAGAATACTTTAAAACGCCACTCTGGTACAGATAAATTTTTTTAGAAAACTTGTCAACAATTATGGCACTGGTTTTATGTCTTTTTGAATAATTAATCGTTTCGTCGGCCCACGAAATCCATTTCGGATAAAGTTCAAAATAGTTGTTTAAAAGTAATTTAGCTACCTCGTACGATCTGTTTAAATATTGATATGCCAGATCAAGTTTTATATTACAGCTGGTAAGATTTTGATTTTCAAAAGCGTATTTGCTTTCAGTTAGCAGAATTTTCCCTTTGGTAAAATCTGCAAAAATATCTTTGTCGAGTGGGAGGGTTATAAAAATATCTTTAAAATGGTTTAGAAAACAATCAATAGAATCAATCTTTTCCTCGAGATATTTTTTGAAGTTTTTTGAGATTATTATAGCATCTTCTTTCGCTTGAGTAGCAGTTTGAAAAGATGAAATAGCATTGTTTTTACAGGGTGTATAATCTCGTTTATAAAAGATCTTTTGGTTTTCACCTTTTAAATAAAAAATAGATGAATCATAAGAAATTTCCGCATTTTTGAGTTGTATAATGGCAAATTGATCTGCTCCTGATTTCTTTGCTTCGAATAGAGCTATACGGGCATCATTAATCTCTTTTACAGGAGGTTCATCACTAGTAAGTAATAAAATTGTAAAAATCGATCCACAAAATAGAATCGATAATATGGAGTAAATTAGAATACGTTTAATTAATAATCTTTTCATAAAATGTAACAAAAAATCAAAAAAGGTGTCTCAAAAGTTAATACTTAAAATTTGAGACACCCAATATCAATAATTCATTGAGGAATTTACTATCTTCTTTTTGTTTTAGCAATAGCAGCTTTTAATTCTTCGTTAATCGAAGCAGCTTTTTCTTTTGCAGCTTTTACTTTATCTAATGCTGGTAAATAATCACCACTTGCTAACATATTTGTTGCATCAGCTATAGTAGTTTCAATTACACCTAGTTCGGCTTTAATTTGTTCTAAAGCTTCTTTTCCTTCTTTACCTTTTGGAGCTTTTGCAAAAAGAGTGTTGTTTTCTTCCATAACAACTTTAACTTCTTCTAAAGCAACTTCAAGTTCTTTTTTTACTTCTTCTTTTTTAGCTTCTGTTTTTCCTTTAAGATCAGCAGCCATTGCAGTTACACCTACTAATTGTTCTTTGCATTCACCAAATTTTTTGAAGAATTTTGAATTTGCAACTTCAATTTTTGCAAGAATTGCATTTAATGAATCTTTTACAAGTAAATAATCTTGTGGAACATACATTTCAGCACCAATTGCCTGAGCTTCTGTCAATGCTGCATTTGCTGCATCTATCTCAACTTGTGGCATTTTATCACAACTAGAGAAAACTGTAACAAACATAATTGCTACTAAACCTAAGAATAATTTGTTTTTCATAATAATTTTTTTTTTGATTAAATTGTTAATTATTTTATGCAAATATCGATTATAATCAGCTAAATAGCAATGTATTTTAACCTTTTATAATTCAAATTTTGCTATTATGACGCAAAATAAACTCAAAGTAACGGCTTTGTACAAAAAATATTTTTTATACAAAGATTGATAAATTAAAACAATGATATATTCGATTTTACAATATCTTATTTAAAAACAAAAAATAATAAAACAAATTGTTCTGAGATTATTATTACATTTTTATCTTTACACCCAATATCCTTTACTCAAGTTGGGTGATGCATTTAGATTTATATAGAACCTTAAAAGACGAAGAAATAATCTCGATGATAAAAATCGAGAAAAAATCGAATTTGTTTCAGATCTTATATGGAAAATACTTTTCAAAGGTTAATGATAAATGCTATAGTTTGCTTAAAAACCGTGAACTTGCTAGAGAAACAGCTCAGGATATTTTTACAAAGGTATACGAAAATCTGGATTCTTTTAAGGGCAAATCTTCCTTTTCATCTTGGTTGTATTCAATAACCTATAATTATTGTATCGATTATTTGCGCCATAAAAAGAAACTCCATTATCCCGATTGGAACCGTGATAACGAAATTCCCGAAATTATCGACGAGTCGGAGGAGCTAAATAGCGAGATTAGCTACGAGCGATTAACAGAAATTCTTGATTTGTTGCATACCGAAGAAAAAGCTTTATTGCTAATGAAATACAACGATAACATATCAATCAAAAATATTGCTGAGGCATTGCGAGTTAGTGAAAGTGCCGCTAAAATGAGAATTAAAAGAGCAAAAGCACGGTTGGTTTTTTTATATAAAGCGAAATATAAGGACTGATTTTTTGTGACTTGTATTAAAAATTTCGTCAATATGATAAAACATTTTGTGTGAACATTTTTTTTAAAAACATATTAAGCGACAAATCAACAAATCCCCCCGAGGATGTTAAAAACCATTTCTTTGATTTTTTTGTAAATCCTTTTAATATTGATTGGTATACCGAAGAAGATTATTACGAGGCAATATTTTATGAAGATGATTTAGAGAAGATTGCAAAGTATGATAATGAAGGCAACTTTGTTAATGTAAAAACAAATTTACCTGTTGATAAATTACCTGAAAAGATTCGTTCTGTTGCACAATCGTTTGGCGAAATAATGAATGCTATTGTTATTAGTAATAATATTGAGACATTTTACGAAATAATACTTCGTGATAAAGAACTTACTCGCTACGAATTGCTAGTCGATATGGATGGAAAAGTACTAAGCAATCAAAAACTTTAATTTCAATTTTACGTATTACTATTGTGTTTATATAACTATTTTGGTATAGTTATTGGTAATAATCATATTGTAATTTTAAACCATTTATTATGAAAAAAACGATTGCTTTTTTGCTTGCTATAGCAATATTAATACCTGCATTTACAGGTTGCGACGAAGATGAAACAGATAAAGCACCAGAATTGCCTCCTTATGAGTCGATGGTAATCGATTTCAGTAATTTTAGTGGAGATGCAAAAGCAACTCCTGACTTAAAAACAACCACAAATTTTGGTTGGGCTGCATTAACTGTGTATTTTTGGAATGTTACTGTAGGTTCGGTTATAGCTGTTCCCGTAGCTGCATTCTATACATCATTTAATCAAACACCAACATATTTGGGTGATAAAAAATGGCAATGGTCCTATACTGTTAATGGATTTGCTGGCGCTTATACTGCTCGTTTAACTGGCGAAGTTCGAACAGATGATGTTAAATGGGAAATGTATATTACTAAAATAGGTATAGGGGCTTATCCTGAGTTTAAATGGTTCGAAGGTACTTCTTCTCTTGATAGAAATACTGGCCAATGGACTCTTTATCATAGTTATCAGTACCAGGAAGAAGTACTTGTTATTGACTGGCTTCGTATTGATGGTGAATTTTCGCAGATCACGTATACCTATGTAAGGGAACTTAACGATAATCGAGTAACAGAAGATTTTAATGGAAGTTATTTAACTTATGGTTTACAAACTGGCGATTATGATGCTTACTATACAGTGCATGCTTATGCAGCTTCTATTTCTGAATTTGCCGATACCTATATTGAGTGGAATACAACTCAATTTTATGGACATATTAAAGCTGACCACATCTATCAAGACACAAACTGGCATTGTTGGGATACCTTGGGTAACGACGTGAATTGCACAAATTAAACAGTTGCTTTTAAAAGTAAAACAAATACTAGATGGAAAGTCTCAATAGCTTTTCATCTAGTTTTTTAGCATTTCAATAGTTTTCTAGCAGTAAATATCCAGAATGGACTTATAAACAATGATAAAGAAATAGTGCTTAGAATAATCTGATAAGTATAGGTGTCTATTATTCCAGTATAATAGGCTGTAGCGCCCAAAATAAAACTGAACTCACCTATTTGTGCCAACAATGCTCCCGAATAGATGCTTTGATTCCATTTTTCTTTAAAAATCCTAAAAATAAATGTATTTATGAGGTTATTAAAGAATAAAATGATCAGGCAAAGTACTAGAATTGTTAACAGGTTTTCTCTTAAGAAATTAATATCAAGAAGTAATCCTATTGATACGAAAAAAAGCGCAACAAACATTGTTCTAAAAGCATGCAAACTATCGTGAACCCATTTAGTAGCTTTTGCAGCAGAAACAAACAAGCCTGCTACAAATGCACCTAATGCAGATGAAAAGTTAAAAAAGGCAGACAGAGTAGCAAATCCAAAACATAACGAAAATGCAACAAAAACTTGCATTTCGCGATCACGAAAAACAAAATTGCCAAAGGGAATTCTTACTTTTCGTTTACTAAAAATATATAGTAACATAAAGAGTAATAAAATAGCCCCAATTACTTGTTTTATAATTTCATGTTTCTCCGGTCTTTCGCCACCAAGATAATTAATTACAATTAGCATTGGAACAATAATAATATCCTGAGCTATTAAAATAGCAATTACGTTTTTTCCTATTTTAGATTGAGTTTGATTATAATCTTCTAAAACCTTTAATATAACAGCTGTACTGCTTAGGCTTATTACAAATCCAAAAATTATAATTTGCTTAAGTTCCCAATTGAAGAGCAACGAAATAATACTTATTGCAGCAATTGAAAAACCAATTTGTAAAAGTGTACCAAAGAATGAAACTTTCCATCGAGAAACTAACGAATCTATAGGTATTTCCATACCTATAAAAAACAAGAGCAATACTAATCCTAAATCACCAAAGTTTGATATTAGTGTTTCATCTGTAATAAGCTCAAAACCGAATGGGCCAATTAGTAATCCTACAAGAATATAAGATATTATTGATGGTAATTTGAATAACTTGAAAATAAAGGCAGAAAGAATAATTAGCAGTGATAAAACTACCAGCTTCGACAATATTGGACTTACTTCAATTAATGCGAACATTTCTAATGTTTTTACAAATCTAAAACTTAGATTGGCTATTTATAGTTCTTTGTTCACTGCCTAAAAATCAATAATTAAAATGGCAAATCATCAGTTTCTTCTTCCATAGGAAGGTCTTCAATTGATGGAGCAGGAATTCCATCATCAATCATTGGTTGATTTTTACCTTGAACTTTTTCAATACGCCATGCATCGAGGTTGGTAAAATAATTTACTTTTCCTTCTTTTTCCCACTTATTACCACGAATATTGAAACTAACCTTAATTTCTTCGTTTAATTGCATTGAATCAATCAGATTGCATTTGTCTTGTGTTAGCTGAAACTTAATAAAATCTTTAAATTCCATGCCATTGCTCGATTCTTTAGATTCAATTACAAACTCACGTTTTTTAAATCGATCGCTAACTTGAATTGTATTAAATTTTTCTAATAGTTTGCCTGTAATTTCGAAACTCATAGTGTAAATTGTTTAAAAAACACTGTAAAGACTTGATTGACTATACAGTGTTTTGTTGTGTTTTAATCTTCGTGAATAATTATTTTTTCAATAACATCACCTTGTCTTATTTGTTCAATAATATTGAGACCTTCGTATACTTTACCAAAAACAGTATGGTTACGGTCAAGATGTTGTGTATTTTCACGATTATGGCAAATAAAGAACTGAGATCCACCAGTATTTCTTCCTGCATGCGCCATTGAAAGAACACCTCTATCGTGATACTGGTTATCACCAGTTAATTCGCATTTAATTGTGTATCCTGGACCACCTGCTCCAGTTCCATCTGGACATCCTCCCTGAATTACAAAATTCGGAATAACTCTGTGAAAAGTTAATCCATCATAATATCCCTGTTTTGATAATTTTACAAAATTTTCAACAGTTCCTGGGGCATCTTTTTCGAAAAATTTCACCATCATGGTGCCTCTTTCTGTTATAATTTCTGCTTTCATCATTTGTACATTTTAAAATAAAACAAGCACGCTATTGCACGTGCTTGCCATAAAATATTTATTAAATTTAATTTTTTGGATTTGATTTTACTTCAATCAATTCAACTTCGAAAATTAATGCCATATTTGGTTCAATCATACCGCCTGGACGAACATTAACTCCATAACCAAGTTCGATAGGTATATAAAGTTTAACTTTTCCACCTTCTTTAATTAGCTGTAAACCTTCTGTCCAACCTTTAATAACACCATTCAATGCAATTTCTATTGGTTGACCTCTATCATATGAGCTATCGAATACAGTTCCATCAATTAAAGTACCACGATAATGAGTTAATACCAAACTAGAGTCACTTGCATACTTACCAGTTCCTTCAGTAATAATTTCATACTGTAATCCACTTTCTGTAGTTGTTACACCTTCACGTTTTTTATTTTCTTCCATGAATTTCTGACCTTCTTCAAGGTTTTTTTGTAAACCTTTTTCTTGTAATTTTCTGAAATAATCGTTAACGATGAATTTTAATGTATCTTGCTTTATCAAGGTTTTCTTTTCAGTTAAAATATCATCCATCCCTTTTATAAATGCCTCGTAATTAATTTCTTTAAATTTTCCTCTTTTTAAACTATTTGCAACATCAACTCCTAAACAATAACTTATTGTATCAAGCTCGTTTTTAAGTTTTAAATTGGTTGGAACTTTCTGTCCGCATGATGATGCAATTATTGCAAGTGCAACGATTGTCAATAAAAAATGTCTGATTTTCATAATATTACTTGTATTTATTGTTAATTTTTAAAATTCGAAATGCAAAGGTGATGAAATTTTTTTGATTGTCAAAAGTTGAATGATTAAAAATTGTTAAAAGGAAATTCATATCAGCTTATTGAATTAAATGTTGGAAAAAGAAAAAGTAATTAGAAAATAAAGAGTATTTCTTACGATTTAATAGCCCTTATAATATGTCTTTTTCCTAGGGGTCCTTGTAATCTTGTAACTGTAAAACCTGCTTCGCGCAAATTCTCTTTTACTAATCCTTTCGCACTATATGTTACAAGTGTTCCTTTAGAATTTAGAGTAGCAAACAACTTTTTAAAAATAGTTCCACTCCACATTTCAGGTTGAACATCGGGCCCGAATGCATCAAAATAAATCAGATCATATGAATCAGTAAAAGCATATTGATTAAGATCTGCGTTAATTTTTTCAAAATGAAATTGATTGTTTAAGATTGTTTTAATATTCCATTCAAGTTGATGCATTTTATGAAAAGCTGCGATATTTGATGGTTTAATAAGCTTTTCATAATTGAGTAATGAAATAATTTCAATATTAAGTGGAAAAAGTTCTAATCCAGTATACTTAATCGTTAGATTCTTTTGTAGTGCTATTTCGTATGTTAATATGGCATTAAGTCCAGTGCCAAATCCTATTTCCAGAATACCTATATTATTATTCAAAGATGAAAGTAATCCATTTTTTATAAAAATATGCATTGATTCATTATAAGCACCGAATGTTGAATGATAATGTTCATTCAGTTCTGGATTAAACAAAGTTGCTGATCCATCGTTGGTTTGTTTTATTTCTAGCAATATGAATTATTTAAAAAATATGTTACAACGGGTTTTATTATTTTAAGTTTCAAAAATAATTGAAATATTTTTAAATTTGGAATAATTCTAAATAATATTTAACGAATTGATTAATAGATGATTTAATAATGGGGTTTTATCGAATATCAATAAGTGGCTGTTTTCGAGAAACTTAAACATGTTGAACGTTACATTTTTTTTTATTAATTGCATCATATTACTCATTAACCAAATTTATTAACTAAAAAATTTACCTATGAAAAAAAGATTATTATTACTAATGGTCATGGCAGTAATGATGGCATTTATAAGCTGTCAGGAAAACGAGTCAATCGAAGCTGTTAAGTCACATGATTTAGCTCTTTTTGAAGACAATGCTGGCAATGGAGACATTATCCCTGGACAGTATGTAGTTGTTTTTAATGAATCATCTTTTAAATTTTCTGTACCCAAAGCATCAAGTTACAACGAAAAGCTTAATGAAGTAAAACAAATTGCCAATGTTTATCTTAAATCTGTAGGAATAAGCTATGAGTTAAAACAGATTTATGGAGAAACTCTTAAAGGATTTTGTGCAAAGCTTTCTGACGAGGATGCTCAAAAATTAAGTAATGACAAAGGAATTAAATATATATTACCAGACAGAATGTACGTTATGGCAAAACCAGTTCCACAACCTCCAGCCGAATCAACACCTTGGGGTATTACAAGAGTTGGCGGCGGTGCAACCTACACTGGTGCGCATGTAGCATGGATTATTGATACTGGCGTTGATTTAGATCACCCTGATTTAAATGTTAATGCATCAAGAGGATATGATTTTATTAATAATGATGCGTTTGCAGATGATGATAATGGACATGGATCACATTGTGCTGGAACAGTTGCTGCAATCGATAATTCTTTTGGAGTTGTTGGAGTTGCTGCTGGTGCTACAATTATTCCGGTAAAGGTTTTAAACAGACGTGGTAGTGGTGCTTACTCAGTTATTATTGCTGGTGTAGATTTTGTTGCTGCAAATGCTGCTCCTGGAGATGCTGTTAATATGAGCTTAGGTGGTGGGGTTTACGAACCAATCGATTTGGCTGTTTATAACGCTTCACAAAAAGGAATATTTTTCGCATTAGCTGCTGGTAACGAAACTGATGATGCTAATAATCATTCACCTGCAAGAGTTAATGGAACTTATATCTGGACAATTTCTGCAATGGATAGTGCTGATAAATTTGCTTATTTTTCAAATTATGGCAATCCTCCTGTTGATTTCTGCGCTCCTGGTGTAAGCATTTATTCAACTTACAAAGGTGGTGGCTATACAACAATGAGTGGAACATCAATGGCTGCTCCTCACATGTGCGGAATTTTATTAGTAACTAATGGAAATCCAAAAACAAGTGGATATGTCCTAAGTGATCCTGATGGAAAACCAGATCCAATTGCTCATATCTAATAATATAACATATTTAAAAGAGGGTGTCCAAGAATGGATACCCTTTTCTATTTTATTAAATCAGAAAGCGCATATTTTATGTCCTCAAATTCGAATGTAAATCCTTTTTTACTTAAACTCGTTGGTAATACTTTCTGATCGGCCAGTAGCATTTCTTTGCCCATATCGGCTAAAAAGAAATTTATTATTTTGGTTGGTATTAATAGTATGAATAGGTGTTTTCTCATACCGGAAATAGTCCTGATTATTTCTTCCATAGTAACTGGTTTTGGTGCTGATAAATTATAAATCTTTGTAGGAGTAAGGCTATTTATAATATACTCAATTGCTCTGATCTCATCTTTAATATGTATCCAGGAAACATAATTTTTACCATTACCAAGAATAACACCCATGAAAAATTGAAACGGAAGAACTAATTTGGGTAAAATTCCTCCTGTATTTCCTAAAACAATTCCGGTTCGAATAACTACCTGTTTAATACCTAAATTGATTACTGATTGTGTAGAATTCTCCCATTTTTCACAAACAGTGGCCAAAAAACCATCTCCTTTATTATTTTGTTCAGTACAAATTCCTTTTGAGTTATTTCCATAAAACCCAATTGCCGAAGATTGTATTACCAGTATTGGTTTTTTCTCGGCTTTTTCGCAGAGCGATGTAATTAATTTACCTGTTTTTACACGACTATCAAGTATCTTTTGTTTTCGTTTTTTGGTCCATAAACCTCCAGAAATATTTTCTCCTGCAAGATTGATAATTACATCTGATTGATTTACTAATTCTACTAGTATATCGAAATTATAGTTGTAGACTTTTACAGATTGACCGAACAGGATAATTGCTCTCTCTTTATTTCTTGTAATGATGCTAATTGAATAGCATTTCTCTAATAGATATTTGACCAATTCTTTACCTATAAAGCCTGTTGCTCCAAAAATTGTAATTTCCATGTTCCTTATTATTGGTGTACTTTTTTGTAGGTTTTTATTGCTCTTTCTCTTGCAAAGGTATGATCTATAATTGGTTTTGGGTAGTCGTTTGTATTAAATTCGGGAATCCATTTTCGAATGTACTCATAATCGGGGTCGAATCGCTTTGTTTGCAAGTCGGGATTAAAAATTCTGAAATACGGAACAGCATCGCATCCTGTACTTGCAGCCCATTGCCACCCTCCGTTATTTGATGATAGTTCATAATCAAGTAATTTTTGAGCAAAATAAGCTTCACCCCAGCGCCAATCAGTTAGCAGATGTTTAGTTAAAAAACTTGCTGTTATCATTCTAACACGGTTATGCATAAAACCTGTTTTATTTAATTCATGCATACCTGCATCAACAATAGGGTAACCTGTTTTTCCATTGCACCAGGCATCAAAATAGGATTCATTATTTACCCACTCAACTTTATCATAAACAGTTTTAAACGAATGATTTTCAACTGATGGAAAATGATAAAGGATCATCATATAAAACTCACGCCAAATAAGCTCATTTAAATAGGTCTCGTTAAGTATTTTTGCACTTTCAATTAACAGCCTTATACTTATTGTTCCAAATCGCAAATGCACACTTAGTTTACTTGTTCCATTAATAGAAGGGAAATCTCTGTTCTTATCGTAGTTTTTTATTATTTCGTTATTAATTTCTTTAGATGGAATTATGTAATTTGTTTTCTGAAATCCAATATCAGAAAGAGATGGCAATTTAAAGGAGCTGGTTTTATATAGATTTCTCAGCAAATTTTCAGATGCAAAATGCTGTATTTGAATCTTCTTAAACTCTTCTTTCCATTTTCGCATATAGGGTGTGAAAATTGTGTAGGGCTTTCCATCAGGTTTTACTATTTCATTTTTCTCATAAATAACTTGATCTTTATACGTATAAACAGGAATATTTAAAACCGTAAGATATTGAACAATAGATTTATCTCTGGAAATGGCATACGGTTCATAATCTTGATTAAAATAGAGTGCTTCAATCTGGAATTCCTGAGTTAGTCTTTTAAAAGCATTCAGTGGATTATCATGAAAAACATACAATGAACTTTCATGTAATTCTAATTCTGCTTTCAGATTAATTAATTCATCGTATATAAAGCTAATTCGATGATCGTTTTTGTTTTCAAGTTTTTGGAGAATGATCTTGTCAAAGATAAATATCGGTAATACATTTCCTTTTTGCAATGCCTGAAAGAATGCATGATTATCAAATAATCTGAGATCACGTCGAAACCAAAAGACAGTAACTTTTTTCATTAAATATTGTAAGTCAATTTATTATTAAAATATTATTGATAAATATGTTAACTAATTTAGCAATACTATTTGGCAATTAAACAAAAGTTGTTTTCATTTGTTTATGATTTGTAGTTTAATTCTTATACAAATAATTTTATAAAGAAATTGAACCAATATTACATTGTTTTGTTAAACGTTAAATCATTATAATACCGAAAATTATAGAGTTATGGCAAAATATTCAATTAAAGAACTAGAAAATTTATCAGGAATAAAGGCCCATACCATTCGTATCTGGGAAAAGCGTTACAATTTAATTAAGCCAGATCGTACCGATACTAATATACGCTATTATTGCGACACAGAGCTTAAGCGTTTATTAAATATAGCCATTTTAAACCGACATGGTATTAAAATTTCGAATATTGCTCATTTGTCAGATACAGAACTGACCGAGAAAGTGGTTAGTATCTCAAGCGATCCTTTGAATGCTGAAAATAATATTGAGAATATGGTTTTGGCCATGGTTGATATGAACGAAGCAAGATTTGAGAAGATTTTATCGCGATATATTATGAATGAGGGATTTGAGAATGCAGTAATAAAAATAATTTTCCCATTCTTCGAAAAAATCGGATTGCTATGGCAAACAGGTTCAATAAATCCAGCTCATGAGCATTTTGTCTCAAATCTTTTTCGACAAAAATTAATGGTTGCTATTGATAATTTAGCTGTGACAGATAAACAGAATGCTAAGAAGTTTGTTATGTTTTTACCCGAAGGCGAATATCATGAGCTAGGTTTGCTTTTTTACTATTATCTAGTAAAGAAATCCGGTAAGCTTGTTTATTATTTAGGTAGTTCAGTTCCTTATTCTGATGTAATAGAAACTGCAAAAATGGTGAAAACAGATTATTTGTTTACATCTATTACTTCATCAATAACTGGTGTAAAAACTGCAGATTATTTAGGCAAACTATCAAAGGAATTTCCATTTCAGAAGGTCTTTATAACAGGCTTGCAAGTTAAAGATGGACTACACAATCTACCATCTAATATTCAAAAAGTTTCATCTCCATTAGATTTAACCGAATTGTTTAAATTGAACTAGCAATATTTAGAATAATTCTAAACAAATGATCCTGTGCGGTTTTCCACAGGATCATTTTGTTTAAATATGATAAACAATAGGCTGCGTAAAGTTAAACAAAAAAATGCATTTTTTTGTAATTTAGAAACTATAGGTAAAAAGGTAGTAAAATGCCTAAATGTGGTGAATTTCATTGAATATACTTATTTAGAAATGAATCAATATTGCAAGTCATAGGAGTATACAAATTTGGAATTCTGTTTAATAGTGTTGTATATTTGTTTAACGTTAAATTTAAAAAATATAACTATGACAGCAATAGAATTTAATACTCAATTAATAAGCCTAGAAAGTAAGTTGTCGCGTTTTGCTATGAGTTTAACATCTGACAAAGAGGAAGCTCAGGATTTATTACAAGAAACTTATTTAAAAGCACTCTCGCACAGAGATAAGTTTATAGGATATACTAATTTAAAAGCATGGGCTTTTACAATTATGAAAAATACTTTTATAAATAATTATAGAAAGCAGCAAAAAGAAAATACATATAGCGATACTACAAAAAATAATTTCTTTATTAATAATTCAAGAGATATAGCTCCTGAAAAGCCAGATACTGAATATTTTACTCAAGAAATTTTAAAACATATAGAAAATTTGCCTGACGAATTTAAAAATCCATTCAATATGTTTTTATCTGGATTTAAGTATAAAGAAATAGCCGATGAGCTAGACCTGAAAATAGGAACAGTAAAGAGTAGGATTTTCTTTACGAGAAAACGACTTATGGAAACCTTAAAAGATTTTAATAATTAGGATTAAAAACCTAATAAAAATTGAAAAGAACTTTTTGGATTACACATTACCAAAAAGTTCTTTTATTTTTTGTTCTCGATAATAAAATATCTCATCCACTTTTTTCTTAACGAAAAGGTTATGCACCAATCTACCAAAAATGCCATAGGGTAAATCGTAAAACAATATATCTGTCATTTCAATTCCGGCTTCAATCTCCTTAAAATGATGTTCGTGATGCCATATGGTGTAAGGTCCCTTTATTTGGTTGTCGATAAAATATTTAAACTCTTTTATTTGGGTAATTTCTGTTGCCCATTTAATAGAAAAATTAAATATAGGGCTTAACTGATAAGAGATAATCATACCAGGGTACATATCACCTACATCAGACCTCTCCATAATATTAAATTTCATATAGTTGGGTGTAATGAGACTCAGGTTTTCCGGTCTTGAAAAGAAATCCCAGGCACGAGGCAGTGTAATTGCTATATTTTGAACTCTTTTAAGCTTATACATTTTAATTGAATAAGTAAACTCCTCTAGAAACAAATTATTAGTAAATTTGTTTTAGATTTTTAAATTGATCACGAAATTAATCAATTTCTTTCATTTTCAGGTAATTATTTATAATTTCGATTCTTTATTCTTTATTATGATCGATTATCATATACATACTTTATTGTCTGATGGCAAAGATACCCATGAAGCATGTTTACGAATGGCTGCTCAATATAATATGAATGAGATAGGTTTTTCTGATCATATATGCCTAACTTTTCCACATTGGTCAGTTGCTGAAAGCAATTTCGTTCCAATGAAGGAGGAAATCAGGAAAATTAAAAATATCCAGGAGTTACCTTTTAAAGTAAAGTTTGGTATAGAAATGGATTACTTGCCGAATAGGGAAGAGGAAATAAAAAATGTAATAGATAAGCTGAAAGTTGATTATGTTATAGGTTCAGTTCATTTTATAAATGGATGGAATTTTGATACTGATCCTTCAAGTTATATCAATAAAAGTATAGATTCCTTGTATACTGATTATTTTGAATTGTTACAAAGATCTACTTCTTCCGGATTGTTTGATATTATAGGTCATGCTGATGTTATCAAAAAGTTCGGTTATTATCCATCATTCAAGCTAACTGACTTATATAAGCAAGCTGCAAAAAGTTTTAGAAAAGCCAATATTGTTATTGAGCTAAATACTAGTGGATTAGCAAAACCTTGTAATGAGTTTTATCCTTCCGAAGAGTTTTTGAAAATCTGTAAAAAAGAAAAAGTACCTGTTACTTTAGGTTCCGATGCCCATCAGGCAGTTGATATTGCCAGAAATTTTACAAAGGCAATTAACTTGCTAAAAGCAACAGGGTATAAGCAAATTGCTGTATTCGAAAACAGAAATCGCTCTTTTGTTTCAATCTAAGTTTTTAAGATTCAGTTGAGAGTGAATTCTTAAATTCTTCAAGTATTTCTTTGGCTTTATCAATATCCTTCTCAGCAACAAAGACTTTTGATTCAATACCTTGTAATCCGCCACTAAATCCTGCAACTAAGCCTGAATTCATACTATTTATTACCATAGCACCAATCTGGTTTTCTTCCAACATATCTTTTATAACCTGTGCATCAATTTCCGAACAGGTATATAATAATGTTATTTCATCTGAGTTTTTCATAGTTTCTATTTTAAAAATCAATATTTTCGACTGAGATTAATTTCATTGTGTTAAGGTTTAGTGCTGACAAATATCCCAAAAATGGAATTTGCTTATATACACATCCCGAATCAATACTAAATATTTTTGTTTTACTTTTCAAATTCTCAATTATTTCTTTAACAGGAATTGCCGTATGTCCATGTATGATGGTTTTCCCTTTTGTGAATTTTTCATCATAATTATTATATCTTGTCCAGAGCATGCTTTCAAAATCACTAAACGGATCGGGGCATTGAAAATTAAAGCCCCCATGAACCAAAAAATAATTTTTAGTTTCGATATAGTGTGGTAGTGATTCTATAAAATCAATGTAGTGCGAAGGTATGTATTCTTTTATATTTAAAACTCCCTGGGGAATATTAAAATCTTTACATGTTTGTTCTGAGCCATTTTGCTTCCAAAGTTTATAATCATCTAATTTGCCATGATGGTATGTCTTGAGCATCATTTGTTCATGATTGCCGCGAATTATATTTATGGTGTTTCTATTCTGTTTTAGTTCAATTAAAAAATCAAGGACCTGCTTTGAATTCGGCCCTCTATCAATATAGTCACCTAAAAAATAAAACGTATTATCAGTAGAAATTGTATTTATTTTATGAATCAGAGCCTGAAGCGTTTTGTAACAGCCATGTATGTCGCTTATAGCATAATCCATTATCTATCGTAAATTATAGCTTTAAATTAAGTATTATTAGTTGTAATGTCAAAGATAAATTAAAAAACCATCCGGAAAATTGGATGGTTTATATTGTATTTATTTGAATGTTTTTTAATAATATAGATATCTCTTGATTTTATGTGTTGCTGTTTTTTCGAATGGAGTGCTATAAGCAACAACGGCATTTAGTCTTGAAAATTTATTTACTCGAGAGTTTACATATTCTTGAAGTTCAATAGTTAGTTCATCTATTTTCTGGTTAATATACTGTATCGCTTCCTCTTTAAACTCATGAAAAAGTTTTTCAAGCTCTTCCTGGTTAAAATGAACTAAAGCTACAAGTCTTCCTTTTTGCTCAACAACAACCGATTCAACAACATATTTAAAATTATTGATAACCGATTCAATTTCTTCAGGATAAATATTTTCGCCACTAGCGCCAATAATCATGTTTTTTAAACGACCACGAATGAAAAGATAATTATCTTTATCGAAATAACCCAGATCACCTGTTTTAAGCCAACCATCAGGAGTTAATACTTCGCTGGTAATTTGTGGTTCTTTATAATATCCTTTCATAATATTATCGCCTTTTGCCCATATTTCTCCTTCGCCAGTTACAGGATCAGGATTGTTTATTTTTACCTGAACACCTTTTAATACAGGGCCTGTAGCTCTTAATCTTACCTGGCTTGGATTAGCACCGGAAAGCAATGGTGCTGATTCGGTTAATCCATATCCTATGGCATAAGGGAATTTTGATTCGCGCAAAAATTTCTCAACTGTTGGATCCAATGGAGCACCACCAACACCAAAAAACTTAAGGTTTCCACCAAATGTTTCCATTAGTTTCTTACCAGCAATCTTATTTAAGAATTTTCTAATAAACGAAACTTTATATAAGGTTGATATTAATTTGCCTTTTGTAAATTTTGGTAATATCTGATTGCGGTAAATCTTCTCGATAACCATCGGAACGCTTAATATGTGTGTTGGACGAACAATTTTAAGGGCTGGTAATAATACTGTTGCTGTAGGAGGCTTATCAAGGTAATAAATCGAGGCTCCTTGCATAAGAGGTAGAATAAACCCTAGCGTATTTTCGTATGTATGTGATAATGGTAATATGGATAAAAATGAATGCGATGAATTAACTGGTTCAATTGATAAAACCTGAATTGCATTGTTAACAATATTTTTATGAGTTAACATTACACCTTTCGATTTTCCGGTTGTTCCTGATGTGTATATAATTGAAGCTATATCATCTTCATTTACTGGTTCTATTTTTTGTTCAGATGAATGCAATGGGCTACTTCTCTCAATGCTAAGGTCGTCTGTGATTATTATAGTTTTAAGAAGCTCTGATCCAATTTTTTCTAATTTTGGAAACATTAGTTTAGAAACAAAAATTATATTGCTTCCTGAGTGTTCAATAATATTTTGTATCTCATTTTCGTGAAAATCAGGTAACATAGGAACAACTGTTGCTCCCATTGTTGTAATTGCCATGAATGAAATTCCCCAGTTAGGCATGTTTCTACTTAAAATGGCAACCCGATCACCCTTTTGGACACCTAAACCAATTAAAATATTTCTTACACGTTCAATCTCCAGCTTTAATTCCGAATAGGTATAAGATTTCCCATCAACATAAGATAAGGCTGTTTTATCTGCATATAATTGAAAACTATTTTCTAATAATGCAGAAATGGTTTGGTTTTTTACTTTTATCATCAGCGTATTTTTATCAGCTAAAAAATATGTTATAAAGCATCAAAGATACAACATATTCTCTTCAAACTTACCATTATATAAACATATTATCAACCTGTTTTGTTCATTTTTTCAAAGTTTAAACAGATTGTTTGTTATGCCAGTAATAAACAGGAAATTAGGTGTTTAAGTTAACACAATTCAGATTCATTAAAAATAGCAATCTATGTTGCAACATTTGCTTTGGTATTATTTTCTGATTAATTAATTTGTGGATTAAACTCAGTATTTAGATTAGGTTGTTTTTGGTTAATGCGTATGTATTTGAATGATAATGAGCGAGAAGATTGCTTATTTATTAACAAGTAGGGCTTTTATAGATATTTATTTAGAACTGCAAATAGTTTTCTCGATTTAATAGGTTTAGATAAATAATCAATACAACCTGCATCAAGAATCTGTGTTTTATCTTCGGCCATAGCAAATGCAGTTTGAGCAATAATCTGTAATTCTGGTCTATCTTTCTTTATACTAATTGTGGCATCAATGCCATTCATTTCAGGCATTTTGATATCCATTAAAACCAAATCAATTCCCATATCTGATTTGCAAATTTCAATAGCTTCCAATCCATTTATTGCTCTTGTAATTTTAATATTGGTTCTTTTTAGAATAACCTGTAGAACTCTGAAATTACTATCTTCATCTTCGGCAATAAGTATTTTTTTATCACTCCAATCTTTGTATGTATCATCAATTTTTAGGGTTTGTATTTCAAGTTTGCCTGTAAATTGTTCAACAGGAATAGTAAAGAAAAATGTTGAACCTATATTTGGAGTTGAATTAACCCATATTTTACCTCCAAGTATTTCAACCAGATTCTTTGTAATTGTTAAACCAAGTCCTGTACCCCGATAGAGTTTTGTTTTGCAGTTTTCAAGTTTAGTAAATCGTTCAAAAATATCATTATGCTTTTCTTGAGGAATTCCAATTCCAGTATCTGATACATAAAATTCAAGGAAGGATTTATCTTCATCTGATTTGACTATATATCCCAATTCAATATTACCATTTTCGGTATATTTTAATGCATTACTTACTAAATTTATTATTATCTGCTTAAGCCTAAACGGATCTGTACGAATTGTAAAATAATCACTTTGAATACCTTTAATAAGTTCAAATTTTAATTGGGTATTGTTTTTTAATTCGTTGGTTTCAAAAAATGAATTGTAAACTTCGGTTAAAACCTGATTAATGTTACATTCTGTTTTGTTTATAGTAAGTTGTCCGGCCTCAATTTTTGCAATATCAATTATATCGTCAATAATATACAAAAGCGAATCAGAGTTTTTATTAATATGGTCGATAAACTCAGCTCTCTGTTCCTTACTAATTGTTGGGTCACCCAATAAATCAGAAAATCCAATAATGGCATTCATTGGGGTTCTAATTTCATGTGACATGTTTGCCAAAAATGCTGATTTCAAATGGTCGCTTTCTTCTGCTTTCTCTTTTGCATCGTTAAGCTCCTGTGTTCTAAATTGTACCAATTCTTCAAGATGTTCCTGGTACTCTTTTAATTCATCTTCTATTTTCTTTTTCTCAGATATATCTGTATGTGTTCCAACTGCTCGTATTGGTTCGCCCATACCATTCTTTATAGCTTTACCTCTATCATGAACGCAGATATAATGACCATCTTTATGACGGATGCGAAAGATATTCTCATAAAGTTCAGTTTTGCCATCCAAATGATCTTTAAAAGTTTTTATTACATGTTCTCTATCATTTGGGTGTATGCTATCTTCAAATGCTTTTACATCATTTTGAAATTCGTATTCATTATATCCAAGCATGCTTTTCCAACGATCCGAATAATAAACGGTATTTGTTGTTAAATCGCGATCCCATAAACCGTCGTTTGAACCTTGCATGGCCAGAGCGAACCGTTCCTGACTAATTTGCAACGATTCAGAGGTTTTCTTGTGTTCTTTAATTTCCTTTTTTAATAATTCATTTGATATTTTCTTAAGCTTATATCTCCTAAAAATAGAAAGGATATTAAAAAATAGAAAGAGCGTAATAACAATTAGTGAGAAACTAATTATACGTGAGTTTTTCTCATTTAGAATTTTTTCTTTGGCAACAATTTCAAGTTCTTTATTGCGCTGACTAAGCTCAAATTCAGCTTGTAATTGAGCAATATTATCTCGACTTTCTTTTGAAAGTACCATTTCATTCAGGTCGGTATATTTCTTTTGATATTCAAAGGCTTTCTCATAATCTTTTTTAGTAGCATATAAATCGGCAAATGTTTCGAAATATATTAAGAGTAATTTATTCGATTTCATTTGCTCAACCAGTTGAATTCCCTTTTCAAGAATTTCTTCTGCTTTTTTTAAATCATTTAGCTTTATATATAAGGCGCCAATATTTGCATAGGAAATTGCAATTCCATGTATATTGTTTTGTGCTAGTTTAATATTAAGTGACTTATTATAATTTTCGAGGGCTTTACTATATTGATTAAGATTTTTATATATAATACCCTTGTTATTATATACAGCAACCAGGTTTTCCTGATCATTTATTTCCTCATTTATTTGTTCAGCTTTTTTAAGATTTAAGAGTGCTTCATTAAATTTATTCTGCAAATAATAAACACCTGCAATTCCCGAAAGGATTTTTGCTTCAAGTGATTTATTATTAATTTGTTCTGCAATATTTAGAGCTTTGTTATAATAAATTAGAGCCTCCTTAAATTCGTTGAGGTTACGATATATAAGTCCCAATTCGTTTAATGCTCTTGCGATACCGACTTCGTACTTTAGAGTTTCATATATTTCTAATGATTGTAAATGATAGGTCAATGAGGAATCATATTTTCCCATTTTTTCAAAGGCCTTTCCAAAACGACCTAATAAAATGGCTTTTAGTTCTGAATCATTATTTCCTATTAATTTTAAGGCTTCCTGGGAATAGATAATCGAACTTTCGGGTGATGTTTTCAGATAATAATCGGCGATCTGTGAATATAAACTTATTTTTTGGCTATCGGTTGAGCCAATAACTTGTTGAAAAAGACTATCTATATTAATGGTTTGAGCATATATCTGCTCCTTAATTGAAAAAAAAAGGATAACAAGTAGTATTACTAACCTCTTCATTAAATTAGATTATAGATATTTTTTTTCTTGATGCTGCTATTGTCTTTTAAATTTTTCGTTTAATCCACTTATCAATAAGTGCTATTAATCGTTCTTTTTTTATTGGTTTTGCAATATAATCATCACAGCCTGCTTCAAGACTTATCTTTTCATCATTATGCATAGCATGAGCTGTTTGAATAATTATTGGAATATCAGGTTTTATTTTCTTAATGTGCGAAGTTGCTTCAAGTCCATTCATGCCAGGCATTTTAATATCCATTAAAATCAGGTCAATTTTTAATGTTCCTTTGCATATCTCGACGGCTTCAAATCCATTCTCAGCCTTTAATAGTTTTAATCCCTTGTTCTTTAAAACCATCTCCAGATACTTGTAATTGCTTTCTTCATCCTCTGCAATTAATATTGTTTTGCCCTCCCAGTCTGATAAAATACTTGGACTTGTATATTCTGAATTCTTATTATTTACTTCAATATTGTTATTAATTGGCAGATTAAAATAAAATATTGTTCCTTTATTTACTAGTGATTCAAGCCATATAGTACCACCCAATCTTTCAACTAAGTTCTTGGTTATGGTAAGACCAAGCCCTGTTCCTCTATAAAGTCGTGATTTGTCGGTTTCTATTTTGCTGAATCGTTGAAAGATCTCTTCAAATTTGCTTTTGGGAATACCAATGCCTGTATCTTTTATATAGAATTCGATTAAGTTATCGTTACTCTTTATTCTATAACCAAATTCAATTGAACCTTCCTCAGTAAACTTAAAAGCATTATTAATAAGGTTTGTGAGAATTTGTTTTAATCTGAAAGGATCTGTCTTGATAATCAGATTTTCTCTTGGCAAATCATCAGGAAGTTTAATTGTTATATGACCTTTATTAATTCTTTTTCGTGTTTCAACATACGAATCGTAAAGTTCTTGAATTAGGGCATTAACATTTGTATCTCTTAGGGCAACAGATAATTCATTTGCCTCGATTTTTGCCAAATCGATAATATCATCAATTAAATGAAGCAAAGTATTACAATTGTTATTTATGTGCGAAACAAGCTCCTCTCTTTCATTTATGTCTGTATCAGAATCAACCAGAAGGTCAGAAAAGCCAATAATAGCATTCATTGGTGTACGTATTTCATGCGACATATTCGCAAGGAACGATGATTTTAAACGATCCGATTCTTCTGCTTTTTCCTTAGCTTGAGTAAGATCAATTTCAGTTTTGTAGCGTTCAGTAATATCGTGACAAATACCTACGATACCTAATACATTGCCTTCTTCATCTGTAAATGGAACTTTTAATGTATCTAAAAGGAATTTTTGACCACCGGCACTTTGTTCCCACGATTCAAAACGGATAAGCTTATTCTCCAAAATGAGTTTTTTATCTATTTCATAATACTGCTGAGCTATATCAAAAGGAAAAAGCTCGAAATCTGTTTTTCCTTTTATATCAATTAAAATATTAGAAAACTTTGCAAACGCGTTATTGCAACCAAGGTATTTATTGTCTTTATCTTTATAAAAGATAAGATCGGGAATTGAATTAATCATTGAGTTTAATAATGATTTTTCTTTAATTAATTCATTTTCTGCTTTGCGTCGTTCATTAAGCTCTGTTTGTAACTCGAAGGTTTTAGCTGAAACTTGTTTACGAAGCGACCATGACCAAAATAATATAGATGCTAAAAGAATCCCAAAAGGTATTAGTATCCATGCAATAATATTGAGCACTTTAGCTTTAATGTCAGTCTGTTCATAAATGCCAAACCATTTCTCGAAAATTTCGTCATATTCTCCTGTCGACTTTAATATTTGAAGGCCATCATTAAACTGCGATACTAACTCGGGTCTGTTTTTATTAATAGCAAAAGCCATTTCTCTTGGCTGTATTACAGAACCAACAGGTTTTAAATTAGTCAGGTTAAACTCGTTAATAGCAAATTGTCCCTGTAGTTTATTTATTAAAGCACAGTCGTACTCTCCTGCTGATAATAACCGTAAAGCTGTTTGGTAGTTTTTAACAGGAATAATATACTTTGTTAATCGGTTCGATATTAGGTAGTCATGCATTATATCGCCCTTAACAACAATTACTTGCTTGTCTGAAATGTCATTTAATGATTCAATATCACTGCCTTTGCGAACAAATAAAGAGTGTGTAAGAAAAACATATGTTGTTGAAAAATTTACAATCTTACTGCGCTCAAGTGATGGCGACATTGCTGCCAAACCATCAATTTTACCTGTTTCGAGTTCGTTTCGTACGGTATTCCAATCACCCAATTCAATCTTAATGGTTAATCCCATGGTGCGGGCAATGGCATTTATGAGATCAATACTAAAACCTTCTGGTTGTCCGTTTGAATTAACTAATTGATAAGGAGGATAATCATTGTTTCCCTTAAAATAAATGGTATCACTTTTATAATAGCTTGCAAACAAATCGCTATTAATAATAAATATGGTAAATAAAATCGGAAGAACTCTTAGGATTCTCTTTGTCATAGTCAGCAATTTGTTGGTAAGGAATTTCTAATAGTTAAGATTTTATACGGTATAGAATCTATAAAAGTTATTCCCAATTGATTTGATAAAAACAATTTGAAACAATACGGCTGAAATTTAATAAAAAAATAAACTCATATACTATTATTAAAATTTATATTTGAAATAAAATATTTTTATGAAATTTAAACTAACAATTACATTAATAAGTGCTTTACTTTATCTTGTTTCCTGTAATAAGAAAAATTCATTCGAGAATGAAAATACCTCTTCTGGAAAAAGAATAGCCGTTTGCGATATAAAATATGCACAGGGTTTTAAAATAGAATATTTTACTAATTTTAAGCTTTTAACAATAATAGATCCTTGGCAAGGTGCAGAGAAAGTTCAGTTTCGTTATGCATTATCTAATAATATTGATTCTTTAATTGATTTGCCTGAGGATATAATTCGTATTAAAACTCCAATTGAAAAGGTTGTTTGTTTATCAACTACTCATATTGCATTTATTGATGCTCTGAATAAGAATAGCACTGTTAAAGGAATATCAGGGCATAATTATGTTTGCAATCCAATAGTAAGAGAATCGATTGAAAAAAAAGAGGTTTTTGATGTTGGGTATGATAATAGCCTAAATTATGAATTGATTGCAAGTATAAATCCTGATTTGGTTACAACTTACGGTATAGGTAGTCAGGTTGCTGCCTATAATCAAAGAATGAATGAACTAGGAGTACAAACGGTTATTATAGCAGAATATCTCGAAAATCATCCCCTGGGTAAATTGGAGTGGATAAAATTTGTTGCAGCATTTTATAATATGGATGAATATGCAAATAACTACTTCAATAATATTGAGAAACAATACACTGAATTATTGCAAGTTACCAAAGGCGTGTATAATAAACCCAGTGTGTTATTCGGATTACCATGGAAAGAAGTTTGGTATGTTCCGGGAGGAAACTCATATCTTGCCAAAATGGTTGAAGATGCTGGTGGAGATTATATATGGAATGAAAATAACTCAAAAGAAAGTTTAACATTTAATTTCGAATCAATTTTTTCAAAAGCAACTAATGCTGAAATATGGTTAAATACTGGTAGCATTAATAGCAAGGATGAAATTTTGGGTATAGATGAGCGTTTTTCTAAATTTAAACCATTTCAGAATGCAAAAATCTATAATAATAATGCAAGAGTAAATGCCTTCGGTGGTATTGATTACTGGGAATCAGGTATTGTTAATCCACATATTATTTTAAAGGATATGATCTTCATTCTTCATCCAGAACTTATCCCTGATTATAAACTGGTTTACTATAAGGAAATTAATTAATTGGTATTCCAGATTAAGATTAAAAGTATTTTGTTAGATGTTTGCTGTAACCTGCAGTCTTTTAAACTAATTTTAATTATCGATCGGTTTTTATTATTTTTGGTTTCTCAATTAAATAGTAAATTTCACCTTGGTTTCAAATAAATATAAATTATTCACTTGGTCTCTTTTGATTCTATTACTCATTATGCTTTTTTTAGCTGATGTTTTTTTAGGATCAGTAAATATTCCTATTAAAGAAATTCTAAGAATAATTTTCTCAGGAAATTCGGAGTACAAAGAATTCTCAACAATAGTTCTTCAGTTTCGTTTACCTAAAGCCCTTACAGCTTTACTTGCCGGATTTGCATTATCTGTTAGTGGATTACAAATGCAAACCATTTTTAAGAACCCTCTTGCTGGGCCTTATGTTCTGGGTATTAGTTCCGGGGCGAGTTTGGGTGTTGCGATTTTAGTGCTTGGAGTATCTTCTGCAGGTATATTTGGGCAGATAGGTCCTTTTAGTAATTGGATTATTGTATTAGCTGCATGGATTGGTTCAGGGTTAATTTTATTGTTGATATTAGCAGTATCTACTCGTGTTAAGGATATAATGACTATACTAATTTTGGGTATTATGTTTGGAAGTGCAACAACTGCGGTGGTGGGTATTTTACAATATTTTAGTAATGAAACTATGCTTAAGGCTTTTATAATTTGGACAATGGGTAGCTTGGGCGGTGTTTCCATGTCGCAGTTATATGTTCTTACTCCAAGTGTTCTTTTGGGATTGGTAATAGCACTTATTTCTGTAAAAATGCTTAATGCATTATTGCTAGGAGAGAATTACGCTAAAAGTATGGGTTTAAATATTCGGTTATCGCGTTTCTTTATTTTTATAAGTACAAGTTTATTAGCTGGTACTATTACTGCGTTTTGCGGACCTATTGGATTTATTGGAATTGCTGTACCGCATTTAGCACGTTTAGTTTTTAAAACAGCCAATCATTCAATATTACTTCCCGGATCAATGATTATTGGAGGAATAGTTTTGTTACTAAGTGATATTATTTCCCAATTACCAGGAAAAGAAAGTTCATTGCCAATAAATTCAATTACAGCTTTAGTCGGAATACCAATTGTAATTTGGATAATTATTCGAAAACAACGATTCTCAAATATCAGCTAAAGAAAATGAAAACCAGCAACAAGATATTAGAGATTAAAAACCTGGAAATCGGTTATCCTGTTTCAAAAAAGTCTTTTTATTCTCTATTTTCTGATATAAACTTAACTGCAAAAAAAGGTGAATTAGTAGCAGTAATTGGTAAAAATGGAGTTGGTAAAAGTACCTTGTTAAGAAGTATTGCCGGACTCCAGGATTCAATTCATGGACAAGTTACAATAAACGATATTTTAATTAGTGATTATTCACGTTCTGAATTTGCTGGCTTAGTTAGCTTTGTTTCAACCGAAATTGTTCATGTTAATAATCTAAGAGTTTTTGATTTGGTTGCTTTAGGCCGATTTCCTCACACGAACTGGTTTGGTAAATTGGAGGAAAAAGATATTGTTGCTGTTAATAGAGCACTTGAGATGGTTGGAATGAAAGGTTTTGCCAGTAAGAATATTAACGAAATAAGCGATGGCGAGCGACAAAGGGTTATGATTGCCCGAACACTTGCACAGGATACTCAGCTTATTATTCTCGATGAACCAACTGCTTTTCTTGATTTACCTAATAAATATGAAATAGTTCATTTATTGAACAACTTGTCGAAAACTGAAAAAAAAACCATAATTTTTTCTACTCACGATCTAAATATTGCTATACAAGAAGCCGATAAAATATGGCTTATGCTTAATAATGGTATAATTGAAGGTGCTCCCGAAGATTTAATTCTGAACGAAACATTTAACCGTATTTTCGATCATACAAATCTAAATTTTGATAAAGTAAAGGGCGATTTTAGAATGAAACGGAAACATTCAGAAAAAATAGGTCTGATTGGAGAAGGTATTTATTACACATGGACTAAAAAAGCACTTGAACGCATGAATTTCACTGTTGATAAAGGAAATGTTTCTATTCCGCATGTTCTGGTTAATCAAAGCACATGGCAATATGTAAATGAGAATTCTATAATTAGTGTCAATTCAATTTACGAATTAGCAAATCTTATTATAGAATCTAAATAAAATACAAATTTCTGATGATAAAAAAACCCGCCAAATAAGCGGGTTTTAGTTTTAATATATTTTTCTTAAATTATTTTTATTCTTCTTCTGTAGAAAAATCTATTTCTGAGATTTTCTTGCGTCCTAATTCGAGGTTCAAAATGTTTTCAAGTGTTTCAGCACCAATACGCTTTGCAATAATTTTTTTATCCTTGTCAAGCAAGTATAAAGTGGGTGTACTATAAACATTATAGTAAAATCTGAAATTGGTAATATTATATGGATCCCAGCAGTTAATCCAGTCGTATTGTTTTTCTTCAAGATACTTCATCCATTCAGCTTTATCAGTTTGTGTATATACAGCAAAAACTTCAAACTCGTTGCGATTAAACTGATTATAAATTTCCCAAATTTTTGGTACCACTTTTTTACAATGCCCGCAATCGGGTTCGTAAAACATTACAAGTGTATATTTTGCTTTTATTTCGTTTAGTCGTGCATATTCGCCTGTTAAGGTTTCCATTTTTAAATCCTGCGCTAAATTACCTACAAGATTAAAACGTAATTTGGCCACTTGCTCACGCAGTTTCTCCAGGGTTTCTTTATCGAGCCAGTCGACCTTGCCCGATAAATAATAAGTATCGGCAACATGTACAAATACCTTATCCATTCCCATAATATTGCTTTGTTGGAATGTATTAATAAAATACCGTATTACATATTGAAAAACTTCATCGTTTCCCGATGCTTTATTTGCTACAATATCAACATATTTAATAATTGTATCAGGACTTTGAATTAAAACTTTAGAAAAATAATGTTCAATTTTATTATGTAAAATAGGAGTGAGGAGTAATCGTTCGTCACTTAAATTTACATTATCGAAATAATGATTTTGATTGAAATTGTAAGACATAAACCACCTCACAGAATCTTTGTTTTGTATATTTTCCGGAACTTCAAATTCGGGCATTTCGGGAGATATCATTGCTTTTATTATTAATTCTAAAAGTGTTCCGGGGTTTTCAGCAATTATCCTATTCCATTCAGCCTTAACTTCCTTATCAAGTTTTTTAAGTTCATCTTGAAGTATCGTCAAGGTATCAGGCTCTGCAACTTTTTCCTTCATTTTTTGTTGTATCCCTTGCGATTTCTCATTCATCGACATCATGTAATTCTGATACTGCAAAAATGCTGAGTTTTCTTTAGATCCTTTTATAATCATTTTCTTCTGCAGATTATCTTTATCAGTTTCAATAGAAAACTCCTGATCGGGACCAATCATTACCTCGAAATAATTTTTTGATGGGAGTACAACCAAATATATTCCCTGGTGTAATAATGAATCTCCTTTAAAAAAACCTTCACCTTTTGTATTTAATTTAATGGTATCGTCTAAATATTGTTTATTTCCATAATGATGAGCGAGGTAAATTTCAACATCACTTAACCCATTAATTTTAATATTGATATTGTATTTTTGAGCAGTAGCTGTGCAAGCACCCAAAAATAGAGTGATTAGAACTATTCCAATTGATTTTTTCAAATTCATAACTAATAAATTTTATTAAGCTAACAAATATATCAAATATTTTAGATTCAATTTTTATGCCGTGGTTTATTCTTAGAATAACTATTGAAGAATGATTTTGGTTCATTTAGGTTTTAAATGTAATTTATAAATTATACAAATGGTTATAGAATACTGCGATAAAAGTCCAACTTGAAGCCTTATCTTAGTAAATATTATTTCGATAATTATTGAAAGGAGTTAAGGTATTTATTATATAATTAGACTTTAGTCCAAATACTTTTGCTCTACATTGCTTTTTTTTTGTTCATATGCTTATCTTTGTTCGCTTAAAAATGATAAAGTGCTTAGTATGAGTATTGAACTGCAATTGAAAAATAAGGTGTTGGAGGCTATACAGCAAATGTACGGCCAGTCTGTTGATTCTGAAAATATCCAAATACAGAAAACCCGGAAAGATTTTGATGGAGATTTTACATTGGTAGTTTTTCCTTTACTCCGTATCTCGAAGAAACCGCCTGAGCAAACTGCCACTGAAATTGGCGAATATTTAAAGAAAAATATTGATGATATCAGTGAATTCAATGTAATTAAAGGATTTCTTAACCTTACATTAAATACTTGTTTTTGGATTTCTTTTCTTAACTCAGTAGGCCAGAAAAAGGATTTTGGATATATTACAGATAAAGAAAAGCCCAACACCGTTTTGGTTGAATACTCATCTCCAAATACTAATAAACCACTCCATTTAGGCCATATTCGAAACAACCTGTTAGGTTATTCTGTAGCAAAAATTATTGCCTCGCAAGGAGACAACGTGTTTAAAGTAAATCTGGTAAACGATAGAGGTATACATATTTGCAAATCAATGCTTGCGTGGCAAAAGTGGGGTGATGGAATTACTCCGCAAAAAGCTGGAAAGAAAGGTGATCATCTTGTAGGAGATTATTATGTAAAGTTCGATCAGGAATATAAAAAACAAATTGAAGAACTAATAAAACAAGGACTTTCCGAGGATGATGCAAAGAAAAATGCTCCTCTAATTCTCGAAGCACAGGAGATGCTTCGCAAGTGGGAAGCAAAAGATTCAGAAACGATTGCATTGTGGAAAGAAATGAATCACTGGGTTCTCGAAGGTTTCGATGTTACTTATAAAAATATGGGTATCGATTTCGATAGAGTTTATTTTGAGTCGGATACCTACAAGCTTGGAAAAGAAATTGTTTTAGAAGGAATAGAGAAAGATGTATTTATTAAAAGAGAAGATGGTTCTGTTTGGGTCGATTTAACCGACGAAGGACTTGACCAGAAACTCCTATTGCGGGCAGATGGTACTTCGGTATATATTACTCAGGATATTGGAACTGCTCATCAACGTTTTGCCGATTTTAATGCCGATGAACTAATTTATGTTGTAGGCAATGAGCAAAACTACCATTTTCAGGTATTAAAACTGATTATGAATAAGTTGGGTTACAATTTTGCAGAATATTTATTTCATCTTTCCTATGGTATGGTTGAGTTGCCCGAAGGCAAAATGAAATCGCGCGAAGGTACTGTTGTCGATGCCGATGACCTTATGGACGAAATGATTAGAACTGCTGAAGAAATGTCGCGTGAGCTTGGCAAGCTTGATGAGTATAGCGAATCTGAAAAGGCACAAATAAATCGTACTATTGGTTTGGGGGCATTAAAATATTTTATCTTAAAGGTTGATCCAAAGAAGAATATGACTTTTGATCCAAAAGAATCTATTGATTTTAATGGAAATACAGGGCCGTTTATCCAATATACATATGCTAGAATTCAGTCTGTAATTAAGAAAGCTCAGTTACGTAATAAATTAATTCCAGCCGATGTTCAAACCAATACAACTACTACAGCAAAGGAACTTCAGTTAATTAAGCAGATATATTCTTTCCCCGAGGTGCTTTTTGATGCTTCAGAAACATTAAGCCCTGCAGTTGTTGCTAATTATATATATGATTTGGCAAAAGATTATAATCAGTTTTATCACGAACTTCCTATACTAAACGAAGAGAACGAAAACATCTCTATGTTTAGATTATTTCTATCACAACAAATTGGTAGAATAATTCAGTCCGGAATGAATCTCCTCGGAATTGATGTTCCGGAACGAATGTAATTCTAAAGGTTGAATAGTACATTGAATTTGTAGGACGTAATTTTTGTTATATTTTTGCACCAGTTAAAAAGATTTTAAGATATGTTTGAGAATTTATCAGAACGGCTTGATAGGTCGTTTAAGTTACTAAAAGGAGAAGGAAGAATTTCGGAAATAAATGTTGCCGAAACACTTAAGGAAGTTCGTAGAGCATTACTCGATGCTGACGTAAACTTTAAAATTGCAAAAACCTTTACTGATACAGTAAAACAGAAAGCACTTGGTGAGAATGTATTAACTGCATTAAAACCAGGGCAGGTAATGGTAAAGATTGTTCACGATGAGCTTGCTCAGCTTATGGGAGGACAAGCCATTGATGTTAATCTGAAAGGAAATCCAACGGTTATTTTAATTGCAGGTTTACAAGGTTCTGGTAAAACTACCTTTTCTGGTAAGTTGGCAAAATACTTGAAATCGAAAAAGCAAAAAAATCCTTTATTGGTTGCATGCGATGTCTATCGCCCTGCTGCTATTGAACAGCTTAAAGTGTTGGGACAACAAATTGAAGTTCCAGTTTATACCGAAGAAGGTAGTAAAGATCCTGTTCAGATTGCAAAAAATGCAATTAAGCAAGCTAAGAAAGATGGTCAAAACCTAGTAATAATAGATACTGCTGGTCGTTTGGCTATTGATGAGCAGATGATGAACGAAATTGCAGCTATTAAAAAAGCTATTGAGCCAGAAGAGATACTTTTTGTTGTTGATTCAATGACCGGTCAGGATGCAGTTAATACTGCAAAAGAATTTAACGACAAACTCGACTTTGATGGTGTTGTGTTAACTAAACTAGATGGTGATACCCGTGGTGGAGCTGCTTTATCAATTCGCTCGGTAGTTGATAAACCAATCAAGTTTGTTGGTACTGGCGAAAAATTGGATGCACTGGATGTATTTCATCCAGAACGTATGGCCGACCGTATCTTAGGCATGGGTGATATTGTTTCGTTAGTTGAACGTGCACAAGATCAGTATAATGTTGAAGAAGCAAGAAAACTAAGTAAAAAAATTGCTAAAAATCAATTCGATTTTAATGATTTCCTTGCCCAAATAGCTCAGATTAAGAAAATGGGTAACCTAAAAGATTTAGCCGGAATGATTCCTGGCATGGGTAAGATGATGAAAAATCTTGATATTGATGACGATGCATTTAAAGGAATCGAAGCAATTATTTATTCAATGACACCCGAAGAACGAAATGAACCTGCAGTTTTAAATGGCAGTAGAAGAAAGAGAATTGCCATGGGAAGTGGAACCGATATTCAGGAAGTAAATAGACTGGTTAAGCAATTCGACGAGACCAAGAAAATGATGAAGATGATGAAAGAAGGAAAAGGAATGGCTGGTTTAATGAGCAAGATGCAAGGAATGAGATAATTTTTTCTGCTAAAAACTATTGTTTAAAAAGATTTTATTTTAACACTGGACTTTAGGACAGAGACAATTTAACAAAATCTAAAGACTTAAGTCCATTAAAAAATGATTGAACAAGTATTTTGAATTTCTGTTATCATTAAAAAATATTATTATGATTCTTATCGATGGAAATAAAATCTCTTCTGAAATAAAAGAAGAAATTGCAATAGAAGTTCAACAAATGAAGAGTCGAGGCGAAAGAGCACCACACCTTGCTGCAATTATTGTAGGTCACGATGGTGGTAGCGAAACATATGTTGGACATAAAGAGAAATCGTGTAAACAGGTAGGGTTCGATTCGACGGTTTTGCGATTCGAAGATACGATTACTGAATCAGAGTTGCTTGCTACCGTTAATAAGCTAAATAACGATCCCGCAATTGACGGTTTTATTATGCAATTGCCTTTACCCAAACATATCTCTGAGCAAAAAGTGATCGAAGCTATTGATCCCAGAAAAGATGTGGATGGATTTCATCCTATAAATCTTGGTCGAATGGTTATTGGATTGCCATGTTATGTTTCGGCAACCCCAGCAGGTATTGTAGAGCTAATTAAGCGCTATAAGATTGAAACATCAGGAAAGAATGTTGTTGTAATAGGTCGTAGTAATATTGTAGGTAAACCTATTAGTATTTTATTAGCTCAGAAATCTAATCCGGGTGATGCTACAGTTACTTTAACACATAGTCGTACAAAAAATCTAAAAGAAGTAGTTGCCAATGCTGATATTGTTATTGCAGCATTGGGCCAAGCCGAATTTCTAACAGCCGATATGGTAAAAAAAGGAGCTGTAGTAATTGATGTAGGAATAACAAGAGTTAAATCAGAAACCACCAAATCCGGCTGGAAATTAATTGGCGATGTTAAATTCAATGAAGTTGCTGAAAAAGCATCTTACATAACACCTGTTCCGGGTGGAGTTGGGCCCATGACAATTGTTTCGCTACTTCAGAATACATTGAAAGCTGCAAAAGGAGAGATTTATCCAAAATAATTGAATATAAGTACAAAGCGAAAAAGGGACTTTTTAAGGTCCCTTTTTCTGTGCAGACAGATGATGCGCATCTGATGAAGCAAAACAGATTGTATAGGGGGTTAATTCATCACAGCTATAGTACTTAATAGTTGAATTTTCTGCAAATCGGAGTAATCGTACTGGTAAAAACCATTCTCACCAATAAGCATCAACACACCATTAAGCGGTATAACATCATAGGCTTGTATGTCTGAAAACTGCGCTATTAGGTTGCTTGTGATTGTTAAAGGGTCTGCTGCATCATAGATTTTTAATCCTGCATCACCGTCGCATATAAAGAGTGTTCCATTATCAATTCCCAAACCATAGGGTTCGGTCATCGCATAGGATTTAACAAGTTCCGGACTAGTTAAACTACTTATATCAATAACATCAAGTCTGTCGGATGTTTCTCCGCATGTATTACCCGAGCGTAAGGTAACATATGCATAATCTCCTTCTACAACAACTGGGTCGCAGCTAGTCATGTGCCAAAACTGAGAAATAAATTCTGGGTTAAACTCATTCGTTATATCATAAATCATCATCCCGTTCCTTGTTCCAATAAAAAGGTTGTTGCCCGAGGGAAATATAGTTTCGGCGCTCCATCCGGGGAAAAATGAATTATAAACTGCAATATCGTTTGAATTACTAATATCGATAATTTGAATTGCATAAAAATCAAGTAAAGCATATAAGGCATTGCCTTTAATAGTAAAGCGAGCCATAGAACCACCTACACCAAAAGCAGATACTCCGGATAAATGTCCTGAACTTCCATTTGAGTATGAATCCATCGATTTAAACATTGGATATATCGGATATTGGTTCTGAAATACTTCTCGTGTAATTTTCTTAAGTTCCCAACCAATAACTATCCCTTTCGACTGATCGATTTGATCTACCCTATAGTTTTCATCAAAAGGTGGTATGGTATAAGGAAAAAGATTTTGCAGCCTATCAGCTAAAGTTATGTTGTCCAAATTTGATATATCAATAGCAACCAGATCAATATAACTGTCAGCATACAATATTCCATCTTTAATTGAAATGTCAACGTTTCCTGGAATTTTAATAAAACCAACATTTACAGGTGCTGATGGATTGGTATTATTTATAATATGAATACCTTCCATGTATTCATTAATAAAAAGATAATTATTATAAAAATATATTTTTCCTGGTTTTTCTAGATTTCTTGCAGTTTCAGATTGAATTGAATTTCTAAATTCATTATAAGACATATAAACAGGAATGTTCGCGATGTACGATTCGAAAACCTGATCTTCGCAACTAATAATTGTTGATGTCAGAAGAAACAAAAAGAGTAACTTTTTCGATGTAGTTTTTAAACTCATATTATTTTTGCTATTAACAATGATAAGATGCAACGATATAAAAATTGGTTGCGTGTAAAAATAAAAAACTCTAATCTGTTGGATTAGAGTTTTTTGTGGAGCTGGCGGGACTCGAAATAAATTTGTATTCAACTATTATTCAATAATATAGATACTTTAAATTATTATTGGTATCCGAAAAGGAGTCACCTAAATGAAGATTGAAGAGGACTTTAAGTTACCATAAAAGGTTATCTACTGAACTTAATGGTTAAATGATTTAAGTAAAATGATACTAAATAGCTATAATTAAAAGCGTTGTGATAATGTCTTTAGAATCGTTTTAAATTGCATTAATAAACTTATAACCCTAACGGTTATGTTGCTAGTATTTATTGATATTCGTTAGATTCAAAATCAACTTATGTTATTAAACATGTTTATTGGATGAATTGGAACAATTACTTTCGTTCTTCTTTTTCTTAAAGCTGATTAATTTTTAATAAAGATTTGATCAGATTAATTGAAGAAAAAATATTTTTTTCATTTACTAAATGTGTTTTTAGAGATTAAAACAATTATAATTATGAGAATTCTAACTTCTATAATCCTTATTTTGTTTACTTTAACTATTCAAGGATATTCTCAAGAAAATAGAAACAATATTCAAAATAAGACAGAAGAATATACTATTTGCGCTGGTGAAAGTATTCAAATTAACCCTACAGAAATAAATTGTATAAATCCTGAAAGAATAAAATGGAGTCCAAAAAGAAATCTAGATAATCCGAATACCTTAAACCCTATAGCAACTCCATCTACTACAACAACTTATTCTCTTTCATATAGATGTGGAAGAAAAAAATATTTTTATAAAGTAACTATAAAGGTTAATAGTCCTAATATTACTGCTATACCTGCAATTGATAGAATTTGTAAAGGAGAAAGTGTACAGTTGTTAGCTTCTGGTGGGAATACTTATGTATGGTCTCCAACTAACGGTTTAAATAATCCTAGTATTTCCAATCCTATAGCATCACCAGAAAACTCTACTAACTATATAGTAAAAGGATATGATATTAATGGTTGTTATAATGAAGCTAGTGTAAGGATTATTGTTAAACCTTCACCAGTGGTAACGGTTTGGGCAAATGATTCAACTATTTGTACAGGAGAAAGTGTGCAGTTGGAAGCTTCTGGAGGTATTTCTTATTCCTGGTCTCCGACTATCGGTTTAAATAATCCTAATATTTTTAACCCAATAGCAAGTCCAAATGAAACCACAATATATACTGTTTTTGTTAAAGGCAAAGGAAATTGTATTTCATCCGATCAGGTTACAATAAAAGTAAACGATTTGCCAGAAGCTAATGCAGGAGATGATCTTTCTATATGTGCCGGAGAAAATGTACAGATGGCAGCTACTGGAGGTATTTCTTATTCCTGGTCCCCGACTATCGGTTTAAATAATCCAAATATTTCTAACCCAATTGCAAACCCAACTGAAACCACAACATATACTGTTTTTGTTACTGGAGAGGGTGGATGTTCTACTGCGAGTGATGCAGTAGTAGTTACAGTAAATGAATTACCGACTGCTTATGCCGGTGATGATGTCTCAATATGTAGCGGCTCGAGTGTACAGTTGGCAGCTACTGGAGGTATTTCTTATTCATGGTCTCCGACTATCGGTTTAAACAATCCAAATATTTCTAACCCAATAGCAAGTCCAACTTCGACAACGACCTATACCGTATTAGTAAGTGGAGCCGGAGGCTGTAGTTCGAGTGATGCAGTAGTAATTACAGTAAATGAATTACCTATACCCACAATTGCAGGGCCAGGTGAAGTATGCAGTGGAGTTGCAGATATAACATATACAACAGAAGTAGGAATGAATAATTATTCATGGTCAATAACTCAAAATGGAAGTATTACCAGTGGAGGCACAGTTACTGATAATTCAGTCGTTGTGGATTGGCCAAATGCTGGTGCTGCAACTTTAACAGTCAATTATTCAGATAACAATGGCTGTCAAGCTCTAAATCCTTCAGAATATTTTATTAATATTATTTCATCTCCAGTAAAATTTAATGTATTAGGAGGAGGATTCTTCTGTGTGGGTACCAGTGGTGTTAATGTAAAGTTAGAAAACAGTGAAGTAGGGATTAACTATTTGCTTCTAAAAGATAATGTAAGCACTGGTATAGTCTCAACTGGAACAGGAAGTTTAATTGATTTTGGGATATTTAACCAGAATGGAACATATTCCATTAAAGGTTCAAGATTAACATGTATAGAAAAAATGGATGGAGATGCAATTGTTACATCTTCTGACTGCAACTATAGTATATCCCTTTCAAAAGATCAAGATGGCTCAGTATATAAAGTAAAAAATAATAATCTTAAGTTTATTTATAAGGTTAAATATAACGAAACTGGAAATCTTAATTATAAGATTTATAATAGCCAACATGTTCAGGTGACATCAGGCCATTATTTGACTAATCCATCATTGAACTTTGGTATAAATAATTTTGAATTGAATATTTCGGCATTGTCTCCTGATATCTATTTGATGCAAGTTGAAAATGCGAAAAATGAAAAATGGTATTTAAAATTTATGGTTCAATAATTAATTAAAGAAAAAATGAAAGTGCAAATAAAAAGAAATACAGTTTTGGTTGGGATTTTAATTTTAAATACTCTTGGAATATTAGTAATTGCTTATTTCTGTTTTATTAAACAAAACCAAGTATATATCGATAATATATCTGTATTTAAGCAATTTGACCTTACAAAAGAGTTAGAAAAGAAAAAAGAAGAGATACTTACTAAAAGAGTTCAAATACTTGTAGGTATGGAAAACAAGTTGGATGATATTCGAGTCAAAATTGAAAGTAATGCTAATGACAAACTTCTTTTAAAAGAATACTCTGATTTAAGTAACGAGTACGTTAGTATTAAAAAGGATTTTGAGCAAGAGAATCTTCAAATATCCACAAAATTTGATAATGAAATATGGACTCAACTTAATCAATATATTAAAGATTATGGGATTCAGAATAACTACATACTAATATTTGGAGTTTCAGGTCAGGGAAATATCATGTATGCTAATGACGGACTTGATGCAACAGAAGAGGTTATTGAATATGTAAATAAAAGGTATCAAGGAAAAAATGATTAATTTAATGATGCTTCAAATTAGAAATTTTATAATAGTTACATCCTTTATTATCGCTTTTTTTTCGTGTTCAAATCATGAACTAAAACCTGCTAATTATGTGCAATGGGTTGAAGATCCTAAAAATGGATTAAATACTGAAAAAAAGATTGGAGACCTTGTTTTTTCGATTCAGTATAAGCCAACTGATTATATTGTTTTGCAACAAAGTCAAAAACCAATAATTGATTCAAGTGATTATTATAGGATTAAGCATGATATTGAAGGGCTATTGTATTTCAACTTTTCAATAAGCAATACAGACAATAGTAAATCACCATTATATTATAAGATTAATTCTGCCGAAGAGTTTCAGTATAGAATATCTTATTTTTCATTTGAAATCTCTAATGATATACACTTAGTCTATAATAATGATACTTTTCCCTGTTTATTACATCATTTTGAAAGAACCTATGACTTAATGCCCAAGGTAAATATTGTTCTTGGTTTTGAGAAACCGGAGAATTTTATCGAAAATGAAATAGAGCAGGATTTACAATTTGTATACAGTGATAAAATTTTTGGGGTAGGAAGAACTCAATTAATAATTGACAAAAAACATATTAAAGAAATACCGAAATTAAAGATATCAACATATGCTGCAGAGAATTAGACAAAGCAAACTTACAAAGATTATTGCATTATTAGTAGCCCAATTTTTTATTATAGAAATTGTTTCTCCATTAAGAGTGTGGGCCTTAACAGGTGGACCAAGCCAACCAGAAGTTCAGAGTTTTGAACCTGTTGGGACTTCTGAAATGGTTGATTTATTTTCAGGTGATTTTACCTATAATATTCCTTTAATTGATGTTGGTGGCTATCCGATAAATTTAAGTTATCATTCAGGAGTAACAATGGACCAGGAAGCCAGTTGGGTTGGATTAGGCTGGAATATAAATCCCGGTGTAATAAATAGAAATATGCGGGCATTACCTGATGATTTCAATGGTGATGAGGTTACCCAGGAGTTTAATATGAAGAAAAATCAAACGTATGGGATGAATGTTGGGGCATCTGTTGAGTTATTTGGTCTTGATTTTTTAAAACTTGGTGTAAACTTGGGTTTATCATATAACAACTATACCGGTTATGGGTTTGAAATGGGTTTGGAACCTTCCTTAACAGCAGGCGGCAGTAGTAATGGAAGTATGACAGTTTCATTAGGATTAAATGCAAGTTCTTCAGGAGGTGTTGGGATTGAGCCTAGCGTTAGTTTTTCTGCAACTACTGATAAATTGAAAGAAAGTGATTATTCTGGTTTTGGAATGAATATCGGTATTGGTTATAATTCAAGGGCTGGACTGAGTACAATAAATATTGGATATAGCTTACCTGAGTATAATTTACCAGAAACAGGCAAAAATCCACTTACTAGTATGCATTCAATAAATGGTGGTTCAACAATATCTTTTGCTTATAAAACATTTTCACCAAAAATAGATTTGCCAATGATAAATAGTAACCTTTCTTTATCAGTTACTTTTGGTACCGAGATATTTGGTGTTCATGCGAATGGAAGAGTTTCGGGTTACTATTCATGTCAGAAACTTAAATTCAACTCCGAAAAGGTTAAATCCTACGGTTATTTGTACTTACAAAATGGAGCTGATAATGATAAAGCATCATTAGATTTTAATCGCGAAAAAGATGGAACCTTTACAAAGCATAGGCCAAATCTACCTATACCAAACCTTACATACGATGTTTATTCTGTTTCAGGTCAGGGAATTGGAGGAATGTACCGTCCTTATAGAAGTGATTATGGAATTATTTACGATAGAGAAGTAAAAAACGAATCAGATGCATTGAGCCTTGGCGGTATTGAATTGGGTGGTGGAAATGGAGTACATGGTGGTATTAACCTTACAGTAAATACAACAACATCAACATCAAATAAGTGGAAACAGCATAATGCTTTAAACAGTAAGGTAAAATTCAATGGTAATGAGGATGTAAGCGACAAGTATTATGAGCCATACTATTTTAAACAAGCCGGAGAAAAAACAAGCGAAAGCAATCCGGAGCATTTAAATAATATTGGAAAGTATAATGCAGTAAGAGTAAACTTAAATAAAAGTGATAAAGTAAATGTTAAAGCAGAGACTGTTTTAAAAGACCAAACGGGCGCTTCTTATAATCTTTCTGATAACAATTACAGAACTCAAAGGCAAAGAAGAAATCAGGTAATTACAACTCTTACTGCTGATCAGGCAAGGCTTTATGGACTCGAAGACACAATAAAGAGTTATTCATCTACTAATTTTGCTTTAAACGATGATGGAAATTATCAACCAACAAATAATATAGGCAGAACAGATAATTTCAGGAAAGGTCACCATATTTCAGAAATTACCACATTTCGTGCAGATGGTATGAGGTATATTTATGGTATACCTGCATATAATACCAAACAAGATGAAGTTTCTTTTGCTATTACAGGTGGTGGTCCAAATAATAGCACAGGATTAGTAAAATACAATTCAGGCTCAGACGATTCTAAAGGTAATAATAAAGGATTAGATCATTACTATAATAAAACAACATTACCTGGTTATGCTCACTCATACCTGCTTACAGCTGTTTTATCTCCCGATTATGTTGATATTACACGCAATGGTCCAAGTGATGATGATTTAGGTACTTATACTAAAATAAATTATTCAAGAACCGATGATTGTTATAAATGGCGAGTTCCATTTGAAAAAGATTCGGCAAACTATAACGAAGGCTACAAATCGATAGCCAATAACAACGCAAATGGAGATGATAAAGCTAATTACATCTATGGTGAAAAGGAAGTTTGGTATATGCACTCCATCGAAACCAAAACACATGTAGCTGAATTTATCCTAAAAGATCGCTGTGATGGATTTGAAGCGGAGTCTAATAAAGGTGGTTTAGGTTCTAGCCCGATGAAAAAGCTGGTTCGAATAGATCTGTATAGCAAACAAGATAAAATAAAAAATGGGAACAATGCAGTTCCAATTAAATCAGTACATTTTGAATATGACTATTCACTTTGCCAAAACATACCAAACAATAACAAAGGTGCTGATGAATCAGGATTTACAAACCAAGGAGGTAAACTTACTCTTAAAAAGGTTTATTTTACATATCAAAAATCGAAACGAGGTAAACTAAATCCCTATATATTTAATTATGCTGAACTAAGAAATAAAGATGGAAATGTTGTAACTACTATCAATCCAACATATAATCTTAAAGGATATGATCGTTGGGGGAGCTATTTACCAAATACAAAAAATAAATCATGTGCCGAATCGGCTCCAATAACCAATGCTGAATTTCCGTATACACCTCAGAATAAAATAAAGGAAGGTGATTTGACAAATAATCCTTATGGATTCGATTTCTATGCTGCAGGAGTAGAGGGATATTATGCAGATATCAATGCGGTAGCATGGAATATGACATCCATAGAATTACCATCGGGCGGTAAAATAAATGTAGATTACGAAGCAGATGATTATGCATTTGTTCAGGATAAAAAAGCCATGCAAATGTTTAAAGTAGTGGGAATTTCACAATCGGCCCCAACTATTACAGATGTTAAGAGTGGTATTGTAGATGCCGAATTATATGGAAGTGATAAAAAAAGCAACTCATATTTAATTGTTGAACTTGCAAATCCATATACTAAAGTAGCCGATCCTGAAAATCATCCAGAATTATTTAAAGAAGATTTCTTAACCAAAGAAACTAATGAGCCAATTGATTTTATCTATTTCAGATTTTTAATGGATTTGGCCGAAACTGGTGACCAAGCATGGGAATTTGTTTCTGGTTATGCTAAACCAGCTGATTTGGAAGTAGAAGCAAATTATGGTTTTATTAATGATAAATATGCATATATAAAGCTTAAAGAGGTTGAAATGAATGATGAAAAGCCTAAAGCCCCATTTGCCAACCCTATTTCACAAGCTGGATGGAACTATGTAAAGGTACATATGCCTACAATAGCATATGGTGGTGCTGAAGTTGGTGGTGGTGTTCTCGAAGTATTTGATGCAATGGCTTCAGTAGTAAAACAAATTGTTGATCTGGCAGTTGGTTTTTATGAAACCTTAAGAAACGGCCAGGCATCAAAAAGTTTTAAAACAGGAAAATCCTGGATTAAACTTTATAATCCCGACCATGTTAAAAAAGGTGGAGGATTGCGAGTAAAAACCATTACTCTTAATGACAGATGGAAGGAGTTAACAGGATTTAATAATAATAACTCAGCTACATATGGGCAAGAGTATAATTATAGTGTTACTTTAAACAATAAAGTGATTAGTAGTGGGGTAGCTGCTTACGAACCAATAATTGGTGGTGATGAAAATCCATTTAAAAAACCAGTTTTCTACAGAGAAAAGAACCTTTTGGTTCCGGGTGATGATTTTTATTTAGAAGAACCTTTTGGAGAATCCTTTTTTCCAGGTGCTTCAGTTGGATACAGTAAAGTTACTGTCAGAAATATACAACATGCTGGTGTCACAAAAAATGCTACCGGCAGGATTGAGCACGAGTTCTATACTTCAAAAGATTTTCCTACGATAACAAATTATACCGCACCTCAGAAAGAACCCAAGAAATCAAGTGGGGCAATGAAACTATTGAAAATAGAGACCTACGATTTTATGACTGCCAGCCAGGGTTATGCTATAGAACTTAATGATATGCATGGAAAACCAAAATCAGAAAAAGTATTTCCGGAAAATAGCGATATTTCAGTTTCAGAAGTTTCATATACTTATAAAGCCAATGGTTCTAAATTAAACAACAATGTACAGGTAGTCAAAAAGGACGGCTCGATTACTACTGAAACAGTAGGTGTTGATTACGACTTTGTTATTGATATGCGTGAACAGGTAACAGAAACGACTACTACAGGTATTAATGGTAACCTTGATGCATTTCTTGCTGCAATTTTTCCAATTGTTGTTCCGGTTATCCTGCCAAAATACGCTCACGAAAAAGTTAGGTATAGATCAGCAGTAACTACAAAAGTTATTAATCGATATGGAATCCTTGAATCGGTTACTGCTAAAGATAATGGTTCTGAAGTTACAACCTACAACCGACTCTATGATGCAGAAACTGGAGAAGTTTTGCTAACTGAAACTAAAAACCAATTTGATGATCCATTATTTGCTTTTAATTATCCTGCTCATTGGGCTTATGATAGAATGGGCCCTGCATACAAAAATATTGGAGTAACATACTCCAGTAATAGTAACGAATTGGTAGAGGGTGATGAAGTTGTTTTTGGAAATGACAGAGCCTGGGTGGTTAATACTGAAGGTGGGCTTAAATTATTAAGCGATGCAGGCGAATACTATGCTAATCCACAAGATATTACGGTTCTTAGATCAGGAAGAAGTAATCGTCAGGCACTATCAGTTGGATCAATTACTACTGTTTCGAATCCAATAGTAAATAGTAAGCTGCAGTTTACCAATGTGCTTAATGCATCTGCAACAGAGTATACCGATAAGGCAGGTGTTTTCTGTGGAGAATGTGGACTTGAGCCTGGAATGAACTATAATCCATATATTGTTGGAGCAAGAGGAATATGGAAGGCTCAGAAATCGCATGTTTATTTAACCGATAGAACCCAATCGAGAGCTAATAACAATACTAATATCAGAAAAGATGGTATCTATAAGGATTTTGTACCATTTTGGACAGCAAATGGCGGTTTGGATTGGAACAAATCAGATCACCAGAAATGGGTATATAGCTCCGAAGTAACCATTTTTAGCCCTTACGGTTCTGCACTCGAAAACAGAGATGCATTAGGCAGATACTCATCGGCAGTATTTGGTTATAACCAGGTTTTACCTGTTGCAAATGCTGCAAATGCAATGTATCAGGAAATTGCCTTTGATGGTTTCGAAGATTATTCTCTTGATTTTTGTGATAAAGATCATTTCAGTTACGAATCTGTTATTAATGAAAATACAGGAATTCAATTAACCGAAACCGAATCGCATACAGGAAGAACCAGTATTATGGTCGAGCCAAATGTTTCAATTGGAGTTCGAAAAGTGGTAATTCCTTGTGATGGCAAATAATTTATAACACTTTTTATATATAAAGCATTTTTAATATGAATAAAGTTTCGATAAGTAAAATAGTAGTGATGTTAATAGTTTTCGTAACATGTACGAAACTTTCAATAGCACAAAGTACATTTTTTAGTTTAAGTGAGCCAACATTTTATGTAATTCAGGATACATCTGAAAACGATCTTAAAAACCTTGTAAATTTAAGCCTAAAGGTAAGTGATATAAGTATTGCTACAGATATTCAAATTGATCTTGCAGAAACGGCTAATAGTTTTACATTACAAAACATCCAAGGTACAATTGTATCAGAAAATGAAAGCTTGTTTATACTTATTAATGGTAGTAAGCAGCCCGTTTCGGGCAAATATATAAACATTAGTTTCGCATTACCAACTGATATTATCCAGAAATGGAAATATACACGCATTTACTTCGATCTCCAAACCGGAGAAAAGAGCAGGTACTTATACCACAGGTGGTAATACAAATATTTTTTATAATTAATTGAGAAGTAATGTATAAAAAACTCAGTATAATAATTCCAGTATTCAATGAAGAATCTACAATTGAAATTCTGTTACAAAAAATAGCAGATACCAATTTGATAGGTGAAATTAGAAAAGAACTGGTAATTGTTAATGATGGTTCAACAGATCTTAGTAATCAAAAAATTGAGTTTTTTATTTCTAAACACACAAATCTAGATTTTTGGTATATTAAAAATAAAACAAACAAAGGCAAGGGTAATGCGATTAGATATGGGCTAAAGATTGCAACAGGCGACCTGATATTAATACAAGATGCCGATTTAGAATATAATCCTTCAGATTATAATGTTATGCTAGAACCTATTTTATCAGGAGAAGCCAATGTTGTTTATGGATCACGATTTCTTAATATGAACTTGTATAAAAAATCATATTGGGGCCATAAAATAATTAATAAAGGAATTACAACATTTTCTAATTGGTTAAGCGGTTTAAGTCTGACAGATATTCAAACCTGCTACAAACTTATGGATGCAAACTTATTAAAGTCGATTGATTTGTGCGAAAACAGATTTTCTTTTGACCATGAGCTTACAGCTAAATTGTCAAAAAATAAGTTTATCAAAGTTAACGAAGTTGCAATTTCATATGAGGGTAGAAGCTATAAGGAGAAAAAAATAGGCTGGTTTGATGCATTAGCAGCAATCTATGCAATTATAAGATATAATAAATTCATGAAATCAGAAAAAACAGGCATGGACATTAGTTCACCCGTTTTTAATCTTGAAGTTAACAAATTAGCAGTCTAAAAGAAAGAAATGACACTTTTGAAGAAAAATATATCAGAATATTGGAAATTGATTGGAGTACTTGTGCTTACCTGCCTGGTATTTAGTCCGATTTTCTGGAATGGATTTCTAGAGTGGGATGATAGTCGTTATATAACCAATAATTTATTAATCAAGGAGTTATCTATTAACAAAATTTTAGGATACTTTACAATATATTTCGATGGTCATTATCATCCTTTTACCTTGATTTCCTTAGCCATTGATTATAAATTATCAGGTGATAGCCCATTGGCATTCCATATTACTTCTATTGTTCTGCATTTAATAAATGTTTACCTGGTTTTTCTTTTTGTAAAAATACTTTTTCAAAATTCGAACTGGGCATTACTGGTAGCATTATTATTCGGTGTTCATACAATTCAGGTTGAGTCTGTGGCATGGATGTCGGAGCGTAAAAACTTATTGTATACAGCTTTCTTCTTTAGTTCATTAATTTGTTATTTAAAATATATCGCTAATAAGAAAACAATTTTCTATATCTTATCAATAATACTTTTTATTTTCTCAGGGTTATCAAAAGTAATGGCAATCAGCTTGGTACCTACATTGGTTCTAATTGATATTTATTTAAAAAGAGATTTTAAATCCAAAACCGTTTGGTTTGAAAAGGTTCCATTCCTTTTAATTGGTATTGTTTTTGGCCTTATTGCTATTGGTGCACAAAACACAACATGGGGATCCTACGATAAACCTCCATTTAGCTTTATTGAACGCATTCCAATTGCAGCTTATAGTATTACACAATATCTTGGAAAGCTAATCATCCCATTTAAATTATCTGGGTTTTATCCTTACCCCACCAAAATCAATAATGAATTACCCTGGCAATTCTGGTTATGGTTAATACCTGCAATACTTTATTTAATTGCACTTATTAAATCTTTTAAGAAAAGCAGAATTGTATTTTTTAGTTTAGCATTTTTTGGAGTAAATATTTTCTTACTTATAAAACTCTTCGATATTCCTATTGGAGATAACTTGCTTGGCGACAGATATGATTATATTCCATCAGTAGGGATATTTATTTTAATACCATTTATTTTATCATCTATTAAAAAGCAGCAGATACTTAAAGTTGTAAAGGGTATTTTGGTTATCTATTGTTTGTTCTTATCGGTATTTACATTTTCAAGAACAAAAGTATGGAAAGATGATTTTACATTATTTAACGATGTAATTCAGAAATACCCAAATGTAAGCATAGCCTATAACAACAGAGGTCTGGGATACAAAGAAAAAGGAGACTACGTAAAAGCCTTAAATGATTTTACAAAAGCAATCGAATTAAAACCCCGATCAACAAAAGCATATCTAAACAGGGGCTCATTATTAGCCAAAACCGGAAAAACAAACGAGGCTTTAAATGATTTTTCAAGGGTAATACTTATGAACCCAAAGGATTCATCAGCTTATTTAAATAGAGGGATGGTATTTGCACAGTTGAAAAAATGGGATAGTGCAATAAATGATTACAATAAAGCTATTGAACTAAAGCCGGCCAATTATTTGGCTTATGCAAACAGAGGTGTGGCCTTTGGCAGTTTGGGCGAGTATAATAATGCATTGAATGATTTTAATAAAGCTATTGAATTGGCTCCACATTACCCTAATGCTTATTTTAACAGGGCTAACTTATGGGCCCAGCAAAATTCTTTTAGTAATGCAATAAAAGATTATAACAAAGCCATTGAATTAAATCCTGAGTATAAACAGGCTATGATCAATCGGGGACAATCTTATTTTAATTTAAATGATTTTGAAAATGCAGCTAGAGATTACTCTAATGCAATTCGTTTTGATGGAAACAATGCTACCCTTTATTATAAGCGTGGGCTTTGTTACCTAAAACAAAGAAAAATTGAAGAAACCAAAAAAGATTTTATAATGGCTCAAAAACTGGGCTTAAATAAAAATAGTGAACAATTAGACAATCTGATTAATAAAGAATTAAATAAATAAAACACTATGATAAAGAAAAGTTTATCAATTATAGTATTGAGTGTACTAGTAATATTCATTAATTGCAGTAATATTTTAGCCCAGGGAAAAGATTGGGTTTGGGCAAAACACGGGGCTGATCAGCTTTGCATTGATAATAACGATAACCTGATATATTATAACGGATTAACTATAATTAAAAAAGATGTAAATGAAAACCAACTTTGGTCAATTACTGGAACTGGTAATGGTAGTATTGTTGCGGTAGATAACGATGTATTAGGCAATATATATGTATTAGGTAATTTTACCGGTTCTGTCGCATTTGGATCTGAAAGTTTAACCAGTCCTTTTTCTTATTCAAGTGGATTTTTATTCAAATTTACTTCTGGAGGGGTTTTTATCTCAAAAAAAATGATAAGCGGAAACTCAATAATTAAACTGAATGGTTTAGATATTGATGCAAATCAAAATGTGGCAATTATTGGTGATTTTGCAGGAGTTGGCGTTGATTTTGGAAATGGCTTTACTTTGAGCAATCATTATATATGTAATGATGGTACTACAAATTGTTTATTTAGTGAGTATGAATTAAGATTTCCTTTTTTAGTAAAAATTGGAGCTGATAATAATACAAAATGGACTTGTGAACTAATTATGGGCCTAATCTGGAGGTGGGATATCGCCAGATTTAGAAAAATAGCTTTCGATAATAATGGAGAAATTTTGTTAGCTGCAAACTATGAAGGATATAATTTCCATTGGAATTCTTCACATGACCAATTTCCCTGGGGTGAATATTTTAGTTCAATTGAACGGCCAACTTGCTTATCTCCTCATGAAAGTTTTCTAATAAAATTGGATGCAAATGGCTATAAAATATGGACTAAACAAATTGCTCAATCTAATATCTTAGATATTATTTCTGATGGAACAAATTTTATTATTACAGGAAAAACTGGTAATAAAATCCTTTTTAAAGATGGAACACAAATCCCTTTAAGCAGTTCAGGTTTGTTTATTTTAAATTTAGGAAGTAATGGAATTTCAAATAATACATATGCTGTTGGTGCAAATAGCTATAATTTATATGGGAATTACCCAATAAAATTAGATGGCTCAGGGAATATATATATTGCAGGTTGCTCTCATGGAAATATTGCAGGTTTTCAAACGACTAATTTTATTGATCAGTGGGATACTGATATTTTTCTTGCCAAATATAATGCTGTTCTTGAACCTCAATGGATTAAATGGGCAGGAGGCAATGGAAGAGATGTAATTAAAGATATTGATGTAACAAGTACTGGTGATATTTATGTTTCTGGAGATGCAAATGCAAGTCAACTTTTCCGTCTAGAAAATAGAATTACTTTACAGTCTCCTGAGAACTTTAATGCTAAGATTGGTAACATTTGCACTCCTGCTCCATTTGCACAAATGCATTGTAATGGAGATTGCACAGGCGATAATGAAGTAATTGTTGATTTTACAGGAACACCACCTTATACTTTTAGTTATGCGATTGGTAATCAGATTCAACCTGAAATTACAGGTATTAATACATCTACTTTACAAATACCAACTAATTATAATGTCTATTCAATAGCTAGTATTTCAGATGCCAATTGTTCAGGTTCTTTTTTAGGAGAAATGCATATGGCTATTGCAGAAATTTCTGCTGATGAAACTGGTTTTATTCAGTCGGAATCCAGTGGGTTATATTTAAATAGTCCAATAAAAATGGAACCAATAATTCAAGGCGATTATTCTGCAATAAAATGGTATTTAGATAGTAATAATGATGATATTCTTAACGAAGATGAAAGGATCCCTGATACTAGTTGGACTGACTATAACACTTATCCTTATATAAATTACTACTACTGTAATGCATTAACTCCTGGAAAATATTATATGGTTGTTACTCCACTTTCTGGATCAGATATTGTTCGTAGTATTGAGTTTAGAAGTGTTATGGAAAACAATAAAACAAGAGACCTAATTCATAATGGAGATTTTGAAAATCCAACAAAGCAACCAAATGGTGTAAATACTGGGTATTATTGCTCAGCAGGTTTATGGACAGATGGTTCAACTGGGGGATTTGAATTTGAAACAGATTGTTTTTACGAAACTAGTAATCCTGGCAATTACATTGATATATCATTTAAAGTAACTGACGAAAAATTATGGATAGGTAGTCAAAGTGGTAATTGTGGTTCATATGCAAATAATTCAAGAGAAGGCAAATATGATTGGAAACAAAAGGTTTTCTTAAATCAAAATACAAATTACCGTTTTTCTTTTGATTTATATGATGGTTTTATCAATCTTCCGGGGTTTTATGGAGAAGCAGACCCTCTTTTTTTTCATCCTGAAATTGATTTTGGGTATATTGATAATACTGGTACAAAGTATTCATTAGCACAATCTGGTTGTTATGTTAAAACTAATGATGAATATGAATTTGTTCAGTCTACTGTTGGTGTTCCATATAAGGTAAGTTCTGATGCCATTTCATTACGCTCTGAAGTTTGGGCTGAATTTAATAGCTCTAATAACAGTGAAGTGACAATGTACATAACAAATAAATCATTTAATACATTATACGAAGGAGATTTAACAATTTGTTATATGCTTGATAATATATCAATGCTGAATGTTGACGAAAAAGTTCCTGCTGTTACATTGGATTTAGTTAGTGGAATTTGTAATCCTGGCGATCAGGCTCGGATTGATTTTACATTTACTGGTGAAAAGCCAATTTTTATGGAATACACCGTAAATAATGGTACTCCAATAGTGGTTGAAAACATCAATTCGGATTCTTATACAATTTATACTGTTGTTCCGGGTGAGTATAAGGTAACAAAAATCTCAAACTACCTCGGGCAGGGTTTTGAGTTTGGAATACCGGTTACTGTCGTTCAGGGAACAACACCACAACCACAAATTACTTCAAATGAGGATGAGATACTGGCAAATATATGTTCACAGCTTGGAACCGGCATTGTTACACTTAGTGTAAATGATGCTAATTCTACTGATCCATATAAATTAGTTACATGGTTCAAAGATTTAAATGGGAATAATCTTCTTGATAATGGCGAAATGCTTTCTATTAGTCCAACATATAAGGTTACCCAATCAGGAATTTACCACGTTGAAGTGGAAAGCCTATCTGGTTGCAAAGCTATAACAAGCAAAGAAGCCTTTAACGTGGTTGGAAGTTATGGTACCTTTGTGGTAAATAATGATAATGCTTCAGGTGATGGGTCATTACGAGCTGCAATAGAAGCGGTTAATTCGAATTATTACGAAGGTACACAGCAAATCATTTTCTGCGACAAAGGATCTCCTTACCATATCATCCTTACCAATACCTCAGGTCCCCTGCCTGCAATAACCCAACCTGTTATAATTGATGCAACCAACCTTCCCAATTTGGTTGAAATTGAATCGAATCTCACATCAGATCCTCAAGTTTATAATCCTGATAGAAATGGATTAATTATTAATGCTGATAACACTCAAGTTAAAGGATTTTTTATTCATGGATTCAAAAATATCCAAGGGGCTTATTCAACTTTTCTCAGTGGTATAGTTATCAGTGCTAATAATACTTTAATAGAAAGAAATGTTCTAAGCGGAAATGATATAGGTCTTGAAATCTCGGGAAATAATAATATAATAAAAAATAATTATTTTGGTACTGATATTACGGGAGTTAATGCTCTACCCAATACTTGGGTCGGAATAAACACTGGTCAAGGATCAAATAATATAATCGGTGGAAATTTAGTGGATGAGGGTAATATTATTTCTGGTAACGGAACAATTGGTATTAGAATAAGTAATGTTATTAATGATTATGATAGTACTATTATTATAGGAAATAAAATTGGAGTTAATAAAAACCTTGACCCAGTTCCAGGTCAAACTTATGCAGGTATTTTCTTTGAAAATGGAAGAAATGTTAGAATTGGAGGTTCTGAAGTTGGAGAAGCAAATATAATTGCAAATAGTGAAATAGGCATAGGTCTTTGTATAATTGATTGTGGAGGTGTTAACTACAGTACTTTTTCTAGAAATAAAATATATAACAACCAGATAGGAATAGAAACAGGTGATTACAATTACTCAAAAATGCCCCCCACTATAGCTACAAGTAATCTTAGTTTAAAAACTGTATCGGGTTCTTGCGATTTTGGTGTAACAGCCCACGTTGGAGATATCGTTGAACTTTTCCGATCCGATGTAAACGGTATAAATGCTTTTGAATATATTGGCAATGCTTTAGTTCAAGCTGATGGTTCATGGACAGCCTCAAATGTAAATTTAATCGCTGGCCAAACCAACTATGTTATTGCAACCATTACTGATACTCCTGGTACAAATGGAACTAATTATGGTAATACTTCGGAGTTTAGTATAATGTTCGAAATTACAGAATCTAATCCCCAAACAGGAACAATTACTGGTTCGGCAAATGTTTGCCAGGGAGAAAGTAATGTTGAATATAATTTAGATGGAATAGGAAAAGGATACGGATACCTGTATAATTGGTATGCTGCTTCTCATCCCAATATAGCACCTGATGGTTGGCATGTACCAACCAATGCAGAATATGCAATTTTAACTGAATATCTTGGCGGTGTGAATATTGCTGGTGGAAAATTGAAAGAAACAGGGACAATACATTGGGTGAGTCCGAATACTGGTGCAACTAATGAAAGTGGTTTTACGGCTTTGCCAAGTGGAATTCGCGATTATATTGGAGGAACATTTGGACAAGAAGGAATTAGCTCATTTCTTTGGTGTAGTAATGAGGAGAGTTCTGTTAGAGGATATTTAGGAGTATTATACAATACTCACAGCGCATTATACATGAATAATGGAGACAAAGGTTATGGAGGTTCAATTCGTCTATTAAAAAATGATTCCAACGATCCTGGTATTTTAACTGATATTGAAGGTAATGAATACAGAACCATTAAAATTGGAAATCAAGTTTGGATTGCGCAAAACTGGATGTGTAAAAGTTTAAATGATGGCACTCCAATTCCAAATGTGATTGAAGACTTAGCATGGCGAGATCAAAATATTCCAAGTTTATGTGCATATAATAATGATGAAAGTTTTGCAATTAAAGGAATGGATGGTGTTTCATTTATATGGGCATATTCTGGCACAGGAGTTACAATAACGAATAATGGAGAAACTGCAACGCTAAATTTTGGAGAAAATGCTACTTCTGGTACTTTAGTTTGCGAAGGAAGAAGTATCAGTAATCAGATAGTATATACTGCAAGTTACTCAATAATCGTAAATACACCACCTGTTATTACTTTACATCCTGTAGATATAAATGTAAATGAAGGAGCATCTGCACAATTTAGTGTAACGTCAGATGGAACATCATTTCAGTGGAGAAAAAATGGTCAAAATATTACAGGAGAAACATCATCAACTTATTCAATAACAAGTGTAATGGAAGGAGATGCAGGTAGCTATGATTGTATTGTTACAAAAGCTAACTGTGAGTCTATTTCAAATCCTGCAATGCTAACAGTTAATATGATTATAACTCCAGTTGAAGGAACAATTACAGGCTTAGCAACAATATGCCAGGGAGAAAATGATATTGTATATAATGCAGAAGGAATAGAAGTAGCGGGTTATGGATATTTGTACAATTGGTATGCAGCAACTGATGCAAGAGAGATTGCTCCTGATGGATGGCACATCCCTTCGAATGAAGAATGGCAAGTATTAGAGACGACTCTTGGAGGATGGCAGGCTGCAGGAGGTAAAATGAGGTTAACCGGTACAGATTTCTGGAACGCTCCTAATTTATATGCAGATAATACTAGTGGTTTTAGTGCTAAAGGAGCAGGAATAAGAAGTGATTTTGGAGATTTTAGTTTTATAAAGGAAATGGCTTTTTTTCATGCATCAAATAGTGTAATGAGTGATAGGATGTTACCAAATAATAATACAAATTTAGATACAAATGGAGATGGATTTTGGGCAAATAATGGAGTATCTGTTCGTTGCATTAAAAATACTACTGATTGGAGTCCAGGAGAAACTATCACAGACATAGACGGAAATATATATTCGACCATAAAAATAGGTGATCAGGTATGGATTGAAGAAAATCTAAAAGTAACAAAATATCGCAATGGTGATCAAATTCCAAATATTATAAGCAATGCGGAGTGGGCTGCCCAGATAATTGGAGCATATTGTGCATATAATAACGATGTAAGTTATGTTGGTATTAATGCCAATATAACCTCATATACATGGATTTATTCAGGAACAGGAGCCACCATTAATGGAACAGGTGCATCTGTTACATTAAGTTTTGCTGCAGATGCTACATCTGGCACACTTAGTTGCGAAGGCAGAAACAGTAGTGGAGTAATAGTGCTTACTGCCAGCTATCCAATTACTGTAAACAGTATGCCTGTTATTTCAGAACATCCCCAAGGTGTAACTACAAATACCGGTGGTAGTGCAACGTTTACTCTTACTTCAAATGGGAATTCATACCAATGGAGAAAAGATGGAATTGATATTACTGGAGCAACATCATCAACATATTCTATTGCAAGTGTTATAGAAGGTGATGCAGGAAATTACGATTGCGTTGTTTCAAATGGGAATTGTGAGGTTACTTCGAATATGGCAACACTTACCATAGGCTCAGGCTCTGTTTGCCCTGATACCGAACCCGGTTATTATTACGTAACCAACTCAAACGATGCCGGAGCAGGTTCACTGCGTGCAGCAATAGAAGCTTCAAATGCAAGCACCGAGAACCTGCCACACCATATTGTATTCTGCGAAAGCGGGGCTCCATATACTATTAATTTAGTTAGTCAATTACCTGATATTACTCAAAGTGTCGTGATGGATGCAAGTAATTTTGGACTGGCAAATCCTATTCATATTATTGGTAATACGAACATTTCAACGGGTATTGTTATCTCTGCATCCAACTCAGTTCTTAACAATATTTACGTTGATAATATTATGAAGGTGGGTGCGAGTTATTATAGTCAGGGTATTCATGTTATTAATGCAGATAATGTGAATATCATAAACTGTACAGTTTCAAATATTGGAACAGAAGGTATGGGACATGGTATAATTTTAAAGAATAGTAATGGTTCGGCAATTCAGGGATGCAAAATAGGAACTGATATAACAGGAATGATTGATATTCCTGGTGGTATGATGGTCCCCGTTTGGTTGGAAAATTGTTCCAATATTCTTATTGGTGGTGATAATGCAAATGAAGGGAATGTAATTTCAGAGAATTCAACTTCAAATACATCTCCGAATTCTGAAAATTCAATACTTATTTTGAATTGTCAAAATGTTGAAATCTATAATAATAAAATAGGTGTTTCAATTGATGGTTCTGTACAAATGCCAAATTTATTTGGAATATATTTTTATGATGGTTCAAATATAACCATTGGAAAGCCAAATGCAGGAAACATCATTTGTGTGAAAGAAGGAGTTGCATTTGCTGCTGATGGATCAAATTCAAGTAATGTAACTATTCAGAATAACGAATTTATTCTGGAGGGAACAGAAACATTTCCTGCAATATTTATAAGTCAAGTTGACATTTTGTTAATTGGTGGTCCAGGCGAGGGTGAAGGGAATATTTTTAGAAATTTTGAAACAGCAATTTCCATAAACCTTTGGGAATATGTTAATCTAAGGGATGTAATTATGCGCAGAAATGAAATTTATAATACAGTAAACGGAATTACAATAAATAATAACACTACTCTTGTAAAATGGAAAGCTGCTCCAATTGTTAATTATGCCAATCAATTATCAGGGATTGTCAGTGGTACAGTCAGAACTGGATTAACAGCGCCGGAAAATGGAAAACCTGGGGATATAGTTGATGTTTATTTGTCTGATATAAACGGAAAAAATGCAACTGTTTATTTGGGTTCTGCTGTAGTTGATAATAATCTTGAATGGGAAATTGTCACAAATAAAATTCCTTTATCGGGTAATCAATATGTTGTGTCAGCTATATCAGATGCTCCAGGTTATAATTCGACCAATATTGAAAACACATCTGAATTTAGTCAACCATTTACGGTTACGCCATATATATGCCCGGTTATAACTTCTATTTCTCCAACCGAGGTTTGTCACGACCAGAATGTGAGCTTCGGCTTTACATACACTGGAGACCTGGCTAATGAAACATACACATGGGATTTTGGCGATGGTACTACATCAACACTTAAGAATCCAACGCATACATATACAACACCGGGCAATTACCAGATTACACTTACTGTTAACATGCCCGGATGCACAGTGGCCAGCCATTCAGCAAATGTTAAGGTAAACTATATGCTCGAATTTGTAAATCTGGCCGATGAATATTTCCTTTGGGATAATGCTGTCCAATTAAATGGTCTTGTATGGGGCCAGAATATAGGTGGATATTTCTTTGGCAATGAATATGTTCATGGCGATGCTGATGATGGATATATTTTTTCACCTGCTCAGCTCGGATCTTATACAATTATTTTCCGTTATGAAAATGGTACCTGTGCAAGCCAAATTTCCAAAGTTGTAAATGTAGTTAAGAAACCAGGTGTTACAATGGAAGGAAATGGTATGCTTTGTGAAGGAGTACTTTCAACTAATATTAAGGTAACTTATAACAGAACCGGTACGTGGTCGTTTACTTATAAATACAGAGGATTGGACGGCATCTGGTCAGAAAATACAATAACTGGAATTACTGAACCTGAATATACTATTACCGGATGCATCGAAGGAACATACATGATGGTATCTGCAATCGATGCAAACAATAATCCTCTGGAAGTTTCCGGTTGGGTTGAGGTTCTTAGACGCCCAAGCCCTACAGCTACTCTTAAAGGTACCGGCACTACTTGTCTTGAAACTGAACCTCCAGTGTACATTGATTTCCAGGGAACAGCACCATTTGAATTTACTTATAAAATTGGTGAAAGTGGTGATGTTGTATCAGAAACTACCTATGAAAACAGATATGTATTTACCGATCCTGTTGAAGATACCTATTATTTATTATCAGTATCTGATTTTAATTGTTCCGGAACTGTTAGTGGCCAGGTTACAGTTTCATTTGTAAACTCTCCGCTAGTTGAAATCACAGGATTAGCTTCGAATTATTGTGTAGGTGACCCTATAGCTATCTTTACGGGAATTCCTGCTGGAGGAACATATTCTGGGTTTGGAGTAGTTACTAACGGAGATGGTACTGCAAGCTTTAACCCGTATAAAATGGGTAAGTACAAAGCAAGATATACTTATGTTGATCCAATAACAGGATGTTATGGCAGAGACATACATTCAATTGTTGTTTCAGGAACACCAAATGCTATTTTAACCGGTAATGGAGATATTTGTGGTGAAGATGTCGCAACTCTTACTATAGAGCTTAGTGGTGCATTATTCTATAAATTTACTTATACTGATGGTGTTAATCCTGTTATTGTAGAGCTTTCTGATGAGCAGGTAACATCTGATCCTTTTAATTATGTATTTACCACTTCAACGGAAGGTAATTATTCGCTGGTTTCAGTTGAATCTGGAAATTGTATAGGGACAGTAAGTTCGGAAGTTATTTCTGTAGTTAAACATCCCATACCAACAGCAACTATCGCAAATAGTAATGATAGAACTATTTGTCAGGGCGAAACAACACCTGTAACTGTTACTTTTACAGGAAGTGGTGAATATACTTATCGATTAGGAGTTAATTTCTTTTCTATAACCCCTGAGATTTTCACAATCGAAAATCCTAAAATTTATGATATCGGGTTTAATGGTATTATCAGGGTATTAAGTATTCGCGACCAGTATTGTACCGGTACCGGACATGGCACTGCAATAGTTCATGTTCTTCCTTTACCCGGAGCTGAACTTACAGGAAACGGTGCAATTTGTGAAGGCGAAACAGCTGTTTTAACAATTAATTTTACTGGACAGGGGCCATGGCATTTCAAGTATGCTGTTGACGATATCGAGATTGAAAGCGAAATTACAGTTAATATACCAGAAGATGGCTCACTAGCATCTTATGTAATTGAAGCTAGCGATCCTGCAAAATACGAATTAACATCAGTACGTAATAATAATTGCAATGGTACTGTTTCGGGAATAATTAATGTTGAGCATTATCCAAAGCCAACAATTAGTATGTCAGGTGGCGGTGAGATATACCTGAACGATCAGGCTACTATTCATTTTGACGTTACCGGGAATGGCCCATGGACAATTTGGTATGCGATTAATGGTGAACATCAGAATTCTCCAATTGTAATTAATCAGCAAGGTACTGAATTTGCTTATAATTATTTGACCTCGATACCAGGAATTTATACAATCGAAGAATTTCAGGATAGATATTGTACAGGAGATTCTGTTTCGGATAAGGTTACAGTAAGCATAATTGGAGAACCTCTACCTTGCAAAGAATGTATTTCATCATTTGCTCCAGTACCAGGCGAAAGATATGTTTTAAGTGCTTGGGTTAAACAATCAGTATTAAGTACAAATGGATCATATGCCGATGCAGGAGTAAAAATACTGTTTGAGGGAGCAAACGATAGTACCGGTTTAATATTGGCTAAAGGTGCAATTATCGATGGATGGCAGCGTATCGAACAAGAGTTTGTAATTCCATTTGGAACTACTGCTATTCATGTTAATCTTACTAATAACAGTTCGGCAAGCGTATTCTTCGATGATATTAGGATACATCCGTTCAAAGCCAACATGAAATCATATGTATACGACCCAATTACCATGAAACTTTCAGCTGAGCTTGATGAGAATAATTATGCTACATATTATGAGTACAACGAGGAAGGTGCTTTGATAAGAATTAAGAAAGAAACTGAACGTGGTGTAAAAACAATTCAGGAATCATTTAGTAATAAACGAAAAACACAATAATTATTTATAAGGATGAGTCATAAATCGATATATATATTATCACTTTTATTTTTATTTCTGTATTGGCCTTCTTCTGGCAAAGCCCAGAATGCAGTTGAAGATATTCAAAAAATCAATAAGGCATATTTAACGAATACCACCTTTTCTATGGATGTCGTTGTAAATGTGTACGCAAAAGCAAATTCAAAACGTCCGGATGAAGTGCAAATGGGATTTGCAAAGCGAAAAAAAGAATATTTACATACTCAAATTGGTGATGTGGAAACAATTAAGTCGGTTAGTACTATTTTATCTATTGATCATAAAAACAAAAGAATAGTTATTGCCGAACCAGAAAATAGCTTTAATGTGTTGCCTGATGGAATGGCCTCTAAATTGGAATTATTACTAAGTTATTGTGAAAAAGTTTTGTATGTTGACATTTCAAAAAATACTGGAAAGTATGTTTTGGTTATGCCTAGTTATACTTACAAACAATTTGAGTTTGAGTTTAATAAACAAACCTATTTATTAGAAAAACTCATAATGATAGTGAATGAAAAACTTATTGAGAATTATAATCCAGAAAGCTCCGATGACAAACTCAAAATAGTTATAGAATATAACAATATTAACCTGAATCCGGTATTTTCGAACAATGAGTTTACTACATGGAAGTATATCACTAATGATGGAAATGTATTTAAGTTAACAAAAGAATATCAAAATTATACGATAATAAATCAATTACCTATTAAGTAGAATGATTATGAGAAAAGGAACAAGAATTTATTCAACCTTATTTTGTTTTTTATTAGCGGTTGTTTCATTTAATGTTAATGCCGGAATTGAACCATATACTTATGTTGTTCAATTTAAAAGCAACGAATCACCCGGAGCTATAAATGTGGTTGATGGACGATTTACAGATATGTCTGATGGTAATTTTAACTTTCAAAATGGTAAAGTAAAAAATAAAATTACTTTACAGGTAGATCATTCTAAGATAAATCCATCAAATTATGAGCTTGAAGTAAGCATTTCAGGACAATATTACACTTATAATGGTACTGGGTTTATTGCAAATAATTTTACTAAAAAGCTTAAGATTTCTGATATTTCAGGAAATTTCATTGATAAATCGGTATTTTATTTCGAAGGTGCACATACAATAAATGCAACCGTTGATAATATCCAGTTTATTTCCGGGTCAGGGCCAGTTAATTTAATCTTATCTGCTGATATCGAAGTTGAACGTTATTATGATCTTGATTTAAACAGCGTTCCTACAGGTATTCAGCATACTTCGCAATTAGAAAATAACGGAACAATAGATATTTCGTGGGGATATGTTATTGGTGCTATAGAATATGATCTGGAATGGTCATTTATCAATTCATATAACGGCGAAGGTGGAGAATTAAGTCCCGAAAATATTCCAATTAGTCCAAGAATTTTTGAATTAAATTCAACTAGAATAACTACATCAGACAATCATTATAATATTCCCTATACTTACGACAAGGGATATATCTTGTACAGAGTTAGAGCAGTTGGTAAATCTTCACTTAATGGATATACGTATAACTTACCCGCCAAATGGTCTGCTGATCCGAAAATAACGAACTGTGAAAACGTTACATGTATTGCCAGTAAAATTCATGTATCTGATTTTAATAATAATGAAAATCTAAATTGGCAATATACAGTAAGCTATGCCGAAGAAGGTAAAAACAAAATTGTGGGTAGCTATTTTGATGGTAGTTTACGTAACAGACAAACAGTTACAAAATTAAATACCGACAATAAAATTTTGGTGGGCGAAACAATTTATGATCACCAGGGAAGAGGTGCTATTACAGTTCTTCCTGTGCCTGATCCACGAAATGAAAAGCTTGAATACAAAGACAACTTCAATCTTATTCTCGACAACGATGGCGATGGGCAAAATGATGGTGAGTTAAGGCCATATAATCGAAACGATTTTGATAAGAATGAAAATGGTTCATGTACTAATACTCCGCTACCTATGTCGCCAAATGTTAGCGGTGCTGCTAATTATTATTCTCCTTACAACCCGGATTTGTCTAATAAACAATTGTATTTACCAGATGCCGAAGGATTTCCATTTGTTCAAACTGATTTTATGCCTGATAATACTGGCAGAATTAGAGCACAAGGCGGTGCCGGTATACAATATCAGATTGGAAAGGAAAATGAACGAATTACCAAGTACTACTACGCCACTCCCGAACAAAAAGATTTAGATCTTTTATTCGGATCAGAAGCTGGTGTTGCGAACCATTTTAAAAAGAACCTTGTAAAAGATCCAAATGGCCAACTTAGCATTTCTTACCTAGATATGTCTGGTAAAGTTGTAGCCACAGCTCTGTCAGGAATTGCTCCCGAAAATTTGCACGAGTTAAGTACTGGTAATACAGTTACAAAAGAAACCGACTTATTAAATAAAGTAGATGCGAACGATAATCTTGGTATTGGCAACGAAATAGACCTTGAAAAAGGTAAACTTGTTTTTAGTCGGCCAATAAGTGTTTCGGCTCCCGAAACCAGAACATTTAATTTTTCATTTACTGGGGAAAATTTTGTGGTTTCCTGCGACAAATCTGAAAAAGACATCAATGGAAATTATGTAACAGTTTCACATACACAGCAGTTTGCAGGAGTTTATGACCTTTCAGTAAAATTAGTAAATAGCTGTGGCGAAAACATGCTGCACGATAGTGAAGGGAATGACATAATAATTGATTTTGGTACCATTCAATCTTCTACAGATAGCCCCGATCAATTACCAAAAGCTGTTTACAGCAATTCAACACCTTGGATTTCTGAAGCTCTTGAGCCTGGCACCTATCAACTGGTAAAGGAGATAACAGTAGACAAAGCTGCAATGGATACGTATATTAATGAATATATGAATTCCGAAGCATCTGCATGTTTAATGGATTTATCATACTTTATCGACCAGGAAATGGTGAATGCCAGTTTTGATGGTTGTATTACTGAACAGGATTGCGAACAATTGAACCAATATTATTATGATTATAATCCCGATTGCGATCCATGTTTAACCGAAGCTCAATATACTGCGCTTGTTGAAGAATGTAATGCTATTAGTGTTGGTGACGGATATAAGAGTAAATGTGCCGGTGCAATATATTCATTAATGGCCGATGTAAGCCCTATGGGACAATATGGGGATATCCAGGAAATGGGAGGCATTGTAAACGGGACCGTTATGGACACAGAAATTGGAGCAATTGACCCTTCAAAATTTCCACTATCTGTTTTTAATACCGGCAATAGATTACCTAAAAGATCCAACGCCATGCATCCTGACTGGAAACACCCAAAAAATTTTGAAAAAGAAGGCAATGAACAATTTCATTACTACGATGACGATACAACAATAGCTTATATACAATTATTCGAAGTTGAACCAAACAAATTTATACCCGAAGTAAAGGATATTTCTAAAATCTTACCTGATAATTTAATCGAACCTCAATACCTTAAGAATGTAGAAGACTTTTTGGCCAACTGGAAACCCGAATGGGCCAAATCATTAGTAATATATCATCCTGAGTTTAAGCATTATGAATTGTGCGAAAAAATGTCAGAAAGTGATTATTTCGATTATCAATGGCTTAATATGTCCTTTTCTGATGCTCAGGCAAACGGATACAATTTAATAAATAGTAGTTTTGATTTCGACGGCTTCGATCCATTCTTTAATGGAACAGTAAGTTTAACTGAAGGTTTCTTCTCTTCCATTATTCTGACAGCAAAATTAAAAGGGGCTATGACCAATGCGTTGAATAACTACACTAAAAGCGAAAATGGCGATACATATTCAATATGGGAAGCAGCATACCAAATCGTCCATAACCCTAATGGTTGTAACACAGAACCTATGCCCACCTCTAAAACAGAATTAGATTCAACTGAATGGGAAGTACTTAGATATTTGTATAGCGGACAAAAAGCAAAAGTTGTTCAGAAATATGTTACCTGGTATTCGATAAAAAATAAATTCTACAATGAATGTATAGGCGAAGAAAACTTCAATCCTTTAAAAAATGGTTTTATAACACAGTTCTATTATAGAATCGGAATTGGTGGAAAAAATGGAAAGATTGAACAACCTTGCCATTGTAAAAGGTATGATTTATATACTGATAAAACAAAACGATTTAGCAGCGTTGAAAATATGTTTACTTTCCAAAGTAGCGAGTTTAGTCCATGTAATACACAGGCTGATCCAGAAACAGAGGATGAAGAGAGCTTATCTTTCGATGTTGATAATTGTTTTAGCCAGCAACAAAACATTATTGATGAAACAGAAAATATAAGCGATATTTCTGCTTACAAACAGTGTGGAGTATGTCCATTTGCACGCGATGTGCAAATGTTGCTTGATGCATTAGTGAAAAATGGTAAATTAGAAATTGATCACCCAATGGGTTGCGATTTCAACGGTTTTGTTCCGGATCTTAAAGAAACGATGGGATTTAACAAAACAGACATAGTTGATTGGAACGTTACTTCTGGCACAGATCGAATTACTGCTCAAATAGGAAGTTCAAAAAATATAATTCTCGAAATTATTGAATCCGGTAATTTTTATGATTTTTCTGATATTACCGAAATTTGCTGTATTCGTGCAATTGCAAATCCTATTTCAACTACTATCCCAAAAATTGCAAATGGGAATTTCCTTATGGAAGGGAAGGTTAAAATAGACCCATCTGATACAGATTACAATGGTGATTATCCTAATCGAACAAAAACAATCCAGATCGAAGGTTCTATTAATTTAGATATAGCAAATTGTACTTTTGACCCAATTTGCACACCAACCAAGGAAGCTGTGCAACTGCAAACAGTACTTAATACATTGTTATATTATGGAGATTTCTGGAAGAAGGATAACGAGCGTATCCAACTCAATTATCCTCAGGATGTTGAACCTACGACAGAAAGTGGGTTTGCATACAATGCAGCTTTTAATCAAAATATGGTTACTTATTTTGATATGGTTTGCGACCCATCTAACCCGAACAAAAATTGGTTCTATTTCTTCGATGATATTTATGACAATGTACTATACAATAATATTTACCAAAATGTATTTTCTGTTTTTATTAACGATTATGTTGATGGAATATCATATGGTGAAGTAAGAATAGATTTTTATAATAATAATCAGGATATTAATTTCGAAAATATTGTTGCATTTGGAAATATTAAACCTTATGATGGCACCAATTACGAATTTGTTGTTACAGCAAAGGTTAAATATATAGATGGGTCAAACATTACCTATGAATATTTTGACCTGTTGGGCAATATTTCATACATTGAAATGGGCAGTTGCGAAGTAGCCCTCCCTTCTGATTTTGACCCTGAAAACTCAGGGAGTAATCTGGCATATTCAGGTTATTATGAATGTGCTCCAAGTTCAGAAGCTCTATTGTTGCAAGACTATTTAAACAATGAATTCGATTGGAGTGCATTAGGCAATGTAGAATATGTGCATTATACTGGTTATAGCCCATCAGAAATAGAAGCTTGGTTGCCTCCATATAATGGTTATTATCTAAACGAAATAGTTGAGGTTTCTAATATTGCAGTTGACCAAACAGCAATAGCTGAGGATGGTTCATCTCACTATTTTACCATGATAGCTAGAATTGTGAGTACCGACGAAGAAGGAAATCCTATTGAAGTAAGCATGCAGCTCAGAGGTTTTGCTGCAGGTTTTAATATAGGAAATTGCTACCCAACAGTTAACCTCGATTGTAATGCCTCTTCCGAAGCTTTAGAATTAATGAATCAGCTAAATACATTAGCAAGTGTTCAAAACCTGGATGAGTCAATGTCTATCGATATTTTTGAAACAATTAACCAGGTTAAGCTATATTTGCCTGCAAATACTACCCATAATAATTTCGATGATTTAAAATCTTTTACTGCAATTAGGCCTTTTGCGGAAGACCGTTTTTATATTATTGGCCATTTTGCCGATGGAGAAATTGAATTGCTCAATGGTACCGCCGATAAAGTAAAACTGGGCAATTGTGGAGAAGCAGGTTTTACTGAAAACCTGGTTTATAACGGCGATTTCGAAAAACCACTGACTGGCAATTACCCCAATATTATAACTGACGTTAACTCAGCTGACTATAAATCATTACTGAACGAATTAGGGTTTAATACTGAGTTATTATGGAACACAAACTGGAGCAATTATGGAGTATTTTATGTTGGCAAAGGAAGTTATAATTACAGGGTTGCCGAAAAGAAAGGATATACCTTGGCTATTGATGGTGACGCTAACGGCGCTGACAATCCAAAAGGATACAATATAAACTGGATGCAGGGTATTAAAATTGAACCTAATACCGATTATGAGTTTTCATTTTATATCAAATTATTTCATGGTGCTAGTAAAACTACCCCAACATTAGATTTTGGTTTTATTGACAATTGGGAATCAAAAAATTTAACCTCATTAACTAATTTAGGATACCAAATCGAAATTTATAAAATACAGGATAATATTCAAACCTATTATAGTGGAGAATATAGAAATTCTGGTACTTACGATTGTAAAACTATTCCGTGGGATCATTGGGCGAAAATAATTGTTAAATTCAATTCGAGGGAGCGTGATTTTATTAACCTTGCCATCGTGAACAGAAAATTTGCTGGCGCTCAAAATGATTATTTTATCGACGATATTACATTGGTTGGTGAAACATTCGGAAGTACTGGCAACTCCAATTTCACAGGCAATGTCGACTTTATGTGTGACCTTCCCGGACTTTCTACAACTACCGATGAGTACAATATCGATGTACAAGAAGCTTCATGCCTTGGAGGAACAATTGAAGTAATTAAGTTCAATGCCAGAATGCAATACGAAGTTTATTTGCGTAACCAACGTATCGATTTCAGGGAAAACTATATTAAAGAAATATTAAGTAAAGCCGCCGAAGATTTTACAATGATCTATTCTGAAGGCGAGCACCAGTATACACTTTACTATTACGACCAGGCTGGTAACCTTGTACGTACCGTTCCACCCGAAGGTGTTGTCAAGTTCACCGAAGACAAACTTCCAGCTATTCGGGCCGACCGTAACAGTGGAACGCAAACCTTATTTGCCAATCACAAGATGGTTACCTCGTACAAATATAACTCACTTAACCAGTTAGTAGCCCAGAGCATGCCCGATCACGATAACCTCGAAATAAGGAATACTTCGGATTATACAGGTGAAAGCGGAATACCTGTTAACCAATCGGTTGAAGATGTTCAGTTTGGGAATTCGCTCAATGGTTCAATAATATCGAACGATGCAGATTATGGTTTTATTTACCAGACAAATGATGGAGGCAAAACATGGACCGAAGCCACCATTGCAGGTGTAAACGACCTCAATGCTATTCAGTATATTACCACAAATAAAGCATTTGCTGTTGGTAACAAAGGTACTGTAATAAAAATGGCCGATGCCGGAATATGGAATCTTATTCCGATACCTACTACTGCCGACCTTGTACAGTTGAATTTCGAAACTGAAAACTCAGGTATGGTGTTCGAAAAATCGGGTAAGATTTGGTTTACTTCTGATGCTGGTGTAACCTGGTCTGGTCCGATGAATCGACTGGCTGATATCATTACAGGGAACCTTACCGATATTGTATTTACTGGCAACCAGGCTGTTGCTATTACCGATGCCGGCAGGGTTTATGGCACAACCGACAAAGGATATACCTGGAAATCGATCTCGAACATTAAATCTCCGGATTTGAATCTTGTTGATTACTCAAATGGAATTGCCTACGCAACTGGTAACGACGGCCTTATCCTTAAACGTGAAACAGGTGGTTTCTGGCGTAAGATAAACAATACATTCCGCACAAATACAAAAGACATACATTACCTGAGCCCGAGCTGGCCCGTTATGCTTAGCCAGGATAACTTTATTTATTATTCAACCGATGGTGGTAGCTCATGGACAAAAGCCAGCAATGTAGCATTTGCCGACTTCTGCTTTTCCGGATCAACAGGTTTTGCAGTAGCTACCGATGGTACTATTTACAAATCAATTACCAACGGGCAATACTGGAACTCAACATTTATGGGACACCCTGCTGTAACTCCTCGTGTTATTTCATTCAACTCAACTTCTAAAGGATATGTGGGTGGTGATAACAATAAATTATTCTGTGGTACGAAAAATATTATAGGTATGTATAACTGGTCTCAGATCCCTACTTCAGTAACATACAATACAAATGCTATTATCGATGTGTATGCATTATCTAATAACAGAATAATTGTTTTATATGACAATGGAACCGTTGTAATAACTGAAAACGTTGGTGCAAGCTGGAATGCTATAGACTTCGGAATTACAAATCCTGCCCCGGTTACAAACGAAAATATTATTAAACTCTCGTTTGCCGGACCAACTGCTGGTTTGTTCATTAAAAACGATGGCACAACAATAAAAATGAACATCTCTCCATTGGGTGAAATCTCATATAGTTTGCTCGATGTAAGCTATACTGTTATGCAAGACGAACAACCGGTTAAAATTACTCCAACAGGTATTAACGATGTTCAATTATATACGCCTCTTAATGCATCATTGGTGGGTAATGGCGGTGAGCTTTGGACTACAATCGATGGTGGTATTACCTGGGCATACGAAACCCTTAACACAAGAGTTCCTGCATTACGCAGTGTTGCCATTGCTGATCCCGAAAACTTCGAACTCACATCAGTAGGTAAAGCATATATCGTGGGCGATGCTGGTACAGTTATCGAAACTACATCGGGTGGCCGAACATGGCAAATACAAAATGTGGCTGCTACCGATAACCTTAAAAACGTTAAATTTATTTCCGATAACGAGGGTGTTGCTGTGGGTGATAATGGTACTATCCTTGAGTATAACACCGGTACATGGACAAAACACACTGGTTCGATAATTCAGCACCTGAATGGTCTTTCCTTAACTCCTTCTGGCGATGGAATAGCTGTTGGTGTTGCAAATAAAACCACCAAGGAAAATACCATTTTGGGTGGTTCTGGATGGAACAGCCAATCGGTTACAGGACCTGTTGAAGACCTTAAAGCTGTTGATTATAACCCCGATGACGAAGGCGATATGCTTGCTGTGGGTAAAAATGGTAAAGTGTTTGCTTCGGTAAATGGTGGCAGCGACTGGGCTATTGCCAACCGTTTTACTCCGGGCAAAATGTTTGCTATGCACCAGGTTTCTTTAAATACAACCTATGTGGTTGGCGAAAACGGCCTGGTGGTTAAAACAACTGATAAAGGCCAAACCTGGAATACAAATAATTTAAGTGTTTCTGGTGCTGATGACCTGCATGCTGTTTATTTTATATCCGAATCGCAAGGTGTAGCGGCCGGAAACGATGGTGCTATTTATTATACACAAAATGGTGCACTCGACTGGTCATCGAATTTTACATGCCCTGCAAAAGTTAACGACATTCAGTTTGTAAACTCAACTCTTGGATTTGCTGTAGGTAACGGGTTTGTGTATAAAACAACCTTAGGAATTACCGGTACATGGGTTGCTGCTTCGGGTTTATCGGGTAATTTCAATGCGGTGCATTTTGCCGACCGTTTTGTTGGATTTGTAGTGGGCGATAATGGCCTTGTTTACAAAACAGCAAATGGTGGTGGAACATGGGAACCCATTACAGCAGGTGCTGGTTCTACCAATCTTACCGATGTACATTTTATCGATACACAAACAGGATATATTCTTGGCGAAAATGGCTTTATGACAAAAACCATTAACGGCGGCCAAACATGGCACACTGTCGACCAGATGGGTACAAACAACCAAAACTATACTGCTTTCCACTTTACCGATAACTACAACATGGTTGTGGTAGGTAACAATGGTGTGGTAGAAAAGCTGTACGATTTCAGTGATCAGTACTCTACCCTATTCTACTACGATAAGCTGGGCCGTTTAGTCGTTTCGCAAAATGCAAAACAGTTTAACGAAAATTCAAATAAATATAGCTTTACCGTTTACGATGCCTTGGGACGCATTGAACGTGTTGGCGAGATTATTGCCACAACACCGGTGGAAGGACTATATGTGGGCGAGCAAATGGATAACGACTTGTATTTGAGTTGGATTGAAAACAACAATACCTTTAACATTACACGTACTTATTACGATGCTCCGCTTAGTGGCGAAGTAAGCCAGATGTTTGGTGCCGAAGGACAACAAAACCTGCGTAGCCGCGTGGCTTCTTCAACATACCGCAGTGGTGGCGAAATAGAAACAATACCTGGTGTCGATGGTGAACCCGACCAGCAGGTTATTGCATACGATGTGGCTTCGCATTACTCCTACGACATACACGGAAACGTGAAAACACTCGTACAGGAAAACAAATCGATGCCCGAAGGACAGCAAGCCAAACGCCTCGATTACGAGTACGACTTAATTAGCGGTAAAGTAATTAAGGTAAGTTATCAGGCTGGCGAGCCCGACCAGTTCTACCATAAATACGAGTACGACGCCGATAACCGTATTACAGCGGCTTATACATCGCGCGACAATATGGATTACGACGAAGATGCCCGCTACTTCTATTACGACCACGGACCACTGGCACGTGTTGAACTGGGCGAAAACAAAGTACAAGGTATCGACTATGCATATACATTGCAAGGATGGATTAAAGGTGTTAACTCCAATACTTTATTACCAAACAGAGATATTGGTAAAGACGGACTGGCAGGTAATAATATTAATGCCCTTATACCACAAGACGAATTTGGATTTACACTTGGGTATAACACCAACGATTATTCCTCAGTTGGCTTCGAAACAACGGGTATATATGCCTTCGAAGCAAACAGTTCAACCAGTCCTGTGGCTACAAATAATAAAAACAACCTGTACAATGGGAACATTGGCCACATGGTTACTGCCATTAAACAGTTTATGCCCGGTACTACTGCTCCACAAGCCTTTGCTTATGAGTACGACCAGCTAAACCGTATTAAAAAAGCAAATGTGTTTACTGCCGATGCCAATGTGGTGAGTACGAATATATGGTATACTGACCTTAACCTTGACTCCTACTCGCTCGAAACAACATACGACCGCAATGGAAACCTGTTAACCCTTAAAAGGCATTCGCAAAACGAGTTAATGGACAATTTGGAATATAGTTATTACGGCATTAACGATGGCCTCACGCGCGAAACAAACCGCTTGAGCCATGTTACCGATGCTGCCGGCGATAAAGGCCTTGGCGATATTGGTACACAAAATACCAATAACTATGTGTACGACGCAATTGGTAATCTTGTTACCGATAAGCAGGCTTATATTGCAAATATTGAGTGGACAGTAAGTGGTAAAGTACGCAACATAACCCGTACAACCGAAAACCATAACCTGCCCGATCTTGAGTTTGCTTACGATGCAACAGGTAACCGTATACTGAAAGTGGTTAAACCCCGAAGCGCAGGTGTACTAACTGCCGAAAGCCAGTGGAAATACACCTGGTACAACCGCGATGCCTCAGGTAATATTATGGCTACCTACGAGCGTACAGGAACAACAGGTGCGTTTATAGTTAGCGATTTCAGCATTTATGGCTCCGACAGGTTAGGTACACTTGCCGAAGGCAGAGATATTACCAGCATAGGGCTCAATGGCCTAAACTCATATAGCTCAGGCAATAAGCAATACGAACTTAAAAACCATTTAGGCAACGTGCTGGCAACAGTAAGTGGGTATGCACAACCCGTTGACAATAACAGCGACGGCAACCCCGACAGCTTTTTGGCAAGCTTGTTAACCGCCCAAAACTACTACCCATTTGGTAGTATAATGCCCGGCATGAACCATAATGCAAATAAATACAGGTTCGGTTTTAACGGAAAAGAAATGGACAATGAATGGCAGGGCGCAACAGGCGCAAGCTACGATTACGGTTTCCGAATTTACGACCCACGCATTGCTAAGTTCTTGAGTGTAGATCCGTTGACAAAATCTTATGCTTGGTGGACACCATATCAATTTGCAGGAAATACCCCAATACAAGCAATTGATTTGGATGGTTTAGAGATATTGGGTTATCAAACTGATTTTTATTTAAGGACATCACATGTGGAACTTGGAGATGGAAGTAAAATTGCATCATATAGGATTTGGGAGGATAACAGACCATTAAATAGAGAATTTATGGTAAATAATAGCTATCATAAAGAATCAAAACCTCTTGCAAATTTTAATATTACACAGAATGAAGTTGCTGTATTAAGAGATCAAGATTATGACTTACCAAGTTTTAAAGTTGATATAACAAAGGAACCAGATATTTCATGGAATAGAAAGGCCATAAAGGTAGAGGGTGCACAAAAGTACAGAGAATTAAAAGGTAGTGGAATTGCAGACATGTCAAGAAATATAGCCGAATTTGCATATGGAGCATCTCAAACTTATTCTAGTTTAGGGGGACAAGATCTTGCAATACAATTTTATGCATTTAACTTGGCATTCAATACCGCAATGGAAAATCGTGCAATTATTGAAGCTGCCTTTACTGGTATTCAATGGAGTAGCGAATTTAAAGCTGGAATGAATACAGGTGATGTTAATTTTAATATGGGTAGTTTCGTGGCAGATGTTATGAACTATATGGTTAGTGGCAACATTGATTGTCCAAATTATACTTCAATGGGATATGCAGAAGATTTTAAAAATTACCAACAGGCTGTTTTTCAAACTGGACAGAGAATACTAGATGAACAAAATCTTAATTTGAAAATTTCAAAACAACAATCTGTATGGAATGCATTTTACCAAGGTTCATGGATTAAAGCTTGGGTCGATTTGTTTAAGCCAACCTCATCAGGCACAGAAGATAAAAAATAAGCATTTATAATGAAAAAAAAAACAACAATTAAGTTTTTACCATTTTTCCCCTTAATCTTAATATGGTATTCTATAATATTAATTATTTTGTTTTCTTGGTTTAGAAATGGTATTTATACTATAAGTAGTGTTTTTATTCTTATTTCTAGTGGATGTTGCATAACTTATTGGGAAGGTGTAAAATTATTTAATAATAAATGTGAGTTTTATAATCAATTATTATTTCTAAAATTTCGATCACGCATAGTATACATTGATGATGTAAATGAGATAATCCTAATTAATATGATAAGCTCTATGCGAGTAAGAAATTTTTCACCAAAAACAAGTAATTTTAAGGGAGTAATGAATGAACGTTATGAATTATTGATTAAAAACAAAAATGATAAATACATTTTAATATATAAATCTGCAAAATCTAATAAAATAAATAAACTAGGGAGTTTTTTTTCTGAATATTATAGTATTCCTATTCAAAGGAAAAGAAAGATAACATACCATCCTGATAAAGAATTTGTAGGTGATGTATTATAAATATTGGTTATGCCTTAGCTCGGCGGCATTTATAATGCCGTCGTATTATAAAGTTAATTTGTAATTAACATTGTTTTGGAAAAACAAAAAAGCTGAATTACAACTTTTCTCAGATGAGCGGAATATAAAATAACAACAAAGCAGCGAAGCGCAATTTGCAATTGCGCTTTCTGTTTTTACAGAAATTACATTTCTGCATAATGCGTTAGCATTAATAATTGTTATATTTACTGTAAGTATTTTATAATTTTTAGCATCAAAAAAATGCCAACAGGGTACCAAATAGAAGATCAGAACGCAGCATATTATTTAGCATTTCAAGTGGTATTTTGGATTGATATTTTTACAAGGAAAATATATAGGGATATAATAATAGAAAGTTTAAAATACTGTCAGCAAGAAAAAGGACTTGAAGTATATGCATTTGTTATCATGTCGAATCATATTCATTTGTTGGCACGAAGCTCAGTTCGACTGAGGCTGCCAAAAAAAAATAAAATTGCGAAACAGTTAGGCGGTGTCCCGATAGCTATCGGGATTACCACCGCCTTTCTATTTATAATAACCTCGGATGAGCGGCATTTGAACCTCAGATGAGCGGAATATAAAATAAAATCGAATAAGCTAAGCAGCATTCCTGCTTGCAGCAGGCAAGTGTAATGCCGCTTTCTTTTTGGCCTTCTTTTTAGCCTTCTTTCAATACCGGCATTACAAGTGCAACGAAGCTTGCCTGTGGCATGCAGGTAATCTCCAATGCGAAACACTTATGCAAACTACAAACAGTTTGCCGCGCTTCGCTCGCAAAGACAACTCCCAGTTCGCTTGAGGCTGTAACTAATAAAAATAAATAAAAAAATGCACGGCTTAGGCTTTTGCCTAAGTCGTTCTATTTATAACATTTTATAATCATAATATTACTAGTCACTGCGAAGGCGCACTGAAAGTGTAACGAAGCAGTCTTTAAAGATTCCCTGCTTGTAGCAGGCAAGCTTCGCTTTGCTCAGAATGACTATAAGTAATTGAGAGGTACCAGCTGGTGTGGACGTTCACGTCCATGACTATTCCCCCAGCTAGCACAGAGGGTGGAATTTGTGTAACTTAATGTCTTTGTGTTTTTGTGGCATAAATTCAACCACAAAGTCACAAATCCACAAAGACCTACCAAACCATTAAACCAACAAACCCCAGCTGGCGCGGACATGTTGTTTGTTTTAGATAGTCACTGCGATCCCGTCCCGATAGCTATCGGGATCGGGAGAAGCAGTCTTTATAGATTGCTTTGCTTCGTCTTTCGACTTCGCTCGCAATGACTTGTCCCACTTTGTTCGCGCACGTCTTCAGACGCGTGCTGGAATGTTTCAATCCAGTGATTTTTCTGTCCCCTCCCGAAAGCTTTCGGGAGCGTGGGTAAAGGGGGTGGAATTTGTACAACTTAATATCTTTGTGTTTTTGTGGCAACCATTCAGTCGTTTCAACTTCATAAATCATCATTTGTTAATCATTATTCATTATTAAAAAAATACACTTAGATTTAAGATCAATGATTAACGATTTTGGATTTCTGATTTGGAATTGTACCTACTTTACCAAATCAAAACTTACCTTAACCTTTACAGGAATATGTATGGTTCCGGGCATTTTATACAAACCGTAAGTTATGGTGGCAGTATCGTATGGCATTAGTAAATAATCCTTATAAAGGTTATCAATGGGTTGTGGGATCTCTTCAATCGTATGTGCTTTACCAATCGTTTGCCCCAGGCTGGCAGCAAACATGGCTGCTTTATTCCACGCATTCTTAATTGCACTGGAGTAGGCTCGTTCTTTATACTCATCCAACTTAGTGGTTCTTATATCGATAATTGAAATGTTTTCAAAACCCAAATTGTATAATTTAATTAGTATATCGGTATATTTCGAAATATCATGGATATAAATATAAAGCTCTTTTATAAGCTCAATTTGTTTTGAATTCTTTACCAGAATAATGCTTTTTAATATTTCACTATCGTTTGTACCTATAAACTTTACCTGAGTATCCTCTGTATCAAAAAGGTTAAAAACTCTCATGTTTTGTAGCTGGGCAAAGGTTAGTGGTTTAGTAATTTTTACACGTAAAATTATCTCATCTGGAAGAATATTTTCAACAGCTTGGCCCGTTACTGTTATTAATGGGATATTTTCAAGCTGTGCGTTTAATTGCAAGCTTATAAATACTAAAAAAGTTACGTATATTATTTTTCTCATCGCATTTTTTTTAGGTATTTTCAAATGTAAAAATAATTTACTTGTAATAAAATAATTATTTAAACTAAGTATAAATTACCTGTTAATGAGTTAATATTAAAAACAATAAGTGTTGGTTAACCCATTATTATATATATATTTGTAATCGTTTTTTTAAAGAAAATAGAAGAACAGAGTACCAGCAAAATCGCTGTTTTTAACCCAAAAAGGAAATGAAAATTAGAAAAAAATTGCCGGCATTTAGCTTAACCGAATTATTGGTTGTTTTAGTTATCATTGGTATACTTGTATTATTGGCTTTACCAAACCTTATGCCTTTAATCTCAAGAGCTAAAAGTACCGAAGCCCAAATACAACTCGGACATATACATGTATTGGAGAAAAGTCATTTTTACATGTACTCTAAATATTCGGCAAATTTAGAGGAGATAGGCTTTGAGCAAGAAAAGTTAGTTACCGATGGTGGTCAGGCAAATTATAAGATTGAAATTGTGGAAGCCGAAGCTACTGTTTTTAAAGCCAAAGCCACTGCAGTGGTCGATTTCGATGGTGACGGAGTTTTCAACGTTTGGGAAATTGATCAGGATAAAAACCTGAAAGAAATTACAAAAGATTAAGTCCAAATGATTATAAAACTCTGTATTGTCCTTTTACTATTGGTGATTATATACCAGGATTTTAAGTATCTTGCCATCTCTTGGTGGACAATACCTGCTTTATTGATCCTTGCTGTTGTAAATGGAATTTTATATTCCGATACAGAACAACTTGTTTCAGGATTTATATGGAATATGGTGTTTTTAGCCTTTCAGTTTATTATTATTACCTTATATTTCACTATTAAAAATAAACAACTCGTAAATATTACAAAAAATTACCTTGGTATAGGTGATATGTTGTTTTTCATTTTCCTGGCTATTAGTTTTGAACCTGTTCATTTTATTCTATTTTTTACTACCAGTCTTTTAACCATTTTACTAATTTTTGCTTTATTAAAAGCTTTTCGCTTATTTACTAACAGCCAAATACCTTTAGCAGGCGGAATTTCAATTCTATACCTTGTACTTTTGGTAGTTACAACTTTCTTTAATTACGATTTGTATAGTTCTGACCTGATTAACTCTTTAATGTTTTAATATGACTCCTCCATTAAATATACCCATTGACATTAGACAGTTAATTACATCTGAACAAGCATGGCATTATTCAATAATTCCTTCAAAGTTAACCAGCACTACATTTGAGTTTTTTATTGATGAGAACAACTATTCTGATAATGTAGTGGAAGAGCTTGAGGTTTTATTTGAAAAGAGGGTTACGCTTACTAAATATTCATCCGAGGTAATAAATAAGGCATTAAGCATTTATTATAGAAGAGGAGACGCAAAACATGCCAAGAGCAAATGGATCAATAATAAAATTTCAGATGATTTTCTTGAGAAAATAATTATTGAGGCACATAGTATAAATAGTAGCGATATTCATATTGAGTCGTTCGAAGATTCGGGTCGAATCCGAATGCGTAATGATGGTAAACTTATTGAGCGATATCATTTAAAAAAGGAGGATTATCCCTCACTCATAAACAAAATAAAAATTAAGGCGAATCTCGATATAGCAGAAAAAAGACTTCCACAGGATGGACGAATATATTTTGTTTCTCAATCCGGAAAATTTGATATCAGGGTTTCGGTTTTACCAACATTGCATGGCGAAAAAGTAGTTTTACGACTTTTAAGTAAAGATGCTACCTCAATTGATATCAACGATCTTGGTTTTCAACCAAAACAGTTAGAAGACTACCTGGAAGGGATAAAAAAACCACATGGTATTATTCTTATTTCCGGGCCAACAGGATCGGGCAAAACAACAACCTTATATGCTACTTTAAAAATTCTTAATAAAGAAGAAACCAATATTTTAACAATTGAAGATCCTATTGAGTACACGCTCGAAGGAATAAACCAGGTTCAGCTAAAAGAAAATATTGGTTTGTCTTTTGCCAAAGCATTACGTACATTCTTACGACAAGATCCCGATATTATTATGCTCGGAGAGATTCGTGATAACGAAACTGCACAAATGGCTGTTAGGGCAGCACTTACCGGACATCTTGTTTTGTCAACAATACACACCAACTCGGCATGGGGAACCATTTCAAGGCTTATCGACATGGGTGTCCCTCCGTTTCTGCTTTCAAGTACAATAAACCTCACGGTTGCACAGCGTCTGATTAGATTAGTGTGCCCGCATTGTTGTACTGAGGAAAAATTGAACCTTTCATTATTTCCTAAGAATTTTAGTACACATCGTAATATTACCGTTCATAAAATAGCAAAAGGTTGCCCTGAATGTTATTATACAGGTTATAAGGGACGAAAAGCTGTTTACGAAGTAATTCCTGTTGATTCTGAATTTGCTGCAAAAATTAAAAGTAATCAGTTCGATATTTCTGAAAGCTTAAAACAAAAACAAATACGTACCATGGCCGATAGTGCCCTCGATTTATTAATGAATGGAAAAACTACGATTGAAGAAATTTATTCAATTTTAATGCATGCTACAAACGATTAAACAAGTAAATAAATGAGATATATTTGCACGAAGATAGTTACACTACTTTTACTTTTATTGGTTGTAAATTCAGTATTCGCTCAAGACCGTTTTGCAGATCTTGAAAAACGACTAAATGAACTTATACCTGAACTCCCGGGATTAAACGAAAAAATTGATATTTCGGTTAATGGTACATCAATACAGGAATTTATTAGAGGAATTGCTAATAATTCTGGAGTTAATATTAATGTTGACCCATCGATAAATGTGAGTATTGTAAACAATTTTACCAATGTTAAGGTTATTGATGTTTTATTATATCTAACCAAACAGTACAATCTTGAAATTACAACTATTGGAAATATATTAACAGTTAAACCATTCGATGCTCCAAAACAGGTCAAACCGATCCAGATAGATGAAATACTTATAAAATATGATTCCAAAAACGATTTCTTATCCTACGAACTTGTTAATGATACTTTATGGAAGGTTTTAAAAGAAATTACCAGACTTTCAGGTAAAAATGTGGTGGCACCTGCTAAGCTAAACAGTAAAATTGTGAATGGCTACATTCAAAATATGCCATTTGAAAATGTATTAGAGAAACTTGCTATTACCAACGACCTTGTTTATGAAAAAACCGACGACCGGTTTTATGTTCTCTCTGAAAAAGGAATTGAGGCTAAACAAGGATCTTCCGGTGATAATATATCTGGCGATAAAAAGAAATCAGATAAAGATGGTATTGAAGCAAAAAATAGCGTTATTAAAACATTTGGAACAAATAGTATTTCAATTTTTGCCAAAGACATTTCCATTCCCTGGATCATTAAAAGAATATCCGATACACTTAATGTTAACTACGTTATTGTTGATGAGCTGGAAGGAAAAAAAGATGTAAATGTTCAGAATATTGATTACAATAACTTTCTGCTTCGCTTGCTCGATGGTACAAAATACAGTTATAATAATATCAACGATATTTATATCATTGGCAAAAGCGAGAATCTTTCCATTTTAAATACCAAATTAATTAAGCTCCAGTATCGGTCGGTTGATAAGATTGTAGAACATATCCCCGACGAAATAAAAAAAGGTATTAATGTTAAAGAGTTTCCCGAACTAAACTGTATTGTTGTAACAGGCCCACAATCGAGAATTGATGTTGTAGAAAATTTTATTCGCGATATTGACAAAATCGTTCCTGTGATTCTTATCGAAGTATTAATTGTCGATTACAATAAAAATAATTCCGTAGTTACAGGTATTAACGCGGGTATTGGAACGAACCCAAATCCGGCAAGCCAAACCATTTTGCCTGGTATTAATTATCAGTTTAGCACACAATCGTTAAATAATCTTCTTGGACAGTTCGAAGGTTTTGGATGGTTCAATCTGGGTAAGGTTACCGAAGATTTCTACCTAAGTATTAAAGCACTCGAAACAAATGGAGTAATCGATATAAGGTCAACACCAAAACTGAGCACATTAAATGGGCATGAGGCTAACATGAGTAGCGGCGAAACCAAGTATTATAAAGAAGAAAAAAGCAATTACATTGGTACTCAAAATCCCTCTTTAGCAAACTCATACACATGGAATCCAATCAAAGCGGACCTTTCTTTACTTATTAAACCATTTGTATCTGGAGATGAATACATAACTCTTGAGATCGAGGTTTCTCAATCATCGTTTACTCCAAGAGAATTTACTGACTCCCCTCCTGGTTCTGTTACCAGAACATTTAAATCAATGATTCGAATGCTTGATGGAGAAATGATCCTGCTCGGAGGAATAGAAAAAGAATCATCTCAGAATATTGGCTCCGGTACTCCAATATTGTCAAGAATACCCATAATTAAGTGGTTTTTTAGTTCAAAAACAAAAAGTAATGATAAGTCTCGTTTAAATATTTTTATTAAACCAACAATCATATTTTAATGCTGATCGATAGACTATCAAATAATGATTTTATTAAAGGTGTTGATTCTGTTGGGATTACCTTAAGTTTTTATTCTGACAATGAATACGAAATTGATTTCGTTTCGCTCAGAAAAAATAAAAAAATCGTAAATATTCTTGATAGTAAAACAAATAGTAAAAGCGTACATGATTTAACTAAAGTTCTATCATCAAAAATCCCTGTAAGCATAAGTATATTGGGTAAAGGAATTATTCATCGTAAATTCGAAAGCTCAATTATAGAAAATGCAACTAATAAGGAGATTATAAATAACATTTTTCCGAATACGGACCAGGACGAGTTTTTGGTTCAGAAATCTCCTGTTAATGACAAAGTATACATTTCGCTTATAAGAAAAAAGATTGTCGAAGATATTGTTAATCATTTTACAAGTCAGGGAATATTTATTTTAAGTATTACCATAGGCCCATTTGCTTTAAATGGTATTATTAGCCTTATTGATGATAGGTCGCCAAATAATTTGCTATTAGTCAAAAACCAGGAATTAACTATTAAAAACAACTTGATATATCAACTTAATATTAGTCAGAATACACAAGATATTGTTTATAAAATTGGCGATGATGAGATCTCACATGAAAATCTGGTTTCTTTTGCCACAGCATTTTCCTTTTATCTTCAAAACAATCCTATTTCAATTGACCTGCAATCGTTACAAACATCAAAAGAAGAATTTATTTACAAACGAATTTTTTACCTTCTTGGATGGGGTATCTTGATATTTGCCTTTTTAGTTTTGTTAATTAATTACTTGTTTTTTGATTATTATAATAATAAGTACAATGATCTTTCACTTGAATACAGCAAGAGAACAGAAGAAACCAGCCAGCTTAAACTATTATCGAAACAGTTAGCTGATAATGAGAGGTTCGTTACAGAGAACAATCTGATGGAAACATCTAGGTTTTCATATTATAGCGATCGCCTTGCTTTGACAATACCTGATAATATTATTCTTAATGAATTGTACTTAAATCCATTATCTTCAGATGTTCAGAAGAATAAAGAGATTGATGTGATGAATAACCTGATTATTATTAAAGGAGTTGTAAATAAAAACAATTTGTTAAACGAATGGATCAAAAAGATTGAGTTAGAAAAGTGGGTTGAGAAAGTAGAAATACTAAAATTTACGCAAAAAGATAAAAAATCTGGAGCAAACTTCGAATTAGAAATAGTAGTAAAAAAATCAAATAGTAAGTAAAAAATTGTTTAAAAATATTACATATAAACAAAAAGTGGTTCTATTAATACTGGGGCTAATAGTATTAATGCTATTAATAAACCGCCTGGCAATACACCGCACGATTAGCCTTAAAAATCAATCTAAAGAATTAACTAAGAAACTGGATGAAGCCAAAGATGCTCCATTGGCAATTAGTAATATTAAAAAAAGATTGGCTTTTATAGATGAAATTGTTGGAAGAAATCTGTTAGATGCAGATGATATACAGGTATTAATACTTGAAAAATGTATTGACTATTCTGCAAAAAATAATATGATACTTAGAAATTTGCCTCAACCTCATAAATTTACCGATCAGAATTTTGATGTTCAGACCTGTATTGTTGAACTCGAAGGCGGATTTACTGATTTGCTTAAATTGGTTTACCTATTTGAACAAAAATATTCTTTAGGTAAAATAATTTCTGTGAGTTTTGTTAAGGAAGAAGACCGATTTAACAAAATAGATAGATTAAAGCTTACAATTTATATTCAAAATATAAAATCATTAAATAATGAAAAACAATTATAAATATTTGATATTTCTAGGTATTGTCCTGTTTTTACTTGCATCGTGTGATGATTTCTTTGAAGATGATCTTACCGGAGAACAGGTTATTTTAAGATCACCAGCTGATAATGCCGAACTCGAAACCGGGAATATTCTATTCTGGTGGGATTATATTGATCAGGATAATAACTACCATGAAAAGTACAACTTGATAATTGTTAGTCCGTCTTTTAGCGCCATAAATGAACTGATAATAGATACAACATTAACTTTAAATAGGTTTGAAATGGATATTAGCGAAGGGAATTACCAATGCTGGATTTATGCCTTGAACGGATCATCTCGTTCCGATACAACAATTCATTCATTTACAGTATTAGGCACAGAAGGAAAATTAAACTTTTCGAGATTTATGAGCCATAACAATTAAAATGTAAGAATTTGTAAATAAGATAAGTAAGAAACAAATCGATGAAAAGTAAAAATTTACGCCTTATATTAATTGTTTTAACTATAGTAATTTGGGGTATTATAATATTCCGAATTATTTCTTATTTGCAAAAACCTAAAATTAAAACCAGTTCTGAACAACAAATATCATTTGAAAAAAATAAGTTCGAAATTAAAGATACATTTCAGATAGTAGCCTATTATAAAGACCCTTTTCTGTCGAAGGCAAAGAGTAACGGTACTTATCAAAATACCCGTTCTGATAATAGTAACCCCGAAAAATCTTTGGCAACTGAAAATACCAATTTGAAAGAAATAAAAAAAGATGTTCCCTGGCCGAGTATAAGTTACAATGGAGTTATCTCTAATCCTAAAAACCAAAAACAAACAGGTATTTTATCAATTAATAATAAAAATATGTTGGTTATGAAAGGAAATACCTATGAAAGCATTTTTATTGAAATGATTTTTCAGGATTCAATAAGGGTAATTTATCAAAAGGAAATTAAAACTATTACTAAAAAGAAATAACATGCGTTCGATAAGTTTATTAATATGTATTCTATTTTCAGTTCTTACATATGGACAAAATGAAATAAAAGATTTTTCAACAAAAAAAGTTCTTTTAACTCTAAATGATTCAACAATTGAAGCAAATATTCTGCTTAAAACAAAAAAAATAAAACTATCTGACAATATTGTATATTATTGGTATAAATCGAACCAAATAAACTCAAACAAAGGTGGATATATAGGGAAATTGCTTGATGGGAAGTATATTGTAGAAAATAGAGATGGGGATTTAATTACTTCAGGAAATTTTAAAACGGGTTATAAAACCGGTATTTGGAAAACCTGGTATAACAATGGACAGATTAAAACAATAGGTAAGTACAGTAAAGGGAGAAGAGTTGGGCATCATAAAGTATATGACTCTTTCGGATCTTTAAAAGAAATTAATAAGTTTAAAGATGATAAGCTTAATGGCAAACAAGTACTTTTTGTAAATGGAACAAAAACAATTAAAAAATATAAAAACGGAGTTGCTGTTACTAAAAAAACTAAAGATGAAAACACAAATAAGAAGGACAAATTAGAGGGTGAGGGAAAGCCGAAATCAGAAAAAGATTCATCTTTAATTAATAAGAAGGATGAAAAATCCAGAAAACGACTTTTTAGTAAAAGAGCATATGATGATTCTTTAAAAGTTAACAAAGAATCTGAAAAAGAATCTGCAAAAAAACCTGATGCTGAAAAAATTGATAAAGAAAACAAGAACAAAAGAAATAAAACAGTAAAAACTGAGACAAGTAAGAACAATTTAACTCAGGATAAGAATACCAAGAATAAAAATGAGGTAGAAAAAGCATCAAAAGAAAATAAGGAGGAAGATAACTTCTTTAAACGCTTATTCAAGAAAAATGAAGAAAAAAAGGATGGTTCTGATTCTGATAAAAAAAAGAAAGAAACTAAATCTGATAAGGATAAAGATCTGAAAAAGAAACAATAAATTATGATTAAAGCAGGATCGTTACTTTATGCAATATTCATTGCATTTATCTTATCTCTGCTAACAAGTATGTTTTTGTTGGCTTTATACCTCCATAATATACAAGTAAGCCAATTAATAAAAAAATCAGACCTTAATGATGACATAGAATCGGCATTAAACATTTATTTAACAACTGAGAATTTTAACGATTACAATAAAGAAATCAAAATCGATTTATTTGAGGATGGTGAGCATAATGTTTCCTTGCTTGTTAAAAAATGGGGATTATATGATATTGCATACCTAAATGCTAAATGGAAAAATATTAACATTAATAAGGCTGTATTAGTTGGAAACGATATTTCTGAAAATGATGAAATATCGATATACTATACAAATAGTGCTGAGAAATTAACCCTATGTGGGAATTCTCTAATTGAAGGTAATGCATTCTTGCCAGAAAAAAATGTTGAAAGAGGTTATATTGATGGAAAAGGATATAATGGGGAAGAACTTATTTATGGCAATATTGGTTATGCTGAGTATAGTTTACCCGAATTGAATATCGACTTAATAGATGAAATAGAGAATAACTATAAAAAATCATCACTATCGCAGGTAAAAAATTACAACGAATATGTTAACAGTTCAAACCAGGTAATCGACAATTTATTTACGAATGAGCCTATTATTTTGTATTCCGATTTACCATTGGAAATAGAAAGTGTTTCATTATTTGGCAATATTGTTGTATTTTCTGAGCAAGCCATAACTATTAAAAATACATCTAAAATTCAGGATGCAATTCTTATTGCAAACCAAGTTAATATTGAATCTGGTTTTAAAGGTAATTTTCAGGTTTTTTGTACCGATAGTATAATTGTCGAAGAAAATGTTTCTTTATTATATCCAACCGTTTTATTGGTTAATAGCATTGATAAAGCTAAAATATCGATCGGAAATAATTCTTTAATCTTTGGTGACATTATTCTGTACAATTCAAATGTTTCACAAAACGCAAAAATACTCCTGGAAGAAGGATCGATTATTCAAGGATTGGTATATTCGTATAATAAAATTGAACCCAAAGGGAGTATTTATGGATCATTGTATTGTAATAAAATAGAACTAATAACAAAATCTTCATCGTATTCGGGACATTTAATGAATGCTGTTATAAGTTTTGACAAATTATCAAAGGATTATAGTTTTAGTAATATTTTAAAAAAAGAATCAATAAAAAAAGCTATTAAAGGATTAAAATGAAAGCCAAACTAAAAGCATCTTCTCTTATAGAAACTATTGTTGCTATGGTAATTATTTTATTGGTTTTTGGAATTGTTATGAGTTTTTATTCATCTCAACTAAAAAGCGTAAATCAGTCCAATATCCTTCGTGCTCATTATTTACTTAATAAAGTATCCAGCCAGGATGATTTAAAAAACACGTACTCCAACGAAGAGCTAATTATTCAATCGTTTATTATTAGAAAAACTGTTACATCATATAATAAAAGAAGCCTGTATTTAGTAAATTATGAGTATATCGATTCGAGCAAAAATGTAATTTTAAGCAAACGAAAAATCGTTTTGATAAAAGATACTCAATTATTGTAATTATCTATACTAAAAACGACTTTAGTAATAATGACTTCAGTAAAAAACATAAAAGCTCCTGCATTTACTGTTATTGAGATGATTGTTGTTATTACAATATCCGGAATATTAATTTCGTCAGCAATGATGATATATTTGAATTATCAAAAAATGTTTAATAAAACATTAAAGGGAATAGAGCAAAGTTCAGAATTCATGCTTTTCGACTCAAGAATTCAAAATGATTCTGAAAATTCTGATAAGTTTGTTTTTAAAAATGATCAGTTTATCTTTCAATTGTATGATAGTACCGAGGTTAGTTACCAGTTTTTAGAAAATTATTTAGTCAGAACCTGTAACGAACATTCCGATACTACCTTCTTTAAAATTAAAGACCTTACTTATACTAATTATTCAGGCAACTTAATAAAAGAAATCGAGTTTGATATTATACTAAACAATAATAAGTTTAGGTATTATTTAAAAAAGAAATATAATAATTCAACGTTGGTAAATTTTAGTTTAAACAATGGGAATTGATTTAAAAAATATTAAAGCAGGCACTTCTGAAAAAAGTGTTAAAGGGAAAAATGAAAAAAGCTTCCTTGATTTTCTAAATACCGACATATCATTTTCTAAAAAGAAACTCAAGAATAGTGAGAAGTTGGTTTTCTTTTCGGAGCTTGCAATGCTGCTATCATCAGGAATCGACCTTAAAACTTCCCTCGAAATTATTGTGGAAGAACAAACCAAACCTCTAATAAAAGAATTGTTTGAGAAAATAAAAGAAAATGTTATTGGTGGTAAGCCCCTTTCTGATTCATTGAAAAAAAGTGGTTATTTTTCTAATTACGATTTTTATAGCATAAAAATTGGCGAAGAAAGCGGGAAAGTTATTGAAGTTTTAAATGAGCTTAACAGATTTTACTCTAAAAACATTAACCAAAAAAGAAAAATCACCAATGCCTTAACATATCCATCAATTGTGCTATTAACAGCCTTTGCTGCGATTTTCTTTATTATGAAATTTATGGTCCCTATGTTTGTTGAAATATTTGCCCGTTCTAATAACCAATTGCCTCCATTAACAAAATTCATTATTAACACATCAAGCTTTTTTTCTAAGTATTATTTTATTTTTATTGTGCTTATTGTCGCTATTGTTTTGCTCAATATTATATTTAGAAACAATCATGATTACAGGATCCGTAAAGCTCAACTTTTAATTAGATTGCCAATAATAGGAAAGCTTATTAAGCTGTTTTATCTTGAAAGATTTTTTCAATCCATGGCATTACTTATTGGATCCAAAGTTAATCTTTTAAAAGCCATAGAATTAGGAAGAGATATGGTAGATTTCCCACTTCTCGATGGCATCTTAAATACTGTTCAGACTGATTTGTTAAAGGGAAAACTTTTGAACGAAAGCCTTGGCAAGTTCTCACTTTTTAATAAGCGAACCATTTATCTTATAAAAGTTGGCGAAGAGGTAAATCAATTGGATAATGTATTTAAAAATTTAAATAACCAGTATTCAGAGGAGTTTAATTACAATATCGAAATTCTGACCAATTTATTAGAGCCATTTCTGATAATATTTGTTGGTGTTTTTGTTGCAATAATCCTAATTGCAATGTATTTACCTATGTTCCAAATGGGAACTAATGTATTCTAAGATTATCAGATAGAATAAAGGTTTTTATTTTTGAATTCTGTAAATAACAAAAGCCCCATTCCGAAGGATTTTCGAAATGAGGCTTTTTTGTTGCTCAAAAGGACATTCATTTTTCCCCACATACAAACCACAATCCCATAAAAAATGAAAGACCTTTTTTTCCCTTGCTCTATTATTTGAGCAATTCTGCTGCGATAAGTTTTGTGTTCCCCTTTTTATTTTCAGTAACTGTCAATTTGTATAATTCATCAGTTGGGCATTCAGCAAAATCAATGTTGCAACTATCTATTTTATACTCAAGGTTTTTATTCCTGTAGACTGTAAGTTGGAATTTCTGATAATCATTTTTATTTGTGAAATAACAAGTTACTCCGTTGACTTTTTTAGCCCAGATTTTAAAATTTAGACTGGCTTCGAATTCCCCTAATTGTATATCCTCCTTTTGAAACGAATAATCTCTTGGTTCGTAGTTTTTTTCCAAAGCTTGATTCCATGATAGTACGTTTCTCATTTTATTAAGTTTTTTATTTAGTGTTTATCAAAATTACTATGCTGAAGCTTAACTATATATAAGGAGAGAAATTATTTATTGTATTTCTCTGTTTTGTAATTAGCAGTATATCAGTCTTATAACAAATAGTGTACACTTTCTTACACTCCAATAAGAATTCACTCGAATTAAATTTGATTCCAAATGCTGCAGCATAAAAAGTTAACCAATTTAAAAACGATTTAAAATGATGTAAAATGGCAGAAAAAGTACCAACAGAATCTGATTTCATGGAATTTGAAAAAAGACTATACAGACATATTGATAATTTATTTATTAATTCCGATAATGGAATTCAAAGAAAATGGCTTAAGTCAAAAGATGTAAGAAAACTACTCGGAAATATAAGTGCAGGAAAACTGCAAGAGATGAGAATTAAGGGTGAGATAAGCTATAGTAAAATAAGTGGTCTCATTCTTTATGATTACGATGATATAGTTAAGGTCCTTGATTCTTTAAAAGTTAAATAATATGGCAATTTACAGATCAATACAAACTAAGTTCTGGAATGACCCATGGGTGCTTGAGCTTACTCCTGAGCAGAAATACTTTTACATTTACTTACTAATCCTAACGTAACTCAATGTAGCATTTACGAGATATCAATAAGGCAAATTGAATACGAAACAGGATATAATAAAGATACTGTCAATAAGTTGCTTGAACTACTTGAAAAATGCAAAAAGATAAAGTTTAGTTATAAAACTTCTGAGATTTGCATAATAAATTTCAGTAAGTACAATTTTACGTTGTCTCCGCAAGTAAAAAAATGCATTATCAGAGAGTTTGCAGGTGTTAAGGATAAGGAATTGATACCTTATGTTTATGGTATCGATACCATATATAAAGACTATTTAGAGACTAGAGGTGGACTTCCTTTAGACTCAGGGGAAAAAGAAAAAATAAATACTTTTAAAAAGGATAAAGAAAAAGATAATGAAAATCAAAACCAAATAAATTTTGAGTTGGATTTAATGGATGAAATTCTCTCCTTTTTTGGATTTGAAAGTAATAATAGCCCTTATAAAAAAACCGAAGTAACTGATTTTTTAATTACCCTGGGCGCAACAAATCATCTCGATTTATTTAAAACTCAATTTCATGCTTATAAAAACTACAAAACTGAGGCTGAGGAAAAACTTCATAGTTTTTCAAACTTCCTGGGTTCAAAAGATAAAAAATTTCTAAACGGGGGTTGGAATTCCGAAAATTGGAAATTCAAGTTTGACAACCTGAAGAAAGGCAATTCAATCAATAACAAAAACAATAACAGATATAATTCTGGAGAAAAAGATCATGAGCAAAACCTATAGTTTGGATGCTTCAATGGATATAATATATCAAATTGGATTAAGTTTAATTCCCGGGTTTCAACTACTCGAAAATGATTTAAAGATTTATCGGGCATTAATAATGTATTTCCATGATGATCCGGAATTTGAAAAACTCAATTCGAATTATGGCCTTGACAAAGGGATTCTTTTACGCGGAAATATTGGAACAGGGAAATCAAGAGTATTCGAAATTTTTAATCAGTATGTAAAAAAGAATAATCCCTTGAAAAAATATCGTATTGTAAAAACAAGTGATGTAACGGATGACTTTTACGAAAATGGAATACCTGCTATTTACAAACATACCAGTTTTAGCTTTAAAAAAGATCTTTATAATAACGCCGATTATAAATTTCCATTAACAAAATGCTATGATGACTTAGGCCTTGAACCAAAGATTGTGAAATGTTATGGCAACGAGAGAAATGTTATGGCAGATATTCTACTTAAACGATACGATTTTTTCATTATGTATGGTATGAAAACCTTTATTACTACAAATTACAATGCAGACGATATTGAGTTGAACTATGGTGATAGATTAAGAAGTCGTTTACGCGAAATGTGTAATGATTTGGTTTACGAGGGAAAAGATAGAAGGCGATAATTTATAGCAAGCCGGAACAGGACAGGGTCCTGTTCTGCTTGCATTCGCCAAGCGAATGATTCTGTAAATCAGAATTTTAAAAGTAGATGAATATATTAAATTATTAAAAATTTCCATTAAATTATTCGTAACTTATTGGATTATAATGTGTAATTGTATTATTTAAATAATATGTCAAAGGAATTAACAACCACAAATATTGGAAGATCACAGCAGTAAACTTTAAAACAGATTGCTATAAAACTGGAATTATTGCAAGTAAAATTCTTAAATGGTGCTATACAGTATTTCAAAAAAAAACAGGGATTAACCCTTTGGATGAAATCACCAACCCAAAAGAAGAACTTGCATTTGCAGCTTTAAAACAAACCGTTGAAAGCCAGAAACAGACTATTGGGTTTCTGAGAGAGTATACCAATGAATTAAAAACTGAGATTGATAGTTTGAAAAGAAGATCCTAATTAGTTAATATTATCCATATTTTATTGTTAGGTGCCCTATTCGGACACCTATTTTTGTTTTTTACAAATGGCATCTGATTAGGTGTCGTTCGTTAGGTGAATTTATGAATATTTTAAGATATCAATAAATGCAAAAACAGCATAAATCTTATGATTCATGCTGTTTCAGTTCATTTTGTTATTTGTTTCAGTGGAGCTGGCGGGACTCGAACCCGCGTCCGAATAAGAAACCCAAATGTTTTCTACATGCTTATCTCTTTGTTATTTTTTGTGAGTGACCTGGCAAAGAGCAGCCGAACCATACCTTAGCTTCTTTATTTTCGCCTGATCATCGAAGCGCCAATCAGGCTAGTTTAACATTTACGATGCCTCTATGTCAAGCGCGGTTAAACATCGCTCTTTGAGAGACAGCTTGTCCTGTAGTACCTAGACCGCAGGATTAAGTTTAATTCACTGAGTGAGATTAAGCAGCAAGCGCGTAATTATTTTCGCCGTTTATTGTTTTGAGAATTGAGATTTACGAGCCAAAACACAAAGCTCGACATGCTTACACTCCAATTTACATTACCGTCAAAACCAAAACAGCCCCATTGTGGGACTGCAAAGTTACAAAAATAACAAGCTATTTGCAGGTATTTGACGAAAAAAAATTAATTTTATGCCTTCCAGAGTCAATAATCAATAAATAATTATATGGGCAAAAAGATTAAAGTTGGTGTTTTAAGAGAAACAAAAAATCCACCCGATAAAAGAGTACCAGTAACACCACCTCTCGCGGTAAAATTATTGGAACGATTCTCAAATATTGATCTATATATTCAACCAAGTGATATTCGCTGTTTTACTGATGAGGAATATACATATCTTGATCTGGAAATGAAAGAGGATCTTGGTGATTGTGACATTCTATTAGGTGTAAAAGAAGTTAATCCCTCTACTCTAATACCAAATAAAACATATATGTTTTTTGCTCATGTGGCTAAAAAACAGCCTTATAACAGGGATCTGCTTCAGGAAATTATACGAAAAAAAATACGATTAGTAGATTATGAATATCTGACTGATTATAATGGTGCCCGTATTGTTGCTTTTGGGCGTTGGGCAGGTATTGTTGGTGCATATAATGGTTTGCGGGCAAGAGGTATTCGTATGGACGAGTTCAAATTAAAACCCGCTCATCAATGCCACGATATGGACGAAATGTATGCCGGACTTAAATTAATTAAACTTAAAAAGAAAAAAATTCTCGTAACTGGTGGTGGTCGTGTTGCAATGGGAGCAATGGAGACTTTACGTCAATTAAATCTTCGCGAAGTAACTCCTGAAGAATATCTTACCCAGGAATTCGATGAAGCTGTTCTTTGCCGTATTGATCCTGAACATTATGTTCGTCATAGGGGAGGAATGCAATTTAACCTTCAGCATTTCTTTAAACACCCAGAAGAGTATGAGTCAACTTTTAAACCCTTTACAAAAGTTACCGATATTTTTATTGCCTGCCATTTCTGGGATCCAAAATCACCTAAGTTTATTACTAAAGAAGATTTTCTTGATCCTGATTTTAAAATTACAGTAATTGCTGATGTGAGCTGCGATGTAAACGGACCAATTGCTTCAACAGTTCGTGCTACAACAATAGCCGATCCATTTTATGGATACAACCCGGTAACAGGAAAAGATGAACGCCCCTTTATCAGTCCTAAAAATATTACTGTAATGTCAATCGATAATCTGCCGGGAGAATTGCCTCGTAATGCATCAGCTGATTTTGGTGCCGATTTGCTTGACAAAGTTTATCCATCGCTTTTTGGACACGACGATGCTGGAATTATTGAACGTGCTACAATTACTAAAAATGGGAAATTGACCGAAAGATATGCATATTTGCAGGATTATCTGGGGGGAAAAGAATAAAATTAATTCAGTTTAAAACTAGAATAAGCCCCAAAATAAGAAAGTTGTTCATATTTCGACAAACTAAATATGACAACTTTCCTTTTTATTAATTGTCACACTGAGCTAGTCGAAGTGTAGACAATTATTAAATAACCTTTTAGACAGGATCTTCTAATAATTTATAATAGTTTGAGTTCTGAAATGGTCTTTATCTGATCTGAAGAACCAAAAATATAATTTCCTGCTACCAGAACATCGCAACCGGCATCGATCAATAGTTTGGCATTGGTATTATCAACACCACCATCAACCTCAATTAATGCATTTGATTTCGTTTCGATTATTAGTTTTTTCAACTTTTTAATTTTATCCAATGCATTTGGAATAAATTTTTGTCCACCAAAACCTGGATTTACCGACATAATTAAAACAAGATCTAGATCTGTAATAATATCTTCAAGCAAATGAACGGGCGTATGAGGATTTAAGCTTACACCAGCTTTCATTCCAAGCGACTTTATATTTTGAACGGTTCGGTGCAAATGGTTGCAGGTTTCATAATGTACAGTTAATATATCGGCACCTGCTTTTTGGAATTGTTCTATATATCTATCCGGATCAATAATCATCAAATGTACATCCAATGTTTTTTTTGCATGTTTTTTTATATGTTTAATTATCGGAAAACCAAAAGAAATGTTAGGAACAAAAATACCATCCATTATATCAAGATGAAACCAGTCTGCTTCGCTATTATTAATCATTTCAATGTCGCGTTGCAGGTTACCAAAGTCTGCCGAAAGTAACGATGGGGATATTAGATGCTTCATATTTATCAATTTAGTACAAACAAAAATAGATAAAAAAAAGGAAACAGATTGTTTCCTTTTTCTATAATTGTTTTCAAATTATTAACCGAGATATGTTTTTAGGATTTTACTTCGTGTGGTTTGTTTTAATCGTTTAATTGCTTTTTCCTTAATCTGTCTAACTCTTTCGCGTGTAAGGTTAAACTCTTCGCCTATTTCTTCTAGTGTATATGGATGCTTACCATTAAGTCCGAAGTATAATTTTATAATACTTGCTTCACGTTCGGTCAATGATGATAATGTACGTTCTATTTCTTTTCTGAGAGAATCATTTAATAAATTTCCATCTGGGCTAGGATTGTCATTGCTTAATAGAACTTCGTACATGTCACCATCTTCGCCTTCGGTGAGCGGGGCGTCCATTGAAACATGGCGACCTGAGCTTCGCATTGCGTCTTTTATATCGGATGGGGCTAATTCAATGGCTTTTGAGATTTCTTCAATTGAAGGTTCTCTTTCATATTTTTGTTCTAACTCCGATAGAGCTTTGTTTATTTTATTTATTGATCCAATTTTATTCAGAGGTAATCTAACAATTCTTGCTTGTTCTGCTAGGGCTTGTAATATCGATTGTCTTATCCACCAAACAGCATAAGAAATAAACTTGAATCCTCGTGTTTCATCAAATCGTTTAGCAGCCTTAATTAATCCAAGATTTCCTTCATTAATTAAATCGGGTAAGCTAAGTCCTTGATTTTGATATTGTTTAGAAACAGAAACAACAAATCGAAGGTTTGCTTTTATTAATCTTTCTAAAGCAACATGATCGCCACTTCTTACTCTGCGTGCTAATTCGACCTCTTCATCTGCCGAGAGAAGATCAACCTTTCCAATTTCGTGTAAATACTTATCAAGTGAGGCAGTTTCCCGGTTAGTAACTTGTTTTATGATTTTTAACTGTCTCATTTTTAGGGTTTGATGAAAGTTAAATGCCTTAATTAATACGTTATTTATTAACTAATGGTTACAAATTTATTCAAATATGTTTACAAAACGCATTTAGGTAATTATTTTTTCATTAATTTTACAGAATCAATAAGAATTTCATATTTTTTTTCAAAATATTTAATTACAAGTTTTGGTATTTGTAAGGAAATCTTTAATATTGCATTGATTTTCCAACAAGCGTTTTGTAATTCTATTCTTTACGATTAATAAATCGTTCATTTTTACTGGTTAAATCAATGATTATTATATAATTTGATTAGTTAGTTTTAAATCATTAAATAAATTTCCCAAAATAACTTTTATGTACGATATTCTTGAGTTGAATAAAAAGCTACTTCCTGAGTTAAAGGATATAGCAAAGCAGTTAGATATTAAAAAATTTGATGCCCTTAAAAAACAGGATTTAATCTACAAAATCCTTGATCAGCAAGCAATCAATGCTACTACTGAAGTTAAGCCTGACAAAAAACTTAAACACCGTAAACGTATTGACGAAAAACCTCAGCCAGATAAGGAACCAAGGGAAAAAGTCAAAATTATTAAACGTGCCGACAGAAAACTTGACAATCCGGTAAATGAGTTTGAAAAAACAATGGTGAGCAAACACGATGATTTTTCTTTAAATGGAGAAGAACCAGAAATTGTTTATACTGCTCCTGAAGAAGTTGTTGCTGCACCTGTCGAAACTCCTGCTGTTGAATCTTTTGAAAATACAGACACAGGAATGGATCGTGATCAAATAAAAAAACCTTTTGAAAGACCTTCAAAAGATAATTTTCAGAAAAGAACATTCGAGAAAAAAACAAACGATCGATCATTTGAATTCGAAGGAATTATTTCAAATTCTGGAGTGCTAGAAATAATGCCCGATGGATATGGGTTTTTACGATCATCAGAATATAATTACCTTAATTCTCCTGATGATATTTATGTATCACAATCACAAATAAAACTGTTCGGTTTAAAAACAGGAGATAGTGTGGAAGGATCAATTCGTCCACCAAAAGAAGGTGAGAAATATTTCCCTTTAATTAAAGTTGAAAAAATCAATGGAAGAAGTCCTGATTATATTCGAGATAGAGTTCCTTTTGATTACTTAACACCTCTTTTCCCAGAAGAAAAATTCAAATTAGTAAGCGGCAGAAATGATAAACTTTCGGCTCGTGTTGTTGATATGTTTGCTCCAATTGGCAAGGGACAACGTGGTTTAATCGTAGCTCAGCCAAAAACAGGTAAAACAGTTTTACTAAAGGAGATTGCAAATGCTATAGCGGCAAATCATCCTGAAGTATATATGATTGTATTATTGATTGATGAGCGTCCTGAAGAGGTTACCGATATGGCACGAAGTGTAAATGCTGAGGTAATATCATCTACTTTCGACGAGCCTGCAGAACGACACGTAAGAGTTGCAAATATTGTACTTGAAAAAGCCAAACGATTAGTTGAGTGTGGACATGATGTTGTAATATTGTTAGACTCAATTACACGTCTTGCTCGTGCGTTTAATACTGTTTCTCCTGCTTCAGGTAAAGTTCTCTCGGGTGGTGTAGATGCAAATGCATTACACAAACCAAAAAGATTTTTCGGAGCTGCTCGTAACATCGAAGAAGGTGGTTCTTTAACAATTTTGGCTACAGCATTAACAGAAACAGGATCGAAAATGGATGATGTTATTTTCGAAGAATTTAAAGGTACCGGAAATATGGAGTTACAGCTCGACAGAAAATTATCTAACAAGCGAATTTATCCAGCTGTTGATATTACTGCTTCAAGTACACGACGAGAAGAATTGCTTATTGAAGGCACAATGTTGAATAAAACATGGATATTACGTAATTACTTAACCGATATGAATTCGGTAGAAGCAATGGAGTTTTTACGCGACAGGATGCTAAAAACTCAATCGAATGAAGAATTCCTTGTTTCTATGAACAGTGAGTAATGTTTAACAACACAATAGATTCAAAATGCGGGAAATATCCCGCATTTTTTATTTTGATTATTAGGCAGATACACTATTATTTGAAATGAAAATGAATTATTGTCAATAAGGCTAATTTCTACCATAAATCTGTAATAAGTAAGATTTTTATTATAATTTTGTAAGTCCAAAAAACTAGTTAATTGTCTTTTAATAAATAAATTAAGGAGTTAGAAATGTCACAAAAAAAGAAATTTATAACATGCGATGGTAACTATGCTGCAGCACATGTTGCATATATGTTTAGCGAAGTTGCCGCGATCTATCCTATTACACCCTCTTCAACAATGGCCGAATATGTTGATGAATGGTCAGCAAATGGTAGAAAAAATATTTTTGGCGATAGAGTTCAGGTTACCGAAATGCAATCCGAAGGGGGAGCTGCAGGTGCTGTTCATGGTTCGCTGCAAGCAGGTGCTTTAACTACAACATATACTGCATCACAGGGATTGTTATTAATGATTCCAAATATGTATAAAATTGCTGGTGAATTATTACCAGGGGTTTTTCATGTGAGTGCTCGTAGCTTAGCTGCTCAGGCATTATCTATTTTTGGTGATCATAGTGATGTAATGAGTGCCCGTCAAACTGGATTTGCTTTTCTTGCTACAGGTAGCGTTCAGGAAATTATGGATTTAGCTGGTGTTGCTCACCTTGTTTCTATAAAGTCAAGGGTTCCTTTCGTACATTTCTTTGATGGTTTTAGAACTTCTCACGAAATTCAAAAAGTAGAATATTTCGAAAATGATGATCTTGCTAAATTACTTGATTACGAAGCCTTACAACGTTTTAGAAATAATGCGTTGAATCCGGAACATCCTGTTACAAGAGGTACAGCTCAGAATCCAGATATTTATTTCCAAAGTCGTGAAGCCGCAAATTCATTTTATGCGCCACTACCTGATATGGTAGAAGAATACATGCAGGAAATCACCAAAATGACTGGTAGAGAATATCACCCATTTACATACTATGGTGCTCCGGATGCTGAAAATATAATTGTTGCTATGGGCTCAGTTACTTCTACAATAAAAGAAGTTATCGATTACAAAATAGCCCAAGGCGAAAAAGTAGGATTAGTTTCTGTTCATTTATATCGTCCATTCTCAGAAAAATATTTCATGAAAGTTCTTCCTAAATCAGTAAAACGTATTGCTGTATTAGATAGAACAAAAGAACCAGGAGCAAATGGCGAACCATTATATCTTGATGTACGCGAGTTATTTTATGGTAAAGATAAAGCTCCAATTATTGTTGGTGGTCGTTATGGATTAAGCTCAAAAGATACAACCCCATCTCAAATCATCTCAATTTATAATAACCTTGCTTTACCAGAACCAAAAAATGGATTTACTGTAGGTATTGTTGATGATGTTACATTCTTATCATTACCATTATTGCCTGAACTGAGTGTTGTTCCAAAAGGTACATTCGAAGGTAAATTTTATGGATTAGGATCAGATGGTACAGTAGGTGCAAATAAAAACTCAATTAAAATTATTGGTGATAATACCGATAAATATGCACAAGCTTACTTCGCATACGATTCAAAAAAATCAGGAGGTATTACTGTTTCTCATTTACGTTTTGGTGATCAACCAATTCGTTCTTCATATTTAGTTGGTACACCAGATTTCGTAGCATGCCATGTTCCTGCTTATTTGGATAAGTACGAAATGCTAAGGGGAATTAAAAAAGGTGGAACATTCCTTTTAAATAGTATTTGGGATGTTGAAGAAACAAAAACCCGTTTCCCTGATAGCATGAAGAAAATTCTTGCCGAAAAAGAGATTAAATGTTACATAATTAATGCAACAAAAATTGCTGAAGAAATTGGGTTGGGTAATAGAACCAATATGATTATGCAAGCTGCATTCTTTAAAATTGCAAATGTTATTCCTTACGAATTAGCAGAAGCACAAATGAAGAAAGCCATTGTTAAATCATTCGGACGCAAAGGTGAAGAGATTGTTGCAATGAATAAAGCAGCAGTTGATCGTGGAGGTGAACTAACCGAAATTAAAATTCCTGCTGAATGGAAAAATATTGTTGTAAAACCATCTGAAAGAAATAATGATATTCCAGAGTTTATTCAGAATGTGGTTGAACCAATAAACCTACAAAAAGGGGATGATTTGCCAGTAAGTGCTTTCTTAGGAAGAGAAGACGGAACGTTTCCTGCAGGAACAACAGCTTTTGAAAAACGAGGTATTGCGGTTAATGTACCTGAGTGGATTTCTGAGAATTGTATTCAGTGTAATCAATGTGCGTATGTTTGTCCTCACGCAGTTATACGTCCGTTCTTGTTAACAGAGGAAGAACTGAAAAATGCTCCTGAAGGAACTGTAACAATTAAAGGTACTGGTGGTACAAAAGAATATCAGTTTAGAATGCAGGTTAGTCCATTAGATTGTACTGGTTGTGGAAACTGTGCTGATGTTTGTCCTGCTAAAACAAAGGCACTGGTTATGCAGCCTCTTGAAAGTCAGTTAGCCGAAGACGCACGTTTCGACTATATGCATAAGCATGTAGGATATAAAGATACTGTTCTAGACAAAACGAAGAGTGTTAAAAATAGCCAGTTTGCACAACCATTATTTGAATTCAGTGGTGCTTGCGCTGGTTGCGGAGAAACTCCATATATCAAAGCCATTACTCAATTATTTGGTGATAGAATGATGGTTGCTAATGCAACAGGATGTTCTTCAATTTATGGTGGCTCAGCTCCATCAACTCCATATTGTGCAAATAAAGAAGGACATGGACCTGCTTGGGCAAATTCGTTATTCGAAGATAATGCCGAATATGGTTTAGGTATGTCTGTAGGTGTTGATAAGATGCGTCTTAGAATTTTTGAAAAGATGACTGCAACAATAAATGATGTTGCACCTGAAACCAAAGTGGCATTCCAGGAATGGATTGACAGTATGGCAAATGCTGAGGCATCTAAAAAAGCAACTGAAAAAGTGTTAGCTGCGCTTAAAAATGAAAAACACCCAATCGCAAAAGATATTATTCAATTAAAACAATATCTTGCTAAAAAGTCAGTATGGATTTTTGGTGGTGATGGTTGGGCATATGATATTGGTTATGGTGGTTTAGATCATGTATTGGCGTCAGGTAGTGATGTTAATGTACTGGTTCTTGATACAGAGGTATATTCAAATACAGGTGGTCAGGCATCAAAATCAACTCCTGTGGGTGCTGTAGCTAAATTTGCTGCTGCAGGTATGCGCACGCGTAAGAAAGATCTTGGTATGATGGCTATGTCATACGGCTATGTATATGTTGCACAAGTTTCAATGGGAGCAAGCCAGAATCAATACTTCAAAGCATTAAAAGAAGCTGAGGAGTATCCAGGCCCATCACTTATTATTGCATATTCTCCATGTATTAACCACGGATTAAATGCAGGTATGGGCAAAACTCAACAGGAAGCAAAATTAGCTGTTGAATGTGGTTACTGGCATAATTACAGATTTAATCCATTAATGGAAGCACAAGGCAAGAATCCATTCGAACTTGATTCTGCCGAACCAAATTGGAGTAAATTCCAGGAATTCCTAAGCAGCGAAGTTAGATATTCATCATTATCCCAAGCGTTCCCTCAGGAAGCAGTTGAATTGTTTAAACGAGCCGAAGAGGATGCTAAATGGAGATACAATGGATATAAACGATTGGCATCACATGATTTTTCTAAATAATTAGATATTCTCAAATTTTAAAAGCAGGGTTCGCCCTGCTTTTTTTGTTTAACTGGTTTTCTTTTTAATGTGTTTAATAGTTTTTTAATCAAAACGACAAAATATTAAACAATTTTTTGAACCAAGTACTTACATACTTGTTTTATTAGAAAAATTAGTAACCCCAAAAACATAAAAAGATATGGCTGATTTAACTACTACCTACATGGGATTAAAACTAAAAAATCCCCTTATTGCAGGATCTTCAAATCTTGCATTAAAACTTGAAAATATTAAAGCAATGGAGAATGCCGGTATTGGTGCCATTGTTTTTAAATCATTATTCGAGGAGCAGATTAACCTTGAGTCGGCTCATTTGCAAGACGAACTTAGCATCTACGATGATCGTAATGCCGAAATGATCAAGTTATTTCCTGAAATGGAACATGCTGGACCTAAAGAGTTTTTGCTTAATCTCAAGAAAACAAAAGATGCTGCAACTATTCCAGTAATAGCAAGTATTAATGCAATTTATAAAGAATCGTGGGAAGAATATGCAAAGTTGATTGAAGAAACTGGAGTTGATGCGTTGGAAATAAATCTTTATAACATTCCTAAAAAGGTTGATTTAACGGCCCAAAAATTCGAAGAACACCAGATAGATATAGTAAAAACTATTCGCAAAACAGTAAAAATTCCTGTGGCTGTAAAGCTAACCCCATACTACAGTAATTCATTAAATTTTATTACTGAGATGGATAAGCTCAATGTAAATGGATTTGTGCTTTTTAATCGTTTGTTTGAACCAGAGATTGATATCGAAACTGAGAAGAATATTTTCCCTTTTAACCTTAGTAATAAGGGTGATTATAGAACATCATTGCGCTATACAGGTTTGTTGTATGGTAATATAAAAGCTGATATTTCGAGTGGTTCTGGTATTTATGATGGGGAAGATGTAATAAAAATGTTGTTGGCAGGTGCAAATACAGTTCAGATAGTTAGTACTTTATATAAGAATAAGTTTGGTCAGATTACAAAGATTATTGACGATTTAAATCATTGGATGGATAAAAAAGGATATAAGTCAATTAATGATTTTCGTGGTAAACTTTCAAGAAAAAATGCGAAAGATCCATTTGTTTATCTACGTGCTCAATATGTTGATATGCTTTTAAATAGCTCTGATTCATTTTTAAAGAAAAGTCAGGTTTAAGATAGTAATTATAAGTTTGAAAAAAAAAGAGGCAATCAAATGTTAGATTGCCTCTTTTTTATTAATTACTTTAGTTTAACAATTATGTCTCCCTTCGAAACAGTATCACCATGATTAAAATATATTTCATCCACTTCGCCATCAAATTCTGAAATTATTTCATCATATGTATAATTACTTTCGATATAACATATTCGTTGTCCTTTTGTTACTTTATTCCCTAATTCTATAGCTTTTTCTTCTATAAAATAATTCAAATTATAGAAAATTTTTCCCATATATGGAGCTATAATATCTTTTTTACCAGCTTCTGGTTTTTTTGCTTTGCCTGGTTTGCCTTTTGCTTCCTCTTTCATTTTTTGCAATTCATCATTGAATCGTTTCTTGGCCAGTCCCGACTTATAATCACGATATTGACGATCATGCATAGCAAGTTCAAATAGCTCTTCATCATCTTGGCCAAATTCCCAGCCATTATCAGTCATTTCTTTGCGGTATTTATCGAGCTCATCAGGGTAACCATCTTGTGGAACACCAGTATAAAACTCTTTGCCCAATTTCTCGGCAAGCTGAACAATTTCAGGAGCTAAAGTGCCAGGTAGCTTTCCAGCCTTACCAAGAATCATGTCCCACGAATTGTCATCAATAATCTCGAATTTACCTTTGCCTTGTATTTCTTGCATTACATTTATAAGAGCAATATTTTTAACATACTGACTAAAAGGAGTAACAAGAGGAGGGTTTCCTAGTTTTGGCCAAATATCAATAACCTCGTCGAAAAGTTTTACTAATAAATCATCTTGAGTTAATGTAGGTTTACCTTGTGTTTCCAACATTTGATTTAATCCCTGATGCACACCTTTTAGGTCGGCCATCATGCTGCCCATCATTCCCCCGGGTAATCCAGATTGTACCAATAATGATGAAGTATACCTGTTTTTCTGATCAATAAAGTAGCCCAAAAAGTCATCCATAAACTTTTGTGTAAGTGCACGGGCTTTCATATAAGCTTTCATGTTTATCTCTGGAACTTTAAACCCTGCATCTTTAAGCATAGCCTGAATTGTAATAACATCAGGATGTACCATTCCCCAGGATAGAGGCTCCATGGCAACATCAATATAGTCGACACCTGCTCTTGCACATTCCAACATCGAAGCCACAGAGAAACCAGGGCCAGAATGACCATGATATTGAATAATAATATGTGGATATTTTTTCTTAATTTCAAATACTAGCTTTCCTAATGTAGCAGGTCGACCAACTCCAGCCATATCTTTTAAGCAAATCTCGTCGGTTCCATATTCAACAACCTTATCAACAACATCCATATAATACTCAACAGTATGTATAGCCGAATGAGTAATGCTTAATGTTGCCTGTGAAATCATGCCTGCTTCTTTAGCATATTTTATCGAGAGCTCTAAATTACGGTGATCATTTAATCCGCAAAACGAACGAGCAATATCAACTCCCTGAGCTTTTTTTACTTTATACATCAATCTTCTTACATCAGCTGGTACTGGGTACATACGAATGCCATTTAGGGCCCGCTCAAGCATGTGGGTTTGTATACCTGCTTCGTTAAAAGGTTTTGTCCATTCACGAACAGCAGTATTTGGATTTTCTCCGTATAAAAGATTTATTTGTTCAAAAGCACCACCATTCGTTTCTATTCTGGAAAAACAACCCATCTCGATTAAAACTGGAGCAATCTCTTTAAGCTGGTCAATTCTTGGTACGTATTTACCCGACGATTGCCACATATCACGATATACAAGACTAAATTTTATTTCTCTTCCCATAGTTGTAAAATCTTTTTTTAGAATTTAAGACGAACCAAAAATAGATAAAATTATACAAATCAATTATGTTGTATAGCTTATCAGAATTATGTTTTAAAATTATTATTTACCCTATAATTATTTTTTCAGATTACGAAAGTTATAAAACTATGACCATAAAAGCCAATAAATGTTTAATAGATAGTGCTAATAATTGTTTTCGTTATGCAAAATAGAGCAAAAGTTGTAATTTTACAGACTAAATTAATAAAGGAGAGTTTTGAGCAGGGTTTTAGCAATAGATTATGGGCAGAAACGTGTTGGAATAGCAGTTACTGATCCCTTGCAAATAATTGCAAATGGATTAGATACAGTGCATGTTAAAGATATTTGGAATTACTTGTCAGCATATCTGTCAAAAGAGAAAGTTGAGAAAATTATTGTTGGTTACCCAATGCAAATGAACAATCAGCCGTCTCAAGCTGTTATTTTCATAAATCCATTTGTTAAAAAACTTGAAAAAACCTATCCTGAAATTGTCATTGAGCTTGTAGATGAAAGGTTTACATCAAAGATGGCACATCAAACAATGATTGATGCAGGATTGAAAAAAAAAGACAGACAAAATAAAGCACTTGTTGACAGAATAAGTGCCACGATTATTTTACAATCATATTTAGAAAGAAAAAATAAGTATTAAGATGATTTATCCGATTATGATTTATGGTACGCCAATACTAAGAAAGGTGGCAGAGAAAATAGATAAAAATTATCCCGGTTTGAAAGAGTTTGTTGATGATATGTGGGAAACTATGTATCAATCAGACGGTTTGGGATTAGCTGCCCCTCAGGTAGGAAAATCGATACGGTTATTCGTGATCGATGGAGCTCCTCTCGAGGAAGATGAACCAGAACTTAAGGATTTTAAGAGAGTTTTTATAAATGCAAAAATAATTGAATCATCAATAGAAAATGCTTCTCAAAATGAGGGCTGTTTAAGCATTCCTAATCTTCGTGAAGAGGTTTCTCGGCCAGCAAAAATCCGGATTGAATATTATGATGAGCATTTTAACCATTATGATGAGTGGTACGGTGGAATGGCCGCAAGGGTTATACAGCATGAGTATGATCATATCGAAGGGGTTTTGTTTACAGATAAGGTAGCACCTTTAAAAAAACGGTTATTGAAAGGAAAACTTTCTGCCATTTCTAAGGGCAAATTCTCCGTTGATTATAAATTCAGATTACCCAAATAAATTTTTATTAATAGTATTGCTTAGTAATCCTTTAGTTCTTCACTAAAGGATTATTTATATATAATAGTTATTTAAACTATTATTGGAAATTCTGGTCTTAAATTAATAACTTGAAGTCTGATTTTTTAGGCATAAATGTTATTTAATTATTGATAAAACCATAAAAATTAACCAAAATCAAAAAAAATGGAAATAAAAAAAATTATTAGGGTTGAAAGATTTTCATTCCTTGCTCTTTTTTTACTGATGGCATTTCTGCTATCATCGGGCAGCTTAATGGCTCAAAAAGGTGACACAAAGAAAGATGTCAAAAAAGAAGAACCAGCAATTAAATCGGATATTTTGGGTGGCTTAAAATTCAGAAATATTGGTCCGGCATTTAGTTCTGGACGTATTGCTGATTTTGCTGTAAATCCAAAAAATCCATATGAGTATTATGTTGCAGTTGCTTCAGGACATGTATGGAAAACAGTAAATAATGGAATAACATTCGAACCAATATTTGATAATTACGGTACTTATTCTATTGGTTGTATGGCAATGGATCCAGACAATTCGAATGTAGTTTGGATTGGTACTGGTGAAAATAATCATCAGCGAGCACTGGGATATGGCAATGGAATTTATAAATCAGTTGATGGTGGTAAATCCTGGAAAAATATGGGATTAAAAGAATCACGCCAAATTGGTATGATTGCTATTGATCCACGTAACTCAGATGTTGTTTATGTTGCTGCCGAAGGTTCTGCATGGGGTTCTGGTGGCGAAAGAGGCCTTTATAAAACCAATGATGGAGGAACTAATTGGACAAAAGTTCTAAATATAAGCGAACATACAGGTATTAACAATGTAATACTTGATCCAAGAAATCCCGATGTATTATATGCCACATCGGAACAGCGCAGACGACATGTTCACACCAAAATTGGTGGTGGCCCAGAATCTGCGATTCATAAATCAACAGATGCAGGAAAAACATGGAAGAAACTAGAATCAGGTTTACCAAAAGAAGATATGGGCGGTATTGGTATAGCAATTTCACCAGTTAATCCTGATGTTATTTATGCTATTATAGAAGCAGCTAATGAGGCAGGTGGCTTTTTCAAATCAACCGATAGGGGCGAATCATGGAAGAAAATGAGTGATTATTCATCTAGTGGTCAGTATTATAATGAGATTTATTGTGATCCGATAAACGTTGATAAGGTATTTTCTGTTGAAACAGTAACACAAGTTACCAATGATGGCGGAAAAACATGGAATCGTGTTGGACTAAATAAACGACATGTTGATGATCATGCATTGTGGATTAATCCAAACAATACCGATCATTTTATGATTGGTGGCGATGGTGGTGTATACATTACATATGACAATGGAAATCATTACATGCACGTTCAGAATTTGCCAGTTATTCAGTTTTATAGAGTTGCAGTAGATAATGATCTTCCATTTTATAATGTTTTTGGTGGAACTCAAGATAACAATAGTTTTGGTGGTCCATCACAAAATCTAAGTGCAGATGGTGTTACAAAAGGAGAATGGGTTGTTACTATTGGTGGTGATGGATTCTGGACTCGTATAGATCCACTTGATCCTAATATTGTATACTCTGAGTATCAATACGGAAATATATACCGCTTTGATAAAAAAAGCAACGAAACAGTATATATTAAGCCAATGCCAGGAAAAGGAGAGTTAACCTATAGATGGAACTGGAATACACCTTTTATTATTAGTCCTCATAAAAACACAAGGATTTATATGTCAGCTAATGTGTTGTTTAAAAGCGAAAACAGAGGCGACACATGGGAGGTTATAAGTGGTGATTTAACTGCTAATATCGATAGGAATACATGGCCAGTTATGGGTAAATACTGGAGTACTGATGCTGTTGTTAAAGATGTTTCTACATCATTATTTGGTATTATTATTTCCTTAGATGAATCGCCTGTTAAAGAAGGCCTAATTTATACTGGAACAGATGATGGTGTGCTTTCGGTAACTGAAGATGGTGGTAAAAACTGGAGAAAAGTTACCTCATTTCCTGGAGTACCTGCAAATACATATATAAGCGATGTATATGCATCTCGTTTCGATGAAAATGTTGTGTATGTTTCATTTGACAATATTTTACGAGATGATTTTAAACCGTATTTGCTAAAAAGTTCTGATAAAGGTAAAACCTGGAAAGCAATAACTAAAGGATTTGATGATAACGGAACAATTCATACTATTGAGCAAGATTTTATTGATAAAGATTTGCTTTTTGCCGGAACTGAGTTTGGAGTTTATTTCTCATACAATGGTGGTGAAGAATGGATTCAACTAAAATCAGGAATCCCCGCAATAGCTGTTAAGGACCTTGCAATACAAACAAGAGAAAGTGATTTGGTTGCAGCTACATTCGGACGTGGTTTCTATATTCTCGATAATTACTCTCCATTACGTGAAGTAAAACCTGCATTTGCTGATAAAGAGGCATATGTTTTCCCGATAAAAGATGCTTTAATGTATATTCAGTCGAGTAATAAATATGGTCAGGGTTCAACGGAATATCTTGCTGAAAATCCGCCATACGGAGCTACATTTACTTACTACTTAAAAGATGTTCCTAAAACTCAAAAAGAAATAAGACAGGAAAAAGAGAAAGAACTTTTTAAAGAAGGTAAACCAATTCCACAACCAAGCTGGAAAGAATTAGAAGAAGAGGCAAAAGAATTATCTCCATATCTTATTTTTACAATCTTTGATGAGCAAGGCAATGTAATACGAAAAATTACCAAATCGCCTTCAAAAGGAATAAACCGCTTAACATGGGATTTGAATTATGCTAATACTTTCCCATTGCGATTTAGAGATAAAAAGTTTGATCCATTAAAAGAGGATAAGGGATCATGGATGGTTATGCCTGGTAATTACAAGGTTTCTTTAAGTTTGGTTGCTAAAGGCGAAATTAAAGAGCTAGTAGCAGCACAAGAATTTAAAACGGTATCGTTAAATAATACTACTTTACCAGCACCCGACAGAAAAGAAATGGTTGATTTTCAACGTAAAGTGGCTGAGATAACAAGAGTAATGTCAGGAACCGTTAATCTTAATAAAGAACTTTTAGAAAGAGTGAGTATTATTAAACAGGCTATTTTAAGCACTCCTGAAGCAAATAACAGTCTAATGAGTGAAGCTGAAAAGGTAGAAAAAGAGCTGGAAAATATTCGTTTTATTTTCGAAGGGTTACAATCAAAAGCAAGTGATGAGGAGATTCCTCCACAAGTTGTACCTTTAACACAACGGTTGTATTATATGATTGAAGCTCAAATTAACTCAACATCAGCGATAACAAGTACAAGTAAAAAGTCTCTTGAAATAATTAATGAAGAATTTCCTCCATTACTTAAAAAACTGGAAGAAATTGCAACAAAAGATATAAAAAATCTAGAGACAAAGCTTGAGCAAGCAAAGGCTCCATGGACACCAGGAAGGATTCCGGTTCTAAAATAAATAAAATTAAAAAAGAGCGCCTTTGGAATTTCCAAAGGCGTTTTTCTTGAACAAACATTTATGCAGTTTGTTTTAAGAAAAAATATTTTAGCAAACATTGATTTTTGAATTTCAATTGTTTAATTTTAATCCTGTTTTTAAATCGACAGCATTATTATAATATTAGTCAATGATATTGTTGAGTTGGTCAAAAAATAGAAACAAAAAGCAGGAAATAAAGTAAAGAATACCAGAAGCTTGATGTAATAAAAATCAGGTTTGTGTTGTTTATAAGTGTATGATTTTAATTTCACAAATTTGTTTATTTTTATTAGCTTTGAAATAATAATAGTATTGAAGGGAATAAAAATCTAAAATAATCATCTTAATTTACAATTTATGAAAAAAATAGTTATTGCTTTAGTTGTAGCGTTATTTGTTATATCAGTAATGAGTTCATGCAAAAGTAAAGATTGTCCAGCCTATAGCCAGGTTAAGACTGAGCAAGCTGTTAAAGCATAGCATATAGCCGATCTTTTAAAGAATTAGTATACTGAGTACGAAATTAGTATCTGTCTCAAATTAATTATATTTACATTTGAGACGGATTTTTTATTTTTATGAAAAGTACAAGATTAATTCTTTTTTTATTTTTTTCTTTCCTTGGTTCTTTGGCTTATTCTCAGGACTTATCTGATGATATGTTAAAGATATTTTATCGCAATGAAAAAACCTTAGCTGTAAATTTGAACTCAAATGGTTGGGGTTTAGGTTATAGATATGGTAACCGTATTAACTATTTTGAGAAATATATTTATGAATTCGACTTCTCGGTTATTAAGCATCCTAAAGAGATTAATTCATCAAATGCATCATTCCTATCATCTGAATCTTTTGTTTTTGGGAAATTAAATAGTGTTTTCGATATAAGACTTGGGTATGGTAAACAAAATGAGATATTTAGCAAAAGAGAACGTAAGTCTGTAGCTGTTCGTTATTTCTATTCAGTTGGTCCTTCAGTTGCATTTCTAAAACCTGTTTATTATGATATATTGTACCCAATAAATGATAGTGTTTATGGTATTCGAGAAGAAAAATTTAATCCTGCTATTCATACATCTGACGATATTAATGGGCGTGCTTCCTTCTTTAAAGGCTTTGATGAAATTAAATTAGTTCCCGGCTTATTTGCTAAAACTGGATTTAATTTCGAGTTTAGTCAAAAAGAAAATATTATTCATGCAATCGAAGCAGGTATTATTATTCAAGCATACCTAAAAAGTTTGGATATTATGGCTGTTGATGATAATCAGCAGTTTTATTTTACTCTTTTTATAAGCTATCGTATTGGAAAAGTTGTTAATGCTCAACAAATATCCCCAGAATATTTAAAGCGTCGTAAGAAAAAACTCAAAATCTTTAACTGGCTGTAAAACATACATCGACAAATCTCTTTGTTCTGAATGCATTAGGATCTAGTAGCTTTATTATTTAGATTTATTCTTTATTATTACTTGAGTATTTTGGTATTTATAATTATTTTTGATCGTAATTAATTACTAAAACAATTAAAACAAAAAGATATGGCAAAAATTAAAGTTGCAATCAATGGCTTTGGACGTATTGGCCGTAATGTATTTAAAATCGCTTTAGAACGTTCCGAATTTGAAGTTGTTGGGATTAACGATCTTACCGACACCAAAACATTAGCTCACCTGCTTAAGTATGACTCAACACAGGGTCGTTATGAAGGTAAAGTTGAATTTGATGCTGAGAACCTTATTGTTAATGGTAAAAAATATAGAGTTCATGCAGAAAAAGCACCAATTAATATAAAATGGAGTGTTAACCCCGATGTAGTAATTGAATCTACTGGTATCTTCACAAAGCGTGAAAGCGAAAAGGGTGGATATGGAGATCATATTAAAAATGGAGCAAAAAAGGTTATTCTAACAGTTCCTGCCAAAGATGAAATTGACCGCATGATTGTATTAGGAGTAAACGATAACGATTTAAAACCAACTGATACATGTGTATCTAATGCGAGTTGCACCACAAACTGCCTAGCACCAGTTGTTAAAGTTTTACATGATAGTTTTGGTGTTGAGCGTGGGTTTATGAATACCATTCACTCATATACCAATGATCAAAAAATTCTTGATGCACCACATAGCGATCTTCGCCGTGCCCGTTCTGCAGCAGTATCAATGATACCAACTACGACAGGTGCTGCAAAGGCTGTTGGCAAAATAATTCCCGATTTAAAAGGAAAGATTGATGGTATTGCAGTTCGAGTGCCTACTCCAACTGGTTCATTAGTTGATTTTGTAGCAATTCTTAAAAAAGAAGTTACCAAAGAAGAAATTAATGCAGCGATGAAGAAAGCTGCTGAAGGCCCAATGAAAGGTATTTTAGAATATACCGAAGATGAGATCGTTTCTGTTGATATTATTCATAATACCCATTCATCCATATTTGATGCTAAAAGCACTATGGTTAATGGAAATATGATTAAGATCTTATCATGGTACGATAACGAATGGGGTTATTCTTGCCGTGTTGTTGATTTAGCTGCAAAACTGTTCTAGATTTTCGATAAAAATAAACAAAGAGCCCTAAAGAATATTCTTTAGGGCTCTTCATTTATAAGTATATTTTAAATTAATATGTTTCGATTAGTTTAAATGGCAGGGTTAAAATTGACTGATAATGTTTGCCCAGTTCTAATACAGCTTCATCATCTTCTTCGTAGTACCAATTTATTTTTGAACTGGCACCTGCTTTATGAAAATCCTGTACAATATAAAAAAGCTCAAGAATAAATTTAGATGAGCCACTATTTATATACTCAAGTTGAACATGAATATTTGTCTCAGCTTGTGGTTGAGTATAATAATCTTTTAACCAACTGAAAATCTGATTGTAAAACTCTTCAGGATTTTCAGGAATAGAGCGACCATTTATTTTTATAACGCCTGTTTTAGCGTCACAATTAACAAATGGTGTTTTAACAGTTTTTTCTAAAACTAACTCTTTCATCATGTAGCGAATATATAAAAAAAAACTGAATTAATTTATTCATATCTAAGAGAAATAATTGGATCAAGCTTGGAAGCCTTAATTGCAGGGAATAATCCTGAAACCAACCCTACAATAAAACATAAAACAACACCACTAATTATCCAAAACCACGGAATAATAAAAATACCATTCGTGAGCATTGAAACAACATTGCCTATAAGTATACCCAATATAATTCCAAAGAAACCACCTAGTTGGCCTATTAATATTGATTCGTAAAGAAATTGCCTCCTTATTATTGATGATTTGGCTCCAATGGCTTTTCTTATACCTATTTCGCGGGTTCGCTCAGTTACCGATACAAGCATTATGTTCATTAATCCAATTGCAGCACCAAACAAAGTAATTATTCCTATAATGGTTGCTGCCATAGTTACATAGCGGATATTTTTTATTAATAAATTTGCAAGGTTATCACTTGTTTCGACTGAAAAGTTACTCTCTTCAATACTACGCAATTTGCGAACTACTCTGAAAACACCTTCAGCTTCATTAACTGCTGCATTTAACAAGGTTGAATTTTGTGGAAGTACCGATATTCTGAAATTCATGTTGGGAGATGAAAAATACTGACGCACATTGGTAATTGGTAAAATACACAAATCATCACCTGTAGAGCCAAAACTTGAACCTTTCTCTTTTAAAATACCAATAATCTTATATTTTCCCGATCCAATACTTATAATTTTATCAATTGGATCTTCGTTTTTAGCAAATACTTCTTTCACTAATCCGGAGCCAATAATCACCACGTGAGCATTTGATAATATTTCATTAGGGTTGAAATTTCTGCCCTTATCAATCTCATAACCAGATAAAAATAAATAGTTCTCGTCTGATCCAATAACAGGAATATTGGGATTTGTTTTTTCAGATTTATATTTAACCGTGGATGTTTGCGATGCAAATGTTGATATTGAAACCTGTGCCGGAAAAGTAAAGTCCTCTTTAAATGCCATGGCTTCTCTATATTCAATGCTGCGATAAAAATTAGGTCTTGTTCGTCCACCTATTTTTACTCTGCTATCGCGGTTAACGATTGAAAATGAGTTTGCACCCATACTTGCAAATTGATTGCTAATAGAGCTTTTTATTGAATCAATGGCTGTTAAAATACCGACAAGAGCCATAATGCCAAATGCAATAATAAAAATGGTAAGTATAGTACGTAATAAATTCGAACGTATCGAACTTAATGCTATGCGAAGGTTTTCGAAAAATAATCCTGTAGAAATCATACTCAAATCTTATTCCATCAAAATTAATATAAGATAGGGAATATTTAACTCGATTTAAACTTAATTTTAAAATGGCAGGCAATTCAAAAATATGTTATTTATCTTTTTGTTTAGAAAGATGCTTGATGAACATATCAAAATGAGTAGTATTTTAAAATTAGAGATGACTAAAATTGAAGTTTTTATTCAATTGTTGTAAATTTACCTTTATTAGGGTATTAAAATTTAAGAAAGCGTCGTTATTATATCTTTACTTCTCTATTTCAATGATAATGGAAATAAATATCCATATCGATAAAAAGAAATTGTTTAAGAAAATAAACCATTATGTTTAATCCTAAAACATCGTATTCTAAAATCGCATTTGACACGATATTGTTTTTTAAAACAACGGGTCAGATTAGAAAAATTGATGAGAGTAAAATAACTCCAGATCTTAAACTCAACCTGGGTTGTATCGTTTATATTTATGATTTAAACGACAATATTATTGCATATTTTGGCAATGTGTATCCTCAAAAAATATCGCTTTACGAAGAAATTGTTTCGAATGCAATAATTGCAGCTGAAAATCCTAAAATTGTGCAGCTATCGATTGAAAGCATCGAAAATATTAAAGTTACTGTCGATATATTATCACTACCCCAAAAAGTGGATAATCTAGCTGAACTTAATCCTCAGAAACAAGGTGTTTATATTCGGGCAAAAAATAATAAGTCGGGATTTGTACTTCCAAATACAAAGAGGGTAAGAACTGGCGAAGATCAGTTGGCTCTTGCCAAGAAACAGGCCGGACTCGAAAAAATTGCTGATTCAGAAATAGAAATTTTGAGTTTTAGAGTTACACGTTATGATTGATTGCATACTATGAAAAAATGCGTAATGATTATTATTGAAGGCAAAGTTCAGGGTGTTGGATTTAGGTATAGTGCTTTAAAAAAAGCAAATGAGATGGGAATAAAAGGTTTTGTAAGAAATAAAGAGGATGGAAGTGTGTATCTCGAAATAGAAGGTGAGCCTGAACTTATAGAACAATTTACAGAATGGTGCTGGAGGGGACCTTCGTGGGCATTAGTAGAGAAAGTTAATTGCCAAACGATTCCGCATGCTAATTTTACAAGTTTTGTGATTCGTTAATATGATGGAAGCACAATTCTACAGTAATACAAACGAGGATTTAGTGATATGTAGCTTATGTCCCCATAAATGCTCCATAAGGGAAGGTAAAAGAGGTATCTGTAAGGTCCGAAAGAATGAAAATGGATTGTTACTATCTGAAAATTATGGAAAGATTTCATCCATTGGATTTGATCCTATCGAGAAAAAACCCTTGTATCATTTTTATCCGGGAAAAGAAATCCTATCAATAGGCAGCATAGGCTGTAATCTTCAATGTCAGTTTTGCCAGAATTACCAAATATCACAATGCTCGGTCGATGAATATGAACGAAGTTTCACTAGCTATACTCTTGAACAGATAAGAGATCTTGCCTTTTCAAGGATAAATAATATTGGAGTAGCTTATACTTATAACGAACCTACAATATTCTTTGAATTTATGTTGGATACTGCTAAGCTCATTAAGTTGGCCGGGTTAAAAAATGTAATGGTAACCAACGGTTATATTAACTTGGAACCACTAAATGAGTTGCATAATTTTATAGACGCTTATAATGTTGATTTGAAAGCGTTCACTAATGATTTTTATAAGAAATATACTAAATCGACTATCGACCCAGTTAAGGAGACTTTAAAAAGCATTATACATGCGGGTAAGCATTTGGAAGTTACCAATTTGATAATTCCAACACTGAACGATTCCGATACTGAGTTTGAAAGCATGTGTAATTGGATTGCTGATAATTTGGGTAAAAATGTGGTTTTACATATTTCGAGATATTATCCAACATATAAATTAAAAATTGATCCGACATCAGTTAGCTTAATGATGAAATTTTACGAGACTGCAAAAAAATATCTTGATTTTGTATATCTTGGTAATGTATTGCTGAACGAAGGAAATAATACATATTGCAGTTCGTGTAATGAGCTTTTAATTAGCCATAGCGGTTATTTAACAAAAAATATTTCTGTTGATAAGTATGGGAATTGCATGAAATGTAATCAGAACGTGTTTAAATACTTTTAATAATAGTTATGCTAAATATAAGAAAACCAATAGTAGCAGGTAAGTTTTATCCAGGAGATAAGGAAAGTATAAAAAACCAGATTGATACAATTCTTACAAAGGAGTTGCCAAAAATAAAGCTTGAACTAGCACAAAGAAAGATTATTGGTGGTATTGTTCCTCATGCTGGATATATGTTTTCAGCATATGAAGCGGTTCATTTTTTCGAAATAGTAAAACAATCGAAACAAGTATTTGATACTATAGTTATTATTAATCCAAATCATACAGGTTTGGGTCACGAAATGGCATTTGATTCTCACGATAACTGGGAAACTCCTCTCGGAACTGTTTCTGTTGATACAGAATTTGGAAATAGTCTTGGTATTCCGGTTTCAGATGTTGAGCAACGTTACGAGCACTCAGGCGAAGTAATGGTTCCATTACTTCAATTATTTCTTGATTATTCATTTAAAATAGTACCAATAACCATGTCGAATCAGAGCCTGAAAAATGCTAAAAATCTGGCTGGTAAAATTGCAAAAGCTTTAATTCAGCTAAACAGAAGAGTGCTTGTAATTGCGTCATCTGATTTTTCGCATTACGTAACTCCTGAGTATGGCCGAAAACAAGACTCGTATGTAATTGAACAAATTCTGGCTCAAAATACCACAGCTATTGAAAAGGTTATAGGCGAAAAAAGCATTTCGGTATGCGGCTATGGACCAATTATGACTTTAATTGAATTTGCCAATTTAATCACAGAAAAGCCCCAAGTAGATATGTTGCGAATTGGTAACTCGGGTGAAGTTATTGCCTCAAGCGAAGTAGTTGATTATGTATCTGTACTTTTTACAAAAGATTAATTATGAAAATTAAAAAGCGTTAAATACAATAAATAAATTATCATTAAAATTATTATAAATGTTTAATAATTCAATGATTGTTTTAAACTATATTTATAGAATTAACTTCTTTAAAAAACTTGGTGGAGACAAGAAACCACAAAAAAAAACAGGGAGTAACCGAAAATCCATAAGAGTAGGATTTAATTAACAGATTATAAAATGGATGCACAAAAAGTAGACATGTTTATCATGACGAATGGAAAATTTTTCGAAAGCCACCAGGTTGTTCAGATTAGAGATCGTTTAATTAGTCTTGATGATTCAAAATGGAGCTTTATTCAAACTTTACAATTCAAAGATCCAACAATAAGTTTAATTGTATCTCTATTGGGTGGAAGTTTGGGTATTGATAGATTTATAATTGGAGATGTAGGCCTTGGCGTAGGAAAACTATTAACATGTGGTGGATTAGGTATTTGGACCATAATTGATTGGTTTTTAATTATGGATGCAACCAGACAAAAAAATATGGAGAAGATTTTACAAGTATTGTAGTAATGCATTTATTTAAGAATAAATTATATATTATTCTAACAGGATTATGTATTGCAGGGTATATTTGGCTTTTCTATAATATATTAAATATTTCGGATGAGGGTGAAGTATTTAATGTTTGTATTATAAAGCATGTAGCAAATATACCCTGTCCTTCCTGTGGTTCAACAAGATCAATTGTCTCATTATTAAAAGGAAATATTGCAGAGGCACTTTATTGGAATCCATTGGGATTAGTGATAGTACTAATAATGATTGGATTACCCATATGGATAATATACGATTTAATTAGAAATGATGATAGTTTAATCAGGTTTTACAATAGTTTTGAAACAACTTTAAAGAAACCCAAAGTTGCATCCGCAGGGATAGTTTTAATATTAATAAATTGGATCTGGAATATTTTAAAGGGATTATGATAGCTGAAAAAGTATTTAATTATAAACCTAACGAGCACGAAGCTGAAAAAGCATCAAATAGCTATTTAATGTCTATAATTGCTTTAATGGGAGGTTTGCCTTTTCCTATAATTAATTTAGTTGCCACAATTGCTTTTTATTTTGGCAATAGAAAAAGTCCCTATTTTGTCAGATGGCATTGTACTCAGGCATTGATTTCTCAGTTTTCCTTATTTATAATGAATACAGCTGGTTTCTGGTGGACGATTTCAATACTATTTGGTTCTGAGGTTATTAGCAATAATTACGTATCTTATATATTAACATTGTTTCTTTTTAATATAGGAGAATTTATAGGAACAGTCTATACTGCTATAAATACAAGAAAGGGTATTCATATTGAATGGTGGTTTTTTGGAAATTTGACAAACCTAATATGTAAAGAATAAAATATGAAAAGGATCATTTTTCAGGGCTTAGTTATTGTGGTGCTTTTTTTCTCAACCTGGTACTTATTATCTCAGATTGATTGGGAAAAATTGTTTCATATTGAAAGAATCACAAAGAAAACAGAGGAGAAATTAGGGGAAATATTCTGGGATATTTTTAATGACTCTGGAAAGAAAATCGAAAACCCGGAGTTAAAAGTAGCCCTGGATAGTATTCTGACATGGATTTGTGTTTCAAACGAAATTGAGAAAAATCAGATAAAATTACATGTTCTTAGAAATAATGATATTAATGCATTTGCTCTTCCTGATAAGCATATTGTAATTTTTAGTGGACTAATTTTCGCATGCGAAAATGAAGCTGAACTATGTGGAGTCATTTGTCATGAGCTGGCCCATATTGAAAAAGATCATGTGGTTAAAAAACTGATTAAAGAAGTTGGTTTATCTGTACTCTTATCAATGACTATTGGTAATAGTAGCTCCGAAATGATAAATGAAACTGCAAAATTAATTTCATCAACCGCATATGATAGAAGCCTCGAGAAAGAAGCAGACGATCTGGCTTTTAATTATTTAATTAATTCAGAAATAAATCCGGAACCATTTGCCGATTTCCTCGGCAGGCTTTCCGAAGATGAATCCAATATATTGAATAGTATTTCCTGGATTAGTACTCACCCCGAAGGCAAAGAAAGGGCTGAGAGGATAATTAACAAAAGTAAAAATATAAATAAAGATTATAAATTAGTTTTAACAGAAGACACCTGGATTATTATTAAAGAATCTGTTAAAGATTGATATATTTTTTAACAAATAATGTTTCTTGCTGTATCTACCCATTAGAATAACAATAAACATAAAATCATAACAAATAATTATATAATTTTGGATGACTGATTTATCAGTCATCTTTTTTATTAATAAATATCAAAATGAAATTAACTGATCGGATAGAATCATTTATAAAGATTGGAAATTTCTTGCTGGAATTTACTGAGAATAAAAACATGGATTCAGGTAATTTCAAAAAACTCTCTGATATTGTCAAGAACGATCATCTTTATAACCCTTGGTTTACAGAAGAAAATATACGAAAGGCAATTGGAGCAATTGCGAATTTATTGCAAGAATCAAATATAAATAAATGGGTTTCAGAATATCCTAAATTAGACTCAGTAAAAGAGCCTAAACGAATAGGAGTAGTTACTGCTGGCAATCTCCCTTTGGTAGGGTTTCATGATTTTTTGTCAGTATTAATAAGTGGACATATATTTAAAGGCAAGCTTTCGTCGAAAGATAATCGATTAATGAGATTTATAACTGATTTTTTAATAGAAACCAGCCCTGAGTTTCAAAACTTGATATTTTTTGAAGAACAGCAACTTACGAATTTTGATGCCATTATTGCTACCGGTAGTAACAATACATCGCGCTATTTTGAGTATTATTTTGCAAAGTATCCACATATTATTCGCCGAAACAGAAATTCTATAGCTGTGTTAACTGGTAAAGAAACAAATGAACAATTGACTCTTCTGGCCGACGATATCTTTCAGTATTTTGGATTAGGTTGTCGTAATGTGTCAAAATTATTTGTACCCGAGGGATATAATTTTGATTTGTTCTTTGAGAGTACAAACCATTATCAGCAATTATATCAACATAATAAATATGCAAACAACCACGACTACAACCGATCGGTATATTTAATGAACCAAATCCAGCATCTCGATAACGGTTTTGTTTTGCTAAAGGAAGATATTCAAATAGCATCGCCAATTGGTGTCTTATATTTTGAATATTACCGAAACTTAGAATATGTGAATCAATTTATTGATGTAAATAAAGATCAGATTCAGTGTGTTGTATCAGGTTCGCCACAAATAATAGATGCTATTCCATTTGGAAAGGCACAACAACCCGAATTGTGGGATTATGCTGATAATATTGATACGCTTAAGTTTTTAATTAATCTTTAATAAATCCGGCAATGAAAACCCTGATTGTAATAATAGGACCAACCGGAATTGGAAAAACTGATTTAAGCATCGATATTGCCCAGAGGTTAAATACCGAAATAATTTCGTGTGACTCACGCCAGATATATAAGGAGTTAAAAATTGGCACTGCTATTCCTTCCGAGGAGCAATTACAGATGGTAAAACATCATTTTCTTGGCAATAAATCCATTCACGATTATTACAATGCCAGTATGTTCGAGGTGGAGGTATTGGAACTGCTCGATAATCTCTATTTAAAATATAATAATGTTATTATGACCGGTGGCTCTGGTCTTTATATCGATGCTGTTTGCAATGGTATCGACGATTTGCCAAATATTGATCAGGAACTGCGCGATGAATTAATTACAAGACTTAAAGTTGAAGGTATTGAAAGTATGCGTATGCAGCTTAAAATGCTTGATCCGGATTATTATAAACTGGCCGATATTAAAAATCCAAAACGGATTTTAAAGGCACTCGAGGTTACATTGCAAACAGGAAAACCATATTCCACATTTTTAACTTATTCGAAAAGAGAACGCGATTTTAAAATAGTAAAAATTGGTCTTAGACGCGATCGTGATGAGCTATACGAAAGAATTAATCAGAGAGTTGATAAGATGATAGAAGATGGTTTGGTTGATGAAGCACGAGGATTTTATAAGGATAGACATCTGAATTCTTTAAATACAGTGGGTTATAAAGAGCTTTTCGATTATTTCGATGGAACCATAAATCTTGAAAAAGCTATTGAGCTGATACAACGAAATTCACGCCATTATGCTAAACGACAGATATCCTGGTTTGGTCGCGACAAAGAAATTCATTGGTTTGATCCTGATAATAAAGCAGAAATACTTAAATTTATTAAGCAAAATCATAATTAACCAATTGTAATAAGATAATGCATCAGGGTTTGGGTTTCTTTGGTCGAAAGAATATAATTTTCTTTTAATGGAAAAGAATAATAATAAATTTATAATCCGTGTATATGGTCTCTTTATTAACCTTAATAAAGAAGTGCTTTTGAGCGACGAGTTCATGCTTGATATGAAAATGACCAAGTTTCCCGGTGGCGGAATGAATTTTGGTGAAGGGCCAATAGATTGCTTAACTCGTGAGATAATGGAAGAAATGGGACAGAAGATTGAAATTGTTGATCATTTCTATACCACAGACTTTTTTCAGCCTGCCTATTTTTATGATAACCATCAACTAATTAGCATTTATTATCTTGCCAGATTTATTGAACCATTAAAGTTTAAAATATCAACTAAACCATTTGATTTCAAAGGTTTAACAGATGGAAATATGTCGTTTCGTTGGCGAAAAATAAACGATATAAATCAAGATGAAATGACATTTTCGATTGATCGTATTGTAATTCAAAAACTAAAGTTGTCTGAACATCATGTATAATGATAAATAGTTTGCTTTTATTTTATAATAAATTATAACTATTTTTATCGTGATAAACTGAAAAACGATAAATTATTCGTTTTCAATAAAATAAATCGGTTATGATTAATAAGATTAAATTCGATTGTAAATATTTTAAAGGAGAAATACCTTGTAAGCCAAATAAGTTAAGAGATAAAGTATGTCTTACATGCGATGAATATAAGCCATTTAGCAAAAAAATCTTACTTATTAAATTGGGCGCAATGGGCGATGTTATTAGAACAACGCCACTTGTAGTGAAATATCGCGAACTTTATCCTGATTGCCATATAACATGGGTAACTGATACACCCCAGATTTTGCCAACAGATGTAATAAATGAGATTCATAAATTCGAATTCCGCTCCATTTTTAAAGTTAAGAACAAAAAATACGATATCGCCATTAACCTTGATAAAGATACAGAAGCCTGTATTTTACTAAATGAGGTTAAAGCATCCGAAAAATATGGATTTATATGGCACGATAATCACATCGGTATTGCAACATCTGATGCTGAACATAAATTAATCACGGGTATTTTTGATAATGTCTCGAAGAAAAATACAAAGAGTTATCCTGAAGAAATATTCGAAATCTGCAACCTGAAATTTAATAAAGAGCCTTATTTAATAAAACTAGATCAGTTACTTGCCGAAAAATGGAGTGTGTTGCGTGAAAAAGCTGGAAGCAAAGTAATTATTGGAATGAATACCGGTTGTGGTACCCGATGGCAAACTCGATTGTGGCCTGATAAAAATTGGATAGAGCTAATCAATATACTGAAAAAAAATAATTTTTATCCTGTTTTGCTGGGTGGTCCCGAAGAGGATGATCGAAACAATAATCTTGCATCCAAAACTGGAGCTTATTATCCCGGGCATTTTTCATTAGAGGAATTTATCGCGTTAACATCGAACTGCGATATTGTTGTTTCTTTAGTTACTATGATGATGCATATTGCTATTGCTCTTAAAAAACCTTTGGTGCTGTTCAATAATATATTTAATAAGCACGAATTCGAATTGTATGATAATGGTGCTATTGTTGAGCCGCCAACAGGATGCGACTGCTACTATGGCAATACATGCAAACGTGAAAACCATTGTATGAACGACCTGAAGACAGAAACGGTTTTAAATGAAATCCTAAAACTTTACAAAGTTAAAATTTAAAACTAAATTCATGAGAATTGCTTTTCTCTCAACGTTTTATCCTTTTAGGGGCGGTATTGCACAATTTAATGCTTCGTTATACAGAGATCTTGAAAAAGATAACGAAATAAAAGCTTTTACATTCAGCACTCAATATCCCGACTTTTTATTTCCAGGTAAAACACAATATGTTCAGCAGGGCGATAATGCCGATTCTATTGAAAGTTTGCAGGTATTAAACACGATTAATCCATTATCGTACTATAAAACCGCACAGGAAATAAAAAAATGGAAACCCGATGTGCTAATTATGAAATACTGGATGTCGTTTTTTGGCCCAGCGCTTGGATGTGTAGCTAAACAAATGCCAGAAAATGTAAAAATTATTACTATTCTCGATAACGTAATACCTCACGAAAAACGGTTTTTCGATAAACCATTTACATCTTTTTTTCTAAAACAGAATACTGGCTTCGTAGTAATGAGCGAAACAGTCGAAAAGGATTTACTCTCGTTTAATTCACAAGCAAAATATATAAAACATTTGCATCCTATTTATAATCATTTTGGTGAAAAAATTGACCGTGTTAAAGCAAGAAAACAATTAGGTATACCTGAAGATAAAAAAGTATTGTTGTTTTTTGGTTTTATTCGCGATTATAAAGGACTTGATATCTTAATCGATAGTTTTAAAAAACTAAATGATGATTATTATCTGCTTATTGCAGGCGAAGTATATGGAAGTTTCACCAAGTATCAGGAACAAATCGATGGTTTGTCAAATAAGGAAAATATAAAACTTTTTGTTGATTATATTTCTGATGATAAAGTTCCCTTGTTTTTTTCCGCTGCGGATGTTTGCATGTTGCCCTATAAAATGGCAACCCAGAGTGGCATAACCTATATTTCTTATCATTTCGATTTGCCAATAATTGCTACTGACGTGGGTGGATTACGAGAAACTATTCGCGATAAGGATACTGGATTAATTGTTAATAGGCCTGATGCCGGGCAGCTTGCCGAAAAGATAATTGAATTTTTTGTAACGAAAGATCAAATTAGCTATGAAAAAAATATAGCCCGTTTAAAAAACGAGCTATCGTGGGATCATTTTGCTAAAGCATTAACACAGTTTACTGCTAGCTTATAAAATCTATAAATTATTTTTCGCTTCAATCAAATAGTTATTTCTATTACTGGAAGTACGTGAAATCATTTCGCCAAGAAACCCTGTTAAAAATAGCTGTGTACCAATAATCATTGATGTAAGAGCAAGAAAAAAGTAAGGGCTTTTGGTAACAAGATCAGCAGGAATACCTTGTGAAATAAAATATATCTTTTTTGCACCCAACCATGCAGCCGATAAGAAACCCACTATAAACATGAGAGTACCTAATGTACCAAACAAATGCATAGGGCGTTGTCCAAACTTGGTAATAAATGTAATCGATAACAAATCGAGATATCCTTTAATAAAACGATCGATACCAAATTTAGTAATACCATACTTACGTTCCTGATGCTGAACTATTTTCTCACCAATTTTCTTGTATCCTGCTTTTTTTGCAATAACTGGTATATAGCGGTGCATCTCACCATATACTTCGATATTTTTTACAACTTCATTTTTGTAAGCTTTCAATCCACAATTAAAGTCATGCAGTTTAATTCCTGTTAAAGCGCGTGCAGTGCGGTTAAATAGCTTGCTTGGAATAGTTTTACTTATTGGATCGTATCTTTTCTTTTTCCATCCCGAAACAAGGTCGAAATCTTCAGATTTTATCATTCGATAAAGCTCAGGAATCTCATCAGGACTATCTTGCAAGTCGGCATCCATGGTAATTACCACATCGCCTTTTGCTTCGCTAAAACCAGTATGTAAAGCAGCTGATTTACCATAGTTTATTCTGAACTTAATTCCTTTTATAGCTTTGTTTTTTGCACTAATCTCATTAATTATTTTCCAAGATGTGTCTGAACTCCCATCATCTACCAAAATTACTTCGTACGAAAAGTTATTGCTTTTCATTACACGATCAATCCATTCAGTTAATTCTGGAAGTGATTCTTCTTCGTTAAACAAAGGTACAATTACCGAGATATCCATTTTTTATAAATTAAGCAAAGAGATAATTATCTCTCATAATATTATTTTATTCTTCAACTTCTTGCATGGCAGTCTTAAAAGGATCGCCCTCTTTTTTTGCAAAAGCAGCAGCTATTAAAACAGCGATGAAAAGCATAATAAAATTAACCAAAAATACTCCCATTGTTTTGCGCATAATACTTTTCTCATCAATTTCTTTTATCTTTTCCTGAGATTTTTGGATTGCATCTTCAATAGCTTCATCAGGTAATCCTTTATTTATCATAAATTCTTCTGTCTTATCTTGAATTTTTATAGCTATATTCTTCTCATATTCAGGATCAATTACTGTATTAAAAATGGTATTATAAGCAGATAAAATAAATGAAGCGTATACTGCAATAATAATCCCAAAAAGAAGAGCTTTACCATAAGTCATAAAACCATTCAATTTATCATTTCTATATGCTTTTAATAAAAATACAAATATTACTATAGAAATTATAAAGGAGAGTATTCCTATTAAAAATCCTGCAAAAAGGCCAATCGTTATTAAATCGAATACATAAACAAGAACTGAAAGGATAATCGATATCAATGATATAATCAAAGAAGGTTTTATTGCGTCTTTCCAAAAGTTAGGTTTTTGTTCCATGATTTATTAAGTTTAAAATTAAGGTAGAAACAAATATATCCGTTTTTTTAGAAATAATAAATTAAATGTTTGAAAACAATCAATTAATTACTATTTTTGTGCCCCCGGGTAAGTCTCATACGACCAGCTCCTGTTGAACTCCCCCAGGTCCGGAAGGAAGCAAGGGTAGACGGTTGTAGCGGTGCGATGTGAGTAGCTTGCCCGGTCTTTTTTTTATATCTCCTTGATTTTTAGAAAACTCCCTCGTAAATTTACTTGTTAAACTTAAAATTTACAATCATGAGAAAATTATTTTCTTTGTTAATTGCTATTTGGTTTGCAGGTAACGTTTATGCGCAACCAGAATTTGCCACTGATAGAGGTAGCATTATGTTAGGAGGAAGTATTTATTTCCAATCTAATGGTGGAGATTTATATAAGACTTCTGAAGGTGATCGCACCCTTTCTTTTAATTTTAGTCCTGATTTTATGATATTTGTTGTTCCGTCTTTTGCTGTTGGGGCCGAAATTCAATATTCATACAATAAATTTGGAGATTACAGCAACAATACTTTTGGTGTTGGACCAACATTAATGTATTGTATAGCTGGGCACAGAGATCAACGCATTTATCCATTTATAAGCGAAACAGCAGTTTTCGATATTTACTCCTACAAGTATACATCTACTGAATTAGAAGGCGATAGTAAGGCATTAACATCGACTACAAGGTTAGGGGTAATGTTTATGTTGTCAAAAGCTGTGGCTCTTAATGTAAATTTTAGTTATATATCACGAACAACAATTGATGATGACCCAATAAGTGGAAATTCACTTATGTTTGGGATAGGTGTAAAGTCATTTATTTTCTAATCCTGTTTTACAGCTAAATTAATTTCTCCCGCTATTCGCGGGATTTTTTATATTGAAAAACTGATAATCATCATCAGTCTGGTTAAATCCTTTTTTGTATGTTTGCAGCATAAAAAGAAAAAAGATAAAAGTCGAAGTTTTACTATATACAATTTATAATTAAATATTACCATTCACCATTCACCATTCACTAATCACCAATCACCAACTTATGTTAGCAACAATATTAAACCACAGATCAATACGAAAATATAAGAATACACCAATTTCCGATACTGACTTAAAGGAGATTCTCGAAGCAGGAACTCGCGCCTCGACTACAGGTAACATGCAAATTTATTCTATTATTGTTACTCGAGATGAGGATATGAAGAAGAAACTGGCTCCAACTCATTTTAATCAGCCAATGGTTACTCAGGCTCCTGTGTTGCTTACTTTCTGTGCTGATATTAATCGTTTTAATAAATGGTGTAATTTGCGCGAAGCAGAACCTGGTATCGATAATTTTTTATGGTTTACCAATGCAGTTATTGATGCAATGCTTGTGGCTCAGAACTGCTGTATTGCTGCCGAAAGCAAAGGACTTGGTATTTGTTACCTTGGTACTACTACATATACAGCCGATAAGATGATTGAGATTTTAAATTTACCAAATGGTGTTATTCCTATTACTGCTGTTGTTATGGGTTATGCAGATCAAAATCCGGGTTTAACCGATCGCCTTCCGCTTGAAGCTGTAGTGCATTACGAAACCTACAAAGACTATTCAAATGCCGACATTGACAGGTTATATGCCGATAAGGAAGCACTCGAATCGACAAAGCAATTGCTAACCGAAAATCAGAAAAAAACGCTGGCTCAAATATTTACTGATAATAGATATAAAAAAGCGGATAACCTGCATTTCTCAAACGTATTTTTCAAAGTACTTAAAGATCAGGGATTTTTTAATCAGGAGTAACAAAGCTTTTAGCTTTTAGCTTCAAGCTTCTGGCCGATTGCTTTGTGTAACTTTGTGTGTACATAGTGTCCTTTGTGGTTAATATTCCGTTTTATTTTACCACAAAGTATCATAAAGGATTTAATGCGCAACGCTCGCCCCTCAATCCCCTGAAGGGGAAGCCAAACTAAAACTTACAAAACAAAACGCGAAACTCAAAACCAGAATGGCCTGCGCAACCCCCTAGCCCCCAGTGGGGGAACCAACCCGATTTGCGCAATATGAAGCACCCAACACATAACGCGAAATTCGCAACCAGCAAACAGTAACTAGCTTCAGACTTCAGACTTCTGACTACTGACTACTATATTTCTCATAAAAAAATACTTTTTCTCGTTAATTTCGGTTTACTAAGTATATTTGTTTGCATTTACTAGCTAATCAATTGATAAAAAATCATTACATACTGATTCTTGTTTTAGCTTTGGTTTGTCAAAGTTTGAATGCACAAAATGTGGATTATGATCTTGTAATTCATCAAATTGATTCAGATAATTCACAATCGCAAAAAATAATCGATCGATTTGTTCCATTTGCAAGTGATAGCATTTCAATAACTAATCAGCTAAATAATTTGGTTTTGGATTTACACGAAAATGGCTTTATATCTGCATCAATAGATTCGGTTAGATATGATTTTAAAAATATAACCGCTTATTTATTTGTGGGTACAAAATACAAGATTCAAAACCTTGAAATAAGTAGCAATGACATGTTATCTGATATTAATAAGAAACCATACTCAAGAAGAAAGAAGAATATCGCATATAGCATTTACGAAGTAAATGAGGTTAAAAAACAAATCATTACTAATTATGAAAATACAGGCTATCCTTTTGCCCGGATTGTAACAGAAAATATCCTTTTTAATGATTCGATAATTAATATAAAGCTTCGCGCTGATAAGGGAACACGTGTTGAAATAGATAGTATTTATATTAAGGGCGATATACGCATTAAACCTCATTATATTTATCGATATATTGATATTAAACCAACCGATGCATTTTCGCAAAGCAAAATTGATAAAATTGACAACCGAATAAAAAACTTGTCTTTTCTGGATCAGATAAAACCTGCTGCTCTCGAATTTAGAGAAAGGAAAGCCGATTTATATCTATATCTGAAAAAGAAACGAGCCAATCAGTTTAATGGAATTATTGGTTTTTTGCCTGCCAGCGATAAATCTGATAAGTTGGTTGTTACAGGAGATCTTAGCTTAGGATTGGTAAATTCTTTTGGCAGGGGAGAGGAGATAGGTTTTCGTTGGGAAAAGCTCGAATCATCAACACAGAAGCTAGATGTAAATTTTCATTATCCATATATGCTAGGGTCTCCTTTTGGTATCGATATGAATTTTAACTTGTACAAACAGGATTCAAGCTTTTTAAATTTGAGCTATATGGCAGGATTACGCTGGTATGCAACAACTGGTAATAGTCTCACGGCATATTACCGTTATAAAAGCTCATCGGTAATTGGCGAAATAGCTAATACAAATAACCTAGCCGATATAAGTACCTCGTTATTTGGTGTATCATTTAATTATCGAGGCCTTGATTATCTTGTTAATCCACGTAAAGGTGTTGATTTGCACGTTTTTGGAGGTGTTGGGACAAAAGATGTAAAGAAATATTTTGTTACAGATGATACATTAAAAACAAATAAGCTAGAAAATTTTACTGAAATCGAAGCAGGTCTCAATTTCGATGGCTATTTCCCGGTGTATGGTAATTTTGTTTTTCATTTCGGAAACATTACACGCTATACCGGGCAATTTAACGAAAAAGGCAACCAGGCTAATTTCTACGAAAATGAAATGAGTCGTTTTGGTGGAGCTCGCTCACTTCGAGGATTTGATGAGAATGCGTTTTCTGCATCCATTTATTCGTTGCAGAATGTTGAATTAAGGTATTTGTTCGAACAAAACTCAGCTTTTTATTTATTTTGGAATGGAGCCTATTATTACCAGCCACTACCAGAAAAAACAACTGAAGATTTTCCATGGGGTTTTGGCATTGGACTAAATTTCGATACCCGGGCAGGAATTTTTTCTATAAGTTATGCAATAGGTAAACAATTCGATAATCCTATTGAGATGAGAACAGCAAAAATACATTTTGGGTACATTAGTAGGTTTTAATAGTCCATAGTCCATAGTCCATAGTCCATAGTCCATCGAATATATATCGCCTATCACCACTCCCTAATCACGGTTAATAACTATCGACTATTGACTAAAAAGCAAAAGACATTTCACACATTTACGAACCTTTATTTAGCCGATTTTTCTAAATACTTAGCCTTAACAAATCCTTAACAATTTAATAAAACGAAACATTGTAGTTTAAAAAAAAACTTGGTATATTGACCTCCCTTTCCTTATTCTTTATATGAAAGGAATTTTATAAAAATTATAATTAACTCAATACAAACCAAAAATTTACATTATGAAAAAACATTTACTCACAAAAACATTTTTGTTTTTAACTTTTCTCATTTGGACAAACGTCGGGTGGGGACAAACAAGTGTCAACTTTGATACGCCAGCTAACTGGACTTTAGCTGGCGCAGCCTCTTCTTACTTATCTCATGCATATTCTGAGTCTGGAGCGGTTTTTCAAGGTACTGAAGTAATTCAAAATCCTACAACAGTTCAAGATGGTTTTGCAGGTGCTTTGGGTACCTATTCATTTAGATTAAGGAATACCGCAGCGACAGGGTTGAACATTACAATTGCTACAGGAGGAGTTGGTAATTTCTCATTTAAGGTAAGAAGATGGGATGCTTCTCCTTTGCCCGATTATACTGTAAAGTATTCAATTAATGGTGGTGTAGATTGGGTTGATTTAACTCATATTGATGGAACATTATTAACTACTAGTGATTGGTTTACATATTCTGGAACAATCAATAAAAGTAACAATGCAATCCAGATTAAAATAAATAATACTGGAACTACTGAAAGGATAATGGTTGATGACTTTTCCTGGTTTGGATATGTTGATGTTATTGCCCCAGTTGCAACTTTTGATCCTCTTGATGGTGCAATCGATGTGCTAATTACAAAGGATATTACAGTAACATTTGATGAAGCCATAAGAGATATTGCTACTGATGCAAATTTTGACAATACAACAGTTGATGCTCTTATCACATCTTTTGAAACAGTGGTAGGTGCTACACCTGTTGCTTTTGATGCAACAATTGATGCTACTAATCAAATTATAACCATTGCACCAACTGCTGATTTGGCTGGTAATACTGAATATACACTTACATTAGCAGCTGTTGAAGATGCTTCGAACAATGCAACTACCGCGAAAACAATTAGTTTTACAACAATTGATCCAACTGCTCCAGTTATATCAGATGTTGCCATTACAGAAGTTGCTCCTTATTATGCTGGTGATGATATTACTGTAACATGGACATCAGCAAATGTTGACTTTGTTAAAATTGAAGCATGGGTACCATCTATATCGGCTTGGGAAGAAATGCTTGCCTCTACCGATGCAACTGATGGCTCTGAAGTAATTACAATCCCAGCTAATGCATATTACAGCACTGCATATAAAGTACGTGTTTCTTATGTTACAACTCCTGCTGTAAATGCTGAAAGTTCTGCATTTACTATTATCGCCACTCCTACAATTAATGATATTCAATCAAATACTAGCGATGGGGATGCTTCAGTATTTAAAGATCAGATTGTTAAAACTTCTGGTATAGTAACTGCTATTGATGGAGGAAATTATTTTATTCAGGATGGAGATGGCCAATGGAAAGGAATACAAGTAATGGATGGAACAAACACTCCTGCAATTGGTGATAGCATTACCCTACAAGGAACAGTTCAAGAGAATTTTACTTTAACTAGATTGAATACAATAACTTCTTATCTAAAAAATTCTTCTTCAAATCCTTTACCTACAGTTGCTGTTATCACAGCTTCACAATTAATTGAAAATTATGAAGGTGTATTTGTAAAACTATATAATACGACCATTGAAAAAGATACGCTTTATGGTATGTTTATTATAAATGATGCTTCTGGCAGACTTGTTGTTGATGATGATATGTTTGCATATACTACATCAATAGGCAATCAAATAACAATAACAGGCATTGGACATTATTCTTTTAATGATTTTAAAATATTACCTCGATCAGCAACTGACATAGTTTCTGCAAGCGATACAGTTACTTCTAGTGTTTATACTGTAAATAATACTACTAACATTATTTCAAATATACCTTATACCATATCTGTAGCAACTGTTAAAGCAAATATTACTGCTTGCGATTCTGCAACCTATAATATTTATAATGCAGACGGTACAACTCCTGCAACTGTAATAGATGATACTAAGAAAGTTATTGTTGTAGCAGCAGATGGTTTAACAAGTAGAATATACACATTAGCATTTATAGCACCATCAGATGATGCAACTCTTAGCGATTTAAAAATTGATGGAACTACAGTTTCAGGTTTTGTTTCTAATACATATGACTATATTTTAGATTTGCCTTTTGGTACTTCAGTTACTCCAGTAGTTACTGTTGCTGAAACAGACGCAAATGCAAGTTCTGTTATTATTGATGCGACAGATATTACAAGTGCAAATGCTGTAGACAGAACAACTACAGTTACTGTTACTGCTGAGGATGGGGTTACGACACAGGACTATACTGTATTATTTAATGTTACTCCGGCACTTACGGGCAAATCAATTTTAACATATAGCTTTGCTGAACAAACTGGTCCTGCAACTATTGGCGATGGAACAATTGAAGTTGAAGTTACTAATTTAACCGATAGAAGTAACTTAATTGCCACATTTACTATTTCAGATGAAGCTTCTATTGCTATTGCTGCAACTCCACAAGTTTCAGGTACAACTCCAAATGATTTTACAAGTCCTGTTACTTATGTTGTTACTGCGCAGGATGCATCTACAAAAGACTGGGTAGTTACTGTAACCAATGCTGCTACATTGAGTACTGCAAACGATTTCTTAACATTCAGTGTATTAGGTGTAAATGCAAACGTAAATAGTACAAATCATACTGTTACAGCCGTATTGCCTTATGGTACAGATCGTACAGCTTTAGTAGCAACATTTATCCATTCAACTGGTGCAACAGTTAAAGTTGGTGCAACTGCTCAGGTAAGTGGTACAACGCCAAATGACTTTACAAATGCGGTTGTTTATACAATAACTGCCGAAGATGGCACAACTGTACAAGATTGGACAGTTACTATTACCAACGAAGCTCCAAGTGCAGATGCTTCCTTAAGTGATTTAAAAGTTGATGGTACTACAATTCCTGGATTTGCAAGTGCTACCTTGGCATATACTTACGAATTGCCATTTGGTACTACTGCAACACCTGCAGTTACGGTTATTACAACCGAAGCACATGCTGTTCCGGTAATCACTCCTGCAACAGATGTAACAAGTGCAACCGAAGCAAACAGGACAACAACAATAGATGTTACAGCACAGGATGGTGCAACATTGAAGAATTATACGGTATTATTTAATATTATCCCAGGTAGTACCGATGCAACATTAAGCGACTTAACAGTTAATGGAATAACAGTTACAGGCTTTGCTTCAGGTACTTTTACATATAATGTTACACTTCCATTTGGAACTGTAGATGTTCCAAATGTTGCTGGTGTTGCTAATCATGCAGATGCTACTGCTGTTCCAACACAGGCAACAAATGTGACAGGTACATTAGCGGAGCGTACTGCAAGCGTTTTGGTTACTGCACAAGATGGTACTTCAACCGAAACATATTATGTTGTATTCTCTGTAGCTGCCGAAACCGGCAATCTTATTATTTCTGAATATATTGAAGGTGGAACAGGAACAAATAAAGCAATTGAATTATTTAATCCAAATACAACTTCAGTTGATTTAAGTCAATATATTGTAAAACAATCATATAATGGCGAAGGTTGGGGTATAAGAGGAGCTATTGCCGATTCAAGATATGTTTTTCAATTAACTGGAACATTAGCCGCTGGTGAGGTCTATGTTATAACTGCTTCAGATGTAAATGCTTTAGCAGAAATAAAAGCCGCTTCTGATACTGCTTTAGCTTATAATAATGCACCAAATGGATCAAATGGTACTAACGTTCCTTTCCATAATGGCAATGATGCTATTGGTTTATTCAAGAATGGTGTATTAATAGATGTAGTTGGAATAGAGCTTGTTGCGAATGGGGCTGGTCCTTGGACAGTTGCTGGTACAGCTGGTGCTTCAGAAAGTCATACTTTACTACGTAAATATGGTATTTCAACTGGTAATATAAACTGGACTGCTTCTGCAGGAACCGATGCTTCAAATTCTGAGTGGATTGTTGAAGCCGACATGTATGTAGGTAATATTGGTTTGCCAACACCTCTAGTTAATACTGCTCCTGAAATTACAGCAGTTACATTGAACCCAACAAATCCAACAACAAATCAAGCTGTTGTTGTTTCTGCAACCATTACTGATAATTCAGTTGCTGCAGTTGATTTAACTGTTGCTTTGTTATGGGGAACTGCCGCAGGCTCTGAAACAAACTCAGTAACTTTTGCACAGGTTGGATTCACAAATGAGTTTACAGGAACTATTCCTGCAGCTGCTGTAGGTACTATTTACTATAAGATTACAGCATCTGATGGCGAAATGTCATCTGAAAGTACTGGTTCGTACAATGTTATTGCAACAGGAATAAACGATCCTACTTCATTTGTTAAGATGAATATCTATCCTAATCCAAATAATGGTCAATTTAATATTGAACTAAGTGCTCAAAAAGCGGGTAAGTTCGATATCGAGATTGTAAATGTTCTTGGTCAGGTTGTTTATCAAAAACAAATAAATCAGGATGGTACATACAAAGATCAGATTGATATTAGCGATTCAGCTAAAGGATTGTATTACATCAGAATTAATGATGGTACATCAACTAAGGTTCATAAGCTAATGATACAATAACTCTCTTAATAATTAGTTTTAAAAGCTGCCTTCTCCAAGGCAGCTTTTTTTTAAGTAATAATCTCTGCGAACCTTCGCGTTTTTTCTCAACGTCCCTTTGGGTTAAAAAATCGGTTGAATATTATTTTTTTAAATCACCAATTATTTTTTTACTTTTAAGCCCAAATAAATAAATATGTTCGAAAAATTCCTGCACCAGACTCCGTTTGTCCGGTTTGTATTTCCTTTAATTGCAGGTATTTTATTAAAAATATTTTTTCCTGGTTTTTCGGTTCCTTTTGTTGAATTATCTATTGCTTTATTGTTATTGATAGTAGGAATGGAAGTAACAAAGCAAAGCTTTAAAATTCGAGTAAATAAGGTTTTTGGTGTGTTGGTTTTTCTTTCCTTTTTGATAACTGGAGCTGCATTGGTGCAGTACAAATCCGATAATAAAACTAATTTGCCAGATGGTAAATATTCATACACGGCAATCGTTATCGAAAATCCTGAGATCAAAGAAAAAACTATAAAGGCGATTATTGAAATTATTAGAATTAAAGATTTACAATTAGAATTTTCAAATAATCCTAAAGTACTTGTTTATTTTCAAAAAGATTCGTCTTCGACAAGTCTTAAAATGGGCGACCTGATAATGGCAAGAAGCCAGGTTAGTGAAATCAGACATAGTGGTAATCCAAATGTATTTAACTATAAAAATTATTTGTCATTTAAAGAGATTTATTACCAAACTTATTTAAATACCGATCAATTCTCAGTTGTAGATCGCGATAGAGGTAATAAGTTACTTTTAATGGCTAATAATGTTCGCCAATTATTGCTTAACCAATATCAGAAATATAAAATATCAGGAGATCAATTGGCTGTGATCTCTGCCTTAACTCTTGGCTATAAAGCAGATTTAAGCCCAGAAGTAAAACAAAGTTTTTCGGCCTCAGGAGCAATGCATGTTTTGGCTGTTTCAGGACTACACGTTGGAATAATATTTTTCATTATTAGTAATTTGTTGTTCTTTCTCGAACGCAAAAAATATGGGCGACTACTTCGGTTCTTCTTGGTAATAGGAGCTTTGTTTTCGTATGCATTACTTACCGGATTATCTAATTCTGTATTGCGCTCAACGTTTATGTTTTCTTTAATCTGTGTGGGTGATATTTTTGCACGGCAGAAGAATACATATAATACAATTGCTGCATCAGCATTTATCCTTCTTCTGATTAATCCCTTGAGTATTATGGATGTTGGATTTCAACTCTCGTATTTAGCAGTGCTTAGTATTGTATTTTTTCAGCCTCGTATTTATTCTTTGTTTAAACTCAATAGCTATTTGCCCGATAAAATATGGCAGCTTGTTTCTGTGTCGGTGGCAGCTCAAATTGGTACTTTTCCTTTAACATTGTTTTATTTTCATCAATTCCCGGTTTACTTCATCATTACAAATATTTTTGTTATTCCACTATCGCTCATTGTTATTTGCTCTGCAGTAGCTTTGCTTATTTTTTCTTTTTCGGGCACTGTTGCTGGTTTTATTGCTTATCTCCTCGAAGTGCAGCTTAAAGTATTAAATGGATCAATAAAAGTAGTGGAGAACTTGCCTTTTTCAACCATTACTGCAATTAATATTGATCAAACAGAAACATTCTTATTTTTTGCTATTATAATCGTTTTGGCACTATTTATAATCTCTAAACGATTAAGTTTTTTAAAATATGCTTTCCTCATTTTTATCATTACCATTTTATATAATACAGTTCGAATACATTCTGCTAATAATGAATCGGGTATAATTGTTTACAATATTGCAAAGACGTCGGCTATAGAGTTTTATTCGGGAAACACTAATAAAATAATTGTCAATAGCGAAAAGGAAGAGATTGATGATATAATCAAATTTAATTTTCAGCCATTTTGGGATAAACAAGGTATTGAAAATCCCGAAATTGTTCATTCCAGCAAGCACTCTCAGAGTAAATTATGGAATGTTTATCACTATAACAATTTAACTATAGTTCAACTTTTATCAGACAAGATAAAACTGTACAATACTAAAACTCCAATAAATATTGATTATTTGGTGCTTTCTAAAAATAGCAATATCTCAATTAGCGATCTTCAAAAGTATTTTAATTTTAAAAAACTGATTATAGATTCTTCAAATCAGCTTTATCGAATTAATAAATGGAAAAAAGAATGCGAAATGATTGGTGTTGAATATTTTTCAGTAACCGATAATGGTGCATTTATAGTAAAGCAACCACATATTTACAAGAGTTCAGTATAAACCTTAATTATTTCAAATTGCATCAATCTCATTTATTAATTATATTGCAAACCATACCTAAAAATAGATTTTTATTTTTTATATATTTAAATAAGTCTTTTATGTAACTTTGTAAGTCTTTTCGCAATATTTTTTCGAGGAGATAAATTAAAAAAAGAATTAAAATGAAAATTATTGTTGCAGGTGCAGGCGAAGTAGGTTCACACTTAGCTAAAATGTTAACCAGTGAATTTCACGATATTATGGTTGTTGATACAGACGAAGAAAGTCTGAAAAACATCAATGCCAATCTCGATCTTATGACAATGGTTGGTTCGGCAACCTCATTCGAATTTTTAAAAGAAGCTCAGGTTAAAAAAGCAGATCTTTTTATTGCGGTTACTCATTCCGAGGAAACCAATATTCTTGCATCGATGATAGCTAAAAAACTGGGTGCAAAAAAGACTATTGCACGAGTTGATAATTACGAGTATATCGAACCTGAAAATATTACTCATTTTACTGGCTTGGGTATCGATTACCTTATTTATCCCGAACGAATAGCTGCACGAGAAATTGTTAGCTTGCTTGGTCACGAAATTTCTGAATTTGTTGATTTCTCTGGACAGAAATTATCGTTGTTCGTGTTAAAACTCGATGAGGGTGCTCCGGTTATTGATAATACCTTAATGCAGATTACAAAAGAGAACAAAGACTTCGAATTTAGAGCTGTAGCAATTACAAGAAACGGTCAAACAATAATTCCTCGAGGGCACGATTCCTTTATGGTTAACGATTTAGTATATGTTGTTACCAATCAATCAGGTATTGACGATGTTATGAAATATTCCGGTAAAAGAAAACTGGAGGTTAAAAATGTTATGATTCTTGGAGGTAGCAGAATTGGTAAACGTGTAGCCAAAACCCTCGAAGGTCGTTTTAATATTAAATTGATTGAAAAAGACAGGGAGAAAAGTCTCAAATTAGCCGACTATTTGAAAGATACATTGGTTATAAATGGAGACGGAAGCAATATAGATCTTTTAATGGAAGAGGGACTTCAGAAAATGGATACTTTTATTGCTGTTACTGGTCATTCAGAAACTAATATTCTTTCTTGTTTGCTCGCTAAAAAAATGGGTGTTAAAAAAACCATTGCCGAAATCGAAAACATCGATTATATTGATTTAGGAGAAAGCATGGGAATCGATACAATAATAAATAAGAAACTTATTACTGCTAGTCGTATTTTTAAATTTACTATGAGCTCCGAAATTGAATCTATGAAATGTTTAACAGGTTCAGATACAGAGGTTTTGGAGTTTGTAGCCAAGGGTGGTTCTAGAATTACAAAAGACAAATTACGTAATATTGATTTTCCAAAAGATGCTTTGGTAGGAGGATATATCCGGGATCAAAAGGGATATATTGCAAAAGGCGATACACATATTAAAGCTGAAGATCGCGTGGTGGTTTTTGCTTTACCATCAGCAATTAAAAAGCTTGATAATTTCTTTAATTAGAATGAATAAAAAGATCATTGTTAACATTATGGGACTGCTCCTTCTTATCGAAGGATTGTTTTTACTTATTTCTACCGGTGTAGCTGTCCTTTATAATGAGTATGATCTAATTGCATTACTAGTTTCATCAGCAATATGTTTTGTTTCAGGAAGCATTTCGTGGTATGCAACTCGCGGTGCCAATAGAAATATAGGTAAACGAGAAGGTTATATTATCGTAAGTCTTGTTTGGGTTATTTTTTCTGTATTTGGTGCTTTACCTTTTGTAATTAGTGGCGCAATACCCTCATATACGGATGCATTTTTCGAAACCATGTCGGGTTTTACTACAACTGGCGCATCAATTTTAAATGATATTGAAGCAATGCCGCATGGTCTTCTTTTCTGGCGTAGTTTAACCCAGTGGATTGGTGGTATGGGTATGATTGTTCTTTCGTTGGCTATTCTACCAATTTTTGGATTTGGTGGAATGCAGCTTTTCTTTGCTGAGGTTCCAGGACCTACTCCAGATAAATTGCATCCTCGAATTAGGGAAACAGCCAAACGATTATGGATTATTTATATTTCTTTTACAATAGCAGAAATAATTCTACTTAAAATTGGTGGGATGAACTGGTTCGATGCTATTAATCATTCATTTACAACAATGGCTACTGGTGGGTATTCTACCAAACAAGATAGTATTGCTTATTTTAATTCTCCTTTTATACAATATGTAATAGTGGCATTTATGATAATTGCCGGAACGAATTTTACTCTTTCGTATTATGCATTGCATTTCAAATTCGGAAAAGTTTTTCGTAATGAAGAATTCCAATATTACATTGGTTTTATTGTATTTTTTACTTTGCTCATAGCTTTCTTTTTATGGCATTTTGAAGGATTGGGAATAGAATTATCTATAAGGGATTCTTTATTTCAGGTGGTATCAATTATGACAACCACTGGCTTTGTTACAGCCGATTACCTTAAGTGGGCGCCATTTATTCCGGTAATAATTTTTGTGTTGATGTTTTTTGGAGGATCTGCTGGTTCAACTGGGGGAAGTATTAAAATTATAAGGATTGTTTTATTGTTAAAGAATAGTATGCTCGAGTTAAAAAGAATAATTCATCCAAATGCAATTATTCCGGTCCGAATAAATAATAAATCCGTTTCTCCTGAAATTATATCCAATGTGATGGCTTTTGTGGTAATTTATATGTTGATAACCATTATTAGTACAATAGTTATTGCATCATTGGGGTATGATCTGGAAACTTCTCTTGGTGCTGTTGCTTCGTCGTTAGGAAATATTGGTCCTGGATTAGGTCGTGTAGGACCTGTAGAGAACTATGCTCATTTTCCTGCTTTTGGAAAATGGTTTTTATCTTTTTTGATGATGTTAGGTCGATTGGAATTCTTTACTGTACTGATTATTCTGTCACCAGCCTTTTGGAAAAAATAGAGCTAAACCTCAAGATCACCAATACCTTGCCTGATAATTGAGAATTCATCTTCTGTACAATCTACAACTGTTGATGCAACATTATGGCCAAAACCTCCATCAATAACAAAATCAACTAGTTTCTCGTATCTTTCATGTATCAATTCAGGATCTGTCATGTAATCAATTATATCATCGTCGTCGTGCAATGATGATGTCATTATTGGATGGCCAAGCCGTTTTACAATCTCAATTGCAATATTATTATCTGGTATACGAATACCCAAGGTTTTCTTCTTTGTTTTGTAAAACTTCGGAACATTATTACCGGCATTAAGAATAAAAGTAAATGGACCGGGGAGGTTTCTTTTTAGTAACCTGAAAGTAGCATTATTAATGTGCGATGTAAATTCAGAAACCTGACTTATATTTTCGCAAATAAGCGAGAAATTCTCTTTTAGCGCATTTTTACCTTTTAATCGTACAATCTTATCAAATGCTTTAGGACTGTTAATATCCCAGCATAATCCATATACCGTATCGGTTGGATAAATAATAAGTCCATCTTTTTCAAGAGCTTCAATCACTTTTGAAATTTCGCGTGCATTAGGATTATCTGGATGAATCTGTAATAACATAAATAAAAATAAACAAACCGCAAATGTATATAAACTAAAGAGATAAACGAATGAAATAAATATAATTATCCCCTATTTTTCATTAGGAATAGAGTGAAATAATGACAAGTGTGATAGAATGCGGGATTGCATCTGGGTAATCACGACAAAAAAACCGTATATTTTAGTAAGTACCATGGTTAGATTTTATAAGTCTATCTGTTTGTGTAATGTATTGTAAATTAGTTTTATATATCCATTGTTTTTAATGTCTACCATTTGAAATAAAACTCTATTAACGGATTTGGGATTATCCAAAAATTTTAATCACCCAATAAATTACTTCTACTTAATTTGACTTGAAAACAAAAAAGGGCTATCAAAATGATAACCCTTATAATTTGGTAATAAAAATTTAGCCGTTAACTTTTTTATAATCAGCTAAAAATTTCTCTAAACCACTATCTGTTAATGGATGATTTAATAATCCTAAGATTGCAGAAAGAGGACAGGTTGCTACATCGGCACCAGCTTCTAAACACTGAATAATATGCATCGTGTGACGAATTGATGCAGCAAGTACTTCTGTTTCGTAACCATAGAAGTTGTACATTTCAACAATCTGTCTAATCAATGCAACACCATCAGTCGAAATGTCATCTAAACGACCAATAAACGGAGAAACATATGTTGCTCCGGCTTTAGCTGCAAGGAGTGCTTGTCCTAAAGAAAAAACCAATGTGCAGTTTGTTCTAATTCCTTTGCTGGTTAAATATTTTATAGCTTTAATACCCTCTTTTATCATCGGAATTTTAACTACAATTTGTGGATGCAATGCTGCAAGCATTTCTCCTTCTTTTATCATCCCTGCATAGTCAGTCGATATAACTTCTGCACTTACATCACCATCAACAATTTCGCAAATATTTTTATAGTGATTTAAAATGTTTTCTTGTCCTTTAATTCCTTCTTTCGCCATTAACGAAGGGTTAGTGGTAACTCCATCGAGTACACCTAGATCTTGTGCTTCCCTTATTTGATCAAGGTTTGCTGTGTCAATAAAAAATTTCATGTTGTTATTTTGTATTAATTAATAATCAAATCTGGTTGCGAAATTAAAGCAATTTTTTGAGTAAAAAAATCAATATAAAAGAGGAGTTTTTTTAATTTGATGGAAATAGCTTTTTCCGCACTTTTAGTATCGAATTTTTTAAAAATTATGAGGTTTTTTTTAATTCTGGATAAATTTCATATTTCTTGCAATATCTGTATAGCCAGCTATATTCAATGTCAATGTCAAGATTCTCTTTTATTTTCTTTTGCAATTGCTCAACCGTTCTTGTATTTTTTGCCGAAGCCATTCTTTTAATTTTAGTTTTAAATGGGGCTAGTTTCGACTTTCTTCGTTGTGAGTATTTGTATTTTAAAAGACCTTGAATCCCTTGTTCGATATAGATTTTTGTCCAGTCTGCAATGGAATCTTCGTGAATTTTTAAAAGCTGAATGATATTCTTATTCTTTTGTCCCTCGTTCTTAAGCAAAATACAGTATGCTCTTTTTAAAACATTCTTGCGATTTTGATTTTCCCGAACTATCTTTTTTAGTTCTGCCTCTTCTGTTTCACTTAGGTTTATTCTATAACTCATAGCATAACATAATAATTGCTGAGTAAATTACAAAAATGAAATGAAATTCCAAAAAGAAAAACACCACAAGGGTTTAAATGCTTGTGGTGTTTTATAAAATTATTCAGATATCTTAATCTCGAGATCCGGAAACGCTTTCTTATATTCTTGTATGATATAGTTATCAATCCAGGTATAAAATTTTTGAATTTCTTCATTATTAATTTGTTGTTTCTGCCATGTTGAAACTTTTTTATCCGTTTCAACGAAAATACTTTTCTCAATAGGTTCTATTTTTTGAAGGATTCCAGTTTTATCACTATTTATCACTGCACAAATATTTAAATACTTATATCCTGATCCACGTTCTATGGGGTAACATTTTTTCTTTAATTCAAGTGATGCCTCACAAAGGGGCGCATTGTTGGTTTTGTCTGATGTTAGTATTTTGGGCAATGCCGAACCACCTTTTACCCATGCCGGAATAGCAACAGATGTGTATTGAAACCCAAGAATTGTCCACATTGTAGTATAGTCTGGTGATTCTCCTTTTTTAACACCGTGTATTAAAACGCTGGCTACAGAGCTATTTCTGACAATAAGATCTTCTGCATTAATAAATTTAACTTTCTGATTATAATCTTTATCATTTTCACGATAATCAATTTTTAAAAGAGAGTGGTAAAAAGATCTGTCAAAATCTTGCAGAATAACCTTGTAATCTAAGGTATTTGATGCAAAAGCAAGATTAAAATGATCATGTGCATTTTCATATCTTATATAACCAAACCCTTTGTCTTTCTCTCCTCTATATGAATAATTGGTACGGATAATATATCCATTTGGAGCTATTCTTGAATCATTCGCATCATATTTTATAAAAGAAGAGTTATCGGTTTCGTAATAGGCAGCTCCACCTTGTGCATCAATAACTCCAAAGCTGGCTGCTATTCCTAATGGCTTTGGGAGAGTATTCAGCAATTTTTCAAAATCGTCAATTGTTGCACACTGTTGCAAAGCCATTTTCATTAAGAATCCTTCTTTGTCTTTATAATCTGTTGTATCATGCAGGTTAACATCATATAATGCCGCATTCATTATGGAAAATCCATTAGCATTTGTACCGGTCCAAACCTCTTTTCCTTCCAAGTCGCTTGAATTAACCAGTCCTATATATTCATATTTACCATCTGTAAAATACATTAGTTTATTATGTATAAAATCAGAGTCACGATGTTTCCATAATATAGGTCTCCCATCTTTTGTATACTTACCTGAAACAATCGCTGTAGTGCAGGCCTGTATATTATAATATGAAAACATTATAATAAGCAGAGACAAACAAATGCTTTTTTTCATCTTTTCAGCAGAATTAATAATGGTGATTAATTTGTAACCTTATATGTTGCAGTTGCTTGTGCAGTTGCCATAACTATCATATCATTTATACATACATGCTCGGGTCGTGTTAAAACATAGAGAATAGTATCTGCAATATCATCGCCAACTAGTGGATTAAATCCCTGATAAACCTTTTCAGCTCTTTCTTTATCTCCTTTAAACCGAACCAAAGAGAATTCTGTTTCAACCATACCCGGATGTATAGCTGTAACTTTAATCCTGTGTTTTAATAAATCAATACGCATCCCTTTTGATATAGCATCAACGGCATGTTTCGTTCCACAATAAACATTGCCATTTTCGTATGTTTCTTTACCTGCAATAGACCCTATATTTATTATATGTCCTCTTCTTTTTTCAACCATTAGCGGAGAAACTTTTCGAGTAACATACAATAGTCCTTTTATGTTTGTATCTATCATTCGTTCCCAGTCATCAATATCTCCTTCGTCAATATGATTTAATCCAACGGCTAAACCAGCATTGTTTACTAATACATCAATGTTTTTCCATTCTTTTGGCAAACTGTCAATGGATTTTATAACATGCACATTATCACGAACATCAAAATGTAAAATATGAACTTTCGCGGTAGTTTGTTCTTTAATTTCTTGCTCAAGTTCTTCGAGCAGCTCAATTCTTCGACCATTGATTATTATATCAAAATTATTTTGTGCCAGCTTAATTGCCGTAGCTCTGCCTATTCCAGATGTGGCTCCTGTGATCAATGCAATTCTATTCATAATTATTTATATTTTTTTTAAAACATAAAATTAGATAAAATTTAATGATTATTGATCATTTTTTTACTTGTTATAGGGGTAAGTGTCAGTTAAACAATGCAATAATAAAATGTTTAAAAGTTTTGTAAGTCGAAAAATTTTCGATTAATGCATAAATGATCTTTTTGTTATTTATATTTGTTGGGTCTTAAACCCATAGTATTTATTCTAAAGCTTTAAAAAATGGAAGTTACAGTAAAAACTGCTGAACAATTAGGTTTACTCCCCGAAGAATTTGAAAAAATAAAGGAAATCTTAGGTCGCACTCCGAATTTTACCGAGCTAAGTGTATATTCTGTAATGTGGTCGGAACATGCTTCGTATAAAAACTCAATAAAGTGGTTAAAGACTTTACCTAGAACTGGAAAACAGTTACTTGCCGAGCCTGGTAAAGAAAATGCGGGTTTAGTAGATATTGGTGATGGGATGGCTTGTGCATTTAAAATCGAATCACATAACCATCCATCAGCTGTTGAACCTTATCAGGGTGCTGCAACTGGTGTAGGTGGAATTAACCGCGATATTTTTACTATGGGTGCCCGACCAGTAGCACAGCTTAACTCATTGCGTTTTGGTGATATTCATTTACAACGAACCAAATGGCACTTAAAAGGTGTTGTTAAAGGTATTGGTGATTATGGTAATGCATTTGGTATTCCGGTATTAGGTGGCGAAGTATTTTTTGATAAATGTTACAACGCCAATCCATTAGTTAATGCTATGTCGGTTGGGATAATGAAAAAGGATGAAATGATTTCTGCCATTGCAAAAGGTGTTGGAAATCCTGTTTATATCGTGGGTTCTTCTACTGGTAAAGATGGAATTCATGGAGCTACATTTGCATCTGCCGATTTAAATGAGAATTCGGCCGATGATCTTCCATCTGTTCAGGTGGGCGATCCATTTATGGAAAAATTGTTGCTTGAAGCTACTCTCGAGTTGAATAAAACAGGTGCTGTAGTTGGCATGCAGGATATGGGTGCTGCTGGTATAATCTGTTCAACATCCGAAATGTCTGAAAAAGGTAATCATGGGATGAAAGTATACCTCGACAGAGTTCCGCTACGCCAGCAGGAAATGCATGCATGGGAGATTCTTTTGTCCGAATCGCAGGAGAGAATGTTGGTTGTCGTTCATAAAGGCCAGGAAGAAATAGTAGAAGAGATATTTAAAAAGTGGGATCTTAATTGTGCAATTATCGGAGAGGTAATAGCCGATGATAAGCTATATTTTTATATGCACAACGAACTGGTAGCCGAGGTGCCTGCATCAACATTAGTGTTGGGTGGCGGAGCTCCTGTGTATGAAAGAGAATACAAAGAGCCTGCTTATTTTAAAGCAACTCAAAAATTCGATATTCAATCTGTTCCTGAACCTCAAAATTATAAAGAGACTGCGCTTGCTTTATTGCAGAGTCCAAATATTGCCTCTAAAAAATGGGTTATAGAACAATATGATACCATGGTTGGTACTGGTAATATGAGTACAAATTTCCCATCCGACGCAGGCGTTTACAATATTAAGGGAACAGATAAGGCTATTGCAATGACTGTTGATTGTAATGCACGTTATGTAAAAGCTGATCCTGAAAAAGGTACAGCTATTGCTGTGTCTGAAGCTGCAAGAAACATTGTTTGTTCTGGTGGTGTTCCATTAGCAATTACTAATTGTTTAAATTTTGGAAATCCGTATAATCCAGAAGTATATTGGCAATTTGTGCATGCTATAAAAGGCATGACTCATGCATGTCGTAAGTTTAATACTCCTGTAACTGGTGGTAATGTTAGTTTCTACAATCAAATGTCAGAAGCTGGAACAATTGTGCCTGTTCATCCAACTCCAACAATTGGTATGATAGGAATAATTGAAAACAAAAAGAACCACATGACTATGGCCTTTAAAAATAAAGGTGATATGATCTTCCTTGTTGGAAAATCGCGTGATGATATTAATTCTTCTGAATACATTAATTATATTCATAATATTGGTCAATCTCCTACTCCATATTTCAATCTCGAAGAAGAATTCGATGTTCAGGAAGCAGTAAAAGGATTAATAAAAAAACACCTAATACGCTCTGCACATGATGTGTCTGATGGAGGCCTTTTTGTTACTCTTGTCGAATCTGCTATTACTCGCGGATTTGGATTCGATATTACAACTGATGCCGAAGTTCGAAAAGATGCATTTTTGTTTGGTGAAGCACAGGGCAGGGTAGTGGTTACGGTTTCTCCAGCTCACGAAGATCATTTTATTGATTATATGATTGAGCAAAAAGTGCCGTTCTCTGCATTAGGACATGTTACCAAAACTGAACTTCGTATCGACGATAATTCCTTTGGTTTTATTGCCGATATTAAAAAGATGTATGACAATGCATTGGAAAATCTTTTAAAAGAAGAATAATCTCCGATATCTGTGACAAAACCATATAGCAATCAACAAACTGGCAAAAAAGAGCAGGTTGCTGCAATGTTTAATAACATTGCCCGACGATACGATTTTTTAAATCATTTCTTATCATTAGGAATTGATATAATATGGCGGAGAAAAGCAATAAATCGGTTAAAAGATATTCATCCAAAACAAATACTTGATGTAGCAACTGGTACTGCCGATCTGGCTATCGAGGCTTTACGATTAAATCCTGAACGAATTCTGGGTATCGATATTTCTGATCAAATGTTGGAGTTGGGAAAACAAAAAATCAGGAAAAAAAACTGTAACCATATTATTGATCTTCAAAAAGGCGATTCAGAAAATATCCAATTTTCTGACCATTCCTTCGATGCTGTTACAGTGGCATTTGGTGTTCGTAATTTCGAAAACCTCGAAAAAGGATTATCCGAAATATTTAGAGTTCTAAAACCAAAAGGGAGACTTATTGTGCTTGAGTTTTCAAAACCAAATAGATTTCCTGTTAAGCAGTTTTATCATTTTTACTTTAAAGTAGTTTTACCTTTAATCGGGAGAATTGTATCAAAAGATAAATCAGCATATACCTATTTGCCCGAATCGGTTATGAGATTTCCCGAAAAGGTCAATTTTATTAACTTATTGGAGCAAATTGGGTTTAAAAAATGTAGTTTTCAATCATTGAGTTTTGGCATTGCATGTATTTATATTGGAAATAAAGAATAGTCATTTTTATTTGATAATACTATATTTGTAAAATAAGCGTTAAGAACTATAAATGTTATTTTTGTGAGATATAAACTAGTATTATTTTTTGTTTTACTTTCTCAGCTAACTTGGGCGCAAAAAGAGTTTGCACTTAATTATCAGGAAATCGATCATAAAGTATTGCATTTTGGATTTACAGTGGGTTTTAATACCATGGATTTTGATATTAATCCTTCTATGAAATCAAATGGAATTGATACATTAATTCCTGAACTTAATAATCTGTCACCTGGATTTCACGTAGCAGTAGTTTCTAGTTTAAGACTTTCCGATAATTTTGACTTTCGTTTCTTGCCCGGTATTTCATTAGGGCAGCGAGATGTGCTATTTTATGATAAGAATAATCAGTTAGACTCAAAAATGGTTATTGAATCTACTTTTATCGATCTTCCATTTCTTATTAAATATAAAGCCGATCGTATTAAAAACTATAGACCTTATTTGGTAGGTGGTGTTAATATTAGAAATGATATGGCTCGTAACAAAGAATTTAATGAGGATGAAAAAATTTATATTAAGCTAAAACCATTCGATATTTATTATGAAATAGGTTTTGGAATAGATTTTTATTTAACCTTCTTTAAATTCTCGACCGAAGTTAAATATTCAGTCGGAACAAGAAATGTTGTTTCATCCGATCCATCGCAGGATTATCCACAATATGCAAATTCGATAGATAGCTTTAATTCACGTGTTTTTATGGTTTCGATGCATTTTGAGTAGAAATCACCCTACGTCTGAATTCAGAACAAACAATCGCTGCAGCAACCGAAATATTTAACGATTCAGAGCTTGCTTCTCCAACAGGGAAACTAGGTATATATAGTTTCTTAGTAATTAATGGTTTTAATTTATCAGAAATGCCATGCGATTCGCTCCCCAAAATTATAAAACCTTTTTTTGCTAATGGCTCATTATAAATTGTATTGCCTTCTAAAAACGTTCCATAAATGGAAAAATCAGGGTAATCCTTTACTGAATTAATCAACGATTCAAACTCAACATAATGAACCCTGACTCTGCAAATTGCACCCATTGTTGATTGTACAACCTTTGGATTGTATAGACCAACACTGGTAGGGGTGCAAAAAATATCTTGTATTCCAAACCAGTCAGCTATTCGTATTATAGTGCCTAAATTGCCGGGGTCATTTATATCATCTAGCAAAAGACATAATTTTTGTGAAATATCTTCCGTTGTATATACGTTTTGCGGCTGTTCTGCAATTACAAAAACTTTATTTGGAGTTGATAAAGAGCTTATTTTAAGTAAGTTGTTTTCAGTAATTTCATCAATTTCTATCTTGCGTTGATTTATTTTCTTCGAGTTTATATCAAGCCATTCTTTTGTTGCCAGAATATTTGTAATTTTAATCCCTGATTTCAATAGTTCATCAGCTAATTTCTCTCCTTCGGCAAAAAAAAGCTTATGCTCATCACGGTATTTCGTTTTTTTTAAAGAATTAATGAATTTAATTTTATTTTTGCTGAACATGACTTTAATAGATTATTGCTTTGCTTGATGTAAATATAAATAAAATAAGTGCGCCGAAAATACTCCCAATAGTAAATAATTCAAGAAGGAGCCTAAAATATTTATTTTATATTTTTATAACCATTTTATTATTCTCTTGCAGTCCAACCAAGCGTGTTGCCGATAATGAATATTTATTAGATAAATCGAAAGTCAAGATTGACCAGGGAAAAGTTAGCAAAGAAGAGCTTAAAAATTATATTCGTCAAAGATCAAATAAACGGATTTTAGGTGTTCGATTTCACCTCTGGCTTTATAATATGGCAAATCCTGAAAAACAAAAAGGTTTTAGCGGTTGGTTGCGTCGTATTGGCGAAGAACCAATAATCTATGATGAATATCTTAAAAATAAATCTACACAGCAACTAATTGGTTATTTAAATAGCAAGGGTTATTTTAATGCACAGGTAAAAGATACTGTATATTATAAACGAAAAAAAGTAAGAGTTAATTATCATATTAATGCAAACGAACCTGTTAAAATAAGAAGTTTAAGCTATATAATTCAAGACAAAGCAATCGAACCTATTATTTTGGGTGATACACCAAATTCTCTTATTAAAATTGGTGGTAATTTCGATAGAGATATGCTTCAGGATGAAAGGCAACGAATTGAATTATTGCTTAAACAAAAAGGATACTACAATTTTAGCAAACAGTATATCACATACCTTGCCGATAGCTCTGCATACAATCTTTCTGCCGATTTAACCCTTATAATTAAGAGATTTCAGCAAAAAGATACCAATAATATAGTTAAGGTAGAAGACCATAAAAAATATAAAATTAATAGGGTCTTTGTGTATACAGATTTCGATCCTCGACAAGCTCTTTTATTGAAAGAAAAATATTATAGTAATTTTGATACTGTTTATGATAATGGTATTTACTTTATTAACCAAGCTTCTGATCGAACAAATCGAAAAATAATATTTCAATCCAATTTTATTAGAGAGGGTAGTTTCTATAATTTAAACAATGTAAATAGTACTTATCAGCATTTAAATGGTCTGCAGCTATTTAAGTTGATAAATATTCAATTTAGAGAGTTAGATTCATTGGCAAACGATAGTATTGCATTGGGCTATCTCGATTGTAATATTCAATTAACAAAGTATTTTTTACAGTCCTACACATTGGAATTGCAAGGAACAAATTCATCAGGAAATATTGGCGTAGGAGGAAATATTCTCTATCAACATCGAAGTTTATTTGGTGGTGCCGAAGTTGTTGATTTTAAATTAAATGGATCAATAGAAACTCTTAATGAACAAATTCGTGATATTAATAACACTCTTGAACTGGGAGGCGATGTTACTATAAATATTCCTAAATTCGTACTTCCTGTTTTTAGGGCTGAGGAATTCAGTAAAAAATACAAACCCAAAACCCAAATTTCTGTAGGTTATAATTACCAGGATAGACCTGATTATCAAAGAACAATAGCTAATTTTTCATATGGTTATACTTGGGATGAAAATAGATTCAGGAAACATTCAATTCGTCTGGTTGAATTTAATGCTGTAAAATTGCCCTTTGTAACTTCTGATTTTAAAACGTATATAGAGAAAACTCTGTTGTCGTCTAGTTATGAAAATCACCTGGTATCTGTTACAAGCTATAGCCTCCTTTTTAATAATCAAGATATAAAAAAGAATCGAAATTTTTATTATCTCAGACTAAATTCGGAATTGTCGGGTAATATCCTTACTGCATTTAAGCAGATTATCGATGCCCCAAAAGTTGATGGTAGCTATCAGATTTTTGGTATTCCTTTTTCTCAATATTTTAAAACAGATGTTGATTTCCGTTATTATCAGATATTAAATGAAACAAACAGCTTTGTTTATAGACTATTTGTTGGGGGAGCAGTTCCTTATGGAAATTCTCAATCAATTCCATTCGAGAAAAAATATTTTTCTGGAGGAGCAAATAGTATAAGGGCGTGGAATGTTCGAGATCTTGGTCCCGGTTCATTTTCAGGTGATACTATTTCTAAATACCCAAACCAAACAGCCGACCTAAAGCTTGAAGTGAATTTTGAATACCGGTTTAAACTTTTCTGGATACTCGAATCAGCATTGTTTCTCGATGCTGGAAATATCTGGTCTATTAAAGAAGATAATCGTGAAGGGGCTTTCTTTAATAAAAATGAGTTTTATAAAGAGATAGCAATTGGATCCGGTTTAGGTTTTCGTTTCGACCTCTCATTCGTGATTCTTCGTTTAGATATTGGACTAAAATTGAGAGATCCTTCATTACCTTCAGATAAAAGATGGATTATTGGTAACAGAAGCTTCATGAGAGACGACCTGACGTTTAATATTGGTATTGGCTATCCGTTCTAATCTGTCATAACCTAATCTTTGTTTACTCCTATTTAAAAAGTGTATTTTATTTTTTACATTTGTAGGTAAGTAGGATAAATTTAAAATTTAAGGTTATGACGTATAACAAAATTATCGAATTACTTGGAAAAGATGCTGATTATCTTTTAAAGCATAAATGTCAGACCATCGATAAAAGTCAGCTACATTTGCCTGGCCCCGATTATATCGAAAGGGTTGTTTATCATTCAAATAGATCACCACAGATGATGGGGAACCTGCAACAAATGTATAATCATGGCCGCTTAGCTGGTACAGGTTACTTATCTATTTTGCCTGTTGATCAGGGTATTGAACATACTGCAGGAGCTTCTTTTGCCCCAAATCCAATGTATTATGACCCTGAAAATATTGTAAAATTAGCAATTGAAGGTGGTTGTAATGCTGTTGCTTCTACCTTTGGTGTTTTAGCAGCTGTTTCCAGAAAATATGCCCATAGAATTCCTTTTATCGTTAAGTTAAATCATAACGAATTGCTTACATATCCTAATAAATTTGACCAAATAATGTTTGGCTCTGTTGAAGAAGCGTGGAACCTTGGTGCAAAAGCCGTTGGTGCTACAATTTATTTTGGCTCAGAAGAATCAAACCGCCAATTAATTGAAGTAGCAGAAGCTTTCGAAAGAGCTCATGAGTTGGGTATGGTCACTGTATTGTGGTGTTATACACGTAATTTAGCTTTCAAAAAGGATGGTATTGATTATCATACAGCCGCCGATTTAACTGGTCAGGCTAATCATTTGGGAGTAACAATACAGGCTGATATAATAAAACAAAAATTACCCGATACTAACGGTGGATTCAAAGCAGTAAATTTTGCTAAAACACACGAAAAAGTCTATACACAATTAACAACAGAACATCCAATTGACCTAACAAGATATCAAATTGCAAATAACTATATGGGTCGTTCTGGATTAATCAATTCTGGAGGAGCGTCATCAGGTGCATCTGATTTAGCAGAAGCCGTTTTTACAGCTGTTGTTAATAAAAGAGCTGGTGGCATGGGGCTTATTTCTGGCAGAAAAGCATTCCAACGCCCAATGAATGAAGGTGTTGGGTTGCTAAATGCAATACAGGATGTTTATTTGGCATCAGAAATTGATATAGCATAATCGAAATAAAAATTATAATTTTGAGCAGCCTGATTCTGTGGGCTGCTTTTTTTATCTCGTTTAGTATTATTCGATTACAAATTAATAAAAAATAAAATATGGCAAAAAAATTTAGATCCGGGATATTATTTGGAGACGAAGTAACTCATCTCTTTGAATATGCAAAGGAAAAACAATTTGCATTACCGGCAGTAAATGTTACAGGTACAAATTCTATAAATGCAGTATTAGAAACTGCACGAGATATCAATTCCCCTGTTATTATCCAGTTTTCAAATAGTGGAGCTGCTTTTATAGCAGGCAAAGGGCTTTCAAACGAAAATCAAAATGCGAGTATTATTGGTGCAATTTCTGGAGCACATCATGTGCATAATTTAGCAAAGTATTATGATGTACCGGTTATTCTTCATACCGATCATTGTGCTAAAAAACTGATTCCTTGGGTTGATGGATTAATTAAAGCAGGTACAGAGTTTTATGAGAAAAATAAACAACCACTATTTAGTTCTCATATGCTGGATTTAAGCGAAGAGCCCTTACAAGAAAATATTGAAATATCAGCATCTTATCTAAAAAAGATGAAAGAGTTAGGCATGACCCTGGAAATTGAATTGGGTGTTACCGGGGGAGAAGAAGATGGGGTGGATAATACAAATCTTGATTCTTCAAAATTATATACTCAACCCGAAGATGTGGCATATGCTTATGAAAATTTATTGAAAATTAATCCAAACTTTACAATTGCAGCATCATTTGGTAATGTTCATGGTGTCTATAAACCAGGAAATGTTGTATTAAGCCCTGAAATACTTAAGAATTCGCAGGATTTGATACAAAAGAAATTTGGTACCAGAGAAAAACCTGTAAACTTTGTTTTTCATGGAGGATCAGGTTCTGAAAAAGAAAAAATTGCTGAGGCTATTAGTTATGGCGCAATAAAAATGAATATTGATACCGATTTGCAATGGGCAATGTGGAAAGGTATCTTAGACAATTATAATCAAAACCAGGGCTTTCTTCAAAGCCAGATCGGAAATCCAAAAGACCCCGATGGGCCCAATAAAAAATTCTATGACCCAAGAGTATGGTTGCGCGAAGCAGAAAAGAGTTTTATAAAGAGGCTCGTTGAGGCATTTAAAGATCTTAATGCAGAAAATAGAAATTAAAATGTTTTTTAATAATGATAAAAGCAGTTTCAAAAGATGCTGCTTTTTTTTATTTCAACATAAACTATATTTTGCAAATAAAGTCTAATTTCGTAAAATTGTTCAACTTTTTTAATACTAAAATTTAAAATATGTCAAAGATAGATCTCTCAACTCGTGATAGCTTCGGCAGTAAATTTGGAATTATTGCAGCTGCTGCAGGTTCGGCTGTTGGACTTGGTAATATATGGAAATTCCCTTACGTTGCCGGCGAAAATGGTGGAGGTGCATTTCTTCTTATCTATCTTTTCTTTGTTTTACTTATTGGTGTTCCTGTTATGATGTCTGAATTTGCTATCGGACGAAAAGGACAAAAGAATGCATACGGTTCTTTCAAAGTGGTTGCTCCTGGCAAAAAATGGCATCTTATTGGTTTTATGGGAGTAATAGCTGCTTTCTTTATTCTGGCATTTTATAGTGCCGTAGCTGGTTGGACATTAGAGTATATTAACCAGTCTGTTATGCACCGGTTTGCTGGTCAAAGTACTGAACAGCTCGAAAATACTTTTGGAAGCTTTATAGCCCACCCTTATAGACCAATAATTTGGCAATTAATATTTATGCTCCTTACTGCTGGTATTGTAATTGCAGGAGTAAAAAAGGGTATTGAGAAATATACCAAACTTCTTATGCCAATGTTGCTTCTTTTAATTATTGTATTGTGCATTAGATCATTGACTCTTCCTGGTGGTAACGAAGGACTTTCTTTCCTTTTTAAACCTAACTTCGATAAAGTTACTGCAAAAACAGTCCTCTTTGCTTTAGGGCAGGCTTTTTTCTCATTAAGTCTCGGAATGGGTGCTTTAATAACGTATTCATCTTATTTTGGTAAGAAAGAGAACCTCGCAATAACAGCTGTTGAAGTCTCCATGGCAGATACATTAATCGCTGTTTTGGCCGGAGTGGTTATATTTCCTGCAGTATTTGCATTTGGTATAGAACCTAGCATGGGACCTAAATTAGTTTTTATTACTCTTCCAAAAATATTTCAACAAATTCCAGGAGGCGACTTCTTTGGAGCCATATTTTTTATTTTACTTGCTGTAGCTGCATTAACTTCAACTATTTCGCTAATGGAAGTAGTTGTGGCTTTTTTCTCAGAAGAGCTTAAAATAACAAGAAAAAAGGCCACTTTTATTGCTACTTTATCAATCTCCCTTCTTGGTGTATTAGCATCTATGTCGTTTGGCGCACTAAGCGGTTTTTCTATATTAGGAAAAAATATATTTGATACTCTTGACTATACGGCATCAAATATCCTTCTTCCTCTTGGTGGATTTTTTATAGTCATTTTTGTAGGTTGGTTTGCATCTGATAATTTGATAAAAAATGAACTAACAAACGAAGGTACACTTAAATCGAAGTACTTTCCATACTTTATTTTTATTGTTAGATTTATAGCACCAATTGCTATTCTGGCCATCTTCATATATAGTATATTTGTTGGAGGACTGGGATAAAATTTTACCTTAAATTACTTTAGACTAACTTTTGTTTGAAACAAAAAATGACAGAATTATTTCAAAAAAATATTAAAATTGACTTGTATAAATCTGAGGTTTTATTTAAAGCTCTATTCCAAAATTACTTTCAATTTTTAGCTTCAAATCGTAAAACTATTGTTTTAAGAACAAAAATCTGTTTAACAATAGGAGATTTTCCTGAATGATAAAGCATCAACTTAATCAGTTTTTTTCTTTTACTAAAAAAGAGAGAAACGGTATTATTGTATTATTGTTTTTCTGCATTGCATTGTTGATTGCAAGATCTATTATTTTGAGGAGTTCTGTGCAAAAAATATCATTAAATGATAGTGAGTTTATAGCTGAGATAGAAAAATTCGAAAAATCTCTTGAATTAAAAGAGTTAAAGAACGAATCAGTACCTTATAAAATTTCAAAAGAAAAGAAGTGGAGTGCCCCTGAAACATTAATCGTTTTTGACCCAAATACAATAAATGTTGAAGAATTAAAAATACTTGGTTTTACCGAGAAACAAATCTCCACAATTTTAAATTATAGAAATAAAGGAGGAAGATTTGTAACCAAAAAAGATCTTCAGAAAATTTATGGAATAACTAAAGATCAATATGAAACCTTAGAGCCTTATATCCAAATTAAAGCAAATGAGAATTTCTCTCTTCAATCAAAAAAAGAAGTAGAGAAGTTCAAACCTATTAAAACTATCGAGATTAATTCTGTATCAGAGTCTGATCTAACGCAACTTAATGGTATTGGAATATCATTTGCAAAAAGAATTTGTAAGTATCGCGAAATACTTGGTGGATTCTATAATAAGGAACAATTACTCGAAGTATATGGTATGGATACGCTACGATATAATCAATTCATACATCAAATCATTATCGATACATCATTAATCATAAAAAGCGACCTGAACTTAATCAAATATGATGAGTTAATTAAAAGACAGTATTTAAGCAAATATCAAGTTCAAGCTATTTTAAAGTACAGAGATTTAAAAGGGAAATTCAATAAGTTAGAAGAATTGGTAGAAAACAATCTGGTATCCGAAGTTGTTTATATTAAAGTTAAACCTTATTTCATTATTAAGTAATTTAAACAGTGTTTTTTTTGACAATGACTAAAATATATCATATATTTATTAGGTAAAAAGAAGAAAATTGGAGGAATGTTTGTAAGTTAATAATCTAAAAATCAACAATATATAAAATTTGTATTTTTTTTTGTTGATAATCTTTGAAAAGTGTGTTATAAATTAATATTTTTGCGACTCAAAAAAAATTGAATATTATTATGATAGTAGTACCATTAAAAGAAGGCGAAAACATCGAAAGAGCGTTAAAGAAGTTTAAAAGGAAATTCGAGAAAACAGGTGTAGTTAAAGAATTAAGAGAAAGACAAGCGTTTACTAAACCATCTGTTCGAAAAAGAGAAATCCTTAAAAAAGCTATTTATATTCAGCAAATACAGCAGAAGGAAGAATAGTATATGTAGGGTAAGTATTTTATATCCTCACTGGGTATTCAAATTACTTTTAATTTCAAATTAACCCTATATGTATAAAGATCTCTTTATTAAATATTTACAATTCGAAAAGCGATTTTCATTAAATACCGTTAAGTCGTATGAAAACGATTTAACACAATTTATGTATTTTATTGAAGATCAATTTAAAATTTCAGAACCTGAAAATACTAACGAAAAAGTTATCAGGTCGTGGATTGTGAATTTAATGGAAAGAGATTTTTCTTCATTATCGGTAAATAGGAAAATTTCTACCCTCAAAACATTTTACAAATTCTTACTTCAACAGGGATATATTAAAAGCAATCCAATGGATAAAGTTATATCTCCCAAAATAAGTAAAAAGCTTCCCCTTTTTGTAGAAGAAAAGCAGATTTTATCACTTTTAGACGATTTTTCTTTTGGTGATGATTTTGCAGGAATTCGCAATCGCACCATAATAGAGACATTTTATAACACAGGAATTAGGCTTTCCGAACTCATTGGTATCGAAAATAGCGATATTGATTTGTATAATAATACCATAAAAGTTTTAGGAAAAAGAAATAAAGAAAGAGTAATACCAATCCATTCTTCTTTTGCCAAAACATTAAAAAATTATATTCAAATTAAGAATTCCGAGTTTAATAGTATTAATCACGATTGTTTTTTTGTAACAGATAAAGGCGAGAAATTATATGGTAAATTCGTTTACAGAGTTGTAAATAAATACCTAAGCATGGTAACTACAATAGAAAAAAAGAGTCCTCATATTTTGCGCCATACATTTGCTACCCACATGTTAAATCATGGAGCTGATTTAAATGCTATAAAAGAATTATTAGGTCATGCTAATCTTTCTGCAACTCAGGTTTATACTCATAATACATTTGAGAAATTAAAAACTATTTATAAACAAGCCCATCCACGGGCATAAAAAATGGAGGAATCATCATGGACATTAAAATTCATTCGATTCACTTTGATGCTGATAAAGTATTATTGGATTTTGTAAATAATAAAGTAAAAAAGTTTGTTCAACTTTACGATAATATTATCGAAGCCGAGGTATTTCTTCGATTAGATAAAGATTCAAGTACTGAAAATAAAGTTACTGAGATAAAATTAAGTATTCCAGGAAATGACCTTTTTGCCAAAAAAAGAAGTAAGTCATTCGAAGAGTCTACCGATAATGTTGTTGATGCATTAAAACGACAATTAAAGAAAACTAAAGAAAAGCAAAGAGGGAAGTAAAGATTATAAAAAAAAGGATAAAATTCATTTGATTTTATTTGTGTTATAAATATTATTTCATACATTTGCAAACCGATTTTAGAAGCAAATCTAAAATCGGCGTTCTTTTATTGCCGATGTAGCTCAGTTGGCCAGAGCAGCTGATTTGTAATCAGCTGGTCGGGGGTTCGAATCCCTCCATCGGCTCGGTAATTAATTTTTTGGGGAGATACCTAAGTGGCCAACAGGGGCAGACTGTAAATCTGCTGGCGTACGCCTTCGTAGGTTCGAATCCTGCTCTCCCCACAAAAATTTTGCGGGAGTAGCTCAGTTGGTAGAGCATTAGCCTTCCAAGCTAAGGGTCGCGGATTCGAGTTCCGTCTCCCGCTCTAATCCCTGCCGATGTAGCTCAGGGGTAGAGCACTTCCTTGGTAAGGAAGGGGTCATGGGTTCAATTCCCATCATTGGCTCAATATTGATTGTTTTTAAAGTGAATGTTATTATAAATTATCTAATTATCTAATATTTGGAGTTATGGCTAAAGAAAAATTTGACAGGTCCAAACCACACGTAAACATTGGTACTATTGGACACGTAGACCATGGCAAAACTACACTTACAGCTGCCATTACTATGGTTTTAGCTAAGAAAGGTTTGTCAGAGATAAGAAGTTTCGATTCTATTGATAATGCCCCTGAGGAAAAAGAAAGAGGTATAACAATCAATACTGCGCACATCGAATATCAAACAGCAAACAGACACTACGCTCACGTAGATTGTCCTGGTCACGCTGACTATGTTAAGAATATGGTTACTGGTGCTGCTCAGATGGACGGCGCTATTATCGTTGTTGCTGCTACTGATGGTCCTATGCCACAAACTAGAGAGCACATTCTTTTAGCTCGTCAGGTAAACGTACCTCGACTAGTTGTGTTCTTAAACAAAGTGGATATGGTTGACGATCCAGAACTTATTGAACTAGTTGAAATGGAAGTTCGTGAATTATTAACTTTCTATAAATTCGACGGCGATAATGCTCCTGTTATTAAAGGTTCTGCTTTGGGCGCACTTAATGGTGAAGCTCAGTGGGAAGACAAAGTAATGGAATTAATGGATGCTGTTGATACATACATTGAATTACCTCCACGTGAACGTGAAAAACCATTCTTAATGCCAGTTGAAGACGTATTCTCAATTACTGGTCGTGGTACAGTTGCTACTGGTAGAATTGAAACTGGTGTTGTTAATACTGGTGACGAAGTTCAAATCATTGGTTTAGGTGCTGATAAAATAAAATCTGTTTGTACAGGTGTTGAAATGTTCCGTAAAATCCTAGATACTGGTGAAGCTGGTGATAACGTAGGTTTATTATTAAGAGGTATTGATAAAGATCAGATTAAAAGAGGTATGGTTATTTGTAAACCAAATTCAATTACTCCTCATACCAAATTTAAAGCTGAAGTTTATATCTTGAAAAAAGAAGAAGGTGGACGTCACACTCCATTCCATAATAAGTATCGTCCTCAGTTCTATATCAGAACTCTTGATGTTACAGGTGAAATTATGTTGCCAGAAGGTACTGAAATGGTTATGCCAGGTGATAACTTAACTATTATCGTTGAGTTAATTACTCCGGTTGCTGTTAACCAGGGATTACGTTTTGCTATCCGTGAAGGTGGTAGAACAGTTGGTGCTGGTCAGGTTACTGAAATTGTTGAATAACAAACATAAAAAAGAAGATTCGTAAATTTTCGAATCTCCTTTTTGATACGGGTGTAGCTCAGCTGGTAGAGCAGTGGTCTCCAAAACCAAAGGTCGTGAGTTCGATCCTTACCACCCGTGCAAATTTTAAAAGAAACATGAAACTTAAAATCTATTTTCAAGAAGCATTTAACGAACTTATTCACAAAGTATCCTGGCCTACATGGTCAGAACTTCAAAGCAGTGCTATAGTAGTTATGGTTGCTTCGTTAATCATCGCATTAGTTATTTTTGTGATGGATTATAGTTTTCAGAATTTAATGGATATCATTTACGGTTTATTCTATTAATAAGAAGAGACATGGCTGAAGTTAACAAGAAGTGGTTTGTTCTCCGCGCTATTGGTGGTAAAGAAAAGAAAGTTAAGGAGTATATCGAAAGCGAAATAGCACGGCTCAAACTACAAGAGTATGTTTCTCAGGTTTTAATTCCAACAGAAAAAGTCTACCAAATCAGAAATGGGAAAAAAATTAGCAAAGAGCGAAGCTTTTTCCCTGGTTACATTCTGATTGAAGCAGCCTTAGTTGGAGAGATTACACATATCCTGAAAAATGTACCTAATGTAATAGGCTTCCTTGAGTCCGAGGGTGACAATCCAACACCGTTACGTCAGTCTGAGGTTAATCGCATACTTGGTAAGGTTGATGAACTTGCCGAAAGTGACGAAGAAATCAATGTTCCGTTTTTTGTTGGAGAAACTGTAAAAGTTATTGATGGTCCATTTAATAGTTTTAATGGAGTTATTGAAGAGGTTAACGAAGAAAAGAAGAAACTCAAAGTAATGGTTAAAATCTTTGGTAGAAAAACACCATTAGAATTAAGTTTTATGCAAGTCGAAAAAGAGTAAATTTAAGAACAAATTAGGATTATGGCTAAAGAAGTTGCAGGATTTATTAAATTGCAAATTAAAGGTGGCGCTGCAAACCCGTCTCCACCAGTTGGACCTGCTTTAGGTTCAAAAGGTGTAAATATTATGGAGTTTTGCAAACAGTTTAATGCAAGGACTCAGGAAAAAGCCGGAAAGGTTATTCCTGTAGTTATAACTGTTTATAGCGACAAATCTTTCGATTTTGTTACTAAGACCCCACCTGTAGCTGTTCAATTACTTGAAGTGTCAAAATTAAAATCAGGATCAGCTGAACCTAACAGAAACAAAGTAGCTTCTGTAACTTGGGATCAGATTCGTGCAATTGCCGAAGACAAAATGGCCGATTTAAATGCCTTCACAATTGATTCAGCTATGAAGATGGTAGCCGGAACTGCCAGAAGTATGGGTATAACTGTAAAAGGTGAATTTCCGGGTAATAAATAATCTTTAAAATTTCGAAAGAAGGTATGACAAAACTTACTAAAAATAAGAAAATTGCTCTAGCAAAGGTCGAAATGGGTAAACATTACACCCTCGATGAAGCGGCAAATCTTGTTAAGGAAATAACCACTACAAAATTTGATGCTTCAGTAGATCTAGATGTGCGATTAGGAGTTGACCCTAGAAAATCTAACCAAATGGTTCGTGGCGTTGTTACTTTGCCTCATGGCACAGGTAAAACCGCACGTGTATTGGTGCTTTGTACTCCTGATAAGGAAGAAGAAGCCAAAGCAGCAGGTGCTGACTTTGTTGGTTTAGATGACTATATTGAGAAAATTAAGGCTGGCTGGACTGACATTGATGTTATTATAACAATGCCCCCAGTTATGGCTAAAATTGGTGCGTTAGGACGCGTTTTAGGTCCTCGTGGTTTAATGCCAAATCCAAAGACAGGTACTGTTACAATGGAAGTTGGTAAGGCTGTAGAGGAAGTGAAAAAAGGTAAAATTGATTTCAAGGTTGATAAGTTTGGAATTATACATTCTGGTATTGGTAAGGTATCTTTTGAACCTAAGAAAATAGTAGAAAATATAAGAGAATTTGTTGCAATGGTGAATAAACTTAAACCATCAGCAGCGAAAGGTACTTATATTCAAAGTGTTTACCTTTCAAGTACAATGAGTCCTGGAATTAAAATAGATCCAAAATCTATTTAATTCTTAATAGACATTACTGAATAAAAAAATTTGATTATGAAACGCGAAGAGAAAGATATAATTGTAAACGACCTTGTTGATCAATTAAATAACGCAACACATTTTTATTTAGCTGATGCCAGTGAACTAAATGCAGAAAGAACAAGCTTGCTTCGCAGAAAGTGTTTTGAAAGCAACATTAAAATGTTGGTAGTAAAAAATACTCTTCTGAAAAGAGCATTAGAGAAATCTGATTATGAAGTTGAAGAGCTTTATAAAGTTTTAGAAGGTCCAACTGCAATAATGTTTACTGAAACTGGTAATGCTCCTGCTAAACTATTAAAAGAATTCAGAAAAACAAATGCTAAACCAATTTTAAAAGGTGCATATGTTGAAGAATCAGTTTATGTAGGCGACGATCAGCTTGAAGCATTAGTTAATGTAAAATCTAAAGAAGAATTACTGGGAGATCTTATTGCATTATTACAATCACCAATGAGAACAGTAATTTCACAACTTAAATCAGGGAATAACATCCTAGCAGGTGTTCTAGAAACACTTTCAGATAAAAAAGAATAAAAAGTATAATTAATTTTAAAAATAAAGAAAAATGGCAGATTTAAAAGCGCTTGCAGAACAGTTAGTGAACTTAACTGTAAAAGATGTAAATGAGTTAGCAAACATATTAAAAGATGAATATGGAATCGAACCTGCAGCAGCAGCTGTTGCTGTAGCTGGTCCTGTTGCCGCTGCTGCAGAAGCAGAAAAAACAAGTTTTGATGTTATTCTAAAAGCTGCTGGTGGTGCTAAATTACAAATCGTTAAATTAGTTAAAGAATTAACTGGTTTAGGATTAAAAGAAGCTAAAGAATTAGTTGATGCTGCACCTAAAGCTGTTAAAGAAGGTGTGTCAAAACAAGAAGCTGAATCACTTAAACAACAATTAGAAGAAGCAGGAGCAGAAGTTGAACTTAAATAGGGTAAACCTAACATACTAATTTTCAGGGTTTAGAGTCCTTTTTTAAGGATTCTAAGCCTTTTTATTATCATTTTTGTTTGAGTTCAATTAATTCATTACGTAAATGTCTTCAAATATTACCAACAAAAGAATTAGTTTCGCATCAACTAAAAATCAGCTGAAATATCCAGATTTTCTAGAGATTCAGTTGAAATCTTTCAGAGAATTCTTTCAGCTTAATTCTATTCCTGAAGAAAGAAAGAAAGAAGGATTATTTCAGGTTTTTAGCGAAAACTTTCCAATTACGGATACTAGGAATAACTTCGTTTTAGAATTTTTAGATTATTACATTGATCCTCCTAGATATTCAATCGAAGAATGTATTGAAAGAGGTTTAACATTTAGTGTTCCCTTAAAAGCGAAACTAAAGTTATACTGTACCGATCCTGAACATGAGGATTTCGATACCGTTATCCAGGATGTTTATCTTGGAACTGTACCTTATATGACAGATAGAGGTACATTTGTTATTAATGGCGCTGAACGCGTTATTGTATCTCAGTTGCATAGATCTCCGGGGGTATTCTTCGGACAAAGTTTGCATGCGAATGGTACAAAACTATATTCAGCTCGAATTATCCCATTTCGTGGATCATGGATCGAATTTGCGACAGACATTAATAATGTTATGTACGCTTATATTGATCGTAAAAAGAAATTACCTGTAACCACTCTTTTAAGGGCTATTGGTTACGAAAGTGACAAAGAAATCCTCGAGATTTTTAACTTAGCTGATGAAGTAAAAGTTTCAAAATCAGGATTAAAAAAATATGTTGGACAAAAACTTGCTGCTCGTGTATTAAAATCATGGGTTGAAGATTTTGTTGACGAAGATACCGGCGAAGTTGTTTCTATAGAGCGAAACGAAGTTATTATAGATCGTGAAACAGTAATAGAAAATGATCATATTGATCAAATAGTGGATTCTGGAGCTAAAACTATTTTAGTTCATAAGGAAGACCAAAATATTGCTGATTTTGCAATTATTTATAATACATTACAAAAAGATCCATGTAACTCAGAAAAAGAAGCTGTTTTACATATCTATCGTCAATTACGTAATGCTGAACCACCTGATGAAGCAACTGCTCGTGATGTTATTGATAAATTATTTTTCTCAGATAAAAGGTATGATCTTGGTGATGTTGGTCGTTATAGGTTAAATAAAAAATTGAATCTTGAGACTCCTATGGAGACAAAGATTTTAACCAATGCTGATATTATACAGATTATAAAATATTTAATTGAACTTATTAATTCAAAGACAGATGTTGATGATATTGACCACTTAAGTAATCGTAGGGTTCGTACAGTAGGTGAACAATTATCAAATCAGTTTGGTGTTGGTTTGGCTCGTATGGCAAGAACAATTCGTGAACGAATGAATGTTCGTGATAACGAAGTGTTTACACCTATCGATCTGATTAATTCTAAAACATTATCATCTGTTATAAATTCATTTTTTGGAACAAACCAGTTATCACAGTTTATGGATCAAACAAATCCATTAGGTGAAATGACCCATAAGCGACGTATGTCCGCCTTAGGTCCTGGCGGTTTGTCAAGAGAAAGAGCTGGATTCGAAGTGCGTGACGTTCACTATACTCACTATGGACGTTTATGTCCTATCGAAACACCTGAAGGACCAAACATTGGTCTTATTTCTTCACTTTGTGTTTATGCAAAAATTAATGATCTTGGTTTTATTGAAACCCCATATAGAAAAGTTACTGAAGGGAAAGTAGATTTAAGTGATGAGGGAATAATTTTCTTAAGTGCAGAAGAAGAAGAAGGGTTAATTATAGCTCAAGCAAATGCAAAAATTAATGATCAAGGAAGATTTATAAATCCAAGAATAAAAACAAGACTTGAAGCTGATTATCCATTAGCAACACCAGAAGAAATTCATTTAATGGATGTAGCTCCTAATCAGATCGCTTCTATTGCAGCATCACTAATTCCATTTTTGGAACACGATGACGCTAACCGCGCTCTTATGGGATCCAATATGATGCGTCAGGCAGTGCCATTATTGCAGCCAGAAGCTCCAATTGTTGGTACAGGTCTGGAAGAATATGTTGTTAGTGATGCACGTATTCAGATTGTTTCTGAGGGTGAAGGTATTGTAGAGTATGTTGATGCTGAAGAAATAATAATTCGATACGAACGTACTGAAGAAGAGCGTTTTATTAGTTTTGACGATGACACAATAAGATATCGATTACCAAAGTTTTCAAAAACTAATCAAAATACATGTATTAACCTTAAACCTATTGTTCGTAAAGGACAAAAGGTTAACAAAGGCCAGGTCTTAACCGAAGGTTATGGTACCGATAAAGGAGAACTTGCGCTTGGTCGTAACCTTAAGGTAGCATTCATGCCTTGGAAAGGTTACAATTTTGAGGATGCAATCGTTATCTCTGAAAATGTTGTTAAGAATGATGTGTTTACATCAATTCATATTGATGAGTATGTTCTTGAAGTTAGAGACACTAAACGTGGATTGGAAGAACTAACTGCAGATATTCCAAATGTTAGCGAAGAAGCTACTAAAGATCTTGATGAGAATGGATTGATTAGAATTGGTGCACATGTTAAACCAGGTGATATTCTGATTGGTAAAATCACTCCAAAAGGTGAGTCAGATCCATCTCCAGAAGAAAAGTTATTGCGCGCTATTTTTGGGGATAAAGCAGGTGATGTTAAAGATGCATCATTAAAAGCTTCTCCATCATTAAGTGGTGTTGTTATCGACAAAAAATTATTCTCAAGAGCTATTAAAGATAAAAAAGCTAAAAACACTGATAAAAACGAACTCGATACTGTTGAAAAAGAGTTTACTCTTAAAGTTGAGCAATTAACCAACAAGCTTATTGATAAGTTATTCGTTTTAGTTAATGGTAAAACTTCGCAGGGAGTAAAAGATTATTATAATGCAGATGTAGTTGCTAAAGGAATAAAGTTTACAACAAAGATTTTACAAGAAATCGACTACATGAATATTAATCCTTATAAATGGACTACCGATAAGGATAAGAATGATATTATTAGAAGTCTTATACATAACTATATTGTTAAGTACAAAACTTTAGACGCTCAGTTAAAACGTAAGAAATACAATATTACTATTGGTGATGAGTTACCAACAGGTATTATTCAGATGGCAAAAGTATATATTGCCAAAAAGAGAAAAGTTACTGTTGGAGATAAAATGGCAGGTCGACATGGTAATAAAGGTATTGTTGCAAGAATTGTTCGTGTTGAAGATATGCCTTTCTTAGAAGATGGAACACCTGTTGATATTGTATTAAATCCACTTGGTGTGCCTTCGAGGATGAACCTTGGACAGATTTATGAATCAGTTTTGGCTTGGGCTGGTAAAAAACTAGGATTAAAATTTGCTACACCTATTTTTGATGGAGCAACACTGGATCAAATCACAGAATATACCACAAAAGCAGGATTACCTGCTTATGGAAAAACATTTCTTTATGATGGAGGAACCGGTGAGCGATTTGACCAACCTGCAACTGTAGGATTAATTTACATGTTAAAACTTGGCCATATGGTTGAGGATAAGATGCATGCTCGTTCTATAGGTCCTTATTCATTAATCACTCAGCAGCCACTTGGAGGTAAAGCTCAATTTGGTGGTCAGCGATTTGGTGAGATGGAGGTATGGGCTCTTGAAGCATTTGGAGCATCAAGTATCCTGCAGGAAATTTTAACTGTAAAATCTGATGATGTTAACGGTAGAGCACGAGCATATGAAGCTATTGTTAAAGGTGAACCAATGCCAATGCCTGGAATTCCTGAGTCGTTGAATGTATTGTTACATGAACTCAGAGGATTAGGGTTAAGCGTGAATCTCGACTAGATAAAATGAATGCTGTTTTTACAGCATTCTTAACTGTTTTTATTATTTACTATTTATAATATTCATAATATGTCATTCAGAAGAGATAATAAGGTAAAGACAAATTTTACAAAAATCTCTATTGGTTTAGCTTCACCTGAGGAAGTTCTTGAGCGTTCCAGTGGAGAAGTTTTAAAACCAGAGACAATTAACTATAGAACATACAAACCTGAGCGTGATGGTTTATTTTGCGAAAGGATTTTTGGTCCAGTAAAAGACTACGAATGTCATTGCGGTAAATACAAGCGTATTAGGTATAAAGGAATTGTATGTGATCGATGTGGTGTTGAAGTTACTGAGAAAAAAGTACGCCGTGAAAGAATGGGTCACATATCCTTAGTTGTTCCTGTAGCACATATTTGGTATTTCAAATCATTACCAAATAAAATAGGCTACTTACTTGGTTTACCAACTAAAAAGCTTGATTCTATAATATATTACGAGCGATATGTTGTAATAAATCCAGGTATTAAAGCGGCAGACGGAATCAATTATCTTGATTTCTTAACCGAAGAAGAATACCTTGATATTATGGAGTCTTTACCTAAAGAAAACCAATATCTTGACGATTTAGATCCAAATAAATTTATTGCTGATATGGGAGCTGAGGCTCTTTATCGATTATTGGAAAGAATTGAATTGGATGAATTATCTTATTCGTTAAGACATAAAGCAAATACTGAAACATCACAGCAACGTAAAAACGAAGCGTTGAAACGACTAAATGTTGTTGAAGCATTTCGTGCATCGAAAGGGATTAATCGTCCTGAGTGGATGGTTGTAAAGGTTGTTCCTGTTATTCCGCCAGAATTGCGTCCTTTAGTTCCTTTAGATGGTGGTCGTTTTGCAACATCTGATTTGAATGACTTGTATCGTAGAGTTATTATTAGAAATAACCGTTTAAAACGATTGATCGAAATTAAAGCTCCAGAAGTAATTCTGCGTAACGAAAAACGTATGTTACAGGAAGCTGTAGATTCTTTATTCGATAACTCAAGAAAGTCAAATGCTGTAAAAACCGACTCAAACAGAGCACTTAAGTCATTAAGTGATAGTTTAAAAGGTAAGCAAGGTCGATTCCGTCAGAACTTACTAGGTAAACGTGTGGATTATTCTGCTCGTTCAGTTATCGTTGTAGGTCCTGAATTAAGATTGCATGAATGTGGATTGCCAAAAGATATGGCTGCTGAGCTTTACAAACCTTTTGTTATCAGGAAATTAATTGAAAGAGGTATTGTAAAAACAGTGAAATCAGCCAAGAAAATTGTTGATCGTAAAGATCCAGTTGTTTGGGATATTTTAGAAAACGTTTTAAAAGGACACCCTGTATTATTAAACCGAGCTCCTACATTGCACCGTTTAGGTATCCAGGCTTTCCAACCAAAACTTATCGAAGGTAAAGCAATTCAGTTGCATCCATTGGTTTGTACTGCATTTAACGCCGACTTTGATGGTGACCAGATGGCTGTTCACTTACCTCTAGGTAATGCTGCTGTTTTGGAAGCTCAAATGTTAATGCTTGCATCTCATAATATTCTAAACCCTGCAAATGGTGCTCCTATTACTGTACCATCTCAGGATATGGTTTTAGGATTGTATTATATAACAAAACAACGTCCAGGCGTTAAAGGTGAAGGATTGAGATTTTATTCACCTCAGGAAGTAACAATTGCTTATAACGAAGGTGCAGTTGCCCTGCATGCAAGTATTAAGGTTAAGGTTGACGATGTAGTTGATGGTGAACCTATTCGCAGAATGATTGATACTACTGTTGGACGAGTTATATTTAATCAGCATGTTCCGAAAAAAGTAGGCTTTATAAATGAATTACTGACAAAGAAATCATTAAGAGATATTATCGGTAATGTTCTAAAGAAAACTGGTACAGATTCAACTGCAAGATTCCTTGATGATATTAAAGATCTTGGCTATATGATGGCTTTTAAAGGAGGCCTTTCATTTAACCTTGATGATGTGATTATCCCGAAAGAAAAGGATGAATTGGTTAAGAACGGATACGAGCAGGTGGACGAAGTATTGAGTAACTATAATATGGGTTTCATTACTAATAATGAGAGATATAACCAGATTATTGACATCTGGACACATATTAACGCCAGACTTACCCAAACGGTAATGAAGAAGCTCTCAACAGACAATCAAGGATTTAACTCAGTTTATATGATGTTAGATTCGGGAGCGAGGGGTTCAAAAGAACAAATTCGTCAGCTTTCTGGTATGAGAGGTTTGATGGCAAAACCACAAAAGTCTGGCTCTACAGGTTCTGAAATTATTGAAAACCCAATTCTTTCAAACTTTAAAGAAGGTTTATCGGTACTTGAGTATTTTATTTCTACTCATGGTGCTCGTAAAGGTTTGGCCGATACTGCATTGAAAACTGCAGATGCTGGTTATTTAACACGTCGTTTGGTAGATGTTTCACAAGATGTTATTATAAATGAAGAGGATTGTGGAACATTACGAGGACTTGTTGCTACTGCAATTAAGAAAAACGAAGAAATCGTTGAGACTTTATATGAGCGAATATTAGGTAGAACAACCGTTCATAATGTTTATCACCCACTGACCGGTGAAAAAGTTATTGGCAATGGTGAAGAGATTACAGAAGAAATTGCTCAGACGATTGCTAATTCACCAATTGAGCAAGTTGAGATTCGTTCAGTATTAACTTGTGAATCGAAAAATGGTGTTTGTGCAAAATGCTACGGACGTAACCTTTCGAATGGTAAAATGGTTCAGAGAGGCGAGGCGGTTGGTGTTATTGCAGCACAGTCAATTGGAGAACCAGGTACACAGCTTACTCTACGTACTTTCCACGTTGGGGGTACTGCATCAAATATTGCTGCGGACTCTACTATTCGTGCTAAATATGATGGTATTGTTGAAATTGATGAATTACGTACTGTTGAAAAGGTTGATGATGATGGTAAAAAAGTGAATGTAGTTATTGGCCGTTTAGCTGAGATGCGAATTGTCGATAAAAATACAAGCATTGTTTTATCAACTCATAATATTCCTTATGGATCGAAGCTTTACGTTAAAAACGGAAGCGAAGTTAAGAAAGATACAATGATTTGCGAGTGGGATCCATATAATGCAGTTATTATTTCTGAAGCAGCTGGTAAATTAGAATTCGATAGTGTTATTGAAGGTATTACCTTTAAAGAAGAATCTGATGAGCAAACTGGTTTTAGAGAAAAGGTAATCATTGAATCCCGTGATAAGAAGAAAAATCCAGGATTACGATTATTAAATAAAAACGGAGAGGAAATAAAAATATATAACCTACCTGTTGGATCACATATGAACATCGATGATGGTCAGTTAGTGAAACCAGGTGATATTTTGGCTAAGATTCCTCGTGCTGTTGGTAAATCTGGTGATATCACTGGTGGTTTGCCAAGGGTTACAGAGTTATTTGAAGCAAGAAATCCTTCTAACCCTGCAGTTGTTTCTGAGATTGATGGTGAAGTAACATTTGGAAAAATAAAACGTGGTAACAGGGAAATAATTGTTACATCAAAAGCAGGTGAAGTTAAAAAATACTTAGTTCCATTATCCAAACAGATACTTGTTCAGGAGAACGATTATGTAAGAGCTGGAATTCCATTATCTGATGGAGCTATTACTCCTTCTGATATCTTGGCAATTAAAGGTCCTACAAAAGTTCAGGAATATATTGTTGATGAAGTACAAGAAGTTTACCGTTTGCAAGGTGTGAAAATCAATGACAAACATTTTGAGGTTATTGTTCGTCAGATGATGCGAAAGGTAGAGATTGAGGATCAGGGTGATACTAAATTCCTTGAAAAACAGGTTGTTGATAAATGGGAGTTTATGGATGAGAACGATTGGATTTATGATAAAAAAGTAATTGTTGATCCGGGTGATTCTCAGATTTTTAAAGCAGGTATGATTGTAACTGCTAGAAAACTTAGAGATGAAAACTCAATGCTAAAGCGTAAAGACCTTAAGTTGGTAGACGCTCGCGATGCCGTACCTGCAACATCAAGTCAGGTATTACAAGGTATAACTAGAGCTGCATTACAAACAAAGAGCTTTATGTCGGCTGCTTCATTCCAGGAAACTACAAAAGTATTGAACGAAGCTGCTATTCATGGAAAGATTGATTACCTCGAAGGATTGAAAGAAAATGTTATTGTTGGACATAAGATTCCTGCAGGTACTGGTCTTCGTGAGTACGAAAAGATTATTGTAGGTTCACTTGAAGAATACGATAATTTAGTTTCATCAAAAAAACGTGATTAATTTAATAGATTAATATCATGGAAGACGATAAAAGGCCAAAGGGTCAGATAAATATTGACTTAAAAGAGGATATTGCGCAGGGTATTTATTCAAATCTGGCAATAATAACACACTCAAGTGCGGAGTTTGTTCTTGATTTTGTGCGAGTAATGCCTGGAGTTCCTAAAGCAGAAGTTAAATCCAGAATTATTTTAACACCTGAACATGCAAAACGTTTTATGAATGCACTAAAAGACAATATCTCTAAGTTTGAAAGTATGCATGGGCAAATTAAGAAGACCGATGATGGTGGACCTATGATGCCTATGAATTTCGGCGGACCAACGGCACAAGCGTAATAAATATCTTAATAATAAAGAAGGGCGAATCGATTGATTCGCCTTTTCTTTTTATACAAGGGCCTTAAATTAGTAGGTTTTAAAGAATCTAAAGCAGAAATAATTTCCAGATCAAATAATAAATACAAAATCCGGTTAATACAATTAAACCAGCCCAAGACAGTATTTTAAGCCATAGCTTTGGTTGATGCTCTTTTGGAACGTTATTTCCAGTAATTACTCTGTAGTTCATGTATCCTAAAATAGGCGCAGTTAGGAATGATAGGGTTGTTGCCAGATCAACTAAAAAACTCATTCCTTTTAAAAAGAATTCAATAATTAGAAGTGTTCCTGTTAATAATATACCAAGCCATAGCCACGAAAGCCAATTCCATTTATCAGAGTCATCCTTTTTAAGTTTTGGAAAAACTAATTCTGTTGCAGGTTTCATTACTCTTGGGTAAGCATCAAGGCAAGTAAGTGTTGTGCTCGACATAGTTGTTAATGCAGCAATTGCAATTAAGAAATAGGCCCAATTACCCATTGTGGAAGTAAAAAGATTAATTAATTGACCAGAAAAAACAGTTCCGTTTTCGGAAAATGTTTCACCTGTTCCATACATAACCAAAGCACCTAATGCAACAAATCCTATAGAAAGAATAGCAGTTCCAATGTAACCAACATTAAAATCAAAAAGCGATTCTTTGACAGTTGGTACGTGTTTTCCTGCTTTACTTTTTGCAATCGACCAAAATGAGTGCCAAACTGATATATCGATAGCTGATGGCATCCAGCCTGCAATAGCTATAAGAAGGGCTATATCTGCAAAATCCCAGTTGAATTGTTTGGTTAACTCTGGATCTGGATTAAAACCTTTTGATGCAGCAAAGAATACTGCCACGATCGTTGATATCGCCAATAATATAATAATAACTTTAATTACTTTGTCTAAAACTGAATATTTACCAAATGCAACAATCGAAGAACCTATTGCCAGAATAAGAAGTGCCCAGTTAAAGGTTGACATAATATCACTAAAAACAAAAGAAAATATTCCTGCTGTAACAACTGTAATAGCTGCTTGTAGAGTAAACATTGTAGTAATTGTAAGAAATAGATATACTAATAAAGCCCATTTGCCTAGTCTTTTATATCCGTCGAGCAGGCTTTCACCGGTTGATGAAGCATATCGTGGTCCAAATTCGAAAAATGGATATTTGAATAAGTTTACAAGTAAAATAATTAGTACTAGTTGAAATCCATAGATTGCTCCGGCTCTAGTGGATTGAACTAGATGTGATACACCAATGGCTGCTCCTGCCCAAAGTAAACCTGGGCCTAAGGAACGAAAAAGGTTTTTTGTGCTCATAACAGGTAGATTTGAAGAACAAATGTAATAAATTGAAAGAGTTAAGATTATTTGCTGAGTGATTTAGTTATAAACCCGAAATTAACAAAATCAAATGTGTATTAACTATGTTCATTATGATATGAGGATGTTTGATTTTATCAAAATTACTGTTAGCACTACGATATTTGTTTTGTTTATCACTTATTTTTATATTTGCCAACCAAATTGATTTTGGGCTTTTTCGAATTTGTTTTTATTGTGGTTTTAGTCTTTTCTAAAAAGGACGCACAAATAGGTATTTAAAAGGAAGAATTGAATAAAAATTTTTCGAATCAACAAAAAGAAAAAAAACTTAATATTAACTTAAATAAAAAGTAAATGAAAATTCTGATTTGCTTAAGCAATGTTCCGGACACTACTACAAAAGCCAAGTTTGTTAATGATAATAAGGCTTTTGATACTGCCGGAGTACAATGGATAATTAATCCATGGGATGAACTTGCATTAACCCGTGCTTTAGAACTTAAAGCAAATACTGCAAATAGTATTGAAAAAGTGACAGTAATAACTGTTGGCAAAGCAGATGCAGAGCCTACTATGCGTAAAGCACTTGCTATTGGAGCTGATGATGCAGTTCGTATTGATGCTGAACCAAAAGATGCGTATTTTGTGGCTGCTCAAATTGCTGAATATGTTAAAACAAATCCATTTGATATTATTATTAATGGAATTGAATCGAGTGATTATAATGGTTCTGCTGTAGGCGGGATGGTAGCGGAGTTTTTAAGTATTCCATCTGTTTCTGCTGTTTCAACATTGGAAATTGCAAATGGAGAGGTTAAAATAACACGTGAAATTGATGGTGGTAAGGAAGTTATTAAATCACAATTACCTGTTTTACTTGTTGTTCAGAAGGGTATTGCTAAAGAACCTATGATTGCCGCTATGCGTGGTATTATGATGGCAAAAGCCAAACCTCTTGCTGTTGTTGCTCCTCAAGCAATCGATGCTTTAACAGAGATTGTAAGTTTTGAATTACCAAAACCAAAACCTCCATGTAAAATGATTGATCCTGAGAATGTAAAAGAGTTAGTTCATCTTTTACAAAACGAGGCTAAAGTAATTTAGTAAATCAATCAATTAGTTAACCAAAATACGAATTTAATAAATAAGAAATATGTCAGTATTAGTATTTACAGAAAACTGGGATGGTAAATTTAAAAAGCAATCTTTTGAATTGGTTTCGTATGCAAGTAAAATTGCCGAAATGCTAAATACCCAAGTTATAGCCCTCTCTATAGGAAATGTTCAGGAAGACGAATTAAAGAAATTAGCTACATATTCAGCTGATAAAATTATAAGCGTTACAAATAATAATTTAAAAAATCTGGATAATCAGGCTTATACATCGGTAATTGCACAGGTTGCTGAAAAGAATGGTGCCAATGTTGTTGTTATTGCAAATAACAATACAGGAAAAGCCCTTGCCCCGCGATTATCGGTAAGACTTAAAGCTGCATTAGGATCAGCAGTTACTAAATTGCCTACAAGTGTTGCTCCTTTTACAATTTATAAAAAGGTGTTATCTGGTAAAGCCTTTTCAAATGTTGTATTAAAATCAGATATAAAAATTATTACTTTATCTCAAAACTCATATGAGTTTACTGAGAATCCTAAAGCTACTTTAATAGAGACTTTTGAACCTGTTTTAGATGCAGTAAAAACAACTGTAACTGATGTTCAGAAACAAACTGGTAAATTAATTCTTACCGATGCTGAGATTGTTGTTTCAGGTGGTCGCGGAATGAAATCTCCTGATAATTGGGGTCCAATTGAAGAGCTTGCACAATTACTTGGTGCAGCCACAGCTTGTTCTCGTCCAGTATCTGATGAAGGTTGGAGAACACACGACGAACATACCGGACAAACAGGTAAAATTATTGCTCCGAATCTTTATATTGCTGCTGGTATTTCTGGTGCTATTCAGCATTTGGCAGGTATAAGTTCATCGAAATGTATTGTTGCAATTAATACAGATAAAGATGCACCTATTTTCGAAGCAGCAAATTATGGTATTGTAGGAGATGCATCTAAAGTGCTTCCTGCATTAATTCAGGCTGTAAAAGAAAAATAGTTCAATTTACTTTTATTAATGATTCAAAGACAAAAGCTTATTAACAGTATCTTTTGTCTTTGTTCATTTTAAACCATGAATTAAATTCTGATAATTTGTGTTTTATGATGATTAATTTTTATTTTTGGCACTTGGTTTCAAAAAGATGATTACTTTTTAAATAAGAAAACAATGATTAGCACTATCGTTTTTATTCTAATGTTGGCTGTAGCAGTAGCCTTCTTCACTATCAATGTTCGAAAAATCTCACGAAATATTAAGCTAGGTAAAGATATCGACCGAAAAGACAATCCCTTGAAAAGATGGTGGCTGGTATTTAAAGTAGCAATTTTTCAGTCGAAAATGATGGGATTGCCCATTGCAGGTATTCTTCATGTTTTTGTTTATGCCGGATTTATATTGGTAAATATTGAGATGATTGAAGTAATGGTTGATGGAATTGCCGGAACACATCGTGCATTTTCATTTTTAGGGAAATTCTATCCAATTATAATAAGCGCAACCGAGGTTTTTGCATTACTTGTAATTATTGGCTGCGTGGTATTTCTATTTAGAAGAAACATAATTCGTCTTCCTCGTTTCTGGAAATCTGAGATGACATCCTGGCCAAGGTTAGATGCAAATATTATTTTATTAACAGAGATTGTATTAATGACTTCTGTATTCTTTTTAAATGCATCAGATTATATTTTACAAACAAGAGAATTCGGGCATTATGATCAGGTTGGGTCATTCTTTTTAAGTTCTTTTTTTGTTCCACTAATTCAAAACCTTCCTTCTGAAACACTTGTTCTTATTGATCGTTCATGTTGGTGGCTTCATATAGTTGGTATTATGCTATTTTTAAATTATATACCCTATTCAAAACATTTTCATGTATTTGTCTCGTTTCCAAATGTATATTTCTCTAAGCTTGATGCCGCTGGCAAAATTGCAAATATGCCTTCAATTACCCGAGAGATAAAAAGTATGCTTGGTAAACCAGTTGAACCTGAAGAAAATGTAGATATGGCAGCTATGTCATTTGGAGCCAAAGATGTAAAAGATTTGACATGGAAAAGCTTAATGGATGCTTATTCGTGCACTGAATGTGGCCGTTGTACAAGAGTTTGTCCTGCAAACATTACAGGTAAAAAATTGTCGCCACGTAAAGTTATTATGGATGCACGCGACAGGCTTGAGATTGTTGGAAAAAATAATGATAAAAATGGAAAAGATTTTTCTGATGATAAATCACTTTTCGACTTTATTTCTTCTGAAGAATTATGGGCATGTACAACTTGTAATGCTTGTACCAATGAGTGCCCTGTAAATATCGATCAGGTTTCATTAATAATTGAATTACGACGCTACCTTGTGATGGAAAAAGCTGCCGCTCCTGGCGAGTTGAATTCGATATTTAGCAATATAGAAAACAATGGAGCACCATGGCAATTTTCTCAACAGGATCGTTTGTTATGGGCAAATGAGCTTTATATTAATGAAAAAGCTTAGATTGAAAAATATAATTTGAAGTTTGAAACTATAGATCTGTCTGCTGGCAGGCAGGATTTTAACTATAAACTTATTAAAAATGACTGAAAAACGTAAAATCGACGTTCCTGTAATGGCCGATGTTTTTGCCAAAGGAGAAAAACCTGAATATTTACTTTGGGTTGGTAGTGCAGGTGCTTTCGACGACAGATATAAAAAAGTGATCAGAGCTTTTGTTAAGGTTCTTACTCATTTAAATGTAAGTTATGCAGTTCTAGGTACAGAAGAATCATCGAGCGGTGATGTGGCGCGCAGAGCAGGAAATGAGATGTTATACCAAATGCAAACACTTACCAATATTGACATATTAAATATGTATGAGGTTAAAAAGATTATTACCTGCGATCCCCACGTTTATAATACATTTAAAAATGAATATCCTGATTTTGGCGGTAATTTTGAAGTAATACATCATACTCAGTTTTTACAAAAGATGATTATTGAAGGGAAACTCAAAATCGAAAGTAATTTATTTAAAGATAAAACAATTACCTTTCATGATCCATGTTACTTAGGGAGGGCAAATGGTGAATATATGGCTCCACGAGAGGTGCTGGGAGCTATTCCATCAACAGTAAAAGAAATGAAGCGAAATAAAGCACAGGCATTGTGTTGTGGTGCCGGTGGTGGACAAATGTTTAAAGAAGCTGAAAAGGGTGACAGGGAAGTGTTTATTGAGCGTACAGAAGATGTACTTGAAACAGGTGCGGGTATTATTGTTACTGCTTGTCCTTATTGCATGGTAATGATGACCGACGGGCTCAAATACAAGAACAAAGAAGAACAGATAAAAAATTACGATATTGCCGAATTAATTGAACAATCATTAGAACTATAACTTTAATTTAATCATAAAAATGGAAAAACAATTAACCATTAAAGGTGGTGAATTTCTTTTGAAACAAACCAAAGCAAATGAGATTTTTATACCCGAAGAGTTTAGCGAAGAGCAAAAAATGATTGCTCAAACCTGTCAAGATTTTCTTGAAACGGAAGTTTTTCCAAATCTTGAAAGAATAGATCATCAAGAAGAAGGGCTTATGGCTAGTATAGTAAAAAAGGCAGGTGAACTTGGATTGTTAGGCGTTTCTATTCAGGAAGAATATCAGGGTTTTGGTCAATCATTTGTTACATCAATGCTTGCCAGCGAAATAATGGGTGCCGGTCATTCTTTTGCAGTTGCTTATTCTGCACATACAGGTATTGGATCATTGCCAATTGCGTATTATGGAACACACGAGCAAAAAATGAAATATCTAACTAAATTGGCAACTGGTGAATATGCTGGAGCTTATTGTTTAACTGAGCCGGGAGCTGGATCAGATGCTAATTCAGGTAAAACAAAAGCAGTTCTTTCTGCCGATGGTAAACACTATATTTTAAACGGTCAGAAAATGTGGATCACTAATGGTGGTTTCGCTGATATTCAGACAGTTTTTGCAAAGATAGATAACGATCGCGTTTATAGTGCATTTATTGTTGAAAGAGCCTGGGATGGTATTACTTTAAATCCCGAAGAAAAGAAGATGGGTATTAAAGGATCATCTACACGTCAGATTTTTTATAACGATGTAAAAGTACCAGTTGAGAATTTATTAGGTAAACGAGGTGAAGGATTCAGAATCGCTTTGAATATCCTTCATATGGGCCGTATTAAATTGGGGGGTAATGTTCTTGGAGCTGCAAAACGTGCTATTTCACAATCGGTAAATTATTCAAATGAGCGTAAGCAGTTTGGTATGTTAATATCCAACTTTGGATCAATAAAACACAAATTGGCTGAGCAGGCAATTAAAACATTTACAACAGAATCTGCTGTTTATCGCGTTAGTAAGGATATTGACATTGCTATTGATATGTACAAAGCCATGGAAGGATGCGATTATGGCAGAGCGATTATGGATGCATTTGGTCAGTATGGATCAGAAGCTGCTATTATGAAAGTGTTTGGATCAGAAGCTCTTGATTATGTTGTTGATGAGACCGTTCAGGTAATGGGTGGTATGGGATTTTCAGCAGAAATGCCTGCCGACAGATCTTATAGAGATTCGCGTATAAACCGTATTTTTGAGGGAACTAACGAAATTAACCGCTTACTTGTTACTGATACAATAATTAAACGAGGTCAAAAAGGTGAAATCAAATTATTCGAAAAAGCAAAAGAGATTGTTGCCGGATTAGATTCGTTACAAGATAATTATACTCCAAAGGGATACTATGAAGACAAAGCATTCTTTGTTGAAAACTTCAAAAAGATATCTCTACTATTTATGGAAGCTGCAGTAAATAAATTCGAACGTGGTTTGGTAAACGAGCAGGAAGTATTAAATAGTATAGCTGACATTCTTATGAATACTTACGTTGCTGAATCAACATTATTAAGGGTTCAGAAGTTGGAATCAATTAAATCTCCAGAAATGATGAGTATATATAGAGATATCCTTGATGTATATATATTTGAATCATCATTGTTAATTTACAAACATGCAATGGATGCTATTTATTCAATCGATGATAGCGCTATAACAAGTAAATTAATAAAAGGAGTAGAGATTTATACTAGACAACCTGGTGTAAATACAAAAGATGCTCGCAGAAGAATAGCAAATAAACTAATCGAAGAAAATAAATATTGTTTTTAGTAAACTATAAATTGGACTGAAGTTCAATAATTCCCTTAAATAGCCCCAGCCTGAAGGCTGGGGCTATTTATTTCTAAAGCAGGAGGTTGTCTCAAAACATTATTTTAGGTCATTGCGAACCAGCCTGCCGGCTGGCAGGCGTAGTGAAGCAATCTTAAGTTGCTGAATATTTATAGATTGCTTCGTTCATTCTTCACTTGCAATGAACTTTTTAAGTTTTTTTGAAACAACCTCCTGTTTGTTTTGGAATATTCGAGACTGTTTTTGATTTTGAAAGCAAATATTTTTCCTTTAAATTTACTGGTCATTAATAAATCAAGAATGAGTAAAAACAATGCTTTCGATAATGGGATTGTGATCCTTGGAGCAGGAAATGTTGCTACTCATTTAGCAATAGCCTTTTTTAAATCAAATAATAAAGTCAGGTTTGTTTATAATCGTTCAATAAATTCTGCCAAAGAATTAGCTCTGCAAATTAATGCTGAGTATTCTGATGACTTAAAACATGTACCTTCTGATGCTGATTTATATCTAATCTCTGTCAAAGATGATGCAATAGAAGGAATTGCAAACAAACTGAATATAAAGCATGGAATAATAGTTCACACTGCAGGTGGCATTTCATTGGATATCTTTGCAAATACTTTTGAGAATTTTGGGGTTTTTTATCCGTTGCAAACTTTTACCAAAAGCAGAAAGATAGATTTAAGTGAAGTACCAATACTTATTGAAGCAAATAATGAAATTACAAAGAGTAAGTTATTCCAACTCGCATTTAATATTACAAAAAGTGTTTTTGAGATAGACTCTGAGAAAAGAAAAGCAATACATTTAGCGGCAGTTTTTTCGTGCAATTTTGTTAATCATATGTATTTTATTAGCTCCGAATTAATGCAAAACTCTAATAGTACATTCGATCTCCTTAAACCATTAATAATTGAGACAGTCAATAAAGCAATAGAAATGCAACCCGAAAATGCCCAAACAGGTCCGGCATTGCGAAATGATAAAAAAGTAATTGAGAATCATATTAAAATGTTATCAAGGTATCCTGAATTTGAAAATATATATAGATTTGTGAGCGATAGTATTTATAAATCAAATAGTAAAAGAGAGAACTAGTTTTATGGCTAATTTTAAAGAAAAACTGAATCAAATTAAAGCGTTTGTTTTCGATGTTGATGGTGTTTTTACTGATGGTAAAATTTATCTTGAACCAGGTGGTGAATTTGTTCGATCAGTTGATATGAAAGATGGATTTGCTGTCCATCATGCCATAAAACAAGGATATATAATAGGAATTATTTCCGGGGGGAATTCAGAAGCAGTGCGTAAGCGATTTCAGTTTCTTAAAATTACCGATATCTATATGAATTCAAGAGATAAGAAATCGGATTTTGAGGATTTTTATTTTAAATATAGCCTAAAACCCGACGAGATACTTTATATGGGAGACGATATTCCCGATTATGAAGTAATGATGATGGCAGGATTAGCAACATGTCCTTCGGATGCAGTGGTTGAGATTAAATCAATATCAGAATATATATCTACATTTCCAGGTGGGCATGGTTGTGTACGCGATGTTATTGAACAAGTGCTTAAACTGCAAGGTAAATGGTTTAATCCTTAATTGTTAATCCCAAAAATTATGATGAATTTCCTTCGATTAATCCGATATAGAAACTTATTAATAATAGTATTAACTCAGTACCTGATGCGTTGGAGCATCATAAAACCAATTCTTAAAGTTTACGATTTCGAACTTCAATTTTCTGAGATTAATTTTTTCTTTCTGGTACTGTCAACTGTATTTATAACAGCTGCCGGATACGTTATTAATGATTATTTCGATACAAAAACTGATTTAGTAAATAGGCCAGAAACAGTTTTGGTAGGTAGAATTATTGATCGCCGAAGTGCTATACTACTGCATATTATTCTTAATACCATCGGAATTGGTATGGGTATTTATGTTTCGTTCTATATAGGAATTCCAACTTTGTCGCTTGTTTTTGTATTTATTACAGGGATTTTATGGTTTTATTCAACCACCTATAAAAGACAGTTTTTAATTGGAAATCTTATTGTAGCTCTCTTAACAGCCCTAGTGCCATTGATGGTATTGTTATTCGAAATACCCTTGCTGAACAAAGTGTATGGCTATATTTTATTGGAAACTAGAGCTAGTTTTAATCAAATTATAGTATGGATTCTTTCTTTTGCGTTTTATGCATTTATCTTAACCCTTATTCGAGAGATTATAAAAGATATTGAAGATTATGAAGGAGATAGTGCTTATGGCCGACAAACAATGCCTATTGTTTTGGGCGTTGTAAATTCGAAAGTTATTTTAGCATCATTTATAATTTTTACATTATTCTCATTGCTATATGCCTATTTCAGGTTTTTAACCGGCCCAATTACACTTATTTATTTTTTAGTTTTCCTTATTGTTCCACTAATTGTATTGTTATATAAACTGATTATTGCCGAAACTAAGAATGAGTATCATTCTGCCAGCAGGCTTTCAAAAATGATAATGTTGGCTGGTATTTTATATTCATTGGTTGCAAATTATATTATTAATCAGACCTTACTATAGTTCATGTTTATTCCTAATATCGAAAAATATAAGATCATTCTTGCATCGCAATCTCCGCGAAGGCATCATTTATTAAAGGAAATTGGTATTGATTTTACTTTTGTGAAAAAGTCATATGGAGATGAATCTTTTCCAGAAAATCTGGAACGAGAAGAAGTTGCACTTTATTTAGCCGAATATAAAGCATCTTTTTTTAAGGGAGAATTATCCGACAACGAAATTGTTATTACTGCTGACACCATCGTGTGGCTTAACAATAAAGTATTAAATAAACCGGTTGATTATAATGATGCGATTTTAATGCTCAAAAATCTAAGTGGAAATTGTCATCAGGTATACACTGGAGTTTGTATTAAATCAAAGAGAAAGACAACTTCATTTTTTTCTTCATCTGATGTATATTTTAGAAAGCTTACTAGTGAAGAGATTCATTATTATGTTGAAAATTACAAGCCTTATGATAAGGCTGGTGCCTATGGAATTCAGGAGTGGATTGGCTACATAGGTATTGAAAAAATAAACGGATCGTTTTTTAATGTGATGGGTTTGCCTATCCAGAAATTATATCTCGAACTAAATAGTTTTATAAATAGTTAGTTTAAATATCATGAAGAAGCTAATATACTTTTTACTGTCATTAGCGATGATTAATTCAGTTCATCTTAGAGCAGATGAAGGAATGTGGATTCCTTTATTATTAAATAATTATACCATCGCAGATATGCAGAAAAATGGTCTCAAACTTACTGCTGATGATATTTATAGTATAAATAAGGAGAGTATAAAAGATGCAATAGTAATTTTTGGTAGTGGATGCACTGGAGAATTGGTTTCTGATCAAGGACTTTTACTTACTAACCATCATTGTGGTTATGAGCAAATCCAAAATCATAGTAGAATCGACAATGATTACCTGACAAATGGTTTTTGGGCTATGTCGAAAGCCGAAGAGTTACCAAATCCTGGACTTACTGTTAAATTTCTTGTGCGAATTGAGGATGTTACAAAGCAAGCATTAAATGATATTGATAATTCAATGACACAAGCAGAGAGGAATAAAAAGATAGGTGAGAATATTCAAAAACTTGAAGAAGATGCAATAAAAGGAACACACTATCTGGCATCTGTGCGACCATTTTATTATGGGAATGAGTATTTTCTTTTTGTTTACGAAGAGTTTAAAGATGTTCGTTTGGTAGGAGCTCCACCATCATCAATAGGTAAGTTTGGTGGCGATACCGACAACTGGATGTGGCCAAGACATACCGGTGATTTTTCGGTATTTCGTATTTATGCAAATAAAGAAAATAAACCAGCTGATTATTCGCCTGTTAATGTGCCCTACAAACCTAAAAAGTTTTTAAATGTATCCATGAAAGGAATTAATGAAGGCGATTTTACATGGGTGCTTGGATATCCGGGAGGTACAGAGCAGTATCTTACATCAGATGCAATAAAACTTGTTTCTGAACTGCGTAATCCTCATAAAATAAAAATAAGGGATAAAAGACTCGAAATCATGAATTCTTATGGAGATATTAATGATACCATTCGTATTAAATACGCAAGTAAAAATGCGAGAGTAAGTAATTCATGGAAACGTTGGATTGGCGAAATCAATGGATTAAAAAGACTTGATGGAATTAATAAAAAAATTGAATTTGAAAAAGAATTTACAAAATGGGCCGAAAATAAACCTGTGTATAATGGTTTGCTTAAAGAGTTTAGTAAAAATTATAATGATATCGAGAGCTATGCTTTAGCTTATGATTACTGGCGCGAAGCGGTAAATGGAATCGAAATTATTGATTTCGCTGCTGATTTTGAAAATCTTATTGAGATATCCGAAAATCAGTTTGATTCATCATTGGTTTTGGCGGAGGTAACAAAACTGATAAAAATAGCATCTGATTTTTATAAAGATTACGATATACGTGTTGATAAAGATGTTTTTAAAGCCCTGTTGCCAATGTATTTCTCGGGTGTAAGCGAAGATTTTTATCCTTCGGTTTATTCAATAATTCAGTCAGAATATAACGGAGATTTTACCAGATATGTTGAAAAATTATTGAGAGAAACCGTATTTAATAAGCCAGAGAAATTAGATCGTTTGTTAAGTATTTTTTCTTCTGATAGAGTAGGAGAACTGAAGAATGATCCAGTATATGTTCTTTTTTCTTCATTTTCAGAAGTTTACAAAAATAAAGTTTCTGAAAAATACATCGCATTATCAGCAAAAAATGATAGTCTTTATAATATATACATGAATGCTTTACGAGAGATGCAGCCGCAAAAGAAATTCTATCCCGATGCTAATTTCACCATGCGTGTTGCTTATGGAAAAGTTAAAGGTTATTATCCCAAGGATGGGGTGAAATATTTGCATTATACAACACTTGAAGGTGTAATTGAAAAAGATAATCCTGCAATCTACGATTATGACATTCCGAATAGACTAAGGGAGATTTATAAACAAAGTGATTATGGTGTTTATGCAAAAGATGGTACTGTGCCTTTATGTTTTATTGCCACAAACCACACCACAGGTGGAAATTCAGGAAGCCCTGTGCTTGATGCAAATGGTAGTTTAATTGGTTTGAACTTCGATAGAGCATGGGAAGGTATAGCAAGCGATATGATGTACGATCCAGATTTTAGTCGTAATGTTTCTTTGGATATTCGATATGTGCTTTTTATTATCGATAAATATGCCGGAGCAAAGCATCTTGTGGATGAGATGAAGGTAGTTAGATAGCAATATGTAAGTCACTTCGCTTTTTGGCTTCGTTCGCAATGACCTTTTTACTTTAATTGATCAATAAATATTTATTCCCCTTTTCGCAAACACTCCCAATTACAGATGTACAAGCATAACCTGATTCAGATAATTCTGCAATCATATTATTTACATCATTCTCATTACAGCAGATTAATAAACCTCCTGATGTTTGAGCATCCAACAATAGCATCTTATGATTTGAACGTAATGATTTTTCAAAAGTACATTCATTCTCAACATATTCAAGATTTCGGAAACATGCCCCTGGTATGCAGCCCAACTCAATTAAGTCTAATGCACCATTAAAAGAAGGAACGCGTTTTGAATCTATTTTCAACGTAACATTACTTCCCATAGCCAATTTAAGAGCATGTCCTAATAGTCCAAAGCCCGTAATGTCTGTAGCACATTTAACTTTGTATTTTTGCATTATTCTACCACCTTCTTTGTTAAGCTGTTTCATGCTTTCAAGTATTGGCTGGTATTTATCCATTTCAATTTCTCCTATTCTTTTTCCGGCCATAATTATTCCTGCACCAATAGGTTTGGTGAGAATAAGAACATCTCCAGGTTTTGCTGCTGCATTTGTAATTATTCTATCGGGATGAATGCTTCCCGTTACAGCTAATCCATACTTTGGAACATCATCAACAATTGTATGACCGCCCATCATAACTCCGCCAGCTTCAATTACTTTTTCTATTCCACCTCGTAATATCTCTTTTAAAACATCAAGTGGAACTTTTGTTGGGAAAGCTACAATATTTAAGGCAGTCAATACTTCACCACCCATTGCATACACATCGCTCAGCGCATTTGCAGCAGCAATCTGGCCAAACTCATATGGATCGGAACATACTGGTGGGAAAAAGTCTGTAGTTTGAATCAGAGCAAGGTCATCAGAGACTTTGTAAACACCCGCATCATCATGTGTTTCAATATCAACAAGTAAGTTTTTATGAGGTGTTTTTGGCAAATCAGCTAATGCTGTGCTAAGATCGTTGGCTGAAAGTTTAGCTGAGCATCCTCCATATTCAACAGTGCTCAAAAGATCGTAAGGTTTCATTTGTAAACTTTTTCGTGTAAATGAAAAGTGATATTATTTTTATTAAGTATGGATGATACAAGCTGTTCATCAAATAGAGCGGGATTTATTCTTATAGCCATGCCACAATCAGAAGATATCTCCTTCGGAGTTGGTATAATATCGAATTTTATACCTAAGCCGGTAAGTAGTTTTTCAGACTTTAAAGAATGATGTGTAGATTCAAAAATCAGGATAAAGTATTTCATATCAGTTTGTTTTTTCTAATTAATGGACTTTAGTCCATTAATGGTTAACCAAATAATTATGTCGGGCTTTACAAACTTAAAAATTAAAGGTTTCTTAATATTTATAAATAAATTACTTTTGATGTTTTACTCAACGATTCAAGAATAACATACATATTTGAAACAATACCAACTCCTAATTCTTCTTTCTTTTTGTAATAATCAAGGCATGTACCACATACCAATATTTCAATGCCCATCTGTTCCAGTTTTTTTAAAGTATCAATTACTGGCGAATCCTTTAGTACCAGATAAATACCGGAATTTAAGAAAATTAGTTTTTTAGGTTTTGCCTCAACTTCTGGTAAGGTATTAATAAATGCTTTTGCCAGAATAGTTCCAAGCTCTTCTGATCCTTCGCCAAGTTTGTTTTTTTGGAACGAAACTATATAATCAGATAGTCTTTCATTATTAATTGTACAAAAATCTTCAACATTTACATTCTCAGATACTTCACTTGTTTTATTTACAAAAACATGATAAATAGAGTCTTTCTTCCCTGTTGATGGTTTCATCCCCATTTCTTCCAGGTATCGGGTAACATTTTTAACCGATGTTTCATTATCCATCAACACTTCTAATGTTTCATTCTCTTTTAATTCGCCTAATGCTTTTTTTGTCATAATTAAAGGAATAGGGCATAGTTGGCCTTTGGCATCAATAGTTTTCATTGTATCAATTTAATTTTATCAATAGTATAATCAATATCTTCTTTTGTAGTAAAACAACTCATACTAAAACGAACGGTTCCGTGTGGAAAAGTTCCAATAGTTTTATGTGCTAATGGTGAGCAATGTAGCCCTGCTCTTGTCATAATACCAAATTCTTTGTCTAGAGTATAAGCAATATCGCTGGGCATTTTATCTTTGATGTTTAACGAAATAATCGGAAGTCTTTCTCTGTTTCTGGTTGGACCATAAATGGTTATATCATTAGTCTCTTTTAGTTTACAATAAAAATAATCAGTTAATTGGAGTTGCTTTTTCAGCATGTTATTCATTCCTTGATCTAAGATATATTGAATTCCTGCTTTTAGTCCAATAATTCCTGCTGTGTTTAATGTTCCTGCTTCGAGCCTGTCGGGGTAGAAGTGGGGATGAGTTTCTGATTCTGATCGACTTCCTGTTCCTCCGTGCATAAGGGATTCAATTTGAATATCATTTTTTATACACAATCCGCCAATTCCCATGGGGCCATAAAGTTCCTTATGCCCTGTAAAAGCGAGTATATCAATGTTGTCTTCTTGCATATCTATTGGAATAATTCCTGCACTTTGCGAAGCATCAACCATATACAACACATTCTTCGATTTGCAGATTTTCCCAATCTGTTTTATTGGTTGTATTGTTCCGGTAACATTTGAACCATGAATTGTAACTACAAGTTTTGTATTCGACCTAAAACTATTTTTCAGTTTTTCCAGATTTATATATCCTTCTTTGTCGCAATCAATAATTGATAGTTCAATTATTCCTTTTTGTTCAAGATGCCGTAAAGGTCTCACAACAGAGTTATGCTCCATATAACTGGTAATTACATGATCGCCTTTTTTCAACAATCCGAATAGTGCAGTATTGATTGCTTGTGTTGCATTAGCTGTGAAAACAACTCTGTCAGACGAAGGTGTATTAAATAAGGAGGCTAATAATTCTCGTGTTTCAAAAACTTCTTTGGCTGCTTTTACAGAAAAATGATGAGCCGATCTACCCGGACTTGCACCAAAGTCAGTCATGTAACTCGTAATAGTTTCAATTACAGTTATTGGTTTAGGCCATGATGTAGCCGAATTATCAAGATAGATGTTCACCAATTTTTTTTTAGGATTTTTTATCTCAAATTATGAATGCCAAAATTAAAGAATAAATCCTTCTAAGTACTTTATAAATATAGAAAGTTTTTTATTCTAAGGTCACAATAAAATCTGAAAGAAATTATCTATTGACCATAAAAGTCTCAAACATACAAAACACTTAGTAATTGTTTAAGTATTCTGGGTTGAATTTATTATATTTTATTGCGTAGAAAGAACAATAATTATAATTCAAAACAACCTAAATATTTAATTTTCTCTTATCTTTTTTAAGATTAATTATAGATTTATTAATAAGTATAGTTTTTATTACGAAAATAGTACCTTTGATAAGGCAATATACATTGTGTTGGCTAATTATTTTTATCAGGAATGATGACTTTTATCATGTTTATATATAATAAATGTCATATTCTCACATATTCAGTAAGTCTATATTTAGTTTTGAGAATCAATTAAATAAATACAAATTATGTGTTATTAAATTAACACTGTTAACAGAATAACAATTAATATTATTAAAACGAGATCAAGATGCCAGAAATTAAAGAATTAGTTAAGCAATTAGCTGACAAGCATGGAAGAAACAGAGAAAGTTTACTTCCTATTTTACAAGGCATAGTAACCGAAGAAAGATATATTTCGGATTTTGCCATGACTGAAGTTGCAAGAGAATTAGATATGTCTGCAGCATTAGTATACGGAACGGCTACATTTTATTCTTTCCTCGATACCAAACCAAGAGGTAAGTATGTAATTCGTTTATGCAAGACTATTACCTGTGATATGAAAGGTAAAAAGCAAATCCTTAGAACTCTAGAAGACTTGCTAAAAATTGAAGTGGGTGAAACTACAAAAGACAAGAAGTTTACTTTGCTTGAAACAAATTGTCTTGGTTGGTGCCATAAAGGTCCGGCAATGCTTATTAATGACGAAGTATACACTGAAATTACTCCTGAAAAAGTGAGTGAGATTATCGGTGATTATATGAAAAATAGATAGTATTAAATCAATTAAAGGAGATTTGAATTATGCCAGATAAACGACTAAAAAGAGTTGACCTTATATTCAGTGATGAATGTGTTTATAAAGATGTTCTAACTAAGGCTCTTAAAAAATCAAGTGAAGAAATTATTAAAGATATTCTTGATTCGGGATTAAGAGGTAGAGGCGGTGCAGGGTTCCCAACAGGAATGAAATGGAAATTTACAGCTCAAGAGGCAGAACCTGAAAAATATGTAGTGTGTAATGCCGATGAGGGTGAACCTGGAACATTTAAGGATCGAGAAATACTAACGCGAGTACCACACAAAGTTTTTGGTGGTATGGCTATTTGTGGAAAAGCTATTGGTGCTAAACATGGATATGTTTATTTGCGTGGTGAATACCGCTTTTTAAAAGCAGATATTGAGAATGCATTAGAAAAGTTTCACAATACATTAAAAGAAATTGGATTTGATTTTCAGATTCATTTATTAATGGGTGCTGGTGCTTACATCTGTGGTGAAGAAAGCGCTTTGTTTGAGTCTATGGAAGGACATCGTGGAGAACCACGTAATAAACCACCTTATCCAACAATTGCAGGATTTAGAAAAAAACCGACTGTTATAAATAACGTTGAAACATTAGTTTATGCTTTCATGATTTGTAATATTGGTTCTAAACAGTTTTATGATCTGGGTACTGCCGATTCAAGAGGATCAAAGGTATTCTCTGTGTCAGGTGATACTCCAATACCAGGCATATATGAATTGGAATTAGGTATGTCATTGGAAACATTTGTTGAAGAATTTGGTGATGGCGATACCAAAGCTGTTCAGGTTGGTGGTGCTTCAGGGTTTTGTGTTCCTCGAAAGAAATTCAAAGATACAATTATTGGTTTCGAAGGGGTACCAACAGGAGGATCAATGATGATTTTCAATAGCTCGCGTTCAATGTACAATGTATTGAAAAACTATGTTGAATTTTTCGAAGAAGAATCTTGCGGACAATGTACTCCATGTCGCGTAGGTTGTCAACAACTTAAGCTAGGTATTGAAGCTGTTAAAAAAGGCGAAAAATCAGCTGCTTATCTTGACACATTGCGAAAATTGGCTGACACTATGAAAATTTCTGCAAAATGCGGATTAGGCCAGTCTGTTGCAAATTCATTCTCTTCGATAGTTGACAACTTTAAAGAAGAAATGATTTACTAATTAATTTTATCAGTATAAAAATTTAATTGAAGATAAAAAATGGCTAAAACAGTAAATTTAAAAATAGACGGCATCAGTGTTAGTGTTGAACAAGGAACGACTGTTCTTGGTGCTGCAAAACAAATTAATATACATATTCCAACATTATGCTATCACGAAGATTTATGTGTTGCAGGAAATTGCAGAGTGTGTGTTGTTGAACAGGAAGGAGCAAAAAATTTAGTAGCATCATGCGCTATGCCTGCTTCTGAAGGAATGATTATTCATACCAATACTCATAAGGTTAGAAATGCTCGCCGACATGTTGTTGAATTATTACTTTCTGAACACAATGCAGATTGCACAAAATGTTATAAAAACACAAAATGCGAATTGCAAAACCTTGCTAGTGAAATGGTTATTACAGAACCAATGTTCATTGATTTAGTACCTTTTAAAGAGTATAAAATTGATAAACAATCACCATCAATTATAAAAGATAATAGCAAATGTATCCGTTGTCAGCGTTGTGTAAGAACTTGTCATGAATTGCAGCATGTAAGTGCATTAGGTGTTGCATATAAAGGTGATCATATGAAGATTTCTACTTTCTTCGAAAATCCAATGTATGATGTAGTTTGTACAAACTGTGGACAGTGCGTAAACCGATGCCCAACAGGTGCATTAGTTGAGAAAAATTATATAGATCAGGTTTGGGAAGCTATTTATGATCCAAATAAACATGTTATCGTTCAAACTGCTCCTGCCACTCGTATTGCATTAGGTGAAGATTTAGGAATGGAGTCTGGTAGTATTGTAACTGGTAAAATGGCTGCTTCCTTAAGGCGTCTTGGTTTTGATTCAGTTCTCGATACTGATTTTACTGCCGACTTAACCATTATGGAAGAAGGTACTGAATTATTGACCAGACTTAAAAAAGCATTGGTTGATAAGGATACAAGTATAAAACTGCCTATGTTTACTTCTTGTTCTCCAGGTTGGATTAAGTTTATTGAACATTTGTATCCAGAATATCTCGATAACTTATCAACTTGTAAGTCACCTCAGCAAATGTTTGGAGCACTTGCAAAAACATATTACGCTCAGAAAAAAGGAATTGATCCTGCAAGTATCGTTAGTGTTTCTATTATGCCTTGTACTGCTAAAAAGTTCGAAGCTGCGCGTCCTGAGATGCGAGATAGCGGATTCCAGGATGTAGACTTAGGTCTTACAACTAGAGAATTGGCAGTAATGATTAAACAAGCCGGTATTGAATTTGAATCATTAGCTGATGAGAAATTCGATAGCATTATGGGAGAATCTACTGGTGCTGCTGTTATTTTTGGAGCTACAGGTGGTGTTATGGAAGCTGCATTAAGAACTGCTTATGAATTAATTACTGGTCGTGAAGTACCATTCAAAAATCTTAATATTACTGCAGTGCGCGGTATGGAAGGTGTTCGCGAAGCTTCTGTTAAATTAGAAAATGTTTTACCAGCATGGAGTTTCCTTGAAGGTGTTGAGTTAAAAACAGCCGTAGCGCATGGTTTAACAAATGCTCATCAAATAATGGAAGCCATTAAAAAAGGTGAAGCACATTATCACTTTGTAGAAGTAATGGGATGCCCAGGTGGATGTATTGGTGGCGGTGGTCAACCAATTCCTACTACTCCTGAAATTCGCAAAAAACGTGCCGAAGCAATTTACCGTGAGGATGAAGGAATGAAATTGCGTAAATCACATGAAAATCCTGAAGTAATTCAGATTTACAAGGAGTTCCTTGGCGAACCACTTGGTCATAAATCACATGAATTGCTACATACGCATTATGTACCTCGTAAGAGAGTCTAATAAAACCTAACTATATATTTAAAGGATAGCATTTTTGCTATCCTTTCTTTTTTTATGGAATATTTGTATTTTCACAAATAAGACTTTTAACTCTTTTATTATGCATTTTCCAAAGAAATTATTTCTTTTTTCGCCTTGGTTTATGGGGGTTTTATTTGCTGTTCTTGTTCTGGTAATGGCTTTTGCAACTTTTGTTGAGAAAGATTATGGGGCAAATGTAGCTCGATATTTTATATACAATACATGGTGGTTTGAGCTGATATTTGTTTTGGCGGTAATAAATATTCTGGGGCAAATAGTTTTTCAGAAGCTTTATAAACTAAAAAAAAACACAATTTTTCTTTTCCATTTTGCATTTGTTCTAATCATAATAGGAGCAGGTATAACCCGTTACTTCGGTATAGAAGGCATGATGCATATCCGTGAAGGAGAATCTGTTAGCCGATTTGTTTTGGTCGATAATTCAAAATTGGATAACAGAAATACAAAGGATGAATATATTGATTTACCTTTTTCATTAAAACTCGATAAATTCTCAATTGAACGATATCCGGGCTCGAATAGTCCATCATCCTTTGTAAGCAATATAGTGTTAGTTGATATAGAAAACGGGATTGAAATGCCATATTTGATTTATATGAATCATATACTTAAATACCGTGGGTATAGGTTCTTTCAATCATCATATGATAAAGATGAAAAAGGAACAATATTATCAGTTAGTAAAGATCCATATGGTTTATTTGTTACTTATATGGGTTATTTTATATTGATATTAAATTTGATTTTATCACTAATTAATAAGCATTCATTGTTCCGAAGCATTACTATTAATCAGTTGTCTTCTGTGGGGAGAAAGATGGCCGGAGTTGTGCTTATCCTTTTATTAATTACTACAGCTTCATTTGCAGATAATGAAAAATTAATTGTTCCAACAAACCAGGCGAACTATTTTGGAAGTATATTGGTTCAGGATCAGACAGGTAGGACCGAACCGCTTTATACACTGAGTCATGATATTTTGCGAAAGGTATCTAAAAAAACTTCTATTGATGGACTAAATCCGATGCAGGTTTTTCTTGGTTTTTATTTTGATTTTGATCATTGGAAAGAAGTGCCTCTCATTAAAGTTTCAAATAAAGAAATACGAAAAATTATCGGTATAAAAGGCGATTATGCATCATTTACCGATTTTATCGATCTGGAAAAAGAATCATACAAACTGAGTTATACCTTGCATATGGCAAATTCGAAACCTGCAAATGCGCGAAATAAACTCGATAAAGAGATTATTAAGCTTGATGAACGGGTTAATATTTGTTATATGATGTATACCGGCGATTTTTTAAAGTTATTTCCGGTTATAGATTCATCTGATGTTTGGCATTCTCCGGCAGATGCTTACTTATTTACTGACTCAAAAGACGATTCATTGTATTTATCGAATATAATATCTCTTGTATACAATGAAATTGTAAATAAAAATCCCGGAGGAGAGCATAAATATTTGAGTTCAATTAAGCTTTATCAGCAAAAATATGCAAAGTATAAATTGCCATCAGAATTAAAGATAAAGTCAGAGATTTTGTATTATAAGTCGGGTGTTTTTGAAAGGCTTTTTCCGTTTTACGGAACTATGGGGTTTGTTTTGTTTATTTTACTGGTTTCTGAAATAATTCGACGCAGAAAAATCATTTCTGGATTTATTGTATTGATAAAGGGGTTTTTGTTAATCGCTTTTATTTTGCATACTTCGGGATTCTTCCTAAGGTGGTATATTTCTGGACATGCTCCGATGAGTAATGGATACGAAACGATGATTTTTATTTCGTGGGTTACAATTCTGGCAGGATTTATTTTTCAACACCGATCACCAATGGTATTGGCGGCAACCTCAATGCTGGCTTCTCTGACCTTGTTGGTTGCTCATCTTAGTTTTATGGATCCCGAGATTACGAATCTTGTGCCAGTGCTAAAATCGTATTGGTTAACATTGCATGTTTCGGTGATTACAAGTAGTTATGGATTTTTGGGATTAGCTGCAGTATTAGGAATTCTTATAATGATATTGTATTTGTTTATTTCAGAAAAGAATAAATTGCGTATAAATAAGACCATCGAAGAACTAACAATAATAAACTATAAAGCAGTAACTATTGGTTTGTATCTTTTAACTATTGGGACATTTTTAGGAGCAATCTGGGCAAACGAATCGTGGGGTAGATATTGGGGATGGGATCCAAAAGAAACCTGGTCGCTAATTACAATTATTGTCTACAGTTTTGTATTACACTCCAGAATGATCGAAATTTTCCGAAGCATTTTTGTTTTTAACCTGATGTCGTTGGTTGCTTTTTCTTCCGTTTTAATGACTTATTTTGGAGTAAACTATTTTCTTTCAGGATTACATTCGTATGCTGGTGGTTCATCGACCGAAATACCCGGATTTGTTTATTTTATAATCACCTTTTTATTAATGCTATCATTTATGGCATTTATCAAGTACAAAAAAGTGAATTAATCTATAATCCCAGAAACTCAATACTTATTCCGCAAAGAAAGATTGTTGCTCCTGCAATGGCATGCATAAAACGTTCGATATTTAGTTTGGGTAGAAAATTAAATCCAACTAAAGAAGCTGTTACTACCAACATCATTGTTCCAATTGTTACTGTACTAAATATTGCAGTTACTAAAGCAATATCAAGGATGTTACCTTGTGATGCCGGATAAAGCAGGATCGGAATGAATGGTTCGCAAGGGCCAAAAATGAAAATAGTAAATAAGATCCATGGAGTTCGGGATTTAATCCTTGTTTTTTCATGAATGTGCGAGTGCTCTTTAAAATGCGAATGAGTGTGAATATGAATAGTGCCATCAGTATGCACATGTTCATGTACGTGTGGTTTTTCTTTTATAGCTTTCCGTAATCCCCAAATAAAATAAACCAAACCAAATGCAATCATTAACCAGGCGGCGATAGATCCACGGGTGGTTTCAATGGGAGTAAGTTTATTTACTGCAATTCCGAGTAATATCCCAAAAAATCCAATTAATACCGAACTGCCAACATGTCCCAGTCCACAAATAAAGGTAATAACATTGGTTTTCAACAACGACCATTTTCGGGCTTTAGAGATAACAATAAATGGCAAATAATGATCAGGCCCCAATAGTGTATGAAAAAAACCTATTGAGGCAGCAGTTAGATAAAGCACTCCTGAATCTATTTGCATATTATTATTTTTTCAAATTACAATAATCTATGGTAAATAGCTATTTTATATTGTATTAGTATTAGTAACTATAAGTACTTTTTATATTCTTCAGGCACATCAAAGTATTGTTTGTAATGATTCGCATTAGGTCCAATTTGTTCAATGCTCTTATCGCTAATTTTATAGGTGCATTTTTCGCCTGCCAAACTTGAAAAGTAAATATCGAATTTGTCGTTGCCTTCAATCAAGTGAATTTTAACCAGGTGTGGATTTTCTTCACGGTTTAAGATTGCATGACAAATAGGGCAATAAAAAGTATATTCTTCGCCTTCATGAATATTAAAATCAGAGTGTGTGGTAACTGCATAATCACCAACTTCGGAGTTAAGAAATACCAATCCTTTTTCGTTATTTTTTGATTTTGCAGATAAAAGGATAGAGTTTTTTACCCGCAAGTGTCCTCTGCAAATGGGACATAAATAATCTTTTGCCATAATATTAGGTTTTATTGGTTTATAATTTTTATAATTTTCTCGGCTGTTTGTAAAACATCATCAGTATACATATCCCCAAAATCTACCTTTTTAGGTTGTATTCCAAGAACCAATACTGGCATTTCGAATAATTCTGATACTCTTTTGAGTGATATATTATGCGTATTAATTGTGAAATCTTTTATTTTTTCTACTGCCAGCAACTCACAATATCCGGCTTGTTTTCCAAAGTCAACACAGTCGACAAGGATAAGTAAATCAGGTTTTAATGAATTGATCTTGCCAATATAGTTTTCGATACTTACTTCAACAGTTAGTTTCTGTATTTCCGAGGTTTCATTAATCTGATTACTTATATAAACACCAATGCCATCATCGCTTTTTAAAACATTTCCAATCCCCACAAAAAGCTTCTTTTTGTTTTTTTGCTCTAATACTTTTTTTAGGTTTTCAATCACTCAAATGTATATTTAACTAATACTTCTCTCAGGCAATTTGGACATAATATATTAAACATGTCTTTTCGTTTCAGGCCGTCTTTAATTTCGCTGTCAGCATCAGTTTTTGAAGCCAATCGCAGTTTTTCATTTAAAACATTCAGGTTTTGTATCGATGAAAATGATTTAGGACCAAGCTTTTTATGAATGTATTGTAAATGATCTTTTGTTGTAATTACTGCTCCACAGTTTTTGCAGATAATTAATTCTCTCTCCTGATATTCAACTACAGTGTTTCTGTTGAAGTTAGCGATGTCGAATATTTTATCGGATAGTTTAACTCCTTTTTGAGTTATGCAATGTTCCTGGCATTGACCACAAAAAATACATTTGCCATAGTCGCGCCTGATGGTTCGGGTTCCTTTTTCTTTATCATCGGTAAATGTAATAGCAAGTGGTGGGCATACATTGGCACAGGTTTCGCATCCAACGCAATTTTTTTCATCTACAACAGGTTTTCCTCTAAAGTTTTCGAAAGGCACATGTGGTTCGAACGGAAACTTAGTTGTATATGCTGGTGTAAATAAAGATACCAGTGCTTCTTTTACTTCTCTTATTTTAGGATATTTCATTAAAAGTTAAAAGTTTAAAGTTAAAAATTCAGATCTTTAGAGTTGATAAATAACATTTCAACTTTTTACAGCATCTTTATAATCATCTTTAATGGTGCCTTCGCCAAGCTTTATACCAAATAAATAAGCACCTTTAACTAACGCATGTGCAGCTACTGTTGCTCCAAAAAATAATAATGGGATGGCAACCAGAGCTTTAATACCAGCATCGGTAAATCCAAAATGGAAAAATACACCCAGTAAAATACTACAACAACCAAGTGTTACACACTTTGTAGCTGCCTGGAGCCTATTATAAACATCAGGCAGCCTGATTAATCCAATACAACCAAAAAGGTTAAATAATATGCCAATACATATAAAAATTGTACTTAGTGCTTCCATATTATTCATTTAGTTTTTTACCACTCAGGTATTTTGCTAAAGTAAGTGTTCCAATAAAGCTTAAAATAATCCATGCAATTCCAATATCAAGAACAAATGATCTGTTGGTTGTTATGGATAAAATTGCACATATTCCGACAACAAGAATTCCGAAAATATCAATGCCTACCATCCTGTCGGCAATTGATGGTCCTCGAATTATGCGATACAGACAAAATACACATAATGCAATTTGCACATAAAGTAATATGTTCAAATAATCTATCATTCGAATATCTTTTTAATATATTTTTCAAATCTACCTGAAACCTTTTCGCTATATTCTTCAGGATTATCAGTACTTATATAAATCCAATGAATAAAAATGTAATCATCAATAATGTCTACCGAAATAGTGCCGGGTGTCATGGTAATTGAGTTTGCCAGCATCATTCGGGCAAAATCTCCTTTAATATTAAGTTTAACTTTTACTATACCTGGCTTTATAGGCATAGCCGGATGTAACACTCTATATGCCACATCGAAATTTGCTTTTATACATTCCCATATAAAAATGAAAATGTAAATAATTAACCAGAAATAGCGATGGGGCTGAATAAATTTATTTACTCCTGTGATGAAATATTTTCCAAATAGAACGGTTGTTATACCAGCTGCAACAATACCAACAATAATATTTTCAATTGCCAGGTTAAAAGTTATTAGCAACCAGAATAAGAATGCAATTATAAATAATGCAACATATCTCATATTAATATTGAATTACCTGGTTAATATATTGATCCATATTTATTAATGTGTTTACAGCAGGATCTAAAATCAATTCACGAATACTTGGAATAACTAAAATACTTAATCCAAGACATAGAACTACTAAAACAATCATTGAAAAGCTCATGGCAAAAGGCACTTCTTTTACATTTTTATAGTTTTTATTCACTCCATAGAAGACTCTCTTTTGGAATTTTAAAAAGTAGGCTAGTGTTATTATACTTACTACAACTGCCAAAAATGCTACTAAATAGAATCTAGCTTGAACTGCAGCAATTATAATAATCAACTTGCTAAAGAATCCATTAAATGGGGGAATTCCAGAAATGGACAATGATGCTCCAAGCGAGCTTGTAGATGTTATTGGCATATTCTCTGCCAATCCACCCAACTGGCCCATATCTCTTGTATTAGTTCTGTATTCCACAGCACCTGCGCATAGAAATAATAATCCCTTAAATACCGCATGATTCACCATATGGAATAACGCTCCAGCGATAGCCAAAACTGCAATACTGACTTTACCTCCTTTGGAAAGCACTACCATTCCAATACCAAATCCAATAATAATATATCCTATCTGGCTTATGCTTGAGTAGGCGAGAAGTCGTTTAATATCTGATTGATTAATTGCCAGCAGAGCTCCAATAATCATAGATAGTGTTCCCAAAACAGTAATTACCATTGCTATTTCGTGCGTAAATACAAACATGTTAAAGAATAATCGAATAATTACATATACACCAACGGCTTTAATAAGCACTCCGGAAAGCATTGCCGATACGGGAGATGGTGCCGATGAGTGTGCATCAGGAATCCATGCATGGAATGGTATGATTGCTGCTTTTAATCCAAAACCGGAGATTAGCAATACTTGAGTAAATTTAAGAAACGCTGAATCATCGCTTGTTTGCAGAACTTCAGAAATATCTGCAATGTTTAATGTTTTGGTTTGCCAATACAATAATGAGATGCTTAATAAAATTAAAAACGAAGCAATATTTCCCAAAACCTGATATTTAAAGGATGCTTCAAGTTCGTTTTTACCAACTCCAAAGGCAACAAGCGCATAGGATGCAATTACTGAGATCTCAAGAAATACAAAAAGATTAAATATATCTCCACTTAATACTACTCCATTCATCCCGGCAATCATAAGACAGAAAAGTGCATAAAAATTATTCTCGGATGTATAATAACTTATATATTCGAATGAGTAGAATGATACGAGAAATCCAATTATACTAATAATACATAAAATTAAGATACTAAAGCTGTCGAGCACGAGATAAATTCCAATTGGAATATCTTCAACAGGTTGCCAGCCACCAACAATATATGTTTCTTTAGAATTTGAAAGTAAAAGTGTAATACTATAAAAACATAATATAAGCAGAACAACAGGAGTAATGGTTTTGGCAAAGTAAATGGTTAATTTCCCAATAATTGGAATTAGAAATGCTGTTGCCAGTGGTATTATTACAAATAAAGGAATCAATGAATCCATTTTTTATCCTTTTAAATTTTTAATTTCTCTAATATCAAAAGTCTTATACTTACGATACAACCTAATAGCAATTGCCATCAACATGGCTGTAGTTGCCAATCCAATTACAATAGCAGTTAATATCATTGCTTGTGGCAATGGATCAACATATACCGCATTGGCATCTTGTCCGGTAATTATTGGAGCAATTCCACCATCGATATAACCAACAAGTTCAAGAAAAATAAACAGACTAAATTCCATTATCGATAGTGAAATAACAATTTTTACAAGGTTTCGCCTGGTAATTAAACCATATAAACCCACAAGAAATAATATGAAACATAAAATATTGACTGTCATTCTTCTATTTCCTCTTTATAAATTATTAATGCAAGAAATATGGTTAGAAGTGCAGAAGCTACCTCAATACCAATGAATATATTATACAATGGAATTGCTCCGGCACTAATTAATTCTCCTATTGTCCCCTTGGGAAGGAAATTATTGAAAAATACTTTAATTCCCATAAGCATACCTGCTACAGCAAGCATAAGAATTAAAAGTATGGATATGCTTTCAGATAATGATGATTCGGTTTGTTCTTCTTTAAGTTTTAAATAATCTGAACCATAAGCAAGAATTGAGAGGATATAAGCTCCGGCAAGTAGTGCTCCTCCGGCAAATCCACCTCCTGGTGTAAGATGCCCATGTGCAATAATATAAATACCATATAGGAAAACAAACCCTGCAATGAGCTGAGCAACTTTTTTTACTATGATCGACATTCCTTTCATACTTTTATTTTTTACCTTTCAATCGTAATATGGTTAAAACACCAAGTGCAGCAGTAAAAAGGACTGTAGCTTCGCCCAATGTATCGTAACCGCGAAAATCAAAAACTATTCCTGTAACAAGGTTTGCACTTCCGGTTTTAGCTGCTGTTTCGCCAACATAAGCACTTGCCATGCGCAGTGTGTGTTCTCCAAAAGGATTTAACATATCAGTGGCCTGAATAAAAAAGAAGAATAAAACAACTATAAATAATAAGGCCAGTGAAATATTGATTATTTGCCTGGTATCAATCTTAACTTTTAATTCTTCACGGGTACTATTCAGTACTACAGCAACCATAATAATAAGAGTAATGGTTTCAACAACAATCTGAACTATGGCTAAATCTGGAGCTCTTAATAAAAGGAAACAAATTACAAGGCTGTATCCAACAATACCGCATGCAATAACTGCCGAAAGCAGATCTTTGGCATGTAAGGAAAATAATGCTCCTATGATCATGAATCCTAATAATATGGATAATGTTAATTCCATGCTTATTTAAATTAAAATAAGTAACATAATTATTAAACCAGCGAATACCCAAATTGCATAATTTGGTAATACTCCGGTATGTGCAGCCTGAAATATTCGTCCTAACCAGAAAATTAACTTCTTCGATAAGTCATAAATATCGAACCATCGTTTCTCAGCTTTTTCGTAAAGTATAGATAAAAATCCAAAACTTTTTATGGTTTCGTAGAATCCCGTTGTGGCCATATGAGAGTCTTCGCGCATCGTTTCTCCACCACCTACAAAGCTGTCTTCAGTTCTGAAATTCTTAACATTTCCAATAAGATAAATAAGAACTCCAAGAACAATTGATATAAGTATAAGAATTGAAACTGTAGTTGAGTTCCAGATTCCTATGAGTTTTATTTCGCCAACAATTGGATTAAAAAGTTTTGGAACAAAATAATTAGTTGAGAATACTCCAAGGGCGATACAACCAAGAGCGATTATTACAATTGGCAGCCATCCCAATATATTGACTTCTTTAACTTTTTCAAATTCTTTTTGCTTTTTGCCCAGGAACAAACCAGAGATGAATTTTACAAAACTTGCCAAGGTTAATGCCGATCCCAGAACGGCTAATCCTAACCAAACAATCCAAAGTTGGTTTGCGATGCCAGTTCCTTGTCCAAACTCGATTATGCCCTGGTAAATCATCCATTTTGATGCAAATCCATTAAATGGAGGGACTCCCGAAATGGACAAAGCAAAGATCAGTGCGCAAATAAATGTAATAGGCATTGCTTTTGATAATCCGCCTAGTTGGTCAATATCTTCTTTTCCTGTTTTATGCTCAACATTACCTGAAACAAGGAATAATCCTGTTTTATAAAGGACATTATTCAACATGTGAAATAATCCGGCAGCCACACCAATAACGGTTCCAAGACCAAACCCGACAATCATGTAACCAACCTGGGATACGGCATGGAATCCTAATAGTCTCTTGTAATTATGCTGAACAAGAGCCATCATTACTGCTGTAATAATAGTAATTACGCCAATAGCCAATAATGTAAATGTTAACCATTGATTTAGTACAAACAAGTAGTTGCAAATCCTGGCCAGAAAATAAATCCCTAATAATTTATCGAGTGATGCAGGCATATATGCGGTTGATGAAGCAGGTGCATCTTTGGCGTAATCAGGAACCCATGTATGAAATGGGAAAGCACCCGCTTTTGTAAAACTTCCAATGAGTAAAGCAAGAAATGCAGTTATTGTAAGTGCATTACTGGTCATCAAACTTATTTCGTTCATGTTGAGCGTCTTTGTAATTTTCCAGATAATTGCAATACCCAAGATCATAATGCCATCTGAAGCTCCTACAATAGCCAGTGTTTTCTTTGCAGTTGCAGAACTTTCTTCATCACTACCTCTAATTAACTTATATAAAGTGAACCCTAAAATTCCCCAAAAGGTAAGAAACAACAATAAATTGTTTGATACTACTGCTCCGTTTGATGTTCCTAAAGTGATAAGAACAAATGAATAATAGTTGCTGATTTTTTTGTTTTTATCAATATAGAATAATGAGTAGATAATAATTAATAATGCAAAAAGATTTACAAATAAAACAATTAGCTGACATAGTGCGTCGATATTGAAACTTACATATTTGTCAGCATCTTTTAATGAATTAGTAAATAGTTCACTATAACCAGAAAATCCAATAAGTTGTTTTAGTGAGCAAATTCCTGTTTGCCCATTAAATAAAAGTATCGATTGATAAAACGTATAAGCAGCAATAATAGTGGTAAAAATTCCTTTAACTGTTCTTAATTTCTCAGGAATTAAGTATAGTAAGATACCTGCAAATAGTGGCAAACAAATTATGTATAATATTTCATTCATATTGAACCTTATATTTGATTCTTAATATTCTGAGTTTTTTGAGCTGATAAAGCTATGAGTTCGTTGCCATTCATTATTTTGTTACCGGTTTTGCTATCATATGCTACAGCCATTCGTTCTGTACAACAATAACAAGGGTCGACTGCAGCCAGAGAAATCGTTGCATCCGAAATGGTTTGACCGATACATGATTTCTTAAAGGTTGCGATATTGGTATAACTAGGAGCACGTATTTTATGCCTTGCTGGAGAGTTCGATCCATCGGATAATACATAATGAAATACTTCTCCACGCGGTGCTTCGGCATGTCCTGTTCCCCAACCTTCGGGAATATCTTTTACTTTTACATTTATTTCTCCTTCTTTTTCTTTCTTAAGTCCTTCGAGACATTGTTCAATAATTGAGATTGATTCGTACATTTCGAGTAAACGAACTTCAGCTTTTGCAAATACATCGCCAGCCTGAGCTGTAATAACTTTCCAGTTTACTAATGGATAGGCTGCATATGGATCATCTTTGCGAACATCGATTGCAACACCCGATGCACGAGCTGTTGGTCCTACAGCTGCAAAATCAATTATGTCTTGTTTGGTTAAAATTCCAACTCCCTTTGTTCGTGCATGAATTACAGGATCATCCATAACAGCACCAACTAACATATCTGTTTTTTTCTTTACAAGACTAAGAACATCAAGGATTTGTGGTATTTTATTATTCTCAATATCTCTGCGTACTCCACCCACTTTGAACATAGCATAGCTATTTCGGTTTCCTGAGATCATTTCAAATAAATCTAATACAGGTTCACGATATTTCCATGCCCACATAAAAACGGTATTGTATCCTAAGAAATGGCCTGCTAATCCTACCCAAAGTAAATGACTATGCACTCTTTCAAGTTCAGCTATTATTGTTCTTATGTATTTCGCACGATTGGTAATTTCTATATTACATATTTCTTCGACAGCATTGGCAAATGCAAACGGGTGCGAGGTAGAGCAAATTCCGCAAATACGTTCAACTAAGAAAAATGATTGGTCATAGGTTTTTTTCTCGCTTAATTGTTCAATACCTCTATGATTATAGCCTGTTTCCCATTTAATATCTTTTACAATTTCACCTTCGCAATACAACTTAAATAGTTCAGGTTCTTCCTGTAGCGGATGATAGGGTCCAATCGGTATGAGTGTTTTTTTAACCATTTTTATTTTTGTTGCTTGTTACCTGTTGCTCGTTTCTTTTTATATTTTATTTATTATTCACCATTCACTATTCACCATTCCCTAATCATTACTTAAACTCACGTCTGTAAGGATAAACACCTTCGGCCCAGTTTCCTTCCGAAATCAATTTTTTGGGTTCTGGATGATTTTTAAAAACAATTCCATATAGTTCATGCATCTCACGTTCAATCCAGTTGGTTGCCGAAAACATATTCGACAAGGATTCTATTTCAGGTTTTTCTACTGGCAACACAACATGTAAATTAGCTATAAGGCCAATTTCGTCTTTGCTAAAATGATATAATATTTCAAATCCTTTTTTAGTATGATTTGCAGTTGCAATAATAAATCTGAACTCAAGTTTTTTAAATACATATTCTGCAATCTGCAAAAGAGATGAAGGTTTAATAGAGATTATAACTCTTGTTTCTGATTTTTTTAAAATATCAATCACATCAGAGACAAATGCATCCTTAATATTTTTTAAAATTTCATCCGTATTCATGTCGAATCTCTTTTACTTATTTAAAAGCTTAACAACTCCTGCTAATATAGCTTCTGGTTTAGGCGGGCAGCCTGGAATATAAGCATCTACAGGGATTATCTTATCCACAGGACCTGCAAAGGTATTTCCTTCGGCAAATATTCCACCTGTACATCCGCAAGCACCTATAGCTACTACTAATATTGGCTTGGGCGCCTGTTCGTATAATTCTAATAGTCTGCTTTTATCCCGCTGGTTTATTGATCCGTTTACCAATAAAACATCAGCATGTCTAATACTCCCAACCAGCAACATTCCAAATCGCTCTACATCATATCGCGGTGTGAGACAATCGAGTATTTCAATATCACAATTGTTGCACGATGCTCCAGCGAAATGGAACAACCATAATGATTTCTTAAAGCAGTGTTCTTTAAATCCCACAGTTATTAATTTTTAATATCCAAAATATGAAAGCACTATTGCTAATATTGCTAAAAGGTTCATCCAAAGAATAAAAAATCGTAAAGCTTGCTTAATTTTTACTCTCGGATTTGTATTCCTAATAAGCGTAAGCAATAGCACTACAAATAATATTTTTAATACTGACCAGAGAATATGGATTCCTTCAAAATTTAATCCTCCCCATAGCAAACTAATAAGAAATGCCGGAAGGATAAAGAGCATAATATATTTTGCGAGTTTAACCAAAGCATAAGGAGTGCCTGAGTACTCGATCATAATGCCGTGGTTTATTTCTGTTTCGGCTTCTGGCATATCGAAAGGAACCAATGCAAGTTTTGCCTGTATACAGAAAATAAAAACAATAAATAAGATGATTCCAGAAATGCTGCCTGCAAATGCCCCATTTATAGTTTGGAATGAAATTATTTCGTTTAGACTGATGGTCATTCCGGCTTTTTGAATTATTCCTGCCAACACTAATAAGAATGTTAGTTCGTAAGCAAGAATAAGTTTCATTTCTCTTGATCCGCCAACAGCTGCTAACGGATTTCCAGAAGCCAACGACCCAATTATGTATGTAAGCGACGGAATTGTAAGTAGGTAAAATATAACTATTATATCTCCATTAAATCCGGTTTCAATTCCTAAAAGAGGAAGTAAGATAAATACTCCTGCAGCGGTTGCACCGAAAACAGCAAATATTGGTGCCGCCAAAAAAACACCTTTTGATCCGTATTTTGGTAAAATAGTTTCTTTTACTAACAACAATTTAAAGAAATCATAAAATGGCTGAAAAAGAGGAGGCCCTTTTCTGAATTGCACCCAAGCAGTAATTTTTCTATCATAATACGACAAAAATGCTCCAACTACTGCTGCAAAAAGTAGTCCCGGAAATATTAGAAAGTAAAATAGTTGCTCTGCCATAATTATTTTACTGTTTTTTCAGTACTCCAAACAAGTTCCTTAATAAGAACTTTATCGTTCAATTTGTAAATATGTTCTGCCGGATTTTCATCCATGTCAACCAATGTAACTGCTCCAATCGGACATGCTATAATGAATTTCTTCAATTCTTCTTTGTCTGTAAGGTCGAAATACAATTCTTTTTTTCTATGATGATCAAAAAAATCGCTCATCATGGTTCCAAAAGGACAAATAGTTACACATGATTTACATGAAATACAAAGATTCGTATGTCTGTGTATCATACCATCTGCATCTTTTTCCAGTGCTTCAACCGGACAAACATGAATACATGGAGCATCTTCGCATCGTCGACAAGTAAATTGAAATACAGCTAGCTCACGAATGCTTTTCAGCCCATTTATATTAGGTGGATAACTGAAAAATGCTTCAGGTGGAGTAACATCGCAACTTTTTTTGTCGAATGTTCTGAATTTGCTTAAATCTATAAGTATTTTCTTGCTCATATATTAACTCCAGATATCTGGTTGATCTTTAATTTCATTATATGTAAATACTGGTCCATCTTTGCATACAAAGTATTTGCCCATCATGCAATGTCCGCATTTACCCAATCCACACGACATATTTTTTTCCATCGATAAATAAATGTCATGCTCAGGATATCCCATTTCGAGAAATTTCTTGGTGCCGAATTTCATCATTATTGGCGGCCCACAACAAACCGCAACAGAATTTTTAATATCTACTTTAACCTTGTCGAGCAATACGGTTGAAACACCTACTGTTTCGGTCCATTTTTCATCCGGAATATCAACTGTTCTTAATACTTCGAATTTAGGAGTATTTCTCAGTTGCTCAACATATGGTTTATAGATACATTCATCTGGTGTTTTTGACCCGTAGCATAAAGTCACTTTTCTTAACTTATCGGATATTGCAGCCAGATTGTATAATAACGATCGTATAGGGGCGAAGCCGCATCCACCACCTAATATTAATACTTCCTTATCGTAAAACTTTTCGACCGGGTACCCTCTGCCAAATGGGCCTCGAATTCCAAGTGTTTCGCCCTCTTTCATATTATGCAGATATTCGGTAACATATCCGGTTTTCATTACAGTAACCTCAATCTGTTTTGTCTCAAGTGGAGATGATGAAGGTGTAAATGGTGCCTCACCAATTCCGTCAACTGTTAATTCAATAAATTCGCCGGTTTTAAAAGAAAAATCCTGTTCAGGTTCCATTACAAAGGTTTTTATCGTTGGCGATTCGGTAATTACCTTTAACAATTTTGCCCTTATGGGTTTGTATATGTTGGTTTTATCGTTCATCTGTTAACTAGCAAATTCTCTGAATAATTCATTTTTATTGATTTTTGCAATACATGCTTCAATGCAGCGACCACAACCTGTACATGCAAGTGATTTAAATTTTTCGGGTTTCCATACATATTTACAGAAATATCTGTTTTTGAATCGTTTTGGCAACTGATGCAAATTATCTTCACCTCCAGCAACTCTTTCAAATGCAGGATACTGACAAGCATCCAGCTGCCTTACTTTTTCGAAATTTGGTTTATCAATAAGCAAAAAGCAGGTACATGTAGGGCAAATAGTTGCACAAGCACCACAGGAAACACATTTTGATGAATATCTTTTCCATGTTTCTTCGGTAGCTTGTTGAACAATATCTCCAGTTTTTTTATAATCGGGCAAACCGGAATTATTTGAGTGTATCTGTTTTTCTACCTTACTTTGTTTTAATTCAATGTCTTTTAAATCTGTTTCTGCCGATTTTGAAATACTTGCAAATCCTTTTAATTCAGCAATAAACTTTTCCCCTTTATCCGATAGTATTTCAAGATTAATTTTGGTATCTACTTTTGATAAGGAGATATCAGCTACTTCGGTTGGAAAAGGATTAATACCATAAACAGAACAATGACAATATTCCTGGGTGTCGAAGCAAGGAGTTGAGATAAGCAAGGTATTTTCGCGTTTAGCATGATATGTGGAGTCCCAAAAATCCTTATCTAAATATATTTCATCTAAAATCTTTAATCCTTGTATATCACAATTGGGAGTGCCAATTATTATTCTTTTTTGATTGGGTTTGTCGTTTGTTACATTTTCTTTAATCGGAAGAAACAATGTTTTTATTGGGGTGGTTGGTTTAGGAATATTATATAAAATTTCGGAAATGTTGGTTTGATTGATTAATTCGTAGTCGAGAGTAAAATCATTTTTTATAGGAGCATATATTAAATAATCAGATAAAACTTTTTCAATAGCTTTATTCCACTCAGAAATGTGTAATGAATAATAGTTTTTCATAGTTGTGATTAATTTCACAATTAAAATATAAAGTCATTTGATGGCGAAAGTCAAGGAAAAAGTAAAAAAATGTTTAAAAACATTTCAACAAAAATTATAAGTAACAGAAAATCAATATACAAGATAAATAATTTTTATTTTAAAAAAACTTGCATAACTTGCAAAAAAGAATAAATAATAAAAATATATTGTGAAACAAATCACAAAATATGTTTTGCGGCATGATACGAAAAGATTATTTACTTATCGCCAGTGTTTAATAGGTTTTAAGCGAAAAGGATTTGATCGGATTTTTTCTTATAATCTTGGCGAAGAAGCTGGTGTAACTGCAGAACAGGTTCGAAAAGATTTCTCAGTTTTTAAAATTAAAGGGAACAAAAAAGCTGGATATAAAATTGATGACTTATTAACTGCGATAGAAGAAGTCTTTAAGTATCAATTAAATCAACATGTGATAATAGTTGGTATGGGAAATATTGGCAAAGCCTTAGTGCAATATAAACGGTTTATGCTTCGTAAAATGATAATTGTAGCTTCTTTCGATATCGACCCAACAAAACAATCGAAACGATGGGGTATTCCAATTCTTCCGCTCGAAATGCTTGATGATATAATTAAACGGTTTCATGTTAAAGTGGCCATTATCGCAGTCCCCGAAATGTCGGCACAAGATATTGTAAATAAACTGATTGACCTTGGAATCAAAGGTTTTCTGAATTTTGCACCTGTAATCCTGAAAACTCCTGAAAATATTGTGGTTCACAATATAAACCTCTGCGATGAACTTGAAAGTGTGATTTACTACACACAAAAAGTTGTTGAATAGTTTTTATAAATCTTAAAAAAAGAATTATTAAAACATCTGTTTCAATATTAGTAGAAGGATTGGTTCAGGGCGTTGGTTTTCGTCCGTTTATTTACCGTTTGGCTAAAAAACACAGTTTGACTGGTAATATTGTTAATCGAAGCGATGGAGTTTTAATTACTGTTTCGGGAGAGAAAAATCAGATTGATATTTTTAAGCTGGGGATAAAAAAACAATCTCCTTCGGCTGCGGTAATAAAAAAAATAATAGTTAATCAAATTGATAGTATTGTTGCAGATAGTTTTAATATTCTCCCAAGCAAGATCTTGGAAAACCAAATTACCGAAATAAGTCCTGATATTGCCGTTTGTGATGATTGCCTAAATGATTTGAAAACACAAACACACAGAATCGATTATCCGTTTATCAATTGTACTCATTGTGGTCCGCGGTTTTCAATAATTAAAGATTTGCCCTACGATCGAATTAATACTACAATGTCTATGTTCGAAATGTGTGGAGTTTGCAGGCATGAGTATAATGAGGTGGAAGATCGACGATTTCATGCACAACCTGTTGCCTGCAACAATTGTGGTCCAAGGTATTCCTTAAAAGGGGAAAGGGGTTTTCAAAAGATTATTAAAGAAATTTCTTCTAAAATAGAACAAGGAAAAGTTATTGCAATTAAAGGATTAGGTGGCTATAATCTTATTTGTAATGCACAAAGTGATAATGCCATTTTACGAATTAGAGAGATTAAAGGGAGAGATAGTAAGCCTTTTGCTGTAATGTTTAGGGACTTAAAAACAATAAAAGATTATTGTAAAGTAACAAATGATGAAAAAGAATTGCTTGAATCGTGGCGAAAACCCATTGTTATTTTAAATGAGAAAAAGGAGTTATGTATTGCGATAAATAGTGGATTAAAAAGTATTGGTGCAATGTTGCCATATTTGCCATTTCATTACCTATTGTTTGATCAACTTAAAATACCTGCAATAATTTATACAAGTGCAAATAATTCTGGCGAACCAATTATCTCAGACAATTTAATGGCTAATCAGAATCTGTCAAAAAAGGTAGATGCATTTGTTAGTCATAACCGGAAAATCGAAAATCCTTTGGATGATTCTGTAGTTAAAACAATTTTGGGTAAGCAACAGATAATTCGCAGGGCACGTGGTTTTGTTCCATCGCCAATTGAGCTGGATTATACTGTTGATGGCGTTTTTGCTGCTGGTGCAGAGCTTAAAAACAGTTTTTGTATTGGAAAAAACAACTCAGTAATAATGAGCCAGCATATTGGAGATTTAAAAAATTTCGAGACCTATGCTTTTTATCAGAAAACAGTTTTTCAGTTCTTCGAGCTTTTCAGATTTAAAACCAGAATAATTACATGCGATTTTCATCCAGATTATCTTTCTACGCAATTTGCTGAAAATCTAAATTCAGAAAATTTAAATGGTAACAAAATACCCATTATCAAGGTTCAGCATCATCACGCACACATTGTATCGTGCATGGCAGAAAATCAACTAAACGAGAAAGTTATTGGGGTTAGCTTTGATGGTACAGGATATGGTACCGATGGCAATATTTGGGGTGGAGAGTTTTTAATTTGCGATACGAAGTCGTTTGATCGATATGCTCATTTCGATTATGTTAAAATGCCCGGTGGTGATTTGGCTGTGGGTCAGCCTTGGCGAATACTGTTGGCGTATTTAAATAATTCTCAAATCAAAATCGAAAACCTCGATTGTTTGAGAAACATTGATAAGCAAGAAATCGAATTGGTTCTGAAAATGATTCAGCAAGATATTAATTCTCCATTAACATCCAGTGCTGGTAGGTTGTTTGATGTGGTAGCCTGTATATTAAATTTATGCAACAAACAAACTTTTGATGCTGAGGCACCAATACGTTTGGAATCAGTCGCAGATAAAACTGAAACGGGGTTCTATCCTTTTGAATTTAGTAATGGAATTCTAAATTTTAATAAAACAATAGATGCTATAATTTCAAGCATAAAAAATGAATCTATTCCGGTTGTTTCAGCCAAATTTCATAATACGATAGCTCAGGCTATTAAACATGTGTCTGTTATTATGCGAAAAGAATCCGGACTAAATAAAATAATCCTTTCGGGTGGAGTGTTTCAAAACCGTTTTTTACTCGAGAAATCAATTCAGATATTAAATAAAAATAAATTTGAAGTCTTCACAAATCACTCTGTACCACCAAATGATGGTGGAATTGCATTAGGTCAGTTAGTTGTTGCATCAAACTATTTATAATATGTGTTTAAGTATTCCAGGAAAAATAATTAGAATAAATGGCGATCTGGCAGATGTTTCAGTTGGTGGAACCATTGTAATTGTTGGTATGCAAATGATTGATGATGTGAAGGAAGGTGATTATGTGCTCGTACATGCTGGATTTGCTTTACAAAAAATCAACAAAAAGGAAGCTCTGGAAACATTGAAGTTGTTTCGCGAAATGGGTGAAGAATAGACTTTTAAATGATTTAATATTAACAGATTAAAAAGCCAATTATATGTAGTTGAATTATAGTAAAATGCATTTTATCTTGATACTAATATCTAATAAATGAAATTCGTTGATGAATACAGAGATGCCGAAGTAGTAAAATTGATTTCGGAAAAACTGCACAAATATGATGGCAAACCTATATCGCTTATGGAAGTTTGTGGTGGACATACTATGGCTATTCATCGTTTTGGTATTCCTTCTTTATTACCTGATAGTATTAAGTTGATCTCCGGTCCGGGTTGTCCTGTTTGTGTTTCGAGTATCGATTTTATTAATAGAGCAATTGCTTTATCCCGAATTGATAATGTGATTATAACAACTTATGGCGATCTGATTCGTGTTCCTGGTTCGGAAAGCAGCCTCGAGAAAGAAAAATCTGCAGGCGCAGATATACGAATTGTATACTCAACTCTCGATGCACTTAAAATTGCCCAACAAAACAAAAAAAAGAAAATTATCTTTCTGGGGATAGGTTTTGAAACAACAGCCCCGGCATCTGCTATTGCTATTCAAAAAGCACATCAAGAGAAAATATCTAACTTCTTTATTTTAAGTGCACATAAAATAATGCCGCCTGTAATGGAAGCTTTGTTAAATGACAAGGTTAAAATTGATGGTTTTATTTGTCCCGGTCATGTAAGCACAATTACTGGTTCTAAAATTTATGATTTTATTCCTGCGAAATACAAAATAGGATGTGTTGTTGCAGGATTCGAACCTGTGGATATTATGCAATCAATTTATATGCTTGTTAAACAAATTAATTCAGCAAATCAGAAAGTTGAGATTCAATATTCAAGAGCAGTTACAGTAGAAGGGAATATAAAAGCACAAGCAGCAATGAATGATGTTTTTGAAACACGGAATGATACCTGGCGGGGAATAGGTGAGATTCCTTTAAGTGGATTACAGATGAAGAAAAAAAATGCAAGTTTTGATGCACAACTGGAATTTGATATTTCTGTCGAACATAAAAAGGAAAATCCTGCATGTATTTGTGGTGATATATTGCGCGGTTTTAAAACTCCTGCCGACTGTAAATTGTTTGGGATGATATGTTCTCCCGAAAATCCGGTTGGAGCATGCATGGTATCTGGCGAAGGAGCATGTCATGCATATTACAAATTTAATAAGCATGAATAAAAAAGCAATAACACTAAATCATGGGAGTGGAGGAAAAGCTTCACAGGATCTCATCCGGAATGTTTTTATAAATTCATTTGGGAATTCCTCTGCTGTTTTATCCGATTCTGCTATTTTGAAAATTTCCGGACAGAGCCTGGCATTTACAACCGATTCTTTTGTGATTGATCCTATATTTTTTCCGGGTGGCGATATTGGAAAGCTCGCAGTATGTGGCACAGTAAATGATTTAGCTGTTTCTGGTGCAATACCAAAATATATTTCAGTATCCTTTATTATCGAAGAAGGATTTGATATGAAAGATTTGGAAAAAATAGCTGAATCAATAGCTATGCAAGCAAAAATTGCTAACGTTAAAATAGTTACAGGAGATACAAAAGTGGTTAATAAAGGTAAGTGTGATAAGCTATTTATTAATACATCTGGTATAGGAGTTTTTGAGAAAGGCCTTGATTACATAAGTACTGGCGAACAAGTTGAACAAGGTGATTTAATAATAATTAATGGAACTCTTGGCGATCATTCTGTTGCTGTGTTAGGTGCGCGTAATAACCTTGGTTTTAAAACAGATATTGTTAGTGATTGTGCATGCCTGAATGATTTAATTCAAGAGTTGATTTGCAGAGGAATCCGTATAAAATTTATGCGCGATATTACCCGTGGCGGATTGGCGACTATTTTAAATGAGTTATCTGAAATAACCAATTTGGGAATTGAGATTAATGAAAAAGAAATCCCAATAAAAGATTCAGTAAAAGGAATCTGTGAGGTTCTTGGATTTGATTCATTGTACTTAGCAAATGAAGGAAAAGTTATGCTTGTAATTCATCCTGATGATGCTGAAAAGACATTGGAAATTATGAGGCAGAATAGTTTAGGCGTAGATAGTAAAATAATTGGTGAAATAGTTAATATGCATCTAAAAATGGTGGTTGGAAAAACCGGAATTGGAGGAACTAGAATAATAAATATGTTGCAAGGTGAGCAATTACCAAGAATATGCTAAGAATGAAAACTTGAAATTTGAAATGTGAAACGCGAAACTTATAAGATATGCACGAACTAAAAATAGCAGAAGAACTTGTTGAGATAGTAATTAAAGTTGCTGTATCGGAAAATCTAAAGAAAGTAACCAGGGTAAATATCTTGTTTGGGAAAATGATTATGATTGTACCTGATGTTTTTCAATTTGTTTTTGAAAGTGCTGTAAAAGGTACAATTGCAAAAGATGCTAAATTGAGACTAGAAATCTTGCCTGTTAAATTTGTATGCAAAAAATGCAAAGAAGAAACTGAAATTGATGATTTGATTTTTGTTTGCCCATACTGTGGATCAAATGATTTGGAACTTATTCAGGGACGAGAAACCTTTATTGAAAGTATTGAAGGAGAAAAAAAACCAGCAGAAAACAGTTACAGTGAGCAGGCTTCAATTGTGCCTAAAAGGCCAAAGATAAGTAAGCAACAACGATTGGTAAATAACGAAAAATAATTAACCCAAAAAACTATCTATATATGGAAATAAAGATTATGAAAAATGTTCTTGATAGGAATCAGAACAAGGCTAATGAAATAAGGACTTTATTACAAGAAAAAAAAGTTCTAATGGTTAATTTAATAAGCTCACCAGGTGCTGGCAAAACAACATTATTGGATAAAACAATTGAAAATTTGCGTAATAAATTCAGGATAGGAGTAATTGAAGGAGATATAACTACAGACAGAGATGCGCAGCGATTAAAAAAGCACGATATACCGATTGTAGTAATTAATACCGAAGGCGGGTGCCATCTTGATTCTCATAGTATTTCAAAAGCATTACCAGAATTTGATTTAAAAAATTTAGATGTGCTTTTTGTTGAGAATGTAGGTAATTTGGTATGTCCTTCGCATTTCGATTTGGGAGAATCATTTAAATTAGCATTGGTTAGTACAACTGAGGGAGATGATAAGCCTATTAAATACCCGATGCTTTTTAGAGAAGCAAAAGTAATTATTTTAAATAAAACAGATTTGATACAGTACACCAATTTTAATATGAAAAACTTTCTAAAAGACCTTAATAATGTGAATGGCAAGGTTACTCTTTTTGAAGTCTCATGTACTCAAAATACAAATATGGAACAATGGTATAATTGGATTTCGAGTCAGATTAATTCCAAATAACTAAATAAGTTTTATAACATATCCTTATTTTATTTTGGTTAAATTCCATATAATCAGGCATTAAACATAAAGCTTGTATATGTTTAAGAGCATTTGATTGTGAAAAATATAACAGTGTGAAAAATGTAACAAAAAAGTATTTATCTTTGTAGTGAATTTAAATTTGTTAATAGATTTTAAATAAGCTATTGTATTTAAAACTAATAATCCGTAATTTATGTTTTCGTGTTTTTAAGCATTATAGTTCTTAAACATCTTTATAAATAGGAATAATTAATTACGTTAAGATATTTTTGCGACTCAAAAAAAATGACAATCAATAAATAAGAAAAAAGATATGACAAAAATCAAAACATTAGCAGATCTTGTAAAATTGCGCGACGAGTTGCAGTCGAAACAAGCCCTTGCTGACAGTGCCGACAACGCTGAGAGTATAATTCAGATTAAGGTTGGCATGGGTACCAGCGGAATAGCTTCAGGAGCCAAAGCTGTTATAGATTTTTTAGTTGAAGCGTTGGAAAAAAGAAACATCGAAGCGAATGTATCTCAAACTGGCGATATGGGATATAGTTATGCAGAACCTACCATTGAGGTGAAAAAACCCGGGAAAGATCCAGTAGTATTTGGATTTGTGAATGTGCAAAAAGCTGATGAGATAATCGAAAAGTACATAAAACGCGATGAACTTGTCGAAGGAATTATACCTGTTAATTATCATACAATCGATAATTAAAAATTGGAGGAAACAAAAATGACAAAATATAAACAAATTAGAATAGCACTTAATAATTGTGGAGTTATAGATCCTGAGAATATAGAGGATTATATTGCACGAGACGGATATATGGCATTAGGAAAATGCATTACCGAAATGACTCCCCAGGATGTTATTAAAGAAATTAAAGATTCCGGATTAAGAGGTCGCGGAGGAGGTGGATTTCCTGCTGGATTAAAGTGGGAAATTGCATCGAAAAATCATGCCGATCAGAAGTATGTAGTTTGTAATGCCGACGAAGGAGATCCTGGTGCATTTATGGATCGTTCAGTTCTTGAAGGTGATCCACATGCAGTATTGGAGGCAATGGCAATCTGTGGTTACTCTATTGGTGCTACAAAGGGATTGATTTATATACGTGCTGAATATCCTCTTGCAATTAAAAGATTAAAAATTGCAATCGATCAGGCTCGAGAAGTTGGTTTGTTAGGTAAAAATATATTTGGTAGTAAATTCGATTTCGATATTGAGCTACGATATGGTGCCGGAGCATTTGTTTGCGGCGAAGAAACATCATTAATACATTCAATGGAGGGTTTACGCGGTGAGCCTACAATTAAACCTCCATTTCCTGCTGAAAAAGGATATCTTGGAAAACCAACTAACGTAAATAATGTAGAGACCTATGCTTCTGTTCCAATTATTATTAGAAAAGGAGCGAGCTGGTTTAACAAAATAGGAACCGAGAAATCAAAAGGTACAAAAGTATTTGCTCTTGCCGGAAAAGTTAATAATGTTGGTTTGGTTGAAGTGCCTATGGGTACTACATTGCGCGAAGTTATCTTCGAAATCGGCGGAGGAATACAAAATGGAAAGAAATTCAAGGCTGTTCAGACTGGTGGCCCATCGGGTGGTTGCTTAACTGAAAAACATCTCGATACACCAATTGACTTTGATAATCTTGTTGCTGCTGGCTCTATGATGGGTTCAGGTGGTATGATTGTTATGGATGAAGACAACTGTATGGTTTCTGTAGCAAAATTCTATCTCGATTTTACTGTCGAAGAATCCTGTGGAAAATGTTCTCCTTGTCGTATTGGTAATAAACGATTATTTGAATTGTTGGAAAGAATTACCAAAGGTCAGGGTACAATGGATGATCTTCAGAGATTAAGAAACATGAGTAATGTAATTAAAGATACATCGCTTTGCGGCTTGGGACAAACATCTCCAAACCCTGTTCTATCGACATTAGATAATTTCTACGATGAATATCTTGCTCACGTTAAAGATCATAAATGTCCTGCAGGTGAATGCAAAGATTTAATGAAATATTTCATTATTGCCGAAAATTGTGTTGGCTGTACTGCATGTGCGCGTGTTTGTCCGGTTGGAGCAATTACTGGTGAAAAGAAAGAAGCTCATCTTATAAACTCAGAAACATGTATTAAATGCGGTGCTTGTATGGAGAGATGTAAATTCGACGCAATCATTATTAAATAATAATTACTTGTACAATGGAAAAAGTAAAATTAACGATAGATAACAAGCTTATAGAAGTAGAAAAAGGGACTACAATCTATAAAGCAGCAAAACAATTAGGAATAGATATCCCCGTGCTTTGTTACATGAATCTTGAAGACCTTGGTATTGAAAATAAACCAGGTGGTTGCCGTATTTGCGTAGTTGAAGTTGAGGGAAGAAGAAATCTTGCTCCATCTTGCTCTACTGATTGTGCAGAAGGAATGGTAGTTAATACGCACTCAATTCGAGTTATCAATGCCCGACGAACGGTTATGGAGTTTATTCTTTCTGATCACCCTAAAGATTGTCTAACATGCGCAAAATCTGGTAATTGCGAATTACAGGATATGGCTGTTAAGTTAGGAATAAGAGAAATACCAGGACAGGAGTATGCTGCAATGTCTACTTACAAAATGGATTTTTCACCTTCATTAATCCGCGAACTTGATAAATGTATCATGTGTCGTCGTTGCGAAATGATGTGTAACGATTTCCAGACAGTAGGCGCATTATCAGCCTTCAAACGTGGATTTGAAGCTGCTGTTGGACCTGCTTTCGAAATGGATATCGAAGATTCAACTTGTACATATTGTGGTCAGTGTGTAGCTGTTTGCCCAACAGGTGCATTAACAGAAAAAGACCATACAAGAGAGGTTATTAATGCACTTTCAGATCCTACAAAAACTGTTATCGTACAAACAGCTCCTGCTGTTCGTGCTGCTTTAGGTGAAGAATTTGGATTAAAACCAGGAACATTGGTTACAGGTAAAATGGTTGCTGCATTGCGCCGTTTAGGTTTTAATTATGTATTCGATACCGATTTTGCTGCCGACTTAACCATCATGGAAGAAGGTACAGAATTATTAGGCCGGTTAACAAAACACTTAAATGGTGATAAAGAAGTAAAATTACCAATACTTACATCTTGCTGTCCTGCATGGGTTAATTTCTTCGAACATAACTTCCCTGATATGAAGGAAATTCCATCAACAGCACGTTCTCCACAGCAAATGTTCGGTGCAATTGCAAAAACGTATTTTGCCGATAAAATTAAAGTGAAACGCGAAGATTTAGTCGTAATATCTATAATGCCATGTTTAGCTAAAAAATACGAAGCTCAACGCGATGAGTTTAAAGTAGATGGAAATCCTGATGTTGATTTTTCACTATCAACACGCGAATTAGCTCATCTAATTAAACAGGCAAACCTTGATTTTAAATCATTACCAGATGAAGATTTCGATAAACCACTTGGCGAATCGACAGGTGCTGCTGTAATCTTTGGTGTTACCGGTGGTGTGATTGAAGCTGCAGTTCGCACTGCTTACGAATTACAAACTGGTAAAAAATTGGAAAGAGTTGAATTTGAACAACTTCGTGGTATGGAATCTATAAGAAAAGCAACAATTGATTTCAATGGCACTCCTATTAATATTGGTATTGCACATGGATTGGGAAATGCCCGTAAATTGCTTGAAGACATAAAAGCAGGCAAATCGGAGTTCCATGCAATTGAGATAATGGCTTGTCCTGGAGGTTGTATTGGTGGTGGAGGACAACCATTACACCATAGTGATTCAAGTATTCTTAAAGCTCGTACCAAAGCAATTTTTGCTGAAGATGAAGCTAAAGTTCTTCGTAAATCACACGAAAATCCTTATATCATTAAATTATATGAGGAATTCCTTGGTAAACCAATGAGCGAAAAAGCTCACCATCTGCTGCATACTCATTATTTCGACAAGAGCGGAAAAATTGAAATCAGCTAGTTTGAAATCTAAATTGGAGGAAAAAATCAATGTCAAGAATAAAAGTTAAAGTAAAAGAAAAAGACTTAAATACAATCAAAGAGATTTGTAAGTCATTCAATAACGAGCAAGGTGAGTTAATAAATGTGTTACACAAAACTCAGGAACACTTTGGGTATTTACCAGCTGAAATTCAGGAAGTTGTTGCTCAGGAGTTAGAAATGTCGGTTGCAAAGGTTTATGGAGTAGTTACATTCTACTCATTTTTTACCATGAAACCCAAAGGTAAATTTCCGATTTCAATATGCACTGGTACAGCATGTTATGTTCGTGGTGCCGAGAATGTGCTAGCTGAGTTTAAACGTCAACTGAATATTGAAGTAGGCGAAACAACCGAAGATGGTAAATTCTCATTAAGCTGCCTGCGTTGTGTTGGTGCCTGCGGATTAGCTCCTGTGGTTTTGGTTGGTGAAAAAACCTATGGCAGAGTTTCTCCCGAAGGAGTAAAAGATATTTTAGCTGAATATAACGATAAATAGAAAGTTAGAGTCAAGATTTTTAGACACAAGATTTTAGATAAAACTATTTTTTGTCTCAAGTCTAAAATCTAATATCTAAATACTATTAAAATTTAGGGTTAATTTAGGGTAATTATATATTGATTATCCAACATGAAAAGCATCTCTCGGGATGCTTTTTTGTTTTATATAAACTTCAAACTTACTTCTTTCAAAAATTTTTGCTCAAGTGTTTTGGCAATTCGTTTTACCACGGTTCTTCGAATTTCTAATTCAACAGGCAGGTTTGGATCCTGATGTGCAATGTTTATGCGTGTACCAATAATAAAATTTATTTCATCACTGTCTTTTATCAATTTTACAATTTGATCGGCAGGGCCTTTCCCAAGCTGGTAATTGTTGTTATATACTTTTAGTATTTCCGAAACCTTGCTTAGTGTTAATATCCCTTCGGTAACTAAATCAATACCTGGCATATATGAGATAGGAGGCAGGTCGGGATCGTCGAATTCGAAACTATCAGTAATTTTTAAATCCAGTTCACGGGCAATAATATCTCCGGTAGTTGCTCCGCAAAGAATTTTTTTGCCATCAAAGTTCCTTACAGCATCAGCCAGTTGTTTGTCGCGGTCTTCTTCGAAAGGTGGGCCAGTACAAATTAATAGTTTACGTGGTTCGCGGAAATATATTAATCCACAACTCGAATCATCTTTGGCATGGTAACCATCGTTCTGATAGGCAATATTTACAATTTTACCCGAAAGTTTATAAGCCGATAATTTGGGATCATTGGTGATTAGTCTTTTTGCAAAAACTTCCAGGTTATCAACCCCCCAGCCAAATGGATACTTATCTGATCCCAAACCAGACTGCGTTATTCCATCTGAACAGAAAATAAGCCGGTCTTCAATCTGGGCATCGAATGTGCAACTGCGTAGTTCTTTACCTGCATTTTTATCACTCTGCAAAATAATGCATTTCCATTCGGGATCGAACTTTTTATTATCTCTAAAGATTAATGTATTTGGGTTGTCGTATTCAAGAATTGTTGTTCGGCCTGTCGATTCAATATCAATAATCGTAAATGTGGAGTAACTAATCTTTCGCTGACTACAAACAGGCAACGTGTTCATTATTATTTCAGCAATGCGGTTTACATCCTTATGTTCTTTTGTGAAGTTCAGAGCCATTGTGGCTGTGAGTGTAGCAAGCATATTTGCCTTAATTCCATGGCCCATACCATCTGATAAAACTACAATTGTTCGACCTTCGGATTTTATTCGTTCCGAAAGAAAAACATCACCACAGATTCGTTCCCCTTCGTGGTTTTTTTGTTGGCAATCAACCTCAATATAGAACCTGTTCTCCATACTTATTCTTTTTTCTTGAATGTTTTGTAAAGTTCTATTATTGAGTTCATCATCTGTTCTGTTTCCGAAGCACCCTCGCCAAGCAGGAATCCAATTTTCTGAACCATCTCGAGGTTTTTATCGATTACGTCATTTACACGCTTAATTACCTCTTCTTTACGTACTTCAGGTGAGTACATATCACGGAAAACAGCTCCCACGATTTTGTCTTTTCTGATTACAAAGATGGATAAGTTTAAAAAACGGTCATCAATATAAATATCACGATTCAGAATGTTTTCGTTGGTTGAGAAAACATTGTTAAACAGATTGTAAATATTAAATGGTACTAAGGTTTTTAAATCGGCACCAAGAAGTTGAGGAATCACTTCGTTAATTGTTTTTGCTTCTTCACCTAATATCTCAACAAAACTGTTGTTTGATTGGATAATTTTTAGGTTTTTATCAATAATTACAATACCAGCATTCAATTTATGCAACATATTATTAATGATATCTGATGCTTCCTGCGCAGCTTCTTTCTCTTTACGGGCAACTTGCTCGGAATCTTGCAATGCTTTTTGGGTTTGAGCCAGTTTTTCGTTTGTCGACCGCAACGACTTTATATATTCGTGTCTGTTTTTTAATGTATAAGTAAGGCACATTTCTGTTTTTGCAAGTCCTTTTGATACTGCTATGGCAAAGTCTCGACACGAATTGTAACCACAGGCATTACAACCCAAATCAGGATTTCCAGTATCTTTGCCAATTGCTTTTAGTACTTCCTGAATTTTTTCTTCTGAGGGAGTTTCTATACGCTGATCATCATTAATAAATGTTCTTGAATAATCGAGATCCCAGTATTTTTCTATTTCCTTTTTCCAGATTTTGTGATCAAAGCTTTTTAATCGTTTATTGGCATAATCGGTAACACGGGTACGACGAATAAATTTTTTACCGTTTCGTGATGTTCCTGGTCCCATTAAACAACCTTCGCAATAATAAAGGTTAAAATGTTTTTTTATGGTTTCTGTATCTTCGAAAAACTGTTTTACTGCATTTAGCATATTTGATTTGCCTTCGGCATTTATTACTTCTCCAGTAAGCAAATCTTCGCTAATATCGGCCGATTGCAGTAAACCATTGGATATAGGGAATAATGATCCTTTATAACCAATAGGGGTATCGAACTCAGAGTATTCGAGGGTGCTTTCGTGAATGTTAAACTCATTGAACAACTCTCTGAGTTCAATAAAAGTAAGTACTGCATCAATTCTTCCATCATCTGAAAAATCCATAGCCTCATTTTTATTTTCGATACAAGGCCCAACATATATTACTTTTGTATCATTACCGTATATTTTTCGAACAATTTTAGCAGTTGCTATCATAGGCGAAACAAGAGGTACAAGGTTACCTAGAAGTTCAGGTTGGAATTTCTGAACATAGGAAACAACTACTGGGCATGCGGTTGATATATAGTATTTTCCTTTAAAATTAGTAAATAGTTCAGCATACTTGAGAGAAATTATATCAGCACCAAAGGATACCTCGTTAATATGATCGAAGCCCAATTGCTTAAACATCTGAACAAATTTTCTATAGTCAGTAATATCATGAAATTCACCTGAAATACTTGGTGCAACAACAGCTACTTTTTTGCTTTTTTCTTTTAGAAGTTTCTTGGTTTGCTCTTTTGAGTCGAGAAACCGAATTGCATCCTGTGGACAAACAGAGGTGCAACTCCCGCATCCAATGCAACGTTCAGGAATTATGCGGGCATAATCTTTATTAACCTTAACTTCAATAGCGTTAACTGGGCATACCCGTACGCATGAATAACTAAGGTCGCATTTGTCTTTTAATATCTCAACTAATTGCATATAATTTAAAATTCAGTATTACAAGAACAATTTTATTCTTTTTCAAAAATATTTTCCAGCAGGTAAACTATATTTTCGGGAGTAACACTTTGATAAATTTTTTCATCAACCCTAAGCATGGGGCCATTTTCGCAGTTTCCAAAACAATGACTTCCATGAAAATAAACTTTCTCCTCGAGATTATGCTCCTTTAAGTAGGTTTTAATAATCTGAACAGTTTGCTTATTTCCTCTCGAAAAACATGAACTCCCCAAACAAATAACAATTTCTTTTTTCATTTCTCAATATTCAATAATCCCCTAAAAATTCAAATTTACTAATTAATTCGATTACAAAAGTAAATATACGAACATCAATAATTGTAAATATTTTCATGTTTAAAACTATATTTTATATTTGTTTAATCGTAATAGCCTTATAATTAAAAACATATCGTTACTTAATGATTTTTGTCAGGTAGTGTGAAATAAATAACAATGTACAATTTATAACAATAAATTTTGTATATTTGTAGGGATTAGGGATTTAAATGATTTATTAAATAATCTGCGCTATGCCCGATATTGATTCAATACTACAAAAATACCCTTTTGTTCAAACGGATAATCTGATCCCTATTTTGCAGGAAATACAGGAAAACCTTGGTTTTATTTCAAAAGAAGCTCTCATAAAAGTAGGAAGTCACCTGCAAATGCCAACAAGTAAAATTTATGGATTAGCAACCTTTTATAATCAGTTTCGATTCGAACCTAAAGGAAAGCACCATATTAGTATTTGTAACGGAACGTCCTGCCATATTCATTCTAATGCAATAATTATTAAAGAGCTATATAAAAAATTAGGTATTAAAAGTGGCGAGGTTACAAAGAATGGCTTATTCAGTATTGAAGAAACCGAATGTTTAAGTGGCTGTGGCAAGGGTCCCGTGATGGCTGTTAATGACAAATATTTTACATCAATGACTGTTGAGAAAGTACATGAAATTGTGAATTTTTACATGCAAATTGAGAACTCATGATTTTCGATAAGAATATACAACCCACAAAGGAATTCATTATTAATGATATACTTCTTAATGAATCCAATACTTATTCAAAAGAAGTTGCCGAAAAACTGACATATATTAAGCGCGATAAGGTTGATTTTCCGGTTATTGCTGTAAGTCAGAATTCTTCTTCCATTATTTCAGGAACAAAAAATCTTACTTTATTTATTGAGAATTACCTCAAAGAACGCGAAATAAAAGCTAAGGTTATAGAGGTTGGATGTATTGGTATTTGCTCTCTCGAAACATTTGTATCAATACAATTGCCAGGAAAAACCAGGTTGTTATATAAAAATGTTGGCGAAGACAATATAATTGCCATACTGGATGGTAACTTTAATAATTATATTGCCGAAGAAAATGTTTTTGGCCAGTTCCGTAATAAAATGCACGAACCTTATGAGAATACACCTTATATTGACGAAATAGCTTATTTCAGCTCTCAGCAGAGGATTATTCTTAAAAACTGTGGTATAATTGATCCTAATTCGATATATGAATATATTGCTTATGGAGGTTATAAGTCACTGGTAAAAGTACTCAAACATTGCACTCACGAAGATGTTTGTACTATTATTGACGAAAGTAAGCTTCGAGGAAGAGGCGGAGAAGGATTTTATACTGGTAAAAAGTGGAGAATTGCGTTACAAACTCCAGCAGATCAAAAGTATTTAATCTGCAATGCAGGAGAAAGTGATCCGGGTGCATTTATGGAACGTCTCTTAATCGAGAGCGATCCTCATAAAGTTGTTGAAGGTATTGCTATTTCGGCCTATGCTATTGGTGCAAGAAAAGCTTATATTTATATTGAGTGGGAATACGATCTTGCTATTCAGCGAATCACAAATGCAATTCAGCAAGCCAAAGAATTTGGATTACTTGGTCATGATATTCTAAATAGTGGTTATTCGCTCGATATTATTGTTAAGAAAGGTGCTGGTGCTTATGTTTGTGGCGAAGAAACAGCTCTTATTGCCAGTATTGAAGGCAAAAGAGGTCGGCCTCATTCCAAACCCCCATATCCTGCTACAAAAGGTTTATTTGGTCAACCTACGGTTGTTAATAATGTCGAAACAATAGTTAATGTTCCTGCAATCATAGATAAAGGTGCTCAATGGTTTACATCAATTGGTACAGCCGAAAGTAAGGGGACTAAAGTTTTTTCTATCAGTGGTAAAATACAATATGCAGGGTTAGTAGAAGTGGAAATGGGTACCAAGCTTCGTGATATTATTTTCCGCATAGCTGGAGGTGTTCCGAATAACAGAAAATTTAAAGCAGTGCATATTGGTGGTCCATCAGGTGGCTCATTAACCGAAGACCATATCGATACCCTAGTAGATTTTGATTCGATAATGCTCACCGGAGCATCGCTTGGATCGGCAGGCATGGTGGTGCTCGATGAAGACAACTGTATTATTGATACCGTAAAGTATTTCATGAATTTCCTACAAAAGGAGAGCTGCGGTGTTTGCATTCCTTGCAGGGAAGGAACACGTCGAATGTACGAAATACTCGAGAATATTAGTAAAAGACCGAAGGATGATGTTGGATATACCACCCTTCAACGATTCAAAGGCGTTATGCAACTCGAAAGCCTTGCCGAAGTGATTAAAGATACATCGATGTGTGGGTTAGGTAAAAAAGCTGCTAATCCAGTTCTTACCACACTAAAATGGTTTCGTGATGAATACGAAGAACATATTTTCGATAGAAATTGTTCTGCTGGAGTATGCCAGGAACTGAGAACCTTTGAAATTAGTGTGGATGCATGCACTGGATGTACATTATGTGCAAAAAAATGCCCAACGAATGCTATTTTTGGAACGCCTAAATATGCTCATTTTATTGTACAGGATAAATGTATTGGCTGCGGTGTATGTTACGAAACCTGTAAGTTTAGTGCAATAATCAGTAAATAACCTGATCGAACCGAATGTTATGGTAAATATAGAAGTAAATAATCAGCAAATTCAGGCAAAAGAGGGAGAGACTATTCTTGATACATTAAACCGAAATGGAATTAAGGTTCCAACACTATGCCGTATGGAAGGATTTTCTCCAACTGGCGCATGTCGTTTATGTGTTGTTGAGATAGAAGGCAAACCGGGATTAATTCCATCATGTTCCTTTCATGTCGAAGAGTCGCTTAAAATTAAAACCCATTCTCCTAGAGTCATTCGATCACGTAAAATGCTGGTTGAGTTGCTCCTTTCAAATCATCCTGATGATTGCCTTTATTGTGTACGAAATGGAAACTGCGAACTACAGGATTTAGCTGTTGAACTTAATATTCGTGAACGAAGAATTTCAGGAAATAAGTCAAAGGCAAATCTAGATCAATCGAGTCCGGGAATTGTTCACGATCCGGCAAAATGTGTTCTTTGTGGTCGTTGTGTTCGTGTTTGTGAAGAAATTCAGTCTGTTTCGACATTTGATTTTATAAAAAGAGGTAATAAGACTGCCATTGCCACAACAATGAATAAGGATTTGAATTTCTCAAATTGTGTTCATTGTGGTCAGTGTATTATGGTTTGCCCTACTGGTGCATTGCACGAAAAAATTAATTTTGATGTGTTGCTCGAGATGCTTAACAAGAAAGACAGTAAAGTTATTGTTCAATATTCACCCACCATTGCTATTTCTGTTGCAGAAGATCTTGGTATTCGTTCTGGCAAAGATATTAGTGGATTAATTAATGCTGCCCTTCGAAAAATAGGATTCTTTAAGGTTTTTGATACAACATTTGGTTCTGATTTATTGATTTATGAACAATCTGCAGAATTGCTTGATCGCATAAAATACGATAACGGTTTGCCATTAATAAGCAGTTGTTGTCCTGGTTGGATTAAATATATGGAACAATCGCATTTTGACTTAATGGAAAATGTGTCCACGTGCAAATCAGCTCAGCAAATGATGGGGACTCTGATTAAAGGTTATTTTGCACAGGAAGAAAAAATATCTCCTGAAAAGATATTCTCCGTTTCAATTATGCCCTGCACTGCCAAGAAATTCGAGGCTCAACGCGAAGAAATGACACATAAAGGAATTTCAGATATAGATCTCGTGCTTACTTCGCGTGAATTGGTTAAGCTTATTAATTTATGTGGGATCGATGTTCAGCAGCTTCAGGAAGAGATGGCTGATAATCCTTTTAATACAAGAAGTTCGGCCGGTAAGCTTGTTTCTGTTTCAGGCGGAATGGCCGAAGCAATAATTAGAACTACTCACTTTTTATATTCAAAAAAGGAGATGCCAGAATACAAGATTACCAAGCTACGGGGTACAAAAGAAAGAAGAGAAATGAATATCCAGATTGGTGATTTAAATTTGGGAATAGCAGTTGTGAGTGGATTAAAAAATGCAAAAAATTTGTTGGAAGAAATCAGGAATGGTCGAAAAGACTTACATTATATTGAGATAATGGCTTGCCCTGGTGGTTGCATAAATGGAGGTGGACAGCCTTTTTGTTCCGATGAAAAAGTAATGAAAGGCAGAGCAAAAGCGGTGTATGATTTGGATGAAAAGGATGGATTGAAAGTCGCTCATAAGAATCCTGCTATCATCCGATTGTATGAAAAATTTCTTGAAGAACCACTAAGCGTAAAGGCAAATAGCCTATTGCATACTCGATATAGTGAACGCGATGTATTGTTATAAAAATTGAACTGGTAATGGAAGAGTCATCATCAAATAAAAACAGATACCTGGTTTATACACTGAAAAACCGATGTAGGGTTTGTTTTACCTGTGTTCGCGAATGTCCTGCTAAGGCTATAAAAATTATTAATGGTCAGGCCGAAGTATTAAATGAGCGTTGCATAGGTTGTGGTAATTGCACTAAAGTTTGTAGTCAGGGAGCAAAAGTATATATAAATACCACCGAAAAGATGTTTGAACTATTAAAGTCGGGAAAGAAAAATATAGCAATTGTGGCTCCGAGTTTTCCTGCTGAGTTTAAAGAAGTTGCCAATTACAAGATATTTGTTTCAATGATTCGAGCCATTGGCTTTGACATCGTTTCTGAAGTTTCATTTGGAGCCGATTTAGTTGCAAAGAAATACCGAAAACTTATCGATCAGGGAACAGAAAAATGCTATATTTCATCAGATTGTCCGGCAATAGTTAACTATATACAACATTATCATCCGGCACTGGTAAAAGATCTGGCTCCACTTGTTTCCCCAATGGTAGCTATGTCAAGGGTTATGAGAAAAAAGTATGGTGAAAATATAAATATAGTTTTTATTGGTCCTTGCGTGGCTAAAAAAGCCGAATCGGATGAGGTTGACGAGATGATTACATTCACTGAACTACGCGAGATATTTACCAAATTAAATATTACTCAAAAATCAGTTCAAGCAACTGAATTTGATCCACCATTAGGTGGGAAAGGTGCTATTTTCCCGGTAAGCAGAGGATTGTTACAGACTGCAGGAATAACAGATGATATTTTGGTTGGTGATATTATTGTTGCTGAAGGGCGCAATGATTTTCAGGAAGCGATAAAAGAATTTGAAGATGGACTGATTAAAAACCAGCATCTTGAATTACTTGGCTGCGAAGGTTGTATCATGGGGCCCGGTATGTCAAGTGGTGGACGTCAGTATGCAAGACGTACTTTAGTAAATAATTATGTGCACAAAAAGCTCTATTCATTAAACGAAAAGGAATGGCAGAAATACATCGACGAGTATAGCGAAGTTAACTTGTCGGTTTCTTTTGAAGCTAAACGAAGAGTTCTTGAGTTTCCAGATTGGAATGATATAAGACTTATTCTGGAATCAATGGGTAAAAAAGAATCTAAAGATCATTTAAACTGTGGTGCTTGTGGTTATGATAGCTGCGAAGAACACGCTATCGCTATTGCACAGGGATTAGCAGAAACTGAAATGTGTTTGCCCTATACTATTGAGAAATTGCATAATTCTATTTCTGAATTGGCAGTTACCAACGATAAATTATCATCAACACAGCAGGCTCTTAAGCAATCAGAAAAAATGGCAAGCATGGGTCAGCTTTCAGCAGGTATTGCTCACGAACTTAATAATCCGCTAGGTGTTGTTATTATGTATGCTAATATTTTACTCGAAGAAACACCTAAAGATTCAGATCTGTACAAGGATTTAAAACTTATTGTAGAACAATCTAACCGATGCAAGAAGATTGTAGGTGGATTATTAAATTTTGCCCGTAAAAACCAGGTAAATTCTACCGAGGTGGATATTATTAAATTATCAGAACAGTGCCTCGAGGCTGTAATTATTCCTCCAAACGTAAAAGCAACGATTAATTCAGAAAAGTTAAAAAACAAGATAGCCTGGCTCGATCAGGAACAAATGATACAGGTAATTGCCAACCTGATTAAAAACTCCGTTGAGGCAATGCATAATGGAGGCGAGCTAAATGTAATTCTGGAAGATACCGGAAACGAAGTGATTTTCACGATTTCAGATACTGGTTTGGGCATAAAGGATGAAGATAAGGAAAAGATTTTTGAGCCATTTTTTACCACAAAAGGTATTGGAAAAGGTACAGGCCTTGGTTTAGCAACAGCTTACGGAATAGTTAAAATGCATAAAGGAAAAATTGACCTTGAGTCGAATGCCGATGCATTAAAAGGCCCAACTGGAACAAGTTTTAGAATAGAAATCCCAAGAATGAGATAAACCATAAAACAATGTATTATGGCACAAAATAAAAAATTAGTACTAATTGCTGACGATGATTCTGATTATCTTTTTCAGATGAAAATGTTTGTAGAAAGTTTTGGATTTGAGGTAATAACAGCTACTAGTCAGAGAGAGGCTGAGTATATTATAGAAAGTACCAAACCCGACCTTGCCATTTTTGATCTTATGATGGAAAAAGATGACAGTGGTTTTGTACTTTGTTTTAAAATGAAACGTAAATATCCAGATGTACCAATAATTCTGGCAACAGCCGTAGCATCTGAAACAGGTTATTCTTTCGGAATAAATACCACAGCTGACAAACAATGGATAAAAGCTGACTTATATCTCGAAAAAGGAATAAGAAAAGATCAATTACACAAAGAAATTAATAAATTGCTTAAAATTTAACCATGGAAAATAAGGTGAAAAGTTTGGTGGTAATGGTTGTTGATGATGAGCCCGGAATCCGTTCCGGAGTAAGCAGGATACTGAATAATTTTACGGTTAGTTTTCCATTTATGGATTCTGATATTGGTTTTCAGGTAATTGAAGTAGGAACAGGTGAGGAAGCCATCAAAGAGATCAAAAATAAACATATTGATATTGTACTCCTCGATAATAAATTACCTGGTATACAGGGTACCGATGTTCTCGAATTTATTAATAAGAATAATCCCGAAATCATTGTGATGATGATTACATCGTATGCATCGCTTGAATTAGCTGTTAAAGCTACTAGTCAGGGTGCATATGATTTTATTCCAAAGCCATTTACACCACAAGAACTTAAGTCATCGCTCGAAAACGTGTCGAAACATCTGTTTTTACGTGGAGTAACGAAGAAGCTGAAACAAGATGGCAAAGAAATACGACATCAATTTTTGTCAGTTTTATCTCATGAGCTAAAAGCTCCATTAAACGCGATTGAAGGGTATTTAAGAATTATGCAGGAGAAACAAGCTGGAAGCCGAATTGAGGATTATGAACAAATGATTGAACGTTCACTACAGCGCATTAAAGGTATGCGAAATCTTATTATGGATTTATTAGATCTTACAAAAATTAAGTTCGAAAAGAAAACAGATAAGTTTCAATTATTAAAGATTAAAGATGTTGCTCAGTATGCTATAGAGGCAATACTTCCTTATGCTATTCAGAAAGATATTAAGTTTTCGTTAACCGATGATGATGAGGTTACTATGAATGCTGATCCAGACGATCTGGAGATCATTTTTAATAACTTAATATCGAATGCTGTTAAGTACAATAAAGAGGGTGGAAGCGTTGATATTAATATGAAAAGCGAAAACGAAAAGATAATCATTTGCATTAAGGACTCTGGAATAGGATTAAATAATGAAGAAAAGGACCAATTGTTTAATGAGTTTTATAGAGTAAAGAATGAACAAACAAGAAATATTTCAGGCAGTGGACTGGGTTTGCCTATCGTAAAGAGAGTTGTCGATTTGTATAATGGCGATATACACATTGAAAGTGAACCTGATAGGGGAAGTACTTTTACAGTTGAATTGCCAAAATAAAAATATTGATAATTAATAATTGATAAAAATATGAATAAACTTCCTGAAAAAACCATTGGAAGGTTGAGTGAATACCGCAGGACACTTTTAAATTGCCTGGCAAAAGGAAAAACTCATATCTATTCGCACGAATTGGCAAATTTGCACAATTTTACTGCAGTTCAGGTACGACGCGATATTATGCTAATAGGCTATTCAACAACGCTTAAAAAAGGATACGATGTTAAAGCTTTGATCGATGTTATCTCAAAGATAATTGATACTGATGAAGGCATAAATGCTGCAATTATTGGAGTGGGAAACTTAGGAAAAGCTATAACTACCTATTTTAATGGCAAAAGGCCTAAATTGAGAATTGTTGCTACTTTCGATAACGACCCTGAAAAAGCAAACAGAGTAATAGCTGGTGTTAAATGTTATCCAATATCAGAAATAAATAAATTGGTCAATGAGCTTGATATTCGAATTGGCATAATGACAGTTCCTCCTGAAAATGCTGTTTCAGTATTAGAAACATTGGTAAATGCTGGTATAAAGGGAATTTTAAATTATACTTCAACGCCACTCAGTGTTCCCCAGAATGTGCATCTCGAAGAATACGACATGATCACATCAATTGAGAAAGTGGCCTATTTTGTAAAACAAAAAAAATGATTAATAGTAAATTGTGAATAATTAATTCTCAAGTCACCAATTACAAATCACTAGTTACTAAATTGTTATGCAGATTCATAGAAGTTTCGATAATCTTTATACCATAAAAAATCCGGTAGTTACAACCGGTTCTTTCGATGGAGTTCATATTGGTCATAAGGTTATTATCAAACGATTGAATAATCTGGCTCATGAAATAAATGGAGAATCTGTTCTTATTACCTTCCATCCACATCCACGCTTGGTTTTATATCCCGAAACCGCTGGTAAAACACTTAAGCTGATTAATACGCAGCGCGAGAAAATTTACCTGCTCGAAAAGGCAGGACTCGATCATTTGATAATTATTAACTTTACCAAAGAATTTGCGCAAACCACATCGCAAGAATTTGTTGAAGATATTTTATTAGGTAAACTACATGCAAAAAAGATAATCGTTGGTTTTAACCATCATTTTGGACATAATAGGGAAGGGGATTATTCATATCTCTATAAACTTACCAGGGATCATAACTTCGAAGTAGAAGAAATACCAGAACAAGACCTGGAAAACGAAACAGTAAGTTCGACTATTACACGTAAAGCGATTTCTGAGGGTCGAATTCAGCGTGCAAATGCATATCTCGATCATCATTTTATTATGATGGGCGAGCTCAAAGGAGGAAGTCAGAAATGCCGTGATGTTGGATTCCCAACATTAGAGATGATTATTGAAGAAGAAATAAAACTGGTTCCTCTCGAAGGGGTTTATGCTGTTTCATTAACTTGCGGTAATCTAAATTACAGAGGAATGCTCAATATTAAAAATACAAATGAATCACAGCCCTCAATACAGGTTCATTTATTTGATCTTGAACCCAATCATAATTTAATAGGGAAACTTGCTACTTTAATTTTTCATAAACGCATGCGGGGCGAACTAATTCTTAGTAAGTCAGATGATCTGCATTTTCAGCTTCAAAAAGATAAAAATGAAATAGAGGAGTTGATTTATTAAAATTTAAATCACTCCATCACTTGTAAAATACTCTTTTTTAATTCAACCATTTCCATGCTTTCAAGTATGCGTTCAGACGAGGCATTAATACTGAATTTCTGTTTTATTTCTACTGGGGCTTTGCTAAAAACATAAATATCATTGCCAAGCATAAGAGCTTCATCAACCTCGTGCGTTACAAATACAACAGTTCGCTTATCAAACTGCCATAACTTACGGAAAGAGTTCATCAGGTTTTGTTTCAGCTTAAAATCGAGTGTTTTAAGTGGTTCATCCATTAAAATAATATCCGAAGGATAAGCAAATGCGCGTGCAATCGCAACGCGTTGTTTCATTCCTCCGCTGAGCTTTGCAGGATAATAATCAGCAAATTTTTCAAGCTCAACCAACCGGAGATATTTGTCAACTGTTTCTTTGGTGTTGTCGATTTCGCTTAAAACAAAAGCAATATTCTCGCGAACTGTTTTCCATGGCAGTAATCGAGGTTCTTGAAAAATGTATGAAACAATATGGTTGTTGATTCCAACAAATTGTCCAGCCTCAGGTAATATCGTTTTGCTTATTAAATTTAACAGTGTAGTCTTGCCGCATCCCGAAGGCCCCAATATACATGTAATTGTATGTTCCGGGATTTCAATTGAGAAATCGCTATAAATAACATGATCCTGAAATGATTTGCTTAAATTATTAATTTTTAGGCTCATACTTATTTCCAGATTACAATTCTGTGTTCAACTCTTCGAATAACAAGCTCAAAAAGGTAGCTAATAATAACAGCAATAATTGTCCAGGCAATTACCTGGTCTACCAATAGGTATGTTTGTGCTGTTTGCATTAAAGTGCCAATTCCAAACTGTGGTTGGCTTAGTACTTCGCCTATAATTATTGCACGCCATCCAAATCCCATAGCACTCGATGACCCACTAAAAATAAATGGTGTAATTGCAGGTAAATAAACCTCTTTAACAATTTTTGTTTGTTCTATTTTATAAATCCTTGCCATTTCAACCAAATCTTTATCTACATTGCGAATACCCTCAATTACATTAGTACAAATAATAGGGAACATGGTTAAAAATGCAATAAACACAGGAACCATATCAACCTGAAACCAAATAAGTGCCAGAAGAATAATAGAAATTACTGGAATAGACCGTATAGTTACCAATAATGGTTTTAAGAAAGAATTGAACGAACTGTTAATGCCTGCAAATATACCCAGAAGTATACCAAGAATAAATGACAGTATAAATCCAACAATTCCACGTAAAATTGTAGCTCCGACAATATAAATGAAACCCTTAGCTGTAAAAAGTTCAAAAACAGAAACAAGTGTTGATTCGGGTGATGGTAAAATGAATTCTGAATTATAGAAAACAGACAAAAGCTTCCAAAGTAAGAGCAATATTATTACAGATATTATGGAAATAATCCTGTTTTTTGTAAGAGTAAAATTCATTCTAATTTGTCAGTAATTAATTAAACCGAAAAATTACAAATAAATTCTGACTTGGGCAGGTTATTTTATGAATTCGTTAATCTTTTGAATAAGGAATTGTGGCTTCGATGGTTTGGAAATATAGTCATTGCAGCCATAATCTAAGGCATTTACTTCATTATTCGTTAAAGCATAAGCGGTAAAAGCAATAATTGGTACAGTCCTGTTTTCTTTGCGTATTAGCTTAATAGCTTCAACTCCATCCATATCGGGCATACGAATATCCATCAGAATAAGGTTAATTTCAGGATTATCTTTAAAAAGTTGTACTGCCTGCTCTCCGGTTTGTGCTTTAAAGATTTTGATTTTTGTTGGTTGTAATGATTTTTCAATAAATATTAAATTAATATATTCATCATCTGCGACCAGAATGCTTTTATTGCTCCAATCGTAGTTTAAGCTATTTGTTTCTATATTTTCTGTGCTCATTAAATATTCGGGGTGTAACTTGAATTGTTATATAAAGGTAAAAAAAATATACTTTGTGTGCGAATTTCTTAGTTTATTTTTTATTTCGAAGTATAAAATCGTCATCAGGTATTTTGCCTCCAATAATATCTGGATTCAAAGCGTAAAAAACATCAAGATAATGATTTATTTCGGTACGCAATTCTGCAGCCTTCACAAAATTAAGGTTTGAACGAGGAATTGATTCTTTGGCAACCGAAATATTGGGGAGAATAGAATACTTTACAATTAGATCAGCTGCTAAATCAGGATTTGTATTTACCCATTCTGTCGATTTTTGATATTCATTCAATAGTTGATCAACAAATTGAGGATTTTTTTGAGCGAATTCTGAATTTACAAGAAATGCTGTTTGGGCAATTGGAATATTGCTATGTATTTTTTGCCATTCGGCGTTCAGATCAAACAAAGAATATACATTATTATTTTTTTGCATCACCAGGCTTACCATTGGTTCCGAAATTACTCCGAGAGTTGCTCTCTCTGCTGCCACTGCATTTGCAAGATCAATGTGAGTAGGGAAGGAGTAATCTAATATTACATCTTTATCAGGATCAATATTATTTCGAATTAAAAGATATTTAAATAAAACATCCGGAGTCATTCCTTTTCCCATTAAGTGAATCCTTTTTCCTTTTAAATCATTCCAGGTAAGAATAGTTGAGTCTGTTCCAAATAAATAGAGTGTTCCCCAAACTGGAATAGCTGCCAATTTATAAGGTAAACCTTTGTTGTAGAGTATAGCTCCCATAGTTGTTGGCAGAATAGCAAAATCAACTTTATTCTCGAGCATTAGCTTTCGTACCTGGATGGGCTCATTAAAAATTAATATCTCGATTTGGGCATTTTTAGTATTTGCCAGGCTATCAATCATTTTAATCATTCCCATTGCAGATGGCCCTTTTAATGTGGCTATGGTAATTTTTTTATTTGATGATTTTGAATTACATCCTGTTAAAACAAGCAAAATAATCAATATTCCAAACAAGTATCTTTTCATGCAATTTCCTTTTTAGCAAAACTACTATTTTTTAAATTCTAACTCTGAACTTTAAACTTTAAACTTCTATCTGTTTTAGATCATGTTTTTTAATTGATAAAAAGGTTTTATCTTTGTGAAATAATTAACAGTAAACCTGATTTACTCTTTCTGAGAAATAGAAGTTATTCTATTTCAAGGTTAAAGAAAAAATCTAATCCGGAGGAAATCTGATGGAAAAGAGAATTGGAACCGCACTTATATTAATTGAGAGTAAAGAAAGCGTTCATATCCTGAACGACATTATCTCAAAACATTCCGTAATTATTATTGGCCGACAGGGGTTGCCACGTGGTAATGGCCAAAGTATTATTTCTCTTGTTCTTGAAGGAACCACCGATGAAATTGGATCTTTAACTGGTCAGTTGGGTCGATTAAAAGGCTTACAGGTAAAATCGGTAGTACTTAAAAACAAGAAAAACGATGAAAACTATTAAACTATTATTTTTCCTTTTTATCTCGATTCAGGCATATTCGCAAAATTATGAACTGAAAGGTATTGTTGCAGATTCTCAAACAAATGAAAAACTAAATGGTGTTCATGTTCAGCTAATCAACGATGCAACAAATTATCATTATAATTCTGTAACTAATCTTACAGGTGAATTTCAAATAAAAGGTATTTTAGACGGAAGTTATCATCTTATCGTTTCTTATCTGGGTTATAAAAGAAATGAGAACAAAGTTCTAATACAATCAGATCAGGAACTAGAGTTGAAGCTGGATAAAGAAATGATTACTCTTGGTGAGGTTATTGTTAGCAGTACACGCCACGAACAGATGATTAAAGAAATACCCGCCCCACTTGTAATTGTAAACCGCTACCAGATTGAACGTGCATCTTCTTTTACCTTATCTGATGTTTTACAGCAAGAGCCTGGTGTTGCGTTAAGTCGCGATGGAATGTGGGCTACAGGAGTTAATATTCGCGGATTGGGCGAACAACGAATCGTTATGATGGTTGATGGAAACCGCATTGAAACAGCTACCGACCTTATGGCTTCAATGGCTTTCTTCGATGTGGATGATATTGATCGAATTGAAGTAATTAAAGGTGCTTCTTCCTCATTATATGGAACAGGTGCAATGGGTGGTATTGTAAATGTTATTTCAAAAGAAGGTTATTTTAACTCATCAACTTATTTTAATGGTAGTTTTAACTCTGGCTATAGTGGATCAAATGAATTATTTACACGGAAACTTACTTTTAACTCAGGTTCAAAAAGATGGTTTGTAAGATTAAGTGGTTCGCTACGTGATGCAAATGATGTTCAAACACCTGATGGATTAATTACTAATAGTCAGTTTTCTGATGAAAGTATTTCGCTTTCGGCTGGACTAAAAGTATCCGAAAATCATACATTTAAAGTTAATTACCAGCTTTTTGATGCAGATGATGTTGGTATACCGGGTGGATCAGCATTCCCAGGACCCTCAAAGGCAACCTATACTGATGCAAAACGCGAACTTTTTTCTGCCAATTATCAGATTGAAGGTATTTCATCCTCTTTTAAACTATTAAATGTTAAATATTTTCACCAGTTTATTTCTCGTGATGTTGAATTACTTCCAAATTCGCCAGTGGTTACTCCGACTCGTATTACAACACCTGAACTTTTTACCCCAGTTGGTGACCATACTACGGATGGATTGCAGATTCAGACCGACTGGAGCTTTGCTCCCAATAATAGCTTTATTGCAGGAGTTGATACATGGCAAAGGAAGATTGTTACAAGCCGTGAAAAGTATATTCGTGTTGATGTATTAAATACAAGTGGAAGTATTATCGCTACAAACAATATTGTTAGAGGCGAAACGCCGATACCAGAAGCTACCTTTGGTACAGCAGGTGTTTATTTGCAGAATGAGCAAAGGATGCTAAATGACAAACTTAAAGTTTTGCTTGGTGGACGTTTTGATGGTGTTCGTATTGCTAATGAACAAGCATTTGATGTGGATTACATTATTACAAATGATGTACGAAATGACAATCCGGCAAACCAGCGAATTACTTTCGAAAAAAACAAAGAATACAAAATTTCTTGGAGTGCTAATTTAGGAGCATTGTATAAACTAACAAAGGATATGGATATCAGCTTTAATGCAGGTCGTTCGTTCCGTGCTCCATCACTCGAAGAGAGTTTTAAGTATATCGACTTGGGCAACTTGGTTCGTTTGGGTGATCCGGGACTTAATCCTGAAAAAGGTTACTCGATGGATTTAGGAGTTAGAATCTGGAAACCCAATTTCCATTTTAAAATAAATGGATTCGTTAACTGGTTGTCGGATATGATTGTTGAACAGAATGGTGAGTTTATTTACACATTGACAACTGGAGTTATAGATACGGTTCCTGCTCTTATAAATTCAAATGTTGACCAGGCAAGGTTGTATGGTATTGATATGAATTTTGAATATAATTTTTACAAAACATTTACCGCTTTTGGCACAGGATCTTTTGTTCGTGGACAGGATATAAAGAATGATAAAAGTTTACCACTGATTCCTCCTGTAAACGGACGATTGGGATTACGATATGAATTACCTAAATATTTGGGTATTGATATTATGGCTATTGGATTTGCAGATCAGAATAAAGTGGCTGATGGAGAAATATCTACAAAAGGTTTTGCTCGTTTCGATATAGCCATTCATTCAGCTTTGATTAATGCAAAAGTTGCTAAATTTCAGGTTTTTGGTGGTATTGAAAATATTGGAGACAGAGCATATCGCAATCATCTTGCTACAAATCGTGGAACGATTGATATTGAACCCGGAAGAAATATTTATGTTAAAATGAAAGTTCTGTTTTAGGAAATTAATCTATTAAATAAAGGATTGATAAACAGGATTATAGAATTAAAAACAACTGTAATTGGAAATTGTTTTTTGACTTACATAATAATTTTTAGTAACTTACTTCGTTTATTAAAAATCCAAAAATGGCAAAAGAAATAAGAATTCTTGGTGTTTTAATCACCGACAGGCAAAAGGAAGCTGGCAAAGTTCAAGCGCTTCTTACAAAATTTGGTTGCTCTATTAAAACCCGGTTAGGATTACACGAAGTTACCGATAATCTTTGCAGCTCAAGTGGACTTATTATATTGGAGCTTACCGGTGATGTTGCCGAAATGGACAAACTTGAAAAAGAACTCAAAACAATTGGTGGGATACAATCACAACGGATGATTTTTGCGGATTAATTTTAGGGGATTTCTGGTTTAAAAGCACGGACTATTTTTGGTTCGTGCTTTTTTCATTTATCAATAGGGTAAAATTTAAATTTATAATCTTAAGTAATAAAAACCAAAGGAAAATAGTATGGCATTAAAAATCGATCGACGTAATTTTTTAAAGAAAAGTTCACAAGCAGGAATAGCTTGTTGCACTTTAATGATGGGTTCAAAACTATTCGCTGCTAATAGTATGGGTAATATATTTGGTAATGAAAAGATTGATCCCAAAAAGCTTAACTTTTGTGGTTATACTTGTCCTGCTGATTGCAAATTCTATGTTGCAACAGTTGAAAATAGCGATGCAAAAAAGAAAGAAGTGTATGAGTTATGGAAAATAAAAGAACGGTTTGGGGTTGATTTTAATTCGGAGACTACCATTTGCTGGCAATGCAAAAATACAGAAAAACCTGCAGGAGTAGTAATTCAACACTGTACTGTTAGAGCATGTGCTATAGAAAATGGATACGATGCTTGCATTGAGTGCGATAAGTTAACAAGTTGTGATAAGGATTTATGGAAACTCTTCCCCGATTTTCATAAGGCAATGTTAGAGCTTCAGAACAAGTACAAGGAGCAAACAGTTTAGTTTTAATAAATAATATAAAAAGTGTACATTTCAATTTGTATATATTTTTTTATTTTTACTTAATTAAAAAGTATTGGTTATGTATGCTCATGGAAGAACTACAAATCGATTATTTATAAGAAAGCTTGAGGAATCAGATAAAGTAATATGGAAAGATTTTTTTATTCATAATCCATCATTACCTTTTTTGGGAATCGACCTTAATAAAACACCTGAAGAAAGTGCCAGAGATTGGATTAATTTCCAGTTTAAAAGGTATGCAGAGAATAGATATGGCCACCATGCTCTAATTAATAAAGATACGAATGAATTTATCGGGATGTGCGGCCTGTTAACACAGATTGTGGAAGATAAGCAAGAGATTGAGATTGGGTATTCACTTTTACCAAAATTTTGGGGATTTGGATATGCAACTGAGGCTGCAATATTTTTTAGAGATTTTGGTTTTGGACATGAAAAATTGGACCATATTATATCAATTATAGATATTCGAAACATTGCATCTCAAAATGTTGCTAAAAAAAATGGAATGACCATTAATAGACAAATCAGATATCACGATCTGGATGTATATATTTTTCAGATCACTGAAAATGAGTGGAAAACATTAAATGCCAAATTCAAATAACAATAAGGTTCAAGTTAAAAGCATAAACCTTTCTGCTTTTAATTATATATAAATAACTACTTCAGGTTAAATAAACAATTAAATGTAAAGCTAATTATTAAATTGCATTTACCGGGCACACAATTCTGCAATCAGAACAAAGAATACATTCGGTATGAGCAATGGGCTTTCTTTCCTTAATAAAACTCATTACATCAATATCCATTGGACAAATTTTATTGCAAGCTCCACATTCTATACAATCGTTTTGTTTTGGTTTAATTTTTATTAGGCTGACTGTACTTGTTGGTTTCATTACCAATGCAACAGGACAAACTAATTTACAGAAAGCTCTTTTGTCTTTGTAAATAAATGCTAATGGAATTCCTATTGCATAATAAAGTGCATTTCCGGCAAACATCCAGAGCATTTCTATTTTATGCAGATAATTTTCATAAACATTATAGTTTAATACGAATATTAAATAAACTGGAATTAATAAAGAAATGAAAAGACTAATATATCTAAAATTCCATGCATTTTTTGGAATATCTTTCTTTTTCCCAGTTATAGGTAGCCAATCGAAAATAGCAGCATTCCAGCATGCCCATCCGCAAAAGCCACGTCCCCATATAAGTGGACCAAATATTTTTGCTACGGCATAATGAATAACACCTTTACCAAAAAAGCCAATAAGAATTAGCAGAAATACACCTCCCAATTGGAAGTTTTCGTGATTTATGATTGGTACAAACAATAATAAGCATGGTAGTACCATCAAAATAGCGATCTTTCTGCCAACTAGTTTTTTACGTCCTTTGAGAATAAAGCGGATAAAATTTCCTGTTGTAATTGAGAATCCAATATAGGGAAATATAATCCAAAATACCCACCAACGAATAGTAAAATGCATAATTGTGGCAACAAGTATTCCAATAATAAGTGGTAATAAAATGCGCAGTATTATTCTCATTGTTTATTTTTTATTGCTTTTAATATTTAAATGTAATCTCCATTAGACTTGACATTGCAGAAAAGCGTTTCTACTTGTTTTGACTTCCATATTTATAATAATGTGTTGCAGCAGAAGGTCTTGCCAGAGGAAAAACAAGGGTATTCCCTTTTTCTGATTTTTCAACCCACTCTAAAGATACTATGATATCATTATTTATATAAATATTGTATGGTTTTAAATTTACTGATATCCATTCTGTCTTTCCATTAATTACTTGTACGAAAATATTTTGAGTTAGGATGTTTTTATAGGGTTTATTGTGTTTAACAGAATAAATATTTACTCTAAATGTTACTGAATCGTAGTTATTTTGGGCAATATAAAATTTAAGTTTTTCAATTATAGTATTTTTATGATTAATTGAAAAGCTTCTACCTATTTCTGACCCTAAATTCTGATTCGGAATTTCTGAAATGGCTAATTGAACATAGATTGGAAATAAGTTAATTGTAGTTCCATTTTCAATTGTTTCTAATCTTCTTGACGTGATCACAACCTCAGGTATAGATTCAATTTTTTCAATCAGGATTATGGTTGAAAATCGATTATCGAACATTTCCTTTACTGAAAATAATCTTGATTCGAAACCAATCATTGAAAAGCGAAGCGAGTCGTTGTAAGCGAGTTGGTTTTCATTTATCTGAATTTTAAAATATCCACTTTCATTTGAAATTGTTCCATATGTTTTGTTTATTATTCCGATGCTAACATATTGAAGAGCTTGTTGTTTGTTATCTAAAACTTTTCCTTCAATAGTCTTAATACCTCCATAAGTAATGTTTGATAATGCTATAAGGAATAAAAGCAATAAGGTGTACTCTATTTTCATTCTTAGTTTTAATAATTTTTAAGAATAGGATTGTTAAAAAGGCTCATATTTAGAACTTTATTTTCTCTTAATATACTTATTGAAATGCTATCACTTTCAGAAAATATACTATTGGATATAAAATCACAATAATCTTCAAGAGGTACTCTGCTGTAATCATAACTATTAATTTCAATTATTTGATCACCAAGTTTTAATCCTTGCTCATCGGCACTCGAACCTTTTACTATAAAACCTACAAAGAACTTGTTATCCTCAAGATATGGTGAAAATCCAAATGATTTCCAACGACTAAAATCGTATTCTTTGTTATGGTTAGGTATTAAGATAATCTCACGAGCCTTCCAATCGATTATTACACGATAGTTTTTTAAAAATTCATTGCCTATTGTTCTCGATCCATTCTGTTTGAATTGTACAGGAATATTCTTTAAAGCTAGATTTCCTATTTCAAAATCATTTATTAAAACATAAAATGTTGTATCTGGATTTTCTCTGCCATATAAGCCTGAATTTTTACTACCATACCCAAGGTTTTTAATTAGTATAGAATTGTTTTTAACTAATTTTTTATATGTTTTTTTTGAACAACTATAACCTCCATTTGAACCTGTATCAAAAGTTAGCGATTTTTCAACCTGATTCTCTAGTATTATATCAACATATTGTTTGCCTGTGCTTGTTGTTTTGAATTTTATGGTATTGTGCTTTTTTGGTATTTCTAAAAGTGATTTATCTTTTGTACAGGTAATTAGTTGGTTTTCATAATCGATTTGCCAAATTGCTAATTTCATTAAATCCGAACCAATTATTCCATCAATATGTAAACATGATATCTCAACCGACTTACTAAGATCAGCAACCACGGCACTTATATTCGAAAAAGCAGCATTTCCAATAAGTATAGAATCGATTTTTACTGATTTAAGTTTTGATTTTGCTCCTTGTGAATCCCTTACTATTTTAATAAAAGAGGTGTTTATCCCGGGTATTTTAGATAATTCCTCAGAAATCACATTTATAGCACCTGTATCGAAAAGAAAATCATAGCTTTTTCCATTAATACTTACCTTAATTATTGGAAGTCCAAGTCGGTATTCGAATGGGATTTTACTAATTGAGTTATTTAAAATTACTTCTCCTCCTTTACAATTAGTAAAGAAAAAGGCAAAAAGGATTAATACTGCTATGATTCTCTTTCTTTTCATTTTATTTTAAACTTAAAGTGTTAAACAAATTATCAATTTTTTGAATGAAAATTTCGGGATAAATAATTGCTGATGTAAGATGTTCTCCATTATAAATCCATAAATCTTTTGGTTCCAAAGCACTAGTATAAACGGATTCACCTTGTGAAAATGGAACTGACTTATCTTCTTTACTATGGATAAATAATTTTGGTAGATTTATAATTTCTTTTATATCATTTTTTGCAGAATATGGAGATGTTACATACTGAGCTATCATAGGTTTCTGTTCTTCAGGAACCGAAAGTAGAGCCATCTCTGTAAATGAACTAATTGTTCCATCAAGGATAAGACAAGCAATTTTAGATTGGTTATTCTTGGCCATTTTGGTTGCAATCTGTGTCCCCATAGAAGCTCCATAAATAATTAATTGCGTGTTTTTTATTCCTTCCTTCTCCATTATTCTATCAAAAACAATTTGAGCATCTTTTGCTATATTTATATGAGTGGGAGTGCCTGTAGATTTGCCATATCCTCTGAAATCAAGCATAAAAACCTGATAACCTGCTTCTAGCATTGGCCTTGCAATATTCATATAAGTTGTAACATTTCCCCCTGCTCCGTGATAAAATAGTATTGTTGCTTTAGGCGTGAACTCAGGTTTAAGTAAAATTGCATTTAATGTAACCTCATCAATTTCAAAAAATAATTCTTCGTAAATCAGATTTTCAATTTTACCCCAATCTTTTAATGGAAAGTAAAAGCGATCGTCGAATTGCGCAGATACAATTAATATTGTAGAAATATATATTATTGATATTAAAATAATTCTTTTCATAGTTTTAAAATAATGTTGTGTTAAAAGACCCACGAGATATTTAATTCTCGTGGGAAAATTGATTATACGATTTCTGCTTTTTCTTCAGTTTCTTTATTGAGCATATTAGGTAATCGTTTTTTATATGCAATTACAAAGATCCCTACAGAGTATATGGCAACATTAAATATACTTACTGAGAAAATACCAATTGAAAAAATACCAATTGAAAAGATTCCTGCAGAAAATTTACCTGCCGCAAAAACACCCAAAGCAAAATCGCCTGCTGCAAAATAATTACAAGCATAATCACCTGCACTAAACATAGGTGCATAAGTGTAATTTAAAATAAAACCTGCAATAATTAAAACTGCTGCTACTAATAAATACCATACTTTTTTCATAATTTTTATAATTTTTAAGCCTGTCTGCCGACAGGCAGGTTAAACATGTTGTCGTTTTGACAATGCAAGAATAGGACGAAAAAACAGCGCTGCCAAAGTTTAGGGATATTCGACAAGCTTTTGTGATGGATGAATAAGTCGTGTGTCGAAATACAAAGTTGAGTGATTAAAAACTAATAATTAGGGTGTTCTATAAACTGAAATTTTACCACAAAGTATTGTAAAGGCTAACACGAAGAATAATAAAGAAAAACATTAACTAGTCCTTTGTGTTCCTTTGCGAAATTCACTTTGAGTGACTTTGTGGTAAAAATTTACGATTTAAAAAGGTGATGAAGTAATCTTATTTTATCTGGTTTCGAACAATATCGACATAGTTTCTTGAAACTGGTACTTCGTAATCGCAGTTTTCAAGCTGAAGTATTAATCCTTGCGAATTCCCTTTAGCGTTTATGATTTTTGAAGTATTTACAATAAAAGCTCTGTGACATTGGATAACTTCTGGTGCTTTATCGAAGAATACTAAAGCTCGTCGAAGTGTGCTTCTAAATGTCTTGCGGGTAATTCGATTTTCTTTTAAAATATATATTTCTATATAGTTACCAGAAGATTCTACAAAAAAGAAATCATTAATATCAAATTCTACAAAGTTTTTTTCATTATCAGCATAAAAATGAATTATTCGCTTTTCACTATTAGATGGTTTTACTTGCTCAATGATTTTATTAAATGCAGTTGCCGAAATTAAATTCTTTTTTAAGAGATAGTTTTGTTTCGTTATTATGAGAATAGTGATTGGAAATAAACTAACTATTAATGTAAATAATTGAAAACTAATTAGAACTTGCAGGCCAAATTTGGAACCATTAAAAATGTATAATGTATATAAAGCATTTCCAAGCCCGATACTAAAAATAACCCAGAGTAACCAAACAAAATCTTTCCATAAGGTCCAGTTTTTCTCCTCAAAAAATTTAGAAAATATATGTTCAACAATAATTAGATTAAATACAAGAATAAGAAAAGTTACAACTCCGTAACCAGCTAGAATAAGGGTTTTTATGTTACTTTTATATAAATTAATTCCAAAGGGTTCAAAAACAATAAGAAATAGAGCTACAAACAAACTTATAAGGATTATAATTTTCCATTTAGATTCTGCTTTTGGAAAGGGTTGTTTTAGGTAGGCTATTAGATTCATTTTGCAAAATTTAGAATACGAAAATACCCAATTTGAAAATAAATAAATACAAATACATCATTTTAATTTCTAAGACTTTCTTATAACATCTTTTCTATTCATATCTTAATGACTTGGCTGGATCTTCGTTAGCTATTTTGTACGATTGATAAAAAACTGTAATCAAACTAAATACCGATACTAAAACCATTGGGATAATAAATATCCAGATAGATAAATCCATTTTGTTAGCAAAGTTAGTAAGCCATTTATCTATAGCATAGTTAATTAGTGGTGCTGAAAGTAAGAATGCAACCAACAACAATAAAATGTAGCTTTTCGAAAGTAATATTAAAATCTGATTTGCACTGGCACCCATTACTTTCCGTATGCTTATTTCTTTTCTGCGCTGGGCTGCTGAAAACGACGATAGGCTGAGTATTCCAAGTAGTGTAATAAATAATGCTAAGACAGAGAATATTGCAAATACTTTTCCAAATTTTGTTTCGATAGAATATTGCTGTTTGTAATAATCTTCTAAAAAGAAATATTCGAATGGATTACCTGGGAAAAAATCATGATAGGTTTTTTCTATTGCAGATTGTGCCTCTAATAACTTGCTATTATCAGCTAGTTTAATTGAAAAATAGCCATGATAACGCTTTGCTAATCTAAAAATTTGTGGTTCAAATTCATTACGTGGTGATTCCTGATGGAAATTTTCAATTACACCAATTATTGTTGTTTCTTGTCCTTCCAGCATAATTTTTGATCCTATGGCATTTTCTGGTTTGTTATATCCTAAAAGATTCATAGCTGTTAGGTTTATAATTACCGATGATGCATCTGACGCATTATCTTCTGAAAAATTTCTGCCATCAATAAAAACATTTGAATACACATCTGTAAAATGATAATCAACCTCAGTTAGCCTATAGTTTTTTCCCGTTGTAGGATCATCGCCTAAACGATAAATACCACCTCGGTTAAACATGTTGTGTTTTCCAGGAATAACCGAAGAAAAGGATATATGCTTAACAAATGGAAATTTCGATATTTCGTCACAAAACGATTTGCGTTTAGAAAGTATATCGTTACCACCTACTCTTGGTGTGTAGATTGTCAGAATATTGGATTTATCTATACCCGTTTCCATTGATTTCAAAAATTGAAGCTGATTGTAAACTGCTATTGTTCCACTAATAAGAACTACAGCCATAAAAAACTGGAAACTTACAAGAACTTTGCGCAATAAAACTGATCTTTTTGAACCAGTAAACCGACTTTTTAAGGTATTTATTATTTTATTCGATAAAATTCCCCATACCGGATAGGAACCAGCCAGTAGAGTGCCGATTGTAAAAATTATACTTACATATTTCCAAAACCAAAGTCTGTTCCATGCAAAGTAATTTGCCGGAATTCCTGTAATAGTTGAGAAAATATGCATGCTTGCCTCAATTATTGCAAGGGCAAAAAGTAAGGAGATTGTGTTTATAATAACCGACTCGAATAGAAACTGCCTGATAAGTTGGTGTTTTGTGCCTCCCAGTATTTTTCGCAAACCTATTTCGCCTGACCTTTTTATAGAGCTTATTGTAAGTAAGTTAACAAAATTTATCCAGGCAATAAGTAGTATGAACCACGCAATAATTTGTAAGAAAACGACTGAGTTCTTATTGCCATTATTGGCTAATTCGTGCATAAAATGCGAAGTAAGATGAATATCTTTAACTGGCTGAAGTTTATAACTAATTCTTATTTTATATAATTGCATAAACTCTTTAAGCTCTTCGTTAATAAATGATTCTATTTTGGAGTTTAGGCTTGCTAAATCACTATTTTCAGAAACTTTTATGTATGTATAAAAACCTGAATAAATCCACCCAAAAGTTTTGGCATTTTCTCCAAGCTGGTTTTCCCAATTTATATACGATAATAAAATATCGGCTTTAAAATGCATATTGGAGGGCTGCGATTTAAATATTCCAACAACCTTAAAAGATTGATTTCCATCTAAAAAAAGTATTCTACCGAGTGGATCTTTTTCTCCAAAATATTTTCTGGCTATTTTGTCCGAAATCACCATTGTATTTGGCTCTGAAAGCAAGCTGTCGCTTAGTTTGGTAATTAACTTATACGAAAACAATTCAAGAAAATTGGGTTCTGCCCAAAACATGTTTTCTTCTCTAAACGAGATATCATCAAAAGATAATACTCCTTCGAGTTTATATGCACGGGCATACTTAATTATTTCTGGAAACTTCTCAGTAATAGCTGGTCCAACTGTTGGACTAGCTGATGCAAACTGAACAATTTCACCTGTTTCAGTTTCTCTTTCGTAAAGAACCCTATAAATATTATCGATGTCATCTACATGATTATCGTAGCTTCTTTCGTAATTAACATAAAGCATAATAAGCATGCATGCCGCAATGCCAATTGATAATCCAACAATATTTATTATTGAAAAGAATTTGTTTTTTAAAAGATTTCGAAAAGCTGTAATAAAGTAATTTTTTAACATAGCTCATTTTTTTATTCGTTGGCATGATTTTCAAAAATTGAGCCAATGCTTTTTATATATTAATTTTCAATGGATTGATCTGTTTTTGTAGGGTAAAAAAGTGTTCGAAAATGAACAGGATTTGTTCGCAATTGAAAAAAAGAGGTTGTCTTTTATGTGTTTTAAGACAACCTCTTTTGAAGTAATATCAAATTAACCTATTCCTGGTTATTCGTATATTTTACTATTAAGGTATTTCGTAACCCATTAAACATGTTAGTTGCATCATTCATTAAGCCATTCGAATAATTGGTTAAATATTCCTGTGCAGCTTTTGGATTCTTCTTGTAAAGTTTCATTGCTTCTTCTTCAACTTTACTCTGACTTGTAAAGATTTTTTCCTCGAAAGGATCTCTTACAGCCCAAACATCTTTTATTGCATACTGGAATTTTAAGTTTGCCAGATTATCAACAAAATCGATTGCCCAGCGAGCTGATTTTTCGTCGTATTTGTTCGGATCGTAAATCTGATATGATTCGTGCGTTGAAAGATTTCCTGCATAAATTGGAACATACGGACTAAAATATGGATTGTCGAGATAAACCCAGTAAACTCCACCAATTTCGTTCGGTAACCAACCGCGAAGCTGCAACACCATTCCGTAATGTCCTCTGTGGCGTGCAACCGGACGACGATAGGTTATGTTTAACAATTTTCTTAAATCACTTCCAGGAAATGGAGTAGCCAATGGACTTTTTGCATAACCACCTTTTCCATCAGGAACCAACCAGTTTGGATCAGCTGTCATATCGTAAATGGTTCCGTCATAAACTGATCGCTGAAAAGCAATAACATCCTGAACCGATATTTTTTTCTCAGGTGCAATTGAAAATGGATATATCGATAAAGGCTCAACAATCTGGAAATATGGACTAATTCCTTTGTAAATATTTCCTTTTAGAAAACGATCTGGCCATTGCTTTAAATTTGGCGCAAAGGTTTGATGAAACAACCAAAACCTGCTTGTGGCATATTCTGCAGGAAGTGGAGCATACGTTTCTTGCCATATAAAAGGTTTACCTGATGCTGGATTGTACCAACCACGATCAATAGCTTCTTGCATATAATTTGCCGAAACCATGAAGTTGTCTTTATCATCGGCATTAATTTCTTTTATTATGCTATAATTTGGAATCATAGTTGCCTGATCTTCTGGTAATCTTTGTGCAGCCCAAATTGCGCCTGGTTTGCCACTTTCTGGAGTCCATCCGGCGCCAACACCAAATACTTCGAGAACCCAAATTTCTTCTGTATCGGCAATTACGAGTGTTTCGGAACCATCACCACTCGATGGAAGAAATCCGTAAGTTGTCATTAAATCACCAATAAACTGAACAGCTTCGCGCGCAATTTTATAGCGTTGCAAAGCAAAAATCTGAGCTTGCTCAATGGTCATTATTTGCTTACCATTCTCTTGAGTGCATTTGAGCTCATCTCTTTGATCAGTTGTGCTTTCTGCTATTCCTAGCTGAAATTCATTTACATGCGAATAGGCCGATTGAAAATATTTGTAAGTTTTTTCTACTTGAGGAATATATCCTAAAATAATTCCATCATCATTTAAAGCGCGGTCTGCATCTTGTATTCCCCAATAAACTGGTGTTTTTTCGCCTGGCTTAAAGGTTTTTGCCGGAACAACAAAGATTCTGGAATCTGGCCCGGTATCGGTATGCGAGATTATATTTGAACCATCTGCTGTTGCTTTTTTACCTACTGCAATTATTGTGCATGCAATGGAATGAATTTGATTGCTTAAGAAAAGCAGTAAGAAAATAATTGTAAACTTTCGTAACATAAGGATTGATTTAGGGTTTTAGTAAATAAATTAAATGGACTAAAGTCCATGTTTGTTATATTCTATAACCCCTTCCGATAATTATCGGAATAAGGCTGGGGTTATTCAAGTTATTGTATAAAAGGGCTTTAGCCAAAAATGTGTGCTGTTAAAAAACTTCAAACATTACATCAGAACTTCCACCACTTACCTGATTCAAGGTTTGAGGCTTTTCCGACATCCAATCTTGCAGGATTTTATAAATTTCTTTTTTCATATTATCAGGAAATGTTTCAATACGTGTAGTATGGCAACCTTTCGGATTCACCATTCTAACAGCATTTGTATTTTTTGATGGCTCAACTGCTGTTGCAAAGTAGGCATCATTTTTTCCATAAATATAAAGCATATAGTTGCCTTCAGTTTGAATCCATTGGTTAATGTCATGCATTGCTTCGTAGTTATAGGTTACCTCTTCTACACCTTCGGGTAGATTGAATTCAAATGTGATATTTGTGGTATCTTTCAGATATTTTTTGAATGGCCCAATTTCATAACCATACATTCCTATCTCGGTAAGTGCCTGGTAATAAAATGGCAAATTATGCTTTATATCCGAATCCTCGAAAAAACTTATTGGATTAACATATATGTAATGTTGATAAATATCATCAAGAATAGCTGTTCTGTCAGGAATTAATGCGCAGCTTCCGCACCACTGCCAGAATGAAAACGAATATTCAAGTACACTTAGGTCAAATGCTCTATCGATACCCATAGAAAAACTATAATTCCTGGTTTTTGCCATCTGCTTAATCATAGGCATTAGTTTTGCTTTATTTTGGAATAAAATAAGTTGGTAATTATAAATTTTCTTGCGGCATTCAGGTGTTCCTACTGTTTTTAAAAATGAATAATATCTTTCATCTTCGTCGCTGAAATTCAACGGAGCGACATATGGCACACTAACATCTACATCGCTTGGATAAAAACGCCTGTGATATATTGTTGCTTGTCCTCCTTTGCTTATTCCTGTTGAAACCCACTTCTTTTCGTATATCTTTTTTAGTTCTGAAATTATTTCGTGATGATCAGCAGCTGCTTGCTTAATAGTTAGGTAATTCCATGGAATACTATCGGGTCGTGAATCTGCAAAAAAACGATGTTCAATGGTTATTTGATTTGCGTTTAAGAATTTAGTTATCTCACCCGCTTTATCAGTATAAATACTATAACCTTCAATAACAGCTACTGTTGGACGATCGAATCCTACATGACCTAAAAGTACCCGTTGTGTGAATTTCTCACCATCAGGATTATTATGATCTACAGGCTGGGTGAAAAATAATTCATATGATTCCGAAAACATTGGATCGGATTTCATCGTGAACACCATAACTCCCGGTATTTTTTCAAGCTCTTCCTTTAAATTTCTAGTAGATTGGGCGTTAACTGATAAAACCAGTTGTAGCAGAATAAAAATAAGAATATGACTTAATTGCAGGGATTTAATTATTTTTCTCATGATTTTTGATTTTCTAAAAATTAGTGAAAGATAAATTATTTTTTAATTCGTTAATATGACTTAAATACAATTTTGCAAAGTTTATACTTCTTCATGTTCTGTTCTTCTGATAATTTCGTTTTGCAGACTTTCTCCCAAATCGTTAAAATAATCACTATAACCAGCTACTCGAACAATAAGGTCGGTAAATTTCTCTGGATGCTTTTGTGCCTCCCTCAATGTTGCAGCGCTTACAACATTAAACTGAATATGATGTCCATCCATTCTGAAATAACTGCGAATTAATTGTGAAAGTTTGGTAATACTCTTATCATCTATAAAAAACGAGGGAGAAAATTTCTGATTTAATAATGTTCCACCTGTTTTAATATGGTCAATTTTGGCTGCCGATTTCAATACAGCCGTTGGGCCTTTTTTATCAGCACCTTGAAATGGACTAATACCTTCCGATAATGGTTCAAAGGCTTTTCGACCATCGGCTGTTGCTTTCATAACGCTTCCGAAATAAACATGACTGGTTGTTGGTAACATATTAATTCTGAAAACACCACCTCGATAGGTTGGCTTGCCATTTATAGCATCATAAAAAATATTGAAAACATCCACTGCATGCAAATCAGCATAGTCATCATCGTTACCATATTTGGGTGTTTCGTAAATCAGATCGTGACGAAGCTGGTCGTAACCTTCAAAGTTAGCTTTCATAGCTTTTAAAAGCTCATCCATGCTGATTTTCTTTTTATCAAAAACATTATATTTTATAGATGTTAAATTGTCTGTTATGCTTCCTAGTCCCACGCCCTGAACATAGCTTGTATTGTATCTTGCGCCTCCAGCATTATAATCAACTCCATTTGTAATGCAGTCATCAATAATTAACGAAAGAAAAGGTACCGGCATTTCCTCAGCATAAATCTTTTCTATTATAATGTTTCCTTTTAGTTTGATATCGGCGAAATGGTCTAGTTGCTTTTTGTATGCATCAATAAGTTCATCAATGCTTTTAAAGTTTCTCGGGTCGCCTGTGTGTATTCCTATTAGTTTTCCTGTTCTTGGATCAATTCCATTATGTAAGGTGATTTCGAGAATCTTATTTAAATTAAAATAACCTGTAAGAATGTAACTTTCGGTTCCGAACGCCCCTGTTTCGACACAACCGCTGGCTCCACCGTTGCGTGCATCAACAATATCTTTTCCTTGATTTACAAGTTCTTTTACAATGGCATCGGTATTAAAAAACGAAGGCTGACCAAATCCTGTCTTTGTAATGTTAATTGCTCTTTTTATAAAGCTGTCAGGATTTACTTTGCTAATCTGAACCATTGAGCTTGGTTGCAAAATGCGCATTTCTTCAATTACATCTAATAAAGTGTAAGTAAGCTCATTTACAGCATCGGAGCCATCTTCATTAACCCCACCTAAATTTATTAAAGCAAAATCGGTATATGTGTTACTTTCTAATGCGGTAACACCCATTTTTGGTGGAGAAGGATGATTGTTGAATTTTACCCAGAACGCTTGCAATAATTCTAATGCTTGCTCTTTGCTTAATGAACCGCTTTCCATTTCTTTTTTATAATATGGATACAAATGCTGGTCTAATCTGCCCGGATTGAATGAATCCCATGGATTGAGTTCGGTAATTACACCTAAATGTACAAACCAATAATGCTGTAACATTTCGTGAAAAGTGTCAGGAGCATGAGCTGGGACTTTTCTACAAATTCTCACCATCTCAACAAGTTCAGCTTTGCGCTTACTATCTTTTTCTGTTTTTGAAAGTTTCTCCAACTCATCAGCATATCGGTTAGCAAAAAGAATAATTGCATCTGCAGCAATCTCCATTGCCTTGAGTTCTTCCATTTTATTTTTTGATTCTGAATTATTCAGTTTCTCATATTTTTGAATTGAATTATGAATATCTTTTTTCAGATCGAGCATTCCTTTTCTGAAAATTTTTTTCCCGGCAACAGTATGCCCGGGAGCACGTTGCTCCTGAAACTCAGTAAAAACTCCTGCTTCATACGCTGCTTTCCATTCGTCTGGTAATTGTGCAAATATTTTGTCTCGCTGTGATTTTCCTTTCCAGAATGGAATAATCTCCTTCTGATAGATATTTTTGGTTTCATCATCAACCCTGAACCAAACCTTTGGGCGAGAATCAAGAATTTCAAGATCCTGCAATGAATGTAAACTAACTTCCGGATAAGTAGACGTTTCTTTTGGAGCTGGTCCGCGTTCACCAACAATTAACTCACCTTCGTTTATGCAAATCTTCTTATTTTCTAGTATATACTTGAATGTTAACGCTCTTTTTACAGGGACCGATAATTGCTGAGATTCGGTTTGTTTGTAAAAATCAGTTACTAGCTTAGCTCTCTCATGCGATAACTTATTTATTGCAGTTAAGCTCTGGGTTCGTAAGTTTTTTATTCGTGTATTCATCGTTTTAAGACTTAGCTTTTATAAATTTCTTACTAATAGCTATTAGCTGACAGCTAAAAGCTAAATTAATTTATCCTCCAATACCAACAGTAAAACCAATAGTTTCAAACTCCTTTTTTAGTTCTTTCATCTCATTATCCGATATGGCAGGAGTATCGCCCATTTTGTATTCTTTATTAAATCGATTGTACTTGCTTTTCGATATCGTATGAAAAGGTAACAAATCAATCTGTTTTGTATTTTTTAAACCCGAAATAAACTCCTTTATTTCATTTAAATTCTTGCTTGTATTTGTTATTCCCGGAATTACAGGAAATCGTAAGATCACATTTTTATGATTTGCATCGAGCCATTGTAAATTATTTAAGATTCCAACTACCGAAACACCTGTATATTTTTTATGCAATTCATTATCGATAATCTTAATATCAAATAAAAAACAATCGATAACACTGGCTATTTTCTGAATTGTTTTTTCAGATGCAAAGCCAGTTGTATCAAGGCAAGTATGAATATTATTTTGCTTGCTCAACAGAGCCGTTTCGTATAAAAAATCGGCTTGCATCAAAGGCTCGCCACCCGAAAAAGTTACACCACCATCCGATTCTTCGAAGAAAATCTTATCGCCTGAAATAATCTTAAATAATTCATCTTTTGTAATCTTATAGCCAATCTCTTCACCTTTTTTAAATTCTTTACCATCAAGTTTGTTTACTCTGATAAAATCTTCGGGTTCAATATTCTGACTTTCGGGGTTATGACACCACCAGCAGTTTAGCGGACAGCCCTTAAAAAAGATCGTTTGTCGAATTCCTGGTCCGTCGTGAACAGCGAAATGCTTTATGTCGAAGATGGTACCTTGCATTATTTAGTAGTTTATTTTCGAATGTTGATTTAAGAAGTTATGATTAGAAATCATAAATCGTTGTTTTTAAATCGAATATTCTTTTTGAGTTTAAAAAACAAAAAATCCAAATGAATAATTAAGATGATGAAGTAAAACAGAAAGTCAACAAATCCAGCACTCGAAGAGTCCTTTACCGAAGTTATGGTACAAATTTGTTGAGTCGTAAGAATTCATAATTGTATATATGATAATACAAATATAATAATTCTGTTATGTAATTTCCAATGATTTTGATCAGGGAAATTTATAGAAGTATACTTTATTCTTATTTTCAAATCTCTATGCCCATTTAATATTTGTTAAGAATAAAACAATTAAGTAAAATTTACTTTGACATTAAAACATGTTGTATAATAGAATAACAGGTTGAAGTAATTCAAAATCATTAATAAAACGATGAATTTTTGCAAATATTTAAGCTAAATAGGGTTTTAACTTACAGATTGTAAGCAGTCGAGTGGGTCTTTTTTAGTACATTTGTGCCAGATTCAGAAAATACATTAAAATATATTATGATAACAAAACAGCTTCTTGATCCCAAAAGTATAGTTGTAGTAGGTGGCTCAGACAATATCTATAAAACTGGCGGTAAGGTTTTAAAAAATATTATCGATGGAAAATTCAAGGGCGATTTATATGTTGTAAATCCTAAGGAAGAACAAGTACAAGGAATAAAGTGTTACAAAGAAACATCGGATTTGCCTCAGGTTGATTTAGCAATAATTGCTATTGCTGCTAAGTTTTGCCCAGAAACAGTTCGTATTTTAGCTGAGAAAAAAAAATCCAAAGCATTTATTATTCTCTCTGCTGGCTTTAGCGAGGAAAACGCCGAAGGAGCAAAGCTCGAGAAAGAGATTGTTGAAATCATCAATAATAATAAAGCTTGTTTAATTGGCCCAAATTGTATCGGTGTTTTAAATCCTAATTACAATGGTGTGTTTACCACACCAATTCCAACGCTTGATCCTCAGGGCGTCGATTTTATTTCGGGTTCGGGTGCAACAGCTGTTTTTATTATGGAAGCCAGTATTCCTAAAGGTTTAAAATTCGCGAGTGTTTATTCTGTTGGTAATAGTGCTCAAATGGGAGTTGAGGATATTCTTAAATATATGGATGAGAATTATGATCCCAAAACAAGTTCAAAAGTTAAGTTATTATATATCGAAAGTGTTAATAAGCCCGACTTATTATTAAAACATGCTTCGTCTCTTATTCGCAAAGGTTGTAAAATTGCAGCAATAAAATCGGGCAGCTCAGAAGCTGGGAGTCGTGCAGCATCTTCTCATACAGGTGCTTTAGCCAGTCCTGATGTAGCAGTTGAAGCCTTATTCCGTAAAGCAGGAATTGTTCGTTGTGCTGGTCGTGATGAATTGGCTACTGTCGCTTCTATTTTTATGCACCCCGAATTAAAAGGGAAAAATATTGCTATAATTACGCATGCCGGTGGACCTGCTGTAATGCTTACAGATGCACTTTCGAATAACAAGCTTGAGATTCCTCATATCGATGGGCCAAAAGCAAAAGAATTGCTAGGAAAGTTATTTCCAGGATCATCGGTAGCAAACCCAATCGACTTTTTAGCTACAGGAAATGCTGAGCAATTAGGACATATAATTGATGCATGCGAAAATGATTTTGATACTATTGATGCAATGGCTGTTATTTTTGGCAGTCCGGGATTATTTCCGGTATACGATGTGTACGATTTGCTCGATGAAAAGATGAAAAACTGCAAAAAACCAATTTATCCAATATTACCATCTATAATAAATGTTAAAGAAGAGATTGATGCATTTATTTCAAAAGGACGAATTAATTTCCCAGATGAGGTTGTTTTTGGAAATGCATTGGCTAAAGTTTATCATACTCCAAAGCCAATAGACGAAAAGATTGATATGCCTGCAGTTGATACAGCATTAATTAGAAAAGTAATTGATAGTTCTGAAAATGGCTATTTATCACCCGAAAAAGTACAGCAATTACTCGATGCAGCAAAAATTTCTAGAGCAGGAGAGGCTGTTGTAACAAATAGGGAAGATGCAGTTAAAGAAGCTCAGAAACTTGGATTGCCTGTAGTAATGAAAGTTGTAGGCCCTGTTCATAAATCAGATGTTGGTGGTGTTGTTCTAAATGTAAAAGATACAGATATAGTTGCCAGAGAGTTCGATCGAATGATTAAAATAAAAGAAACTACAGCTATTTTAATTCAACCCATGTTATCTGGTATTGAGCTATTTGTTGGAGCAAAATCTGAACCCAAATTTGGTCATATGGTATTGTGCGGACTGGGTGGTATTTTTATAGAAGTACTTAAAGATGTAAGCGCAGGACTCTCTCCAATAGCAACACCTGAAGCCTTGGAAATGATTCGTAAGCTAAAAAGCTATGGAATAATAAAAGGCGCTCGTGGACAAGAAGGGGTAAATGAAGATTTATTTGCTGAAATTGTTGTTAGAGTTTCAGCTTTGGTTAAAGCTGCACCAGAAATTGCCGAAATGGACTTGAATCCATTGTTAGGTAAAGCCGACAGAGTAGTTGCGGTTGATGCACGAATCAGAATAGAAAAATAAACTAGAAAAATGCGAAAGCTCAAAGAGTTAACTTTTAACGAGAAGTTGCTTCTTATAATGGCGATCTTATTACTTATTGCTGTAATCATTAGGTGGCCTAATGTAAAAGAAGGATTTGTTAAGGGTTGGGAGAAATTTGGAATTGAATTAGAGAAAAAATAATATTAAATCAAAAATGAAATTCTATTTATCAAGTATAATTATAGTACTTAGTTTTTTTGCAAACCAGGCCTTTGCTCAAGAACCAGAAGAAAAGAAAATCGACATTAAACTTTCGGGATTTATTCGAAGTGATTTTTATTATGACTCACGTCAAAATGTAGAAGCGCTGGAAGGGTTGTTGCATATTTATCCTAAAGATTTAAATTTTGATGCCAATGGGAGCGATCTGAATGCCCAAGGTTCGCTGGGTTTAGTAGATATTGCATCACGAGTTACAGGTAAAATAACAGGACCAGATGTTTTTGGTGCTAAATTGCTTGGGTATCTCGAAGTGGATTTTACAGGTGGCGTTGATGGCTTTACCGCTCGTGTTCGTTTGCGAAATGCATATTCGAAGTTAAGCTGGGAAAAAACAGAAGTGCTTATTGGCCGCGATTGGCATCCGATGTTTACAAAAGAAGTTTTTCCTTCTGTGCTTTCAATAAATACAGGTTTGCCTTTTAATGCATTTAACCGAAGCCCTATGCTTTTTGTATCTCATAAAATGGGTCAATTTAAACTTATTGGTGCAGCTATTTATCAGAGCGACTATGCAAATACAGGTCCCGATGGAAAATCAGCCAAATACATTAAAAATTCAGGATTACCCAATTTGCACTTGCAGTTGCAATATAATCCGGGCGATTTCTTGTTCGGTGTTGCGGTCGATTATAAAAGTATTCAGCCGCGCACAGTTGTTGATACTTCAATAACATCTGGTATATTCTACACAACTGATTCTAAAGTAAGCTCAATGTCATACATGGGTTATTTTAAATTTCAGAAACCTAAACTGGTTGTAAAAGGAAAAGCGGTTTACGGACAAAATCTCTCGGAAAACATCTTACTTGGTGGATATGGAGTAAGTAGTATCGATAGTTTATCAGGTAAAGAAGAATATACTCCGTTTAATCACTTGTATTTGTGGACAAATATTGTGTATGGAGATCAATTTAAGGTAGGAATTTTTGGCGGATATACAAAAAATCTGGGGGCAAATGATCATCTTTTAGATAAGAAAAGAAATTATGGAATGGCACTGGATATAGCCTATTTATACAGAATAGCACCCAATGTAACTTATCGTATAAAAAACTTCCAGATGGGATTAGAATTTGAATATACTGTAGCAGCTTATGGTACTATCGATCTGGCAGATTATGGTTTAGTTAAAAACACACATGAAGTAAATAATAAACGCATTTTATTTTCAGTATCACACTATTTTTAATTTAAAAAATAATGGCAATAAAAATAATCGTATTAACAGCTTATGCCTTGATGATCATTATTATTGGGATCATTGGATTACGAAAAACAAAATCTTTTTCCGACTTTTTTTTAGGAGGAGGTAATGTAGGTCCCTGGATGTCGGCATTTTCATATGGAACAGCGTATTTTTCGGCTGTAGTTTTTATCGGATTTGCAGGTAAAGTAGGTTGGGGATTTGGTTTTTCAGGAATATGGATCGGAGTATTTAATGCATTGATAGGTGTTTTAGGCGTTTGGGCTTTAATGGGTTGGAAAATCAAAAAAATGTCAATTGAATATGGGGTCTCTACGCTAAGCGAATTTTTGGAAAAAAGATACGATAGTAGTTTTTTTAAGCTTGCTTCATCAATAGCTATATTTGTATTTCTTGTTCCTTATTCGGCAGCAGTTTTTATAGGCTTATCAAAGCTTTTCGACGCCTCATTTCCAGAAATTCAATACTGGCAGATCGTTGTGGCAATGGGTGTATTTACATCTATATATTTGGTGTTGGGTGGATATAAATCAATGTCAATTATTGATACTTTTTTTGGAATAATAATGACAGTAAGTGTAATTATCTTAGCATTATTTACTATAAATAAAGGTGGCGGCATGGTTTCAATTACCGAAACCTTATCAAATATTAATCCTAAACTAACAGAAACTGTTGGTCCTCCTGGATGGTGGCCTTTATTTTCCCTGATATTCTTAACTAGTGTGGCTCCCTTTGCTATGCCTCAACTTATCCAAAAATTTTATGCTATTAAGGATAAACGATCAGTAAAAATTGGAATGATCGCTTCTACCTTTTTTGCTTTATTAATTGGATGTATTGCATATTTTATTGGTTCAACAACCAGAGTATTCTTACATCCCGGAAATGCTCCATTATCATTTCCTGCAGGGGCAGCAGGAGCGATAGATGCAGATGCTTTAATGCCCGAACTGTTAAATCTTGTTGTTCCTCAATCACTAACTGTAATTATTTTGGTGCTAATATTATCTGCATCAATGTCAACATTGGCTGCGCTGGTTTTAATCTCAAGTTCATCCTTAGTAAAGGATTTCTATGCAGGTTTTGTTAACAAAAATATTAGTGATAAAGGACTTACAGGTTTTATGCGTATTGGAAGCGTATTGTTTATTATTATTTCGGTTATAATTGCTTTAATAAAACCCGAATCGATAGTTGCTATCCTTGGAATATCTTGGGGGGCGGTAGGATCATTCTTCCTCGGACCTTTTGTTTGGGGTTTATTTAATAAGAATATGAATAAATTTGGGGCCTTATCATCAGCATTTATAGGGTTATCTGTTTGTATAATATTATTTATTATTTGGGGACCAAGTTCTTCTCCGCAAGCAGGTACAATAGGCATGATTGTTTCATTTGCTATTAATCCACTGTTTAGCTATGCGTACAATTTGATAAAAAAAATAAAATCGTATATTTGTTAGATACACGAACTTAAAACAAAAAATATATATGAAAAAAATAGGATTATTTTATGGACCACTTGGTGGTTCAACCGAAAAGGTAGCAAAAAAAGTTGTTGCAGCTTTAGGTTTTGATAATGTTGACCTTATTCCTGTAAAAACAGCTAAAGCTGCTGATGTAGAGAAATATGAGAATGTAGTATTTGGATTGTCAACTATTGGTAAAGAAACCTGGCAAGCAGATAAATCAGCAAATGACTGGGATGTGTTTTTGCCCGAGATTGAAAAGATCAATTTTGCAAACAAAGCAATTGCAATGTTTGGACTTGGAGATCAGATATCATACGGTAATCATTTTGTTGATGCTATGGGTATCGTTGGTGAAAAAATCATGAAAAATGGTGGCGAAATAGTTGGTCATGTTGCAACCGAAGGTTACGATTTCGGAGAATCTTTAGCTGTAATAGATGGAAAATTTCTGGGATTGCCTGTGAATGAAGATTTTGAGCCTGAGCTTACAGATGAAAGAGTAAAAAAATGGGTTAAGGTTATTAAGCCTTTGTTTAAATAAAATTTAAAATCATTCTATATTATTACGAAACAAACATAGGTAGCTGCATTGGCTGCCTATTGTTTTAAAGGATAAATAGCTATGTTTTATAATCTTTTTTAAAAGTTTAACTTTATTTAATATTGTCACAAACAAACTACTACTTATGACAAATTCTGCAATAAATAAAACACCAATTGATGCTGGTGTTGTTAAAAAGAAAATTGAAGCCAGTGGACTCGAGAAGGTTGGCCTTGGCGCAATTCGTGAACTAGTTAGATTAGTAAATGAAATCGAAAAAGAAACTGGAGAAAAATACATCCGGATGGAAATGGGCGTACCTGGATTGCCTCCTGCACAAATTGGAATTGATGGAGAGATTGAAGCCCTACGTAAAGGTGTGGCATCAAAATACCCTATGATTGAGGGGGTAGATATTCTTAAAACAGAGATTTCCCGATTTGTAAAAAACTTTATGAATATCGATGTTGATTCCAAAAATTGTATTCCTACAGTTGGATCAATGCAAGGAGGAATGGCTTCGTTTATGGTTTCGTGCCGACGAGATGCCAATAAGGATACAACCTTGTTTATCGACCCAGGTTTTCCTGTTCAAAAACAACAACACAGAGTCTTAGGTCTAAAGTTCGAATCGTTCGATGTGTATAATTATCGTGGAGAAAAACTAAGATCAAAGCTCGAATCCTATCTTTCAAAAGGTAATATTTCAACTATACTTTATTCAAATCCAAATAATCCATCATGGATTTGTTTTACCGAGCAAGAGTTGCAAATTATTGGCGAATTAGCAAATAAATACGATGTAGTTGTAATGGAAGACCTTGCATACTTTGCAATGGATTTTAGAAAAGATATGTCGAAGCCAGGTATACCTCCATATCAATCATCAGTTGCAAATTATACAAAAAATTATATTTTATTGATTTCGAGCTCGAAATCATTTAGTTATGCAGGACAGCGAGTGGGAATGCTTGTTATTTCAAATGAATTGTTTGATCGTAAGTTTCCTGATTTAAAACGTTTCTTTAAAACTGATGGTTTTGGCTATTCAATGATTTATGGAGCCGTATATTCTTTGTCATCAGGAACAAGCCACTCAGCTCAATATGGTTTAGCTGCAATGCTCAAGGCTGCAAATGATGGTGATTTTAACTTTGTTGAAGGAGTCAGGGAATATGGTGAAAGAGCTAAAATCATGAAAAAGCTATTTGCCGATAATGGATTTAAAATAGTCTACGATATGGATGAGGATCAACCCTTAGCTGATGGGTTTTATTTTACTTTCTCATACCCGGGATTTGATGGTGTTGATTTACTCGAGAAACTTCTATATTACGGAATTAGTGCAATCTCCTTAATTACAACAGGTAGCGAACGTATCGAAGGATTAAGAGCTTGTGTGTCGCAAATTCAAAGAGCTCAATTGCCTATTCTTGAAGAAAGACTGCGTATTTTTAATCAGCATCATAAGCAAAGCTAAATAAATCAGGAGATTACAGAAAAGTAATTTTCGTTATTTGAATAAACAGGTGTTGAATAACAGTCAATGACATTCGAATTTTAATACATTAATAGAGTAAAAATTTTTATCTTTGAAAACATTCAAAAAATAACTAAAACAGATTACAATAATGGCAAAAGTTAAAGGATCAATCGTAGTTAACATTGAGAGATGCAAGGGCTGTGGTGTGTGTGTTCCAGCATGCCCTACAGAAGTAATTGCACTTCACGATGAAGTTAACGGAAAAGGCTATCATTATGCCTATATGGCAAATCCCGAAGCATGCACTGGTTGTGCAAACTGTGCAATGGTATGCCCCGATGCGGTAATTACAGTTTACAGAATGAAAGTAAACGAATAGTATTAAATCAATAAAGAACTACAATAATGAAAGAATTACGATTAATGAAAGGCAACGAGGCAATAGCTGAAGCAGCTATTCGCGCGGGTGTCGATGGATATTTCGGATATCCGATTACTCCTCAGTCCGAAGTTCTTGAGTACCTTATGGCAGAACAACCTGAGAAACGTACCGGAATGGTTGTGTTACAAGCCGAAAGCGAAGTGGCTGCTATTAACATGGTATATGGCGGTGCTGGAGCAGGTAAAAAAGTGATGACATCATCATCGAGCCCGGGTATTAGCTTAAAACAAGAAGGTATTACTTATATTGCCGGAGCCGAACTACCTTGTTTAATAGTAAATGTGGTTCGTGGAGGACCAGGTTTAGGTACTATTCAACCAGCTCAATCAGACTATTTTCAATCAGTTAAAGGTGGAGGTCATGGTGATTACAGGTTGATAGTATTAGCCCCTGCTTCTGTTCAGGAAATGTACGATTTTGTTGGATTAGCTTTCGAGTTAGCATTTAAATACAGAAATCCTGCATTAATTCTTTCCGATGGTGCTATTGGTCAAATGATGGAGAAAGTAGAAATTAGCGACCAGATACCACGTTGGACAAACGAAGAAATTAAGAAAATGTCTCCTTGGGCTACTACAGGTAAAACTCCAGATAGACCTCATAACATTATTACTTCGTTAGATCTTGATCCACATAAGCAAGAAGATTTTAATCATAAACTGCAGGCAAAATATAGGGAAATTGAAAAGAACGAAGTTCGTTTCGAAGAGATTCAAACCGAAGATGCAGAATATCTATTTGTTGCTTATGGTACAAGTTCTCGTATTTGTCAGAAATCTATTCAGATGGCCAGAGCAAAAGGAATTAAAGTAGGCCTTTTAAGACCAATTACATTATTTCCATTTCCTTCTGCACGTTTATTAGAATTGTCGAAACAGGTAAAAGGTATATTAACTGTTGAGATGAGCGCCGGACAAATGATTGAAGACGTGAAACTTGCTGTAAGATGTTCAATACCGGTTGAGCATTATGGACGTATGGGTGGTATTATTCCATCACCGGCAGAAGTTTTAACTGCTTTAGAACAAAATTTTTTATAGGAGGATAGGAAATGGCTGAAAATATAACAAACAAAGATATAGTTAAAGAAGAAAATCTGGTATTTAAAAAAACCAGTCTTTTTACTGAAAAACCTCTAAGTTATTGTCCCGGATGTGGACACGGAACTGCTCATAGATTAGTTTTGGAAACGATCGAAGAAATGGGTATTCAATCGGAAACCATTGGAATAGCTCCTGTTGGTTGTTCTGTATTGGCTTACGAATTTATGGATATTGATATGCAGCAAGCAGCGCATGGTAGAGCTCCTGCCTTAGCTACCGCCATTAAGCGTTTGTATCCCGAAAAGTTTGTATTTACTTATCAGGGCGATGGCGATTTAGCTGCTATTGGTACTGCTGAAACAATTCATGCTTGTAACCGTGGCGAAAATATTGTAATTATTTTTGTAAACAACGGAATTTACGGTATGACTGGTGGACAGATGGCTCCAACTACATTACCAGGAATGAAATCTTCAACTTCGCCGTACGGACGAGAAGTTATTTCAATGGGTAATCCATTAAAAATGACTGAACTGGTAGCTCAATTGCCTGGTACATATTATGTTACTCGTCAGGCTGTACATACACCAGGTGCTGTTCGTAAAGCTAAAAAAGCGATTAAACAGGCATTCGAAAATCAAAAATTAAATAAAGGGGTTTCGTTTGTTGAGATCGTTTCTAACTGTAACTCAGGTTGGAAAATGGAACCTGTTCAGGCAAATGAATGGATGGTAGAAAATATGTTTCCATTTTATCCACTAGGTGATATAAAAGTGCCTGCTGAACAATAAAATTGATTTGTAAATTTAAAACTTTAGAAAAAATGACTGAAGAATTAATTATAGCCGGATTTGGTGGACAAGGAGTACTTTCTATGGGAAAAATTCTTTGCTACTCTGGTATTGTTCAGGGACAAGAAGTAACCTGGATGCCATCATACGGACCCGAAATGCGTGGTGGAACAGCAAACGTAACTGTTATTTTAAGTGACGAAAGAATTAGCTCTCCAATAGTTGGTGAGTTTGATACTGCTATTATACTTAACCAGCAATCTATGGATAAATTTGAAAAGATGGTTAAGAAAGGTGGTACATTAATATACGATAGCAATGGTATAACTCGTCATCCTGAGCGCAAAGATATTAATGTTTATCTTGTTGATGCTGCTGAAGAGGCTGCAAAGATGGACTCAACAAAAACATTTAACATGATTGTTTTAGGTGGATATTTAAAGATTAAACCTATTGTTAAAATGGAAAATGTGGTTGCAGGTATTAAAAAATCATTACCTGAGCGTTATCACCATTTGGTTCCAATGAACGAGAAAGCAATAATTCGTGGTACCGAAATAGTAAAACAATTACAAAAGGTGTAATAAAACCGATTGATTCGTATAAAGCAAAAATCCGAAGTTTGAAAGCTTCGGATTTTTTTGTTAAATGAATTATTCACATCTCAATGCATCAGCTGGGTTTGCATTTGCTGCTCGCCATGTTTGCCAACCTACAGTTAATAATACCAATACCATTGCAACTATTCCGCCAAAAATATAAATGGATATTCCAAGACTAAAATTTGACGGAAAAATAGAAAGATAACCCATCATTATCATCATCGAAACCGGTGTTGCAAGTATAATAGCAATCAGAACCTGAACAATTATTCCTTTTGATAGCCTGAACATAATATTTATTATTGAGGCTCCAAATACCTTTCTAATGCTTATTACCCTTCGGTTACGCTCAGCAATAAACAAAGAAAGACCGAATAATCCTACCAGTGAAGTAATTATTGTAAGGTAAAAAAACATGTTTAGAAGTTGGGCCGATGACAAAAATGACTTGGCTTCAGTAGTCTCAAAGAGTACATCAAAATGGTTTTTTAACTCAATAGGAATATCTGAATTAAACGATTTAAGTGTTTTTATGATATATTCTTTTGCAGGATCCATTTTATTAGGATTAATCCTAATTGTAAGAAATTCTGATGTTTTTGAACCCGTAAGAAGCAATAATGGAACATGGTCAAAAATAGGAGGAATAGCCCTGTATGAATCAATAATTCCGATAATAGTGTAGTACTTTTTGCCAACTAATAATGATTTGCCGAGCGGATCTTCATAATCAAGGTTATTTGCGGCCATTTTGTTAATTACTACAGCATTTTCAGCATCCGATGGAAAATCTTTCGAAAAAAAGCGTCCTTCAAGCATTGATATTTTAAAAACTTTAATGTAATCTTCATCAAAATTGTAGATCGAAGCCAGGGTTTTATTATCTTTATCTTTCCAATCTGTTGAAAAATTAACCTGATATTCAGGGAGATTTGACCCCCATGAAACAGATTCAATGGCAGGATTTTTTAGTAGTTCCTCTTTTACTTTGGTTAAATCACCCCATGGTGTACCTGAAATGCAAATCACATTATCGGAGTTATATTTTTTGTAAGAATCACTACCAAGAAAATTGCCATGCTTATTCATTGCCAGAATTGTCTGAATAAAAATAATTGCAAGAAAAAACTGAAAAGTGGTGAGTATCCATCTTGAATAACCCTTACCACCAAGGGCTATAGCTGTTGGCTTCATTAGCGATACTGGTTTTGCGAATGAATAACGAAGAGCTGGATACAATCCTGATACCAAAATTGTTGCAATTAAAACCAGAAATAGCATAAGAAGAGTATTTGAGTCAGATTCCAGCTGTATATTAGTATCCATTAATGAATTAAACCATGGCAAAACAAGCTTAATTGTTAGTAAGGCAAGGTTAAATGCAATGGCTGTAGAAAGTACTGTGTCTGTAAGAAATTGGAATACAATATTTTTATATCTTGCTCCAACGACCTTTCTTATTCCAATCTCTTTGTTGCGGGTTGAAAATAATATATTGGTAAGATTAATGTAATTAAGACAAGTAATAACTAAAACAAAAAATCCACCTAAAAGAAATATTAATAGTTTTCCCTTATTATTACTATAGGAACCTTTCATATGTATTTCTTTAAGAGGAATTAAAAATGCTCTAATATTTTCAATTGCAACAGGTATTTTATAATTAGCCTCAATTTTCTGACTTAATTTGTCAGCAGCAATCTCCTTATTTAACAAAATATATGTCATATATGCCGTGCCTTGATATTCTTCTGGTTTTATCCAGGTATGTCTTCTGATTACATCAAAAGGTAAAATAAAATCAATTTCAAGATGTGTATTTGATGCAAAATCTTTAAATACTCCAGTAACTATAAAATCATATTTCTGGCCATATTGATTTATATTTATGGTACGTGCAATTGGATTTTCTGATCCAAAGTATCTTTTGGCTGCACGTTCAGAAATTACTACCGAATTTAATTCATTTGAAGTATATCCTTGGACAAAATTAAATGTAAGAATATCGAAAATATTGGAGTCTGCAGCATACAATAAATTCTCATAAAATATATTTTCGCCCACTCTTACAGGTGTATTGGCATAATTATACATTCTGGCAAACTTCTCTACTTCAGGGAACATATTCTTTATAGCTGGACCATCAGGACCAAATGATGTAGGAACCCAGTTTAACTGATCAAAATTTCCTTTTAAATAAACCCTGCATATCCGGTCAGCTTTTTCGTGCATTTTTTCATAGCTCAATTCATGTTGAGCAAATAAAATGGCCAACAAAGCCGAAGCTAACCCAATGGTTAATCCTCCAATGTTTATTATAGAAACAGTTCGGTTTTTTAACAGGCTTCTCCAGGCAGTGATGATGTAATTTATAAACATTGTATTAATTATTTAATGATGTTTTATTATTTTAAAATTATTGATATTTTTTTCAACTACTATGCCAAATAGATTAAAAATCAGTATTACAGATACATAAATAATTGTTATCAAATAGTTATTATATTTTAATGGTTCAAAATCATCCAGTACTTGTCTCAAAATCATACAATGAATTTACTTTTTACATTTTTCTAACTACTTTTGATAAATAAAAATCATTTCCTATGGAAGGAACTATTTTAATTGTTGATGATAATCCGAGTGTTATTGAGTCTCTTGCGCTATATCTAAAGCGGAAAGTTGGCAAAGTTTTATCGACTACGAATCCCAAAAAAATACCTGAAATACTTCAAAAGGAATACATTGATATTGTAATTCTGGATATGAACTTTGATTCGACTGACAATTCCGGGAAGGAAGGTTTCTTTTGGCTTAAAGAGATAAAGAAAATAGACCATGATCAGGTGGTAATCCTTATTACTGCCTATGGTGATGTTGAACTTGCTGTTGAAGCTTTACAAAAAGGAGCATCAAATTTTATTCTTAAACCCTGGGATAATCAAAAGTTATTGGCTACTGTAACAAGTGGTTTGGAGTTGAGTAAATCGCGTCGTGAATTAAGTGCATTACGATTGCAGCAAAATCAGCTTAAACAAAGTTTTAATAGCAAATATCAGAGCATATTGGGTAATTCGCCAGCTATACAGGATGTTTTTCGAATGATCGAAAAGGTTGCTCCAACTGATGCGAACATGCTGATTCTTGGCGAAAATGGTACAGGCAAAGAGCTGGTTGCAAGGGAAATTCACAGGCAATCATCAAGATCAAAAGGTATTTTTTTAAGTATCGATATGGGTACAATAACTGAGTCGCTTTTTGAAAGCGAACTTTTTGGTTATAAAAAAGGAGCTTTTACCGATGCACGCGAAGATAAAACAGGTCGATTGGTTCTTGCGAATGGTGGTACACTTTTCCTCGATGAGATTGGCAATTTATCGCAGGCAATGCAGGCAAAGTTGCTAACGGTAATACAAAATAGGGAATTAACACCTGTGGGTGGTTCGGAATCTATATTAATTGATGTACGACTTGTATGTGCCACTAATCGAAATGTTCATGAAATGGTTGCAAATAAAGTATTTCGCGAGGATTTACTTTACCGAATAAACACTATACAAATTGAATTACCTCCACTTCGTTCCAGAGGCGACGATAAACTATTAATTGCAAACTATTATCTTCAAAAATATGCTGAAAAATATGGTAAGCAAAACTTATCATTTAGCAGTAGCGCTATAGAAAGGTTAATGGCTTACCACTGGCCCGGAAATGTCAGAGAACTTAGTCATGCTGTTGAACGGGCTGTAATTCTTTGCGAAGGGAAAATTATTCCTTCAGGCGATCTTTTGGTGCAACAACACAATGATAGTATTAATCTTATTGATAAACCATTAAGCTTAAACGAGGCAGAAAAAATAGTTATAGCCAGTTCTTTAAAACGTAATAAAGGAAATCTTTCTGCGGTTGCAAAAGAACTGGGTGTTGGCAGACAAACACTTTATCGAAAAATAAAAGATTATGAACTGTAATTAAATTAGGTTTAATTTTAAGAATCGATTAAAGATATTCAATATGTTACTTAAAAGACATTATATACAAATCTGGTTAAGAGTTATTGGTATTTTAATTACATGTATAATCATTGCATTTGTATCTGTTTCAAAGCCAGATTGGTTTTACTTAATAAATCTCTTCGTTATACTTGGTGTGCAAGTGTATCTGTTGGTACGAAGTCAAAATACGATTAGTCGTGAGCTTGAACAACTATTCGATTCTATAAATTGTGCCGACACCACAACAAATTTTGTTGGCAAAACAAAAAACAATCAATTCAAAAACTTTCATAGCAAATTAAATAGAGTTTTGGAGCAGATTAAGGAACTTAAAGTTGATAGCTTACAACAAAACGAATATCTCACAACGCTTTTCGAACATATAAACATCGGAATAATATCGCTGACAAAGGATGGATTGATTCAAATGAAAAACTCTTCTGCAAAAAAGATAATAGGTAGGGGAGGACTAGAAAATATAAATGATTTAAGGTCTATTGATAATGCATTTGCAAAGGCAATAGAGGAAATAAAACCTGATGAATCAAAACTAATAAGTATTTATCGTGATGGATATTTGCAGCATTTAACGATTCGGGCTGCTTTGCTTAAGTTTCCAAAAGAAGAAATAAAAATTGTATCCTTTCAAAATATCAGGGGAGAGCTCGACGAGCGTGAAATGGAGGGATGGCAAAAACTAATCCGTGTGCTTACGCATGAATTAATGAATTCAGCCGGGCCAATTAACTCAACTATTTCTACTTTATTGGAGATTCTAAATGAAAATACTCAACCCACTGGAAGTGTTGTCGAAATCTCTCCCGAAATTATTGCCGATACAATAAAGGGTCTTAAAATAATCGAGGAACGCAGCAAAGGAATGATTGATTTTGTTAAACGGTTTCGAAGCTTAACTCTTATTCCTCATCCAACTCTTATGCAAATCGATGTGGATGATCTAATCAATAATATATTGGTTTTATTGCATGATGAAGCAGTACAAACAGGTGTGGAATTAAATTACAAAACCCGGTTTTCAAATTTAAAAGCCATTGCAGACAAAGCTATGCTTGAACAAATACTTATAAACCTGATTAAAAATTCATTTGAAGCAATAAAGAATAAAAAAAAATCAACGATAGGTATTTCTGTATGGAGTGATCATAATAGTGCAATTTATATAGATATCTCTGATAATGGAGGAGGAATACCTCAAGATATCCAGGATAAAATTTTTGTTCCATTTTTCACTACACGTAAAGAAGGCACAGGTATAGGACTTAGTCTTTCCAGACAATTAGCAAATGTGCAGGGTGGGGCATTGGCTTTAACAAAGTCAACTCCCGAGGAAACAATTTTTACATTAAAAATTAAATCAGCGAAATAAAATAGTCGGGTAGAATTAAATAACTAGCGAAATTAGTTTCTAGATTACATAATAATACATAATATTGTAATATGGTTATAAATCATTATGTATTATGAGTAAAAAATTACAGATTGATGCAACAGATAGAAAGATTTTATCTTTTCTTATAAAAAATGCACGAACTCCTTTTTTGGAAATTGCAAGAGCCTGCGGAATATCGGGTGCAGCTATTCATCAGAGATATAACAAACTTGAAGAATCGGGTATTATTAGTGGCTCGAAATTTACCATTAAACCAAAGGCTGTAGGCTATGATATATGTGCTTTTGTGGGTGTTTATCTCGAAAAAGCACATGTGTACAAAAATGTTATTAGAGATATTGATAAGATTCCTGAAGTTACAGAATGCCATTTTACAACCGGAACATGGGCGCTATTGCTTAAAATTTACTGTACAGATAATCAGCATTTAATGAATGTACTTGTAAATACCATTCAAAATATTCCAGGTGTAGGACGAACAGAAACCTTTATCTCACTCGATCAGACAATAGACAGAGAATTTAGTATTTAATTCTTTTCTTAAGTTTATTCAACCTGTGAAATGATAGCCACATAATTTTTACCGTACTTCTTTGCGCATTTAGGGCAGGTAGTGTACCACATGAACCATTTATTTACAGTAAAACCTTTTAATTTGGCCTCGTTCTCAAAATCTTTACACCATTTTCCTGTATCTTTAAATGGACCTTCGTAAACCTTACTGAAAAACTTGCCACTTAATACAATATTATTAGCATTTGGAATATCCTTGTCAACAGCAAGATATACATCCATTTTCCATCTTGAAACATGATCGGCCAGGCAAAGAAAATCAGGTGTTGATGCATCAGCTTTTCGCACTTTATTGTCTATCCTTCTCATAACAGCACCAAAGTTAACAGGCATAAAGAATATCGTAAATACACTATCCTTAATAAATTTTTTATTATGCCACTCGAGAATTTTATCATCCCATAGTTCTGGTTTAAACTCTGGGCAACAAATCAAATTATTGTCAGTTTGCTTAGTCATGGCTTAATGAATTAGGTTTAATACTGTTTAAAAATATGTTCAAGTTACTCATATTTAAAAAGATTTCAAAAGGTCTTAAGTAATTTCAATATGGTGTCAATTGGTCATTTATTAAATCTTAAGAATTCTTGGTATTGAATCAATTTCTAATTAAGAAAACTTTGTTTAATAAATTAAATTGTATTTAATTTGTGAAATCTTACTTAATTACGTATTCCTATTATGCATAGGATCGGCGAAAGAATAAAAAAGCGAAGAGAAAGCCTTAACATTCAGACCAATGATTTGGCTAGCGCAATCGGTATGACTCCAAGTTTAATTTCTCAAATAGAAAAATCAAAATCTTTCCCTTCACTAATAACACTGATAAAAATTGCCGATGCACTCACTACTACGGTTGGCGAACTTATTGGTGAGAATGAGGCTGGAGTTAGAAATCCGGTAGTTAGAGCAAATAAACGAAAGATCTTTAAACACAACGATAAAGGAACCAGCTCATATCTTCTTTCGAACTATGACCTCAATAAGCAGATGGAGCCTTATATAATTCACTTTAAAAAGAATTCCGACTCTACTGATATTATGACAAGCAGTTATCCCAGTCAGGAGTTCTGTTTTATTATCGAAGGCATTTTTGAAGTTCATGTAAACAAAAATAAATATTTACTGAATAAGGGCGATAGCTTTTATTTTAATTCAAATCAGTTGCATACATTCATTAATATTAGTGATAATGATGCGCAGCTTTTATGGGTAGTCAAATTAAATTGATCCTAATTACATAATAATAAACAATTAAATATGTCAAAAATAGCAGAAACTGGGAATTGCGGGAAAGAGGTTCGTTCTGACTGCAAGATCACTTTGGAGATAACCAAAAGTGGTGGTCTCAAAATAGAAGTGATCAGCAAAGTCAAACCTCTTTTCGGCGATAAAATTGAAGCACTTTGTAGAGATGTGCTTAAATTCTTTGATATTAAAAATGCTAACCTGAAGATAGAAGATACAGGAGCGCTGGATTATGTTATAGCTGCAAGGATTGAAGCTGCGGTAAAGATTCTTGTTAGTACAGATAAAGAATATCTGTTTCCATTAATCCCTGAAAATAATTCACAAACAGAAAGGGAAACCAACAGAAGGTCGAGGCTTTATTTGCCTGGCGATTCTCCAAAGCTGGCCCTAAATGCTGGAATACACAGTCCGGATGGAATAATACTTGACCTTGAAGATTCTGTTGCCCCGGCAAAGAAATTCGAAACACGAATACTTGTAAGAAACACGCTTCGATCAGTCGATTTTTACGGCGCTGAAAGAATGGTAAGAATAAATCAACTTCCGCTCGGACTAGAAGATCTTAGAATGGTTGTGAATCATAATGTAAATCTTATACTCCTTCCCAAATGCGAAAGTGCTGCTCAGGTTAAGCAGGTAAATGATGAGATTAAAGCTCTGAATAAAAACAAAAGAAAGATTTGGATAATGCCTATTATTGAGAGTGCGCTAGGAGTAATCAATTCATATGAGATAGCTGCCTCCGAAAATGTTGTATCCTTGGCCATTGGATTGGAAGATTATACTGCTGACTTAGGAACACAGAGAACTAACGAAGGAACAGAAACATTCTTTGCGCGTTCGCAGGTAGTTAATTCGGCCCGTGCAGCCCGTGTTCAGCCTATCGACTCTGTTTTTTCCGATGTGTCCGACATGGAAGCATTAAAACAAAATGTGCTCAGATCTAAAGCTCTTGGATTTGATGGAATGGGTTGTATTCATCCTAGACAAATACCTGTAATACACGAGAACTATGCTCCTGATGAAAAGGAGATTGATAAAGCGATGAAGATCGTAAATGCATTCTTTGAAGCAACAGAAAAAGGTTTGGGAGTTGTGGCGCTTGGTTCGAAAATGATCGATCCTCCTGTTGTAAAACGCGCACAGAGAACTATTGAACAGGCTATTGAAGCTGGTAAATTAAGTACTGATTGGAGAGAAAATTATGGCAAATAAATTAGTTAAAAATGCTGTCGGCAGGATGATTCCTGAGACAATCAATGGTAAAAAAGTGATCCCTTTCAAAGGGGTTGGAAAATATAAACCAACAGGGAGAAAATATGCTCCAAAAATATCAACAAGTGCTGATTATCCTTTAGATGGAAATAAACTGGTTGATAGTCTGAAAGATGCGCTTATTAAATCTGGTATCAAGGACGGAATGACAATATCTACACATCATCATTTCCGCGATGGAGATCTTATTGCTGTTCAGATATTTGATATTGCTCATGAGATGGGTATTAAAGATCTTGTATGGTTCCCGTCTGCTTCTTTTACCTGTCATCAACCACTTATAAAATATCTCGAAGATGGAACTATACACCATATTGAGGGAAGTATGAATGGTCCATTGGGAAAATTTACAACTCAAGGGAAGATGAAAGGTGTTGGCATTCTTCGTTCGCATGGTGGCAGGTATCAGGCTGTACAGGATGGCGAAGTTGAAATCGATATTGCAGTAATTGCTGCTCCTACAGCCGATCCATTTGGAAATTCAAATGGTGTAAACGGTCCTTCGGCATGTGGATTATTAGGTTTTGCCCTTGCTGATTCGCAATATGCAGACAAAGTGATAGTTGTTACAGATAATCTTGTTCCTTTCCCATGCATTCCATGGCAGATACATGGCAACTATGTGGATTATGTAGTTAAGGTTGATCAGGTAGGTATTCCTGAAAAAATTGTTTCAGGAACCACAAAAATAACCAAAAGTCCAGATAGGTTGCTTATAGCCGAACTTACTGCAAAATTTTGCGAAGAGGCTGAACTGATTTACGATGGATTTTCATTCCAGGCTGGCGCAGGTGGAACAGCTCTTTCCATTGGCATTTATTTTGGAGAAATAATGCGTAGGAAAGGAATCAAAGCCAGATTCGCAAGAGGCGGTAGCAACAAATACCTTGTTGATCTTTTGGAAGAGGGATTAGTAGAATATATTCTTGATGGTCAAACTTTTGATCTTGATGGTGTTCGTTCAATGAGAGATAATCCTCGACATGTAAACACAAGTCCTTTTACAAGCTATAATTATCATGGAAAAGGAAATTTCGAAGGTATCCTTGACGTTGTAATACTTGGTGCTACTGAAGTAGATGTGAATTTTAATGCGAATGTTGTTACCCACTCCGATGGATATTTGCTTCACGGAATCGGTGGATGGCAGAATTGTTTATTTGGGAAGAATGTTATACTTCCTATTCCGCTTTTCAGAGATAGAATTCCAGTTATTAGAGATGAGGTTACCACTATATGCGGACCAGGTGAACTTATTGACATAATAGTAACCGAGCGTGGTATAGCAATAAATCCGCTTCGTAAAGACTTGATAAATAAAATGAAGAACTCAAAACTGCCAATTAAAACAATTCAGCAGTTAAAGGACGAAGCTGAAAAAATATGCGGAAAACCTAAAGCTATTGAGTTCGAAGAAAAAATCGTAGCAGCCATAAAATGGGTTGATGGAACAGTAATCGATGTAGTAAAGAAAATTAAGGAATAAATAAATAATATAAAAAGAACAATAAAAAAACAGGAGTCAATATGGAAAAGAGAAAAATCGTTACAATGCCAGGTGATGGTATAGGAAAAGCAGTACTGAATGAAACATTAAGAGTTCTTGATGCAGCAGGTTTCAAAGCAGATTATGTTCATGCTGACATAGGTTGGGAATTTTGGTGCAAGGAAGGAAATCCACTTCCAGATAGAACTATAAAATTACTTGAACAGCACAAAATTGGTCTTTTCGGAGCTATCACTTCAAAACCAAAAGATAAAGCTGCAGCAGAACTCGCGCCTGAGCTTCAAGGTAAAGGCTTTAATTATTATAGTCCAATTGTATCAATGAGACAGCATTTCAATCTTGACATTTGTATGCGCCCCTGCTTGACCTATGTTGGGAACCCACTGAACTTTATAAGAAGAAAAGCCGATGGAGGAGTTGATGAACCCAAAATTGATGTAATGATCTTCCGTCAAAATACTGAAGGACTTTATGGTGGTGTTGAATGGACCAATCCATCTGATCAGGTTTATGATGCATTTATGACTCATAAGAAATTTGTTGAAAATTTTAAATGGTGTCCACGTGAAGAACTGGCAATTTCAACCCGTATTTTCACAAAAAAATATACAACCAGAATTGTTAAAGCAGCTTTTGAGTATGCTCAAAAACGTGGTTTTAAAAAGATTACTGTTTGTGAAAAACCTAACGTAATTAGAGAAACCTCAGGAATGATGCTAAAAATAGCACAGGAAATGAGCAAATCACAGTATCCAGATATTTGGGTAGAAGATGTAAATATCGATGCCATGACAATGTGGTTAACAAAGAATCCTGAAAATTATAATGTGATTGTTGCAGGTAACATGTTTGGTGATATCGTTTCTGATGCTTTTGCAGGTCTTATCGGTGGATTGGGATTTGCTACCTCAGCTCAGTTCAACCCTGAATCAGGTGTTTGTGTTTTCGAACCAACACATGGATCGGCTCCAAAATATGCAGAGTATGAAACAAGTATCGTAAATCCTATTGCAATGATAGCTTCTGCAGTAATGATGCTTGAGCATATTGGAGAAAATGCAATTGCCGAAAAGATAAATAAAGCTGTGGCAAAAGTTGTTGCAGAAGGAAAAGTGAGAGCTTATGATATGATGAAACTTAAAGGTTCTCCTGAAGTTCTGAAACAAGGTGCAGCTTCAACCACGCAAATGGCTGATGCAATAATTGCTGCTTTATAATTAATCATTTAAAAAACAGTAAAGATGAATATATACGAACTTTGGCCAGAGCTTAATTGGATCGAAGATAAAGATCTGAGAGAAAAGACGGCAAAAACATGGGAGCTAGCTCTCGAGAAAAGTGTTCTCACTGAAAAAGACCTAAATACAATACCTTTTACATTGCTTTGTGGACCTGATTTAAAAGTAACTTTCATGGATCATAAACGAAGTGTGGTTCACATTGCAAAAGCATCTGCTGAAAAATGTAATGATTTTTATCATGGAGAGCTTCCAATCAATATGGATGTGCTTATAGCCGGAGCAATACTTGCCGATGTTGGTAAACTGCTCGAATATGTTCTCGATGCAAACGGAAAAGCTATTCAGGGAAGTTATGGAAAATATCTTCGCCATCCTTTTTCGGGTGTATCTTTAGCTGAACAATGCGGAGTACCTGCTGATGTGTGTCATATAATTGCAACGCATGCTGGTGAAGGCGATCTTGTTAAAAGAACTGTCGAGGCATATATCGTTCATCATGCCGATTTTATGACTTTTGAGCCTTTTAAAGATAGGTTGAAAGTATAAGAAGTTTGAAGAACGAAGACTGTAGTTGAAAGTTAATAAACACAAAAAAATGTCTATGAATCTAATAGAGAAAATAATAGCCAACCATAGCAATAAGAAGATTGTTAATGCTGGCGAAATAGTTGATATTTTAATTGATGCCCGCGTTGCTCGTGATTTTGGTGGAGCTAACGTGGTTAAGAATCTTGTAAACAATGGCTTAACTGTAAATGATCCTGCCCGCACTTATTTTACATTCGATTGTAATCCAACAGGCTCGGATCAAAAGTATGCTGCAAACCAGCAATATTGTCGAATGTATGCAAGAGAGAATGGCATCAAGGTATTTGATATTGATGCTGGAATAGGAACCCATCTTGCTATTGATAATGGACTTGCCTGGCCAGGTAGCACCTTTGTAAGCACTGATTCACATGCTAATATCATGGGTGCAATTGGTTCTTTTGGACAAGGCATGGGTGATCAGGATATAGCCGCTGCCTGGGCAAAAGGATCGCTGTGGTTTAAAGTTCCGCCTTCAATAAAACTGGTGTTTAAAGGAAAACTCCCTTCAACTATTTCTGCAAAGGATATAACTTTAAATCTACTAAAGATTTTTGGTGCAAATAAACTACTTGGCTACTCCGTTGAGTTTTATGGTGAGGCTATTGAAAAACTAACACTAGATGAACGAATCACCATTGCTTCTATGGCAACAGAAATGGGCGCTATCATCTTCTTATTTCCTCCAAGCAAAGTAATTCACGAATATTGTGAGCAAAAAACAGGCAAAAAACTTGAGTTTTTGAAAGCTGATGAGGATGCAAAATATGAGGATATCAAGGAAATTGATATTAGTAAATTTGAGCTGATGTTATCTCGTCCTGGAAAACCTCACGATAATTCAAGTGTTGCATCTGAAAAAGGGAAAAAGATTGACTCAGCTTTTATTGGAAGTTGCACTAACGGCCGAATGGAAGATTTGAGAGAAGCTGCTAAGGTACTAAATGGAAGAAAAGTAGCACCTGGCGTTGTTCTTAAAATTGTTCCTTCAACCGATCCTATTTGGAAACAGGCAATGGATGAAGGGTTGATTCAAATTTTTAAAGATGCAGGTGCATTGGTATCGAATGCAGGCTGTGCAGGTTGTGCAGCCGGACAAGTTGGTCAGAATGGACCTAAAGAGGTAACTATAAGTTCCGGAAACCGAAATTTCGAAGGAAAACAAGGAAGCGGTTTTGTTTACTTGGCTTCGCCGAGCATTGTTGCTGCTTCAGCAGTAGCAGGATTTATTACCACACCTGAAGAGATACCAGCAAAACCAGCCGAATTTGCAAAACCTGAAGTTACAGGATTTAAACTTGGTGTTAAAAAAGAAGCACAAAAAGATAAACCGCTTGTAGTTGAAGGTAGAGTTTGGGTAATTTTAAAGGATGATATCGACACCGATATGATTTTCCATAATCGTTACCTTACTATTACCGATATTAAGGAAATGGGGCAATATACTTTCGATAATTTGAAAGGTTATGAGGATTTTGCTAAAAAAGCCCAATCCAACGATATCGTTATTACTTCAAAGAACTTTGGTGCTGGCAGTTCGCGTCAACAAGCCGTTGATTGCTTTGCTTCATTAGGAATTTCGTGCATTATTGCTGAATCATACGGTGCTATTTACGAAAGGAATGCAATCAATGCAGCTTTTCCAATACTTACTTATAAACCAGGTTTATTAGAATCCATTGATATTCAATCCGGAGATAAGATCCGAGTGGATATGGAAAATGGAAAGGTAACTAACCTTAAGAATAATAAAACTGCTGAAATAAATAAGTTTACCGATGTTCAGGTTGAGATATACCGAAACGGAGGTTTATTATAGCGATTTCTAAAAATCATTAACTGATAAAATCATGGGAAAAACATTTGCAGAAAAAATATTCGGTGCTTCAACAGGAGCAATCGTATTTGCAAAACCAAATATCGTACTAACACACGATAATACGGCTAGTATTCGTAAAACATTTGAGAAGATGGGTGGAAAAAATGTATTCGACTCAAACCAATTGTTAATCACCCTCGATCATAATGCACCACCAACAGATGCTAAGTTGGCAAATGATTATAATTATATCAGAACATTTGCTCGCGAACAGGGAATTACAAAGTTTCATGATGCCGGCGATGGTATTTGTCACCAACTTATGTCGTATTATGCAAAACCAGGAATGATCGTTGTTGGTAGCGATAGCCATACTAGTACTGCAGGAGCATTCAATGCTATGGCTGCAGGAATCGATCGTACTGAATCAGCAGGTTTATGGAAAAAAGGTGAAACCTGGTTTCGTGTGCCCGAATCGATGAAAATTGTTCTTAAAGGCAAACTCAATAAAGGCGTTTATGCAAAAGATTTAAGTCTTTGGATTATTGGAAAAATTGGTACTGATGGTGCAAACTATATGTCTATTGAGTACCATGGCGAAGGTGTAAAAACTCTTTCTATTTCAGAAAGAATGACGATTGCTAACCTTGCATCTGAAATGGGTGCAAAGAATGCTGTTTTTCCTGCTGATGAGGTTTTGGCAAAACATCTTGGTACAGACAAAATAAATGGTGTTTGGGCTGATGCTGATGCGCACTACGATAAGGTAATGGAAATTAACTTAAGTGAGATATTTCCAGTTGTGGCTGCACCTCATAGTCCAGAGAATGTTAAAGCAATCTCTGAAGTTCAGGGAACAAAACTAAATCAGGCTGTAATTGGAACTTGCACTAATGGACGATTGGATGATATCAGAATTGCTGCTGAAATACTAGATGGAAAAACGATTGCTAAAGATTTTCAACTTTTGGTAATCCCAGCTTCAAAAGATATTTATATGCAGGCAATTGAAGAAGGTTTAATTACTAAATTGATGAAAGCCGGAGCAACCATTCTTGCATCATCTTGCGGACCATGTTTAGGAACAGGACAAGGAATTCCAGCTGATAATTTCACTGTGATCTCAACAGCAAACCGAAACTTTAAAGGTAGAATGGGAAATAAAAATTCTTCTATTTATTTAGCAAGTCCGGCAGCTGTTGCATACTCGTCAATTTATGGAGAAATAACAGATCCACGTGGAATAAAGGCCAACGATAAGTTTGTTACTAATGTTCAAGTAGGAACTACAGTTTCAATTCCAAAAGGTGAGAATCGCAAAGCTGGAGTAGTTTGGAATTATGCAGATGCTGATAACCTAAATACCGACCAGATGTTTGCAGGAAATCTTACTTATAGCGTGTTAAGTTCAGATCCTCCTGCAATTATGCCTCATCTTTTTAAAGGTTTTGATGAGCAATTTGCCGAAAATGTTAAAGCAGACGATATCATTATCGCAGGTGATAACTTTGGTTGTGGCAGCTCGCGCGAACACCCCGCAGTAGGTTTAGCTCATGCTGGTGTAAAAGCAGTAATTTGCAAATCGGTAAACCGTATTTTCTATCGTTCATCAGTAAATCAGGGTTTGCCAATTTTGGTAGTACCCGAAGCTGTGAACAATTATAAACAAGGCGATAAGGTTGATATAAATTTTGAAAACGGTGAAATAAAAATAAACGATAAGGTTTTCAAGTTTGCACCTCTTCCACAACAGTTACTGGCGGTTTTCAAAGCTAAAGGACTTGTAAATTATCTGAACGAAAATTAATAAAAGTACTCCTTTAATAAAATAAGCCCCTTATTTTCAGGGGCTTATTTTTTTGTTCGCTTATTTAGCCCTTTTTTGACTAATTCTCTGCTAATTTCTCCTCCATGTCCAGGTAAAAATAGATTACAGCCTGTATCAAAAAGTTTTTTCCAGCTTTTAAATAGCTCTTTTTCATCATCAGCAAAAGGAGGGAAGATTGTATTTTTAAAAATACCAAACATCGTATCACCAACAATGGCAATCTCTTTATTTACTATAATACTTATTGATCCGGAAGTATGTCCGGGGGTGGATATAATTTCAACCTGAAAACCCATATCTGCCATACTTAGGTAATCTTTCACGGCTATATCAGGAGCAAATTCCTGGTAACCAAACCATTTTTTACCAATTCTTTTGCCAAATACTAATAAAAATCTGGAAATTGCATTGGTTCCTTTAGGCAAAGGAGTATAACCATTAATAGTGTAATTTTCATCTTCTTTGCTTGTAATAATCGTAAGGTTCATTTCTTTTTTAAGAAAAGCTGCATTTCGGCAGTGATCAAAATGAGTATGAGTTAGTAATAAATAGCTTATAGACGAATTGGTTAGTTCCAGAAATCTAATATTCCTCAATATTTGCAAGCGACTTCTCTTCATACCTGTGTCTACCAATAAATTTCCATTGGGAGTTGAAATTAGATAAGAATTACATCTGCCAGTTAATACTGTATTTATTTTGTAACCATTTGAAAGATTCCAGCTTTTCATTTTAATTATATTTTTATTACTTTGATTTGTTTCTTACATATATAACCTGATTTTCCATCAATTCGTTAATCTTATCATTAGAATATCCTAAAAAGTCTTTTAATATTTGTTGGGTATGTTCTCCATAATGAGGTGGGGCAGATATTTCAGCAAATTTGGTTTTTCCATCCATTGAAAAAGCAATCGTTCTAAGCCCTTTAATTGGTATTCCACCAGTAGTTTCTGATTCCATAATAAGCTCTTGTATTTCTGGGAGCTCAAAAACTTCTTTCATATCGTACACACCTCCGGCAGGAACATTTTTCTTTGAAAGTTCATCCAGTAATTGGTCGCGATAAAATTGCTCTATTAAATTCTGAATTAAAATATTTAATTCATCCCGGTTTTTTACACGTACAAAATTGGTACTATAATTGGAATCTTTTGCTAGTTCTGATTTGCCAAGAACTTTGCATAAATCGGCAAAATGCTTGTCGCTGCCAATAGCAAGTACTATTGGCTTTTTATCTTTACTATAAAAAATAGTACCATAAGGCACAATATTTGGATGATCGGATCCCATTCGTTGTGGAACATTGTTTCCAACTAGCCAGTTTGTTGCCTGGTTTGCTAACGAGGCAACTCCACTTTTTATCAAACTTGTTTCAATATATTGGCCATTGCCATTTTTCTCCCTGTTTAGCAATGCTAAAAGAATCGCTTCTTTAAGTTGATGTCCAGCTAAAATATCCATCAGAGCCACAGGCATTTTTACAGGTTTTCCATCAGGTTCTCCATTCATATAGGTAAACCCGCTTTCAGCCTGAATAATTGCGTCATATCCGGCACGTGGATTTTTTAATCCATAACCAGTGAGGTGGACATAAATTAAGCGATTATTTCTTGCCTTGAGGGTATTATAATTTACTCGTAATTTTTCTGCATCACCTGGTTTGTAGGATACCAATACAATATCAGAAACTTCTGTAAGTTTATAAATAAGTTCTAAGCCTTCCTGTTTATTAAGATCTAGCGAGATAGATTTTTTACCCCAGTTAATACAACTGAAATATCCTGATATATCTGTTTCTGAGTCTTCTGTTGGTAATTTCCAAGTTCGTGTTACATCACCTTGTGTTAAAAGATTTTCGACTTTTATCACTGTTGCTCCAAGTTCAGCCAATGCAACTCCAACACTGGGCCCGGCAAGTACATTTGACAGTTCCAGTACTTTTATTCCAAATAATGGACCTTTTTCCATTTATCCTAGTTTACTTTTTTAAATCTTGTAACAAAAAATCCTATAATAAGTGCAATAATTGCGAAAATTACGGCACCATATGTTTTGTCTATATGAAACCATTTAAGCTTTTCAGCCAAAATACAGATGAAAACTGCTATTGTACCACCAATAAATGCAAGCTTAACACTGAATGGAGAAATCCATCCTTTAAAATAAATTCCAAATAGTATTACAATTGCACCAATAGCCCGAATTGCATAACTAATATATGCTGAATCCAATATTCCGCTTTGGAAATAATATGCCAATGGAATTGTAATAAAACTAACAATTATTACAAGCTTTTTAGCAGTTTTTATAACTTTTTGTTCATCGGCCTCAGGATTAATAAACCCATGGTAAATATCTTTTGTAGCAATTGTGACTACAGCAAAGTTAACAGGTCCAACGGTTGAAAGTATTGCAGCTAAAATACCGGCCAATGCTAATCCGCCTAAAATAGGATGAATAAATTGTGGATTAACCAGGAGGTTTGTTAGAGCTAATTTTGCATTTTCGGTACCAATATCATACATACCTGTGGCAGCTATTAATCCTAAAATAGCTGTCATAACACCAAATGGTGCAATATATGCGCTCGATAGTATTGCTGCTTTTTTAGCTATCCCGGCATTTCTGGCTGCAAAAATTGGTTGAATACTTGCTTGCGCTGCCATTCCTCCAAGAATACCACCAAGTAACAAACTAAATGCTTCGTTTAAACCAACACCAAACGGATTATAAATACTTCCAACTGCTCCCTTTGCTTCTAGCAAGGTTTGGAGATTTGAGAAACCACCAACATTTACCAGTCCTATAATCATTGCTATTCCCAACCCAACAAACATAACTACCAGATGCATTACTGATGTAACAGCTAATGCATGCATACCGCCAATATATGTGTAAAGTGTAATTACACCTGCTGCAATAAATACTGAAGTAAACCAGTCAATCTGAAAAATTGAACTTATAACGCTGGTTGCAGTTTGTAACTGTACGTATGCAAGAGTTAAATATGCAATTAGAAAAGCAATAGCTGATATTTTTTTCACACTGCGGCCAAAAAGCTTATCGAGCATTTCACTCACTGTATGTACATTATTTTGCCTATAGTGTTTTGCAACTGTAAATCCAATAATTATCATTCCAATGGAAGTAGCAATATTATAAAGAATAGGTTGAAACGATAATGTTTTAAAAGCTTTCTCGCTTACCCCGATTGTGCTCATGCCACCTAGCCATTCGGCAGCAACTACAACTGAACACAATAATACTCCAAGATTCCTGCCTGCTACAAGGTAATCAGCAACTGATCTGCTTGCAACTTTTTTAGTTAAAAAGGATATTCCAATTACTATAGCAAAGTAGATAATTACAATCCAGAAATAAGTATTTTGGAGTAACGATTCCATATATTATTGTTTGTTTATGATTTTTATTTGGGCACCAAATTATAAAAAAAGCATTTTAAATATTGATTTTTTTAAGAAAACCTGAACAATTTTTATATAATTCCGGTTTTAATAAATGTTTGAGTAAAAATTATGAAAATTATATTCTATTTGTATCTTTGCTATAATAAGAAATAAAATAGCCGCCACAAAGGGTGTTCAGACATGCGGATGGGAGTTCCGCCGGTTTAAAAGGGCTCGGGAAATTACCCGGGCCTGCTTTATATAATAAAAAATTATTTGCTTCCTGAGAAATGATCAATCCATTCATTGTCGGTAGTAAGATATCCTTTCATTAAATTGGCTGTAAGACACGAATGTACTGGAATAACACCAATTAAATCACCAATTTTTATTGTGTTGATAAAATCCTGTGTTGCTTTAATAGTACCATGTTCTTGTGATAGTTTTGTTAAATAAGCATTGTTATCAGCTTTATGCCATCCATTTTTGTCTAATAGTACTATCTGTCCAAAAATTTTATTTTCAGAATTTTCAATAAACTCTTTTGAGAAATGAACTGCTCCACCATGAATTATTATTTCATTTCTTTCTTTGTGAATTGCTACAACAGGACATGCCATACAAACTGCTATCTGATCAAAATCACAAGAACCCAATTTAAATTGCATATAATCATAAAAAACAAAGTTGCCCGGACGAATTTCATTTATACCCATAAAATCGCCAACCAAACTGCACGATGGAGTATCGCCATATGAAAGTATCAATTCGGGATAAGTATTCTTATATCGTTGTTTTAATACGTTCAACTGCTCAATAGATGTATTGAAGATATGATTAATTTCTTTTTTGCTTTTTGCATGATAAGTATGTCCTGCATGTGTTAAAAATCCTGCAAAATTAAGCAATTCTGAATTTTTAGTTTCATTAAGTATTTGATCAATTAGATCTAGGTTATCAGAAATTATACCTGTTCTATTATACCCCGTATCAATCTTTATAAAAAACCCTACAGGATACTTCAGGTTTTCTTTTAGAAACTTTACTGATTCATTATTTTCGACTGTAATATTAAGTTGTATTTCTTCTGAGAGTTCATTTAAATGATCTATTTCGCGAATATTTACAGGAAATGCCAATGTAATATCTTTCCAGTTGTCGTGAACAAAATAATCGGCCATCTGTAGCGATGATACTGCAATTTTTTTAACACCAAATTTCTTAAACCATTTAGCTATAGGTAGCGATTGATGCGTTTTAAAATGAGGACGAAAAATAACATTGTTTATTTTCGCTTTTTCTGCCATCTGTTTTATATTATTTATGCAGGTGGTTTTATCAAGCAGTAATGTTGGAGTTGTAATTTTACTAATATCCATGTTGGATGTTTAAAAGATAAAAATAATGTTCTGGTAGGTTATTCAATTAATCCTAACCGTTTAGCCCTTTTTTCCCAATTTTTTTTGGCTTGGTCCTGCATATCTTCAATATTATCGAATTCGTCCATAATCTCTGTACCAAGTAGTGTTTCAATAATGTCCTCCATGGTTACAATACCAACCATTTCGCCATATTCACCGACCACCATGGCAATATGTTCTTTTTGTTCAATTAATCGGTAAAACAAGCGGATAATAGGCATCTTTTCGTTAATTACCATTATGTTTCTAGAGATAGAGCTTAATGGTGAATCAGTATTTTTTTCAATAATATTCTGCATTAAATCATCCTTAAGAATATATCCTGTAATATTGTCAATGTTTTCTTTATAAATTGGTATTCTTGAGAATCGAATTTTTTCATGACTTTCAAAAAAATCTTGAATAGTTGTTTCTTCATGTGCAGACAGGACAACGGTTCGGGGTGTCATAATACTCTCGGCTACAATATTATTAAAAACCATAAGGTTAATAAGTATTTTTGACTCTTCTTCCTTAAAAACACCTTCTTTAATTCCAATTTCAGCCATGGCATGAAATTCGGAACGGCTCAATGCATTCTGATTTTTATTTTTCTTAAGTGCAGAGGTTATAAATTGTGCAAGGTAAATTATCGGGAAAAATGGAGAATAAATCATTAAGTTTAAAAAGATGGGTACATAGGGAGCCAGCTTTTTCCAATGATTGGCACCTAAAGTTTTTGGAACAATTTCAGAAAAAATCAGAATAACAAGTGTTAGAATGCCTGAAACAATACTTAAATACTCGTTACCCCAAACTACTTGTGCTTGTACACCAACTCCAATAGCACCAATAGTATTAGCTATTGTATTTATAGTTAATATGGCTGCGAGTGGTGTGTCAATTTTATCTTTAAACTTTTTTAAAGTCTTGGCATAGCTTTTATTTTCTTTAATTTTTCCAGCAATAAAACTTGGAGTAATACTGAGCAAAGATGCTTCAAGAATAGAACAAAGAAATGAAGTGAAAATTGTAATTAAAAAATAAAAAATAAGTAATCCCATGGAAATATTAAATTGTTGATTTTGTGCAATTATACTAAATTATTTTTCATAAAGATGATTATTTCTAATGTAATCATAAACACTAGCAGGCAAAAAGTGCTGTATATTCTTACCAGATTTTATTGATTCGCGAATAAAACTAGACGAAATTTCAATCAAAGGTGCATTTACCAATTGAATATTTTTATAGTTGGCATATTTACCTAAGCCCGAACCTGGTCTTGGATATACGATCAACTTATATTTTTTTAGAATCTCTTCATAGTTTTTCCATTTATGAAAATATTCAAGATTATCGGTTCCAATTAGCAAAACAAATTGTTTTGAAGGGTATCGCTCCGAAAGGTAGGTTAACGTATCGATTGTATATGAGGGTTTTGGAAGATGAAATTCGATATCGGAAACAGAAAATCTTGAATTGTTACCAATAGCGATCTCAACCATTTTCATCCGGTCGTATTCATTTAAAAGATTTGCTTGTGTTTTAAAAGGATTCTGCGGACTAATCACCATGCATAGTTCATCCAGATCGGTAAATTCGAGCATATAATTTGCAATAGCCAAATGACCTATATGTATGGGGTTAAATGATCCAAAGAAAAGCCCGGTTTTCATGGCATCAGTTTATTTTAGAATGAACTCATTTACAGTTTTCTCTGCTTCGTCAATAGCATTCTCCAACACCTCATTAAAAATTATAGTATCAAATTGATCTGCATATTCAAGTTCCTTCTTTGCTTTTGCTACTCGAATATCAATATCTTCTTTACTGTCGGTAGATCGTAACCGTAATCTCTTTTCTAATTCATCAACACTGGGAGGCATAATAAATATGGATAGGGCTTCTTGTGGGTATTTCTTTCGAATATTCAAACCACCAACAACATCTACATCAAAAACTACATGATTTCCCTTTTCCCATATGCGATTTACTTCGCTTTTCAGTGTTCCGTAAAACCGGTTTTCGTATACCTCTTCCCATTCAACAAATTCATCATTATAAATCTTGGTTTTAAACTCATCTACAGTTAAGAAATAGTAATCCTTACCATGAACTTCGTTGTTTCTTATTGGTCTGCTGGTTGCCGAAACCGAAAACTCAAGGTTTGGCATCTTCTTTAACAAACGCTGAACAATGGTTGTTTTTCCGGCTCCCGAAGGGGCTGAGAATATGAACATCTTCCCCTTCATACTTATAAAATATTTAATACTTGTTCCTTTATTTTCTCTAATTCGTCTTTCATTAACACAACAATTTTTTGAATATCCGAATCGTTGGCTTTTGAACCAAGTGTATTTATTTCACGACCAATCTCTTGTGTAATAAATCCAAGTTTTTTACCCGATGGTTCAATTTCATCCATAACCTCTTTAAAGTATGAACAATGATTTGCCAATCGTGCTTTCTCTTCACTAATATCAATTTTCTCGATATAATAAATAATTTCCTGTTCGAAACGGTTTTTATCAATATCTTTTTCGTCGAGCCATGCACGAAGGTTTTCTTTAAGTTTTACTTTAAACTTTTCAATTCTCACTTTTTCAAAAGGAAGAATATCATTTTTATATTTGTCGATTAAATTAATACGGTTGTTAAACTCACTCTTTAATTGATTTCCATCTTGAATTCTGAATTGATCGACTTGATTTATTGCTTTTATAATAGTTTCAAGTACTAACTGCCATTCGTTTTCATTAATTTCTTCTTTCTCAGTATTTAATGTGTCGGGCATTCGCATAGCTATTTGAAGCAGCTGTTCAGTATTTGTAATTTTAAGATCTTTAGCTATAAGGCTAAGTTGATCTATATAATTTCGAACAACCGCAGAATTAATTGTAGTAGCTTTATTTCCACTAGTATACTCGTAATACAATACAAATTCAATTTTGCCACGCTGTAATATTTTAGAGAGTTCATTTCTTATCTCAAGCTCTTTTTCGCGGTACATTCCAGGTATTTTTGCATAAATATCAAGGGTTTTGCTATTTAGAGTTTTAATCTCAATAATTACTTTTTTATCGGAAAGTTCACATTCAGCTTTTCCATAGCCAGTCATCGATTTTATCATAGTAGTATAATTGTATAGTTAACAAAGGTAAGAAAAATAGTTAATTACTTCGTAAGCTTGCAATTTTGAATTTATAACTTCAAACGAAGGCTAAATAACGGACTTACGTTTCCAATTTCCTGTTTTATAGTAAATATAGGATAATGTTAAGCCCACACTCCATCCAATTGGTATTGCCCACCAAATGCCTGTTTCACCAATTCTTTTTGATAGAATCCATGCTGTTGGTATACGGATTACCCACAGTGCAATAAGTGAAATAAACATTGGCACTAATGTATCTCCAGCACCACGCATTACTCCTGAGATAATAAACATTGATGAGAATACAATATAGAATGCCCCTACAATTACCAGATATTCTTTGCCAATGCGAATAACTTCTGGATCGGAAGTAAATAATCGTACAATAAAATCCCCAAATAGTAATACTCCAGCAGATACTAAAATTGAAATAATGGATGACATTTTTAAAGTTGCCACAAATCCAGATCGAACACGATCAATTTTACCTGCTCCAATATTCTGTCCCACAAATGTTGATAGTGCTGCTGAAAAATTCATTGCTGGAAGCGATGCTAACGAATCGATTCTTGCTGCAACCGAAAATGCTGCAATAACATTGGTTCCAAAGCGGTTTACAATACTAATCAATGCCATCATTCCAACGGCGACAAAGGTTTGTTGTATTCCGGTTGGTAGACCAATACGAATGCTTTTTAGAAAAATATCTTTATCAAATGCGAGATTGTTAAAACTAAACCTGATTATTTTGTGTGTTTTGTTCAAATAAATTATTGCAGCTAAAAAAGCTCCCCCTTGCGCAATAACCGTTGCAATAGCAACTCCGGCAATTCCCCACTTGAAAACTAATACAAATAATAAATCAAGAACAATATTAATAATAGTTGATAAAACCAAAAAGTACAGGGGTGTTTTTGAATCACCTAATCCTCTTAAAATAGCACTAGTACCATTAAACCCAAATGAAACAACTACTCCTCCCATAAAAATATTAAAATATGTTTTTGCCTGAGGCATTATTTCTTCGGGTAGCTTTAGTAAGCGGAACAAATCCTCACTAAAATATATAGCTATAATACTTGTAATTATTGAGGCAACAAATAAAAAAATATAGAGTGTATTAATGGTTCGTTTAACTTTCTCAATATCTTTTGCACCAAAATATTGAGCAATAACAATTGTACTTCCCGAGGCTATTCCTATTATCAATGACAGAAAGCCAAAGATGATCGGAAAAGATGCTCCAACTGCTGCTAATGCTTCTTTTCCAATAAAATTTCCCACAATAATGCTATCTACAACATTATATAATTGCTGAAATACATTCCCAAGCAGCATGGGTGCTGCAAATCTAAGAATCAAACTACTTTCTTTGCCTTTGGTTAAGTCTCTCATTAATGGTATTAAAAAACATTGCAAAGCTCATTAAAAATAGGTGAGAAACAAAATTAATTTGTTAAGCATTTAAAAAGGTTCGTCAAAATCATCAATAATTATTACTTTTGGTACACTTAATACTGGTAAACATCATGAAATCAATAGCGCTGCTTACTTCACTAATAATTATTATTATGATTTCTGGATTTAAATGCAATAATAGCCCTGATAGTACCTTTTGTGGGATTAAAGATCCTGTAAAGAATATCGAATGGGTAAAGGAAAGGGTTGAAAATTTTGATAAAATAGTGATATCCAAATGGACATATAACGATGTGGAATATCTTGCAATTGATCCATGTTCTGGTTGTCCTGACAGTATGCTCGAAATTTTTGATTGCGAGGGAAATCGGTTTTGTACTATTGGTGGAATAACTGGACGAAATACCTGCCCCGAGGATTTTCTCGAAAAATCTGAGAAAATTTTGCTCATAAAAAAAGGTGATTAAACGAATCACCTTTTTTATTTATATGCAAATACTTTTACATTCTTTCAAGATCAACGGTAAAATGTCTCATTATCGGAGCTTCATTCACAATTTTTAATCCTTTTGTAATTTTATCACGACGGTCAAAAACATTCTTCAACGCAACAGCAATAACATCCATATGGTTATTTGTGTATGTACGTCGTGGAATTGCTAAACGAAGCAATTCTAAGGCAGGATAACGGTTTTCTCTAGTTTCCGGATCACGATCTGCTAATAAAGTACCTATCTCAACACCTCTTATTCCTGCTTCAAGATATAACTCAATTGCCAATGTTTGTGCAATATATTGTTCTTTTGGAAGATTAGGTAAGAATCTTTTTGCGTCAACAAATATGGCATGTCCTCCATATGGTTTTTGTACAGGAACACCAAAGTCGGTAAGTTTTTGTCCAAGGTATGCTACTTGTTTAATTCTTGTTTCAAGATAATCAAATTCGGTTCCTTCATCTAATCCCTGAGCCAATGCATTCATATCACGACCCGACATTCCGCCATACGTAATAAATCCTTCGAACATAATATTGTAAACACTCGCTTTTTTAAAAAGTTCTTCGCTTCGCAATGCAATAAACCCACCCATATTTACAATAGCATCTTTCTTACTACTCATGGTCATTCCATCGGCATACGAAAACATCTCTTTTACAATTTCCTTAATTGTTTTATTCTCATATCCTTTTTCACGGATCTTAATAAAATAGGCATTCTCAGCAAATCGTGCTGAATCATAATATACTGGAATACCATATTTGTCGGCTACTTTTCTAACTGCTTTCATGTTTTCAATAGATACAGGTTGTCCTCCCGACGAATTGCATGTTACAGTCAAAACGATTAATGGAATTCTTTCAATTGGGTATTTTTTAATAGTTGTTTCGAGTTTTTCAATATCAACATTCCCTTTAAAAGGATGATCTATTTCAGTATCAAAAGCTTCATCAATAGTACAATCTACTGCTTTTGCTTTTCTGAATTCAATATGTCCTTTGGTTGTATCGAAATGTGAGTTGCCAGGAATAATATCTCCTTCTTTTATGAGTGTTGAGAAAAGTACATTTTCTGCAGCTCTACCCTGATGTGTTGGAAGAAAATACTCGAAACCCAACAGGTTTTTAATAGCATTTTTTAAATTATAATAGGATGATGCGCCTGCATAACTTTCATCACCTAGCATCATTGCCGACCATTGTTTGTCGCTCATAGCACCAGTGCCAGAGTCAGTTAATAAATCGATAAATACCTGTTCGCTTTTTAAGTTAAATAGGTTGTATCTTGCTTGTTTAATCCATAGTTCACGTTCTTCGCGTGTACTTCTGCGGATGGTTTCAACCATCTTAATTTTATATGATTCTGCAAATGGAAGTTCCATAGTTCTAATTATTATATTGTTATACTTAAAAGTTGATTTTTGCGCCAATCAATAGCGCGATTTTGAGCTAGAAAATTATTTGGAAGAAAGAATCTCTTTTCTTAATGTTTAAGAAGATATACTTGGCTGAATATAATATGTTGAAAGGCATTTTCATCCAACTAATTAATAAAATTATTTGGTACAAATATACTTGTTTCTTAAAACTAAAACAAAAATCAATATTTTTGTAGCATCATTTTTTGGGGATAAGTGAATTATAAGGGGGATATTGTATGTATAAACATTTTGTAATTGTATTATTTATAGTTCTGGGCTTTAATTCTTTCGCTCAGGTTAATAATCTTGATTCGCTTGAATACAATGCTATTCAAGATACATTGAATATGATTTTTGGTATTTCATCTTCTGATGATACTATTTCTATAAATAAGAATACTGCTATTACAGTTGATTCAACCTATACAAATGATTCTATTAAAAAGGCAATTGATAAGGAAAGGATAGCGATTGCATATCAAAATTTTCTGAAATCATATTCTGATACAATAAAAATGTATGAGGATTCAGATACCTTGCATTTTTTAATCCAAAAAACGAATTACTTTTTGGCATCAGATTCTCTTTTTGTTCCCGATTCGGTATTTTATGCCTTTAAAAAGCTGCAATTATATATTGAGAATAGAGATATTTCTTCGGTATTAAAATTTCTTAATAAAAAAGTAGATAATCATGAGTTTCCAATTAAAGCAGATGATTATTATTCAATTAATCTAAACGATTCTTTAAAAAATGACATTCGTTTTATTCTTGATTATTTAGCAAAGGATTCTTTAAATATGACTTTCAGAAATACTCAAAACGAAAAAGAATTTTTTTATTCAGAGTTGGGTGTATCCGATTCATTGCATATAAAACTTTATGATCAGCGTGGTGAGTACGTTATTTTATGGATAAAAAAAACCAGCGATAATATATTTGACTTATATCTCGAAGATGGTGCTTATCTAGAAAAAGCAAAACAGAGTGCTGCTATACAACGTAAGTTGAAAACAAAAAATACAGAGATGAGTCTCAGGGAAATAAAACAAGTAAATCTGGTTCTTCCTTTATGGACGTATACGGGGAGTGTTAATATGCATTTTAGTCAGAGTTACCTTTCCGATTGGGCTGCCGGTGGCGAAAATAGCTTGTCTGCATTATCAATTTTTAGATATAGCGTTGATTTGGTGTACGGAAAAAAAATATGGGATAACGATATAGAATATAAGCTGGGGTATTTGCAAGCCGGCGATGGACCTCTTCAGAAAAACGACGATAAGTTCGAATTTAATTCAAAATATGGACATGCTGCTTTTAAAAATTGGTACTATAGTTTCTTGCTGAATTTTAAAACCCAATTCCTGGTTGGATATGATTATCCAAAAGACACAGATCCGGTTCCTATATCAGGATTTATGTCGCCTGCATCCTTGGTTTTTTCTCTTGGTCTTGATTATAAACCCAATAAAAACTTAACACTCTTAATTTCTCCATTAACTTCGAAGGTTACAATTTTTACCGATACTGTATCATACGATCAAACTCGTTTTGGCATTCAAGATAACAAAAAAAGCATGCAGGAGATAGGTGCCTATATTAAACTAATATCAAAAATAAATTTGAGAAGGGATATTTCGATTGAAAATAAATTGAATCTATTTACTAATTATGTTGATAATCCACAAAATGTAGATATTGATTGGGAAGTATATTTAAACTTTGAGCTAAATGAGTATTTCAAATTTACCTTTAACTCTCATTTAATTTACGATGATAATATTGATATCCCTGTTTATAGAAAGGTTGAGGGTGTAAAAACCAAAGTAGGAGTAACTAAAAAACTACAATGGAAAGAAGTTTTTAGTATTGGTTTTACGTATAAAATATTTCATTAGTAATAATTACTTCTTGTCAATAAAAAATTTAGCAATTATCATTCCCGATGCAACTGTACCACCAATGGCTATTCCAAGGTATGCATCTGTAGTACTGTTTGATACAAAATTGTCGGGATTGTTTGATAGTATTAGAATCCCAGTTGCCGCAAGCAATCCACCCGCTACATAAAGCATAAAATAATCATTTTTCTTTTTCTTTTTTAATAAGCTTTCAGGGATCATTCTGTTATTACTTTCCAAATTAATCAACTGTAATTGAAATTGCTGGTAATTTTGATCCATTAAGGGTTGTGTGGTAAAAATCTCAGTTGTAATTATTGAATGATCAGAGATTGTTTCTGGTTCAACAGCAGTAACAGGTTTAATCAATAAAATCAGAAATGTAAAAATGAATAATATGTAAATCTTTCCCATTGGTAACTTTTTCAGCTTTTTGGCTTTTATACTTCTTTAATTTAAAAGGGTTTCAATTTTCAAAGATATAAAATTACATTAAAATCAATTATAATTTAATATTAAATTATGATAATCAATGATTAATTGAATCTAAATTAATATTATTTGTGGATAAAACAAGGAATATTTATAACTCAATTTTGAATTTTGATAATTTGGTATAAGCTATTTTGATTTGAGTATTGTAAAAGTTAAGTTTCAAGTAAAAACTGTGCGCTTATTAAACATAAATTTTCAAAGCACACAGCTTTTAGTCTTCATTCTGTCGTGGTTATTAAATTTCTATTGTTTTACTGGTTTTTTTGGTTCCAGGTGTTAATTCTTGCTTTAAGTCAGGATACATCTCTTTAAGATAGAGATTTCTAAGAGAATCCATTTCATGCATCAATTCTTCAAAGTGAAACATCTCTTGTTCAAATTGTTGCATAAAATAGTCGTTATCAAAAAAGTGCTTTTGGAAACTGGAGTCTACATCAAAAAAATCAATAAATGGTTTCTGCATTAAATCAAAGCCACGATTAAAAAAGTAAGGTCTGAAGTTATTGAAGATACTGTCGATATTAAGCATTTCTAAACTGCCATCCGGATAAGTATAAATGTAAGTATACGAGGAATCATATCGGATAATATTACCATTTTTATCGTACTCTTTATTCACTTTAATATCTACCTTTGGATTAGTAACAGTAGTATCAATTCCCAAAAGTTTTGATGTTTTTTTATCTCCGCGATAATAATTATTAGAAATTGTAATAATTGAAATTGTGGTAAATATAAGTAATAGAATTACTCCTAAAATATGTTTTTTCATAACAACCTCCTTTGTTTAATGTTATTATAAAAAATAGTATTTTATTCTTGTCTAATGATTTTTACGTTTATATTTATTTTGTTGTTAAATAATGTACTGATTTCCACCATTTAAAAAATTCAGTATCTGATAAAACCTCTTCCCCGAATTGCTGCTCATATAGTTCTTTTTCTGTTTCAGAAATATGCCGGAACATAATTTTTAAATTCCAGTCATTTCTCACTGGGATATAATATCCACCAAGTGCATTCTTTGCGGGTGTAAAAAATATATCATTTACTGACATAGTTGTAAAATTTTTGTACTTACTAATTCTTATTCTAGTTCTAGATTATTTTCTATAAGAGGTTTTTCAAAAAATATACCAATCATTTTGTAATGAGGTTATTATGACAAAATGTCAATGTTTTAAAGAATATAAATATCGAAGATTAGTTCAGTAATAGTAAATATCGCAAAAATTACACTGGCAATGCCATTGGTTGTAAAGAAAGCGACATTTACTTTGCTTAAATCAGTTGGTTTAACCAGGGTGTGTTGGTAAAATAAAAGACCGATAAAAAAAGCTGACCCAATCCAGTATAATAAGCCAAAATGTGCGTAATAGCCTGCAAAAATAGTTATTGCTGCTGATAAAATATGCAAAATAGTTGAGGCTTGTAATGCTCCTTTTTTACCAAAAAAAACGGGAAGGGATTTCAATTCTTCTTCCTTGTCGAAATCCAAATCCTGTAAAGCATAAATAATATCAAACCCGCTTACCCAAAGAAGAACAACAAATGAATATAAAACTGGAAGCACTGCAAATTCTCCGGTAACTGCCAAATAAGCTCCAATGGGTGCAAGCGATAATCCTAGTCCTAAAACCAGATGGCAAAGCGCTGTGAATTTTTTGGTAATGCTATATCCCAGGATAACTAGCAATGCAATGGGCGATAATTTAAATGTTAATTCATTAATAAAATAAGTTGTAACTATAAACAAGATTGAGTTGATTATTACAAAAGTTAATGCTGATTTTGCTTTAATAATTCCTGCTGGTATCTCTCTTATAGCCGTACGAGGATTTTTTATATCAATTTCTCGGTCGATAAAGCGATTAAATGCCATAGCTGCATTTCGAGCTAAGACCATACACAAAACTACATAAATAAGTAATTTCCAATCGAAACTGGCATTTGTTTGATGAATCGCCAAAAAATATCCGATAAAAGCAAAAGGCATGGCAAAAATCGTGTGGCTAAATTTTACCAGCGATAGGTAATTAGTTACTTTTTTCTTAGTCTTTTTATACATATGATTATAATGCAGCTAGTTTTTCTTTGTAAATTGAATAGTTTTCGTCATCGTAGCAAACGAAATAAACTCTATCTAGTTTTTTGTTCTTCTGCAGAAAGTCAATTGTTGTTCTTAAAGCAATGCCTGCTGCAATAACTTTCGGGAATCGATAAACGCCTGTACTAATATTTGGAAATGCAATTGTTTTAATTTTATTTTCGATTGCTAGTTTAAGGCTATTTCTGTAACAATTGGCAAGTAACTCCATCTCATTTGCCATCCCGTCTTTGTAAACCGGACCAACAGTATGAATAACATACTTTGTTGGTAATTTATAACCTTTAGTTATTTTGGCTTCGCCTGTTTCGCAACCATTAAGTGTTTTGCATTCATCTAGTAATTCTGGTCCGGCAACACGATGAATAGCACCATCTACACCACCACCACCTAACAGACTTCTGTTTGCTGCATTAACAATGGCATCAACGCTAATTTTAGTTATATCACCTTGTACTAATTCAATGCGGTTGGTCATCTTACCTTATTTTTGCTTCCAATTCTTTTTCAAAGACACGAACAAAATTTTCCATTATTTTATCAATCTGCTTATCGGTCAATGTTTTGGTTTCGTCCTGCAATATAAAACTGATTGCATATGATTTCTTATCACTACCAATTTTTTCACCTTCGTAAACATCGAACAGCGAAACTTTTTTCAATAGTTTTCTTTCGCTGTTAAAAGCCAGTTCTTTTATTTTTCCAAATTGAACCTCTTTGTTCAAAAGCAATGCTAAATCTCTTCTTACTTCAGGATATTTTGGTAATTCGGCAAAACGGATGGTATGTTTTGCCATAACTTTCAAAACATGATCCCAGCTAAAATCAGCAAAATAAACTGGGAAATCAAGATCAAATTTCTTTGTCAGTTTTTTATTTAATATACCAAATTCTACAATTGTTTTTTCATTGTAATTATAGCTTAAGCCTTCAGAAAACACATCACTATTTATTGAGTTGATGGTGCTTCTATTCAAGTCAAAGCCTAATCTTTCCAAAATATTTTCAACAAACGACTTTAATAAATAAAAACTTGTAGGTTCTTCTTTTATAATCCAGTTTTCATCTGTTTTATTTCCGCTAATGAATAATGATAAATGAAATTCCTCATTGTAATTCTTTAATGGATTTTCATTTTTGCTATCTTTTAAACGATAAACATTTCCGAATTCATAGAGTTTTAAATCTTTATTCCTTCGGTTTTTGTTGTATTCAATAGTTTCCAGACCACCAAATAATAATGTCTGGCGCATTACATTTAAATCCTGACTTAATGCATTTACTATATTTACAAGATTTGCAGATTTATACGATTCTGATTCGTTGTAATAATCAGCTTTTGTCAACGAATTACACATAATTTCTGTAAAACCGTTATTCGATAACAAATCAGAAATAATATTCTGAACCTTTTCTTTATCGGGATGCTGAATATATGACAAACTTGAGTTTACATGCTCCGAAATTTCCACATTGTTATAACCATATATGCGAAGAATTTCTTCAATAGCATCTACTTCTCTTGTAACATCAACACGATAAGTAGGTACTTCGAGTACAAGTTTTTCATTGTCTTCTGAGATTATTTTAATATCAAGCGATGTAAGAATCTGTTTTACCAACCCGTTTTCAATTTCTTTCCCAATTAATCGTTTCAGATTTTTAAATGTAAGTTCAACCATACATTCTTTAATCTTGTTTGGATAAACATCGATAATTTCGGATGAGATTTCTCCACCGGCAATTTCTTTGATTAATAAGGCAGCACGTTTAAGTGCATAAACCGTAATATTTGGATCACTGCCACGCTCGAAACGGAACGAAGCATCGGTATGCAATCCATGTCGTTTTGCAGTTTTTCGAATAAAAACCGAATTAAAATGAGCACTCTCGATAAATACATTTTTTGTATTTTCTGTAACTCCAGATTCTATTCCTCCAAAAACACCTGCAATACACATTCCTTTGTTTGAGTTGCAAATCATTAAATCATCAGCTGAGAGTTTTCTTTCTTGCTCGTCGAGCGTAAGAAATGAAGTTCCATCTTTCAGGGTTTTTATAATTACTTTTTTACCCTCGATTTTATCTGCATCGAAAAAGTGAAGTGGTTGACCAGTTTCGTGCAATACAAAGTTCGAAATATCAACCAGATTGTTTATAGGTTTTAATCCGATTGCTTTTAGCCTGTTTTGCAGCCATTGTGGTGATGGTTCAATCGTAATACCAGATATGGTTATACCCGTATATCGCGGACAAGCTTCTAGATTTTCTATTTCTATATCAATCTTAAGTTTGTTATTATCAATTTTGAATTGATCAACAGAAGGCTTGAGGAGGTTTATTTTCTGTGTTTGACTTAAAAATGCCACTACGTCGCGCGCTGTGCCAATATGCGATGCTCCGTCGATACGATTTGGAGTAATTCCAATTTCAAAAACTGTATCCGACTCTATATTAAAATATTCTTTTGCTGGTGTTCCAATTACTGCTTTTTCATCCAAAACCATTATTCCAGCGTGCGACGTTCCTAAACCAATTTCATCCTCAGCACATATCATCCCCTCCGACACTTCACCACGCATTTTTGTTTTTGAAATAGTAATTTCTTTATCACCAAAATAAAGCTTTGTTCCTTCGGTTGCTATAACTACCTTTTGTCCTTCAGCTACATTTGATGCGCCACAAACAATAGGTAATTCGAGTCCATTACCAATATCCACAGTTGTACATGTTAATTTATCGGCATTCGGGTGTTTTTTACATGATGTTACTTTACCAATTACAAGACCTTCCAATCCACCCTTTACGGTTTCAAATTTTTCGACATTCTCTACCTCGAGACCTGTATTTATTAATATTTTTGCAATTTCGTCAGGTTGTAATTCTGCATCGATATAGGATTTAAGCCAATTGTAAGAGATTTTCATAATTCTTTGTTTTCTGATTTCTTTTGAACGAATTGCAAAAATATAAAAAAATAGGCACTAAAATAAATTAGACCTACCAAACAAATTGATATAAGATGAAAGATAAATAATCCTATGGCAATTCGTTACCGGTAGATGTATTATAAATCTTATACCATAATTCTAATGGCATATTAACATGTAATGCCTCCACAGCATTTTTTATACGTTCAATTTTTCCGCTACCAACTATTGGTAAAATAACAGCAGGATGTTTCAGTATCCAACTATAAATTGTTTTATCAATAGAATCAATAGTTAGTTCTTTTGAAACCTCGAGCAATACTTTATGTAATCTTTTACTCTTTTCGTCGACTGGTTTTAACAATTTACCTCCTGCTAATGGTGACCATGCCAAAGGTTTAATGCGTTCCTTTAAAAAGAAATCCATATTCCCATTTTCAAAATCCTCCAGACAATATGGCGAAATTTCAACCTGGTTTGTAACTAATTTATCATCTAAATATGAATTCAGCATTTCAAATTGTTGTGGACTAAAGTTTGAAACACCAAAATGTAATACTTTTCCACTCTTTTTTAATTCAGAAAATGCTTTTGCTACTTCTTCAGGATTAAAAAATGGTGCCGGACGATGAAGTAATAATAAATCGATATAATCTGTACCAATTTTTTTTAATGAGTTATTGACTGAATAAATTATATGATCATAACCGTAATCGTAATGTTTTACTTTTCTTTCAGGATATTTATCTGATAGGAGCTTTATTCCGCACTTGGTAATAATCTGTATCTTATGTCGAAGTTCTTTTTTATGTTTTAATGCATCACCAAACAATTGCTCACACGAATAATTTCCATAAATATCAGCATGATCAAATGTTGTAATTCCTAAATCAAAAACACGCTGAATATGTCCTGCTAATTCCTGATTTGAAAGGTTCCATTCAGCAAGGCGCCAATGGCCATGAATTATTCTTGACACCTTCAAATCCTCAGCTAGCAATATCTGTTGCATTAATTTTACTATTTTATTACGAATATAAGCATATTTGGGAATTGTTGCCATTTTGTAAAAATTTAATTTGATTTGAATATCTTTGCATTGTAATTATAGTAGATGGAGGAAGAAATGAATAAACCTTTAATTTTAGTGACCAACGACGATGGTGTAAATGCAAAAGGAATAGCGGCTCTTGTAGAAATTGTTAAGCCTTTTGGCGAAATTGTTGTTGTGGCTCCTTTGCACGGTAACTCTGGTATGTCGCATGCAATTACAGTTAAAGTTCCAATTCGGTACAAAAAAATAAAAGAAGTTGATAATGTTACTGTTTACGGATGCAGTGGAACGCCTGTTGACTCGGTAAAACTAGCCATGAGTGAAATTTTAAAACGCAAACCTGATTTAATTGTTTCAGGTATTAATCATGGCTCAAATGCATCGGTAAGTATTATCTATTCTGGTACAATGGCTGCCGTTATTGAGGGTTGTATTTATGGTATTCCTTCAGTTGGATTTTCTTTACTCGATTATTCAAATGATGCAGAATTTAGTCCGATTATTGATCATGGGAAGAAAATTGTTGAAAATGTGTTAAAAAATGGATTGTCTTATGGAACTTGCCTGAATGTTAATTTCCCTGCAATACCTAAACACGAAATCAAGGGTTTTAAAGTATGTCGCCAGGCTAAAGGAATGTGGAAAGAAGAGTTTGATAAAAGGCTCGATCCAAGAAATGGTGAGTATTTCTGGCTTGTTGGATATTTCGAAAATACCGAGAATGGCGCAACTGATACCGATGAATGGGCTCTAAGCAATAATTATGTATCTATTGTACCAGTAGAAATCGACTTTACTGATTACAATAAAATTGATGAACTAAAAAAATGGAATTATGAGATCTAAATTTGATTCTCTTACACTTGGATTGATATTGGGTATAGCTGCACCTGTATTAACTATGCTGATTGTTTATCTACTCAAGTTTAATTTATATAAAGTTGATGAGTTACTAGATTATTTAGTTGCTAAACAGGTTTTTACAAAAATTGTAAGCTTGTGTGTTATTCCAAATCTTTTACTATTCTTTATTTTTATCCGAAAAAACAATCTTTATTCTGCACGTGGAGTGTTGATGGCTACAATTTTATTTGCAGCATTTGTTTTCATAACCAAGTTCATATTGTAAAATGAGATATTACATTATTGCTGGTGAAGCATCTGGCGATTTACATGGTTCAAACCTCATGAAAGGTTTAAATATTGTTGATCCTAAACCTGAATTTCGTTTTTGGGGTGGTGATCTCATGCAGGCCCAAGGAGGTACACTTGTTAAGCATTATCGAGAAACAGCAATAATGGGTTTTGTTGAGGTGTTAATGAATATCCGGAAAATTGGTAAGTTCTTTAACGAATGCAAGAAAGATATTCTTGAGTATAATCCCGATGTATTAATTCTTATCGATTACCCCGGCTTTAATCTTCGCATGGCCGAGTTTGCCAAATTAAATGAAATAAAAACATACTATTACATTTCGCCCAAAATATGGGCATGGAAAGAATCCCGGATAAAAAAGATAAAAGCGTTTGTCGATAAAATGTTCGTGATTTTTCCATTCGAAGTAGATTATTTCAAGAATCTTGGTTACCCTGTCGATTATGCTGGAAATCCCTTATTGGATGCTGTGCAGGAAAAGATAAATGAGGAAGGTAGTTTACAGAAGTTTATTGATAATAATGAACTTGAAAACAAACCAATTATTGCTATTCTTGCTGGCAGCAGAAAACAAGAGATTCATCGTAATCTTAGCATTATGATGCAAGTTATTCCGGCATATAAGAATTATCAGTTTGTATTGGCTGCAGCTCCTTCAATTGAAGCAGAATTTTACAATAATTACATTCGCGGTCATAGAATAAAAGTTGTTTATAATCAAACATATGATACTTTAAAGTTTTCTAGAGCTGCATTGGTAACATCCGGAACTGCAACTCTCGAAACAGCCTTGTTTAATATTCCACAAGTAGTTTGCTATCGGGCCGGACACTTCTCTTACCTTATAGCTAAAATGCTTGTTAAAATTAAATTTATATCACTTGTAAATCTCATAATGGATAATGAAGTGGTTAAAGAATTGATTCATTTTAATGTAACACCCGATAAAATAAGTAGCGAACTCGACCTGCTTCTTTATAATGATGAGTATAGAAGCAATATGCTAAATAATTACCAGCAATTAAGAGAAAAGCTGGGCGGTACAGGTGCGTCTGAACGTGTAGCAAAATTAATCTACAACAACCTTAATGCATAACATCATTTTATTTCTATTAGTTGTTGCTTTGCTCTGTCGTTCAACAAAATGATTGTTTCGGGATTTCCTGTATAATAAATATTCCCGGAATTATTAATTTTAACTGTGAGCTTTTTAGTTGCATAAACATAGCAATCGCCAATACTCTCTGTTTCTATAATTACATTCTCGGAAAAAAACTCATCTGCTTTTAAAATCGCTGAAGCTCTTATCCATGAATTAAAATTTTGTGACGAACCCTTTAATTCGATGTAAGCCCCAGATGTTCCTTCGTTTACAAAATAAAAATTATCGCACTTAACCATTAAATATATATCTGCATAATCTGTAATTGAATATACTTCTAGTTGAGGAGTTATTATTGTATCAACAGAATGTATTTTCGACGATTCCTTCAAATACAGATACAACAATTTATTAACGGAAATATGCAACTTGATTTTTTCATAATCTCTACTCCACTGTGCAGTATTTTTATTAGAAACAGTAAGCTTACCATCCGTAACCTTGTATGAAATTTCTGGTAATAAATTGCTCCCTCCTTCGATGCTTAGTTTGCAAATACTATCCTGATATAAATACACATCAAAAATATCATTGATAAATATTTCTTTAAACTCTTCAACTTGCACATCTATTCGATTAATATCTCCAGAATTCATAAAGGTACTATCGCAACTTATTGTAATAATTAGTAGAGTGGTTATGAAATAAATGTGTTTCATTGTATGTAATAATTCATTTTAAGTATTATCAATTATATCAATTTGCCAGTATTGAGTAACCCACGCCCCATTCAATAAAACTTGCAATTGCATAATGAGATTTCAATGTCATACTTATATTCCATTTATCGCTTAATGCATATCGTAATCCTGTTCTTGAATAGAAAAATGCTTCGGTTTCAACAGGAGCATATAAGTAAACTCCAAGCTGAACTGTAAATGTTATTTTATTCATGGTTGCATCATGTAAAACATGAGTCCCTATTTGGTAAAGGTCAGGATTAACGAAGTCATTATTATCATTGCTTTCAGAGAATTGTTTGTTCGTGGCATCAAAGAATACATCAATACCAATACCCCATTTACCTTTTAAATTGTATTTGCGATTAAAATCCAATGCAAGCGATGATGCTAAATATGTTCCGTTCGTATAATGATTAATAGATTTTGCTCCACCTGATAAGGTTATTAAAAAATTATTTTTTGATTCAATTTCAGGTAATTCAACTATTTCCTTAATATGATAATCAGCATTAAACTGATAAGCTAAACCAATTGAAGTGGAAAGAACATTAAGCCCATAATTTGGGTTTTGGATGTTTCCATTTGATACATGTGTAAATCGTATATTATTTGTTATTCCAATTTTTTTGGTTAGAGCAATGTATGAGTTTAAACTAAAATCGATGTAAACGTTTAAAGCTGTTCCTATTGCCAGGTTCTTATAATTTGAATTAATATCAAAATGGTTTGTAATGTAAGCTGCTCCAACTCCTATTTGATAATTAATCGTTGACCCTTTTGGGAATCGAATTAAGGGTATTTTAGTAAACCCATAAAGTGCATTTGAATAGCCAAATACTTCTTTGTTGCCAAGATTTGATCGATAAAAAGCTAATCCATAATCAGGATATCTGTAAAGCTGATTCCAGAATTTTTTACCACTGGTCGATTTTATAAATTTAATATCAAAAGTTTTAATATGGTCTTCGAGCAAATAACTGATGGAACTATGATGAGGCATTAAGAAACCATAACCATAATTAATTTCAAGATAACTGTTCTCCGAAAAATTAATAATCTGTTGACCCAATCCAAACAAGGGAAAAATCAATGCAATTATAAAAACTAGTATTCGTTTACTTACCATCTATAAGAATTAAAATTGGAAACAAAATTAAGGAATGATTTATAATATTCGTGTACATTAGTTAATATCTGTCAATTTTAAATAAGCAGATTGTAATAGCTAATATATGATTGTGTTTTGAATCTTGATATTTAAATTTAAATTTGTGATTCGATAAAATCAAACCAATATATGTTTACACTTTTAAAAAAAGAAATAAGTAGTTTTTTTAGTTCGCTTACCGGATATATTGTAATTATTGTTTTTCTAATTGTAAATAGCCTTTTTATTTGGGTTTTTCCGGGTTCAAACAATGTGCTCGATGGAGGTTATGCTTCGCTCGATTCATTGTTTATTATTGCTCCCTGGATTTTTCTATTTCTTGTGCCGGCAATTACAATGCGGATGTTTCCCGACGAGAAAAAATCAGGTACAATTGAAACACTTTTTACTCGACCAATAACAGATTTGAAAATTATTTCGGCCAAGAGTCTTGCTGCTTTTATATTGGTTCTATTTTCAATAGTGCCCACCTTGCTTTATTTTTATTCTGTTTACAAACTTGGAAATCCTATAGGTAGCATTGATACTGGTGGTACCTGGGGTTCTTATATAGGATTGGTTTTTTTGTCGGCAATTTATGTTTCAATTGGTATTTTTTCTTCATCAATTACTGAAAATCAGATTGTAGCATTTATTATTGGTATGTTTTTATGCTTTGTATTTTTTATTGGTTTTGATTATTTAAGTGAGCTGGCACTTTTTGGCAAGATCGATAGTATTGTTATTAATCTAGGTATTAATGAACATTATAAATCTCTTAGCAAGGGTGTAATTGATAGTCGTGATATAATCTATTTTATAAGTGTTACAATTATTTTCACCTTACTAACCAAAATAATTCTTCAAAGCAGAAAATGGTAATTATTTCATAAAATCTCAATGAGAAAGAATAACAAAAAGCAAAATATCATTCAACTTCTTTTAGCAATAGCAATAATTGTGATTGTTAATTATATTGCTGGCTATTTATATTTTCGTATCGATTTAACAACCGATAAAAGGTATACCTTATCTGAGCAATCGAAAAAAGTAATTACATCAATTAACGACATTGTTTACATTGAGATTTACCTTGATGGTGAAATGCCAATTGCTTTTCAACGAATGCGTCGCTCGCTTGCAGAGTTAATGGATGAATTCAGGATAATTGCTGGAGATAATATTAAGTACACATTTATTAATCCATCAAATTCAACTGATCAATCAAAAAGAAATGCCATTTATCAGGAATTATTCGATCGTGGATTAAATCCAACCAATGTTAAAGATCGCGATAGAGAAGGGGGAGTAGCCGAAAAAATTTTATTCCCAGGAGCAATAGTTTCTTATCAGGGGAAAGAAATACCCTTAAATCTATTAATTAATAATCCTGGATTTTCTGCCGATGTCAACTTGAATAACTCAATACAAACGTTGGAGTATAATTTTATTGATGCAATTAGAAAACTTAGCACGACCCAACGCAAGAGGATTGCTTTTATTGAAGGGCAGGGAGAACTTGATGAGTTTCAAACAGGCGATATTACACGCGAATTATCTGGTTATTATGATATTGATAGAGTTACAATTAAAGAATTTGTGAATATTCTTGAACCATATGAGGCTGTTATTATTGCTGGCCCTACTGAGTTGTATACCGAAAAAAGTAAGTTTATTGTAGATCAATACTTAATGAATGGAGGAAAGATAATCTGGTTTATTGATGCAGTAAAAGTCGATAAGGATAGTCTTTCATCGGGAAGTATCACATTTGCTTTGTATAATAATGCTAATATTGATGATCAGCTTTTTAAATATGGCGTACGTGTAAATCCAAATGTTATTCAGGATTTACAATGTGCAATTATACCTGTTAATACCGCAGTTGCCGGTACACAACCTAAGTTTACTCCTGCACCATGGATTTATTATCCATTAATTAATGCACAGGGCAATCATCCTGTTACGCGAAATCTGAATTTGATTAAAACCGAATTTCCAAGTGTAATTGATACTGTTGGTCAAAATCCGAAAATCAAAAAGGAAATTATTTTATCTTCATCGCAGAACGCACGAATACTGGATGTTCCTGTTTTAATTAGTCTGGATCAAGTTAAAGACAATATAGACCCTTATGCTTTTAATCAATCGTTCCAACCCATAGCTGTTATTCTTGATGGCGAATTTGAATCTGTTTTTAAAAACCGAATTATAAATGAATATATTGCAGGTCAGGAGTTTAATTACCTGGAGAAAAGTGTACCTACAAAAATGATTGTTGTTTCTGATGCTGATATTATCCGCAATGATGTTACTACTCGGGTCGATGGAGTGTTTTTATCTCCTCTGGGTTACGATCGGTATACAAAACAAACTTATGGTAATAAAGACCTTGTAATGAATATGGTGCATTATCTGGTCGATAAGGATGGTATAATAAACCTTCGTTCAAGAGAAATAAAACTACGATTACTCGATAAATCAGTAATACTTAATCAACGACTTAAATGGCAATTGATTAATACAATTATTCCATTATTATTAATAATCATTTTTGCCTTTGTATGGAATTACCTGAGACGGAAAAAATATAGCTGATCTCTGCCTTAAAAATTAATTTTTTATTTAAACTTCTATGCGAAATTATAAGTATTACACTCTAGCATTGGTTTTATTAATTGTTGCTATATTTTTATTTTTCTTCTCAAATTCATCTGGTAATTTAAATCCTAGAAACAGCCAATTTTCTGTTGAAAATACCAGTAAAGTTCTTGAAATAAGAATAATAGATGAGAAAAATAGAGTTATACTTACCAAAGAAAATAGCCAATGGAAGGTAAATAATAAGTTTTTAGTTAAAGATGAGATTATTGCGAACTTTTTGCAGGCAATAAATCGATTGGAGATTTTATATCCTGTTTCTAAAATTGATAAAAGTCAGATAACTAACTTGTTAAAAAGAGAGGGTGTTCTTGTTGAGATTAAGAAAAACAGGTTTAAAACACTACGTTTTTTTGTTAATCCACCAGCTATGAGCAACGATAAAACATATATGATGATGGTAAATTCATCAGAGCCATATACTGTTAAAATTCCAGGATTTAAAGGCCTTGTTTCTCATCTTTTTATACCTGACGAAACCTTTTGGCGTAACAAATTGGTGTTTAATTTTTTACCTCAAAATATTAGTGTTATTTCTGTTGAATATCACAAAAATCCTGATAAATCATTTAAAATAAAAAATTTTAATGATGGGTCATTTGCACTCTCTGATGTGAATAATAATCCCGAACAGAGTTTTAATGTTGAAAAAGTAGCTCGATACTTTACTTACTTTCAGAATATCCAATTCGAGGATGTTATTTCAGGATGGACAAAAGAAAAAGTCGATTCCATATTAACAAGTGAGCCTCATATTCAAATAACTGTTGAAGATATTAATGGAATCAAAAATAATATTAAAATATTTCAGAAAAAGTCAGAAAACAGAATCGATGGCTTTGGCGAGAAAACCGAATTCGATCTTAACAGAGCGTATGCCTTGTTAAATAATAACCACGAATTGTTATTAATTCAATATTATGTTTTTGACCCATTATTGAAAGAAATTGATTATTTTCGCTAACACAAAAATCGAGTAAGCTTATTGGCTACTTGAGTTTTTTTTTGTATTATTGATAATTAATTAAGAACGAATTACGCTAATTTTAAATTATAAAAACTTAAAAATAAAACCCGATGAAATTTGTTATTTCGAGTACAGCATTATTGAGTCACCTGCAGGCAATTAGCAGAGTTATTAGTAATAAAAACACATTGCCAATTCTTGATAATTTTCTTTTTAAGATAAGTAAAAAAGAACTTAAAATCACTGCATCAGACCTTGAAACAACGTTGATAACTACTATTCAGCTGGAAAATGTAACCGATGAAGGAGGTATTGCAATTCCTGCACGTATTTTAACCGATACATTAAAGGAATTTCCAGATCAACCTTTAACATTCGATATTAATACCGATACATTCGGAATAGTTATTACAACAGAAAATGGTAAATACAATATTGTAGGCCAGAATGGAGAAGATTTTCCTCAGTTACCTGCTATTAAAGCAGATCAAAAGAATTCTATTCAGCTTCCAGCTAATGTATTATTAAGTGGTATTACCAAAACGCTCTTTGCAACTGCCGATGATGAGTTACGACCTGTTATGAATGGTATTTTTATCGAGTTATTTACCGATAACATGACTTTTGTTGCATCGGATGCGCACAAATTGGTTCGTTACCGAAGACTGGATGTAAAAGCTGAACAGGAGGCATCATTTATTTTACCAAAGAAACCTGCATCACTTTTAAAAGCCATCCTTCCAAAAGAGCAAAATGAGGTGCTAATAGAATTCGACGATAAGAATGCATTTTTTACATTAGCCGAATATAAACTTGTTTCTCGTTTGGTTGAAGGAAATTATCCTAGTTATAACTCGGTTATTCCAACAAATAACCCAAATAAACTTACAATCGATCGACTAGAGCTTTATAATGCATTAAAACGTGTAGCATTGTTTTCAAATCAGGCCAGCAATCTTGTTAAGCTTGATCTAAAAGGAAACCAATTAAATGTTTCAGCTCAGGATATAGACTTTTCAATTTCAGCAAATGAACGTCTAAATTGCCAGTACGAAGGTGATGATATGGAGATCGGATTTAAATCCTCTTTCTTAATTGAGATTTTATCAAATCTTTCATCTACTGATATATTAATGGAACTTTCTGATCCTTCTCGTGCAGGAATCCTTTTTCCAGCTGAAAAGGAGAACGAAGACGAAAATGTATTGATGCTTCTTATGCCAATGATGATTAACGTTTAATAACCAATATAAATCATACGAAAAGAGTTTCGTAAGAAGCTCTTTTTTTTTAATTATAGCCAAACAAAAGCAAATTATGAAACTCAATCTGAAAAGACCAATTGTATTTTTCGATCTTGAAACAACCGGTATTGATATTACAAACGATAGAATAGTTGAAATATCATTGCTTAAAATTCATCCAAATGGAAAAGATGAAACGAAAACAATGAGAGTAAATCCGGAAATGCCTATTCCTAAGCAAGCAACCGAAATACATGGCATAACCGACGAAGATGTCAAAGATGCACCCACCTTTAATTTAATTGGCAAAAATATTGCTCATTTTCTCGAAGGTTGTGATTTGGCTGGATATAATTCAAACAAGTTCGATATACCATTACTTGCAGAAGAATTTATTCGGGTAGGAGTAGAGTTTGATCTAAAGAAACTACGCTTTATTGATGTACAGGTTATTTTTCATAAAATGGAGCAACGAACACTCGGTGCGGCTTATAAATTTTATTGTGAGAAAGACCTTGAAAATGCTCATAGTGCTGAAGCTGATACCTTGGCAACCTACGAAATACTGCAGGCTCAAATCGACCGCTATAAAGACTTGGAAAACGATATTGAATCTTTATCGAAATTTTCATCACATAATAATAATGCTGATTTTGCTGGCCGAATTGTTTATAACGATAAAGGCGAAGAAGTATTTAATTTTGGAAAGTATAAAGGGCAAACAGTTGAATCTGTTCTTGAAAAGGATTCTGGTTATTTTGGATGGATGTTATCCAGCGATTTCCCATTGTATACCAAGAAAGTACTTACGGCAATTAAGTTGAGGAAGTTTAATTCGTAAATAGTGTCAAAATGTGAGATTTAAGTCTAAATACTTGATACTATAAAAATATGAAAATAATAGCAATTGGCAGAAATTACATTGATCATGCTAAGGAACTGAATAATCCTGTTCCAGTGGAGCCTATTTTTTTTCTAAAGCCCGAAACTACTTTAGTTCGTAATAATCAGCCTTTTTTTTATCCCGATTTTTCAAATGATATTCAATACGAAGTCGAAATCGTAATTAAGTTTAATAAGGTCGGTAAAAATATTGCTCCAAAGTTTGCTCATAGGTATTATAGCGAAATTGCTATTGGTATTGATTTTACAGCACGCGATCTTCAAAATAAATGCAAAGAAAAGGGTTTGCCCTGGGAAATTTCTAAAGCTTTTGATGGTGCTGCTCCTATTAGTAAGTTTTTGCAATTAGAAAGCATTGCTGATTTTAATAATTTAAGCTTTCGATTGGAGTTAAATGGACAAATTGTTCAGGAGGGTAATACCAGTCAGATGATATTTCATGTTGATCAATTAATTGCACATGTGTCAAAATTTATGACCATTAAAATTGGGGATTTAATGTTTACTGGAACACCTGCCGGAGTTGGGCCTGTTAAAATTGGTGATCGTCTTACAGCGTTTATAGAGGATAAAAAAATGCTGGATTTTCAGATAAAATAATCATTCTGATGAAAGAGTACAGATTCGAAATAATTAAAAATCCCAAAACAATTATAATTGTATTAGTTTATGTTTTAATTGGATTTACATTTATTACTTTAATTGCATATTATACCCAAAATCGTAACCTTACTTTATTTTTCTTCTTTCTATTTATTTTTTCTTTTTTCTTTTATAAAAAAGTTGTTCCAATTGAAGAATATGTAGTTGAAATGGATCAATCAGGAATAGTAATTAATAAAAACACATATTTAAAATGGACCGAACTAATTTGGTTTTATCATTACAGTCAAGGAGGAACAATTGCTGAAGTTATTGAGATAAAATCGAAGGATGGGAGCAAAGTACGGCTAGATTTTTATAAGAAAACATCACTTAGCAATAACTGGAATGAGTTTAAAAATGATTTTTTTAGAATACTTATTGAAAATAATATTCAGATAAGAAATTATTATAAATCAAAGATTTGGACAGTTATTTTGTGGTTAATTATTTTAAGTTGGATAGGTATTCCTATATTATTGTATTCATTAAATGGTGATTTTTTAAAAAAGGCGACAATGTATATCGTTTATTTTAGTTCAACAATGCTGTTGGTTATTGCAATAATATCAAACAGAAGAATTGTTAATAAGACGAAGTAATTTCTTTTTTTAGTTCAATAAAAAAATCTTTGGCAATCTGATATTGATTTAAGTACTTATTGTAAAGACGGGGCAAAAAACGATAGTTCCGTTCGAAGTTAACAAACCGTTTATCCATATTTTCTATAACCGCATTAGGTAATTCGTTAAAACCAATTCCTCTTAATAGGTAAATTTCGGTATATCTTATTATACCAATTCGTCCAAAGGCATCTAAATCATCGGCGGCGCAAAGTATTGATAATATTGAGTAGGGATTATTGTTACTCTCCTTATACTCTTTATCATCATGTTTTTCAATTGCTTCGAGTATTTGATCAAAAATTGCAGGTTCTTCAATATTATTGTGAAAGAAGTATTCCTGGCAAAGTTTTCTACTTTCTAACCCATGATTCTCGCTCAGGGTTTTAGATAATCCGGTATCGTGAAAAAAAGATGCAATAATACATGCCTCCAGCAGTTTCTCATCAATTGAGAACGAATTACTCAATTCGATTATAATCTCTTTACAAATATTCCAGACTCTTTTTGAATGCTCATGATCATGCGAAGGAATTTTAGTTTCTGAAAATAATTCCTTGCACCCAATAAATAACTTATTAAGCCATTCCTCCTCGACCTTTAAAATAAGATGACTAAGATGTTCCATATTACTGTTTGAAATAAAAAAAGCAGAAAAGGATTTCTCTTCTGCTTTATTCTTTCCTTTTGGAGATGAAATCCAATTACACTCTAGATTTTTCTGGTTCGGACATTTCAATTGCCATATCTAGAATAGTTGTATCATCGAATGTAACGAGTCCGCCATCGGGTCCTTGTGAAAAATGAATTCCAATACTTTGCCCATCGCGGTAATTTGTACCCCCAAAATAGTTTCTCACTGTTTCTTCGTTCATGTCTAATCGTTCAGCAATAGTTTTTATTGCTCCATGAGGAAGATTGTCTTTGATTTTACGTAACTCATTAAATGTTATTGTCATAACAGTATGTTTTTAGTTAGACAGAGCCATAAAAATACTCAATAAATTCCTTAGTAAAAAATTTTTAAGCTAATATTAATAAATCATTAATATTTTTTAACACTTAGAGGTTAATGGTAGTAAGGTCGCGTACAATATAAATATCATAATCGCCTAAGTAATTAAATCCTAGGTTTTTATATATTTTAATAGCTTTTAAGTTATCCTTATGTACTTCAAGCTTAATTTGATAGCCTTTCTCTTTGGCGAATTTTAACGATTCCTGAGTAAGTTTTTTTCCTAATCCTTTATTTTGATATGATGGTTTAACTCCAATATGATGCAAATGAATGCGTCGACCATCAAAGGTCATCCAAGATGATCCAACAATCTCATGTGTTTGTGTGTTTTCAATAACTATAAGTTTACCACCAAGAATTATACTTTCAGTAATGATTTTTTCATTATCACCTCGCTGCGTTCCTCCTAAACCGGTTTCTTGCCAAAGAATATTTAAACTGTCAAAATCATTTTCGTTATAGTTTCTTATAACTAGATTATTGTCCATATAATTATTCAGTTATTTTTGTTACATATAATTGACTTGCTCTATAATCTACAACTTTTACCTGTTGTCCCTTTTCTATATAACCTATTTCCGAAATAGCATCGTAAATCTCATTATCAATTTCAATTTTTCCGCTAGGGCGAAGCCATGTTGATGTTATTCCGGTTTTTCCAATTATGTTACGTTGCGAATTATCAACTCCAATAAAGCCATCTTCCTTTTTTTGTGTAGAGCTTAACATTATTCCAGATAATACTGATGAGGTAGCCAGTTTTTTACTTAAATAAAGGGAAAGAATCAAGGAGGCGACAAGTGATACAGCAACCACAAAAAATGATCGTAAAACTGCGCTGTAGGCTTCCTCTGCATGAAACTCAAAATCAAAAATAATATTATCTATCATGCTTAATACCAAACCAGAAACTGCAAGTACAATACCAATAATACCAGTAACTCCAAAACCAGGGATTACAAATATCTCTATTGCTATAAGTAATAAACCAACAATAAAGATGATGAGTTCCCAGTTTTCGGCAAGTCCTTCAAGATATAAGGGTGCAAAATATAATACAGCACCTAAAAAAGCCGCTCCTAATGGAAATCCTATACCAGGAGTTTGAAGCTCAAAATATATTCCTCCAACAATTAGCATGATTAATATTCCTTGAATTACAGGACTTAAAAGAAATCCAATAAATTTTTCCAAACCGGTTGGTTTATAAGTTTTTACTTCGTAATTATGAATTCCTGCATGCTTAAGTAATTCATCAATATCATTAACAATGGCCTCGCAGTAACCATTTTTTAATGCTTCCTGAGATGTAAAAGCAACAATTGTACTTGTATCGGTAAGTCCTTCAATAAAAATTCGCTGATCAACCATAGCTTCAGCAATCATAGGATCTCGTTTCCATTTTAGGATAGTGTCATTTTGTGTAATTATTGTATCCATACCATGAGCTTCTGCAGTAGCGCGCATTGTTGATCGCATATACGACTGGTATTTTTCAGGCATTATTTTGCCAGTTTGATCTACAACAGATGCAGAACCAATTTTGGCTCCTTTTTTCATATAAATGCTATCGGCTGCAATGGAAATTAAAGCTCCAGCAGATGCTGCATTGTTTTCAATAAATGCAAAAACAGGAATAGGGCTATCGAGAATTTTTGTACGTATAGAATCGGCCATATTTACCATTCCTCCATAGGTATTTATTCTGATGATTATATAATCCGAATTATATTTTGTTGCTTCATCAAAACTCTTCTGGGTTTGTCTCCACATTGCTGGCGCGATATCTTTGTTAATATCAAATACATAGATTATTTTTTGAATACTATCTGATGTTGCAGTTTCAGTATTTGCCCAAATAATATTTGAGGTAACTGTCAGTAAAAGAGTTATTAAGAGAATGTTTCTTTTCATTTGTATTTTAATTTATTTCTGATGCATACTTAAGAAAAAGAGTCATTCCTTTTTTCTTATTGTCGTCGAGGTTGTAACTTATATTATTCTTTAAATAGTCAATTGCATCAACATGTTGTGGTAAGTAAGAAAAACTTGATTTTTCTAATTTGTCAATCGAATCAATCCCTTTTTTTAAGGCATTATTGAATTCTGTTTTAAATAATTGACCCAAAGGTTTATTAGATGCCCAAACCGCAAAAACAAATGGTAATCCGGTATACTTGATCCATTCTTCAGCAAGGTCGTATTTATATGTAAACTTTTGCTCAACAGTAAAAGCCTTATCTCCTATAACTACAGCAGCATTTGATCCGTTAATTTTATTCTCAAAACCTTCTGTGGTATCCGCCCACTTAACTTTTATATTCCAGAATTCTTTGGCAAGTATTCGTGCTAACATAACCGATGACCTTGAATGATAATCAAGATAAATGGTTTCTATTTCATTTATAGGTTTGTAAGATCCCAGGATAACTGACCGTGCTGGTCCTGTGGCACCAATACAATAATCGGCTACAATTTCAGCATTAAAAATTTTAGGAATAACTGCTACGGGAACAAGCCCAATGTCTGCTTTATTTTCAAGCAATTTTTTAGCGCATTCCGATGGAATGTCTTTTGATAATTCAATGTGGTTAATGATTGAACTATTTTCCAGTCCGTAAATAAAAGGAACTGTGTTGGTATAAGAAATTGCAGAGACTCTTATTTTACTCATGGATTGTTTTTTAATATAACAAAGATACGATTGCTAAGAATAAATCTAAATAAATCTATTGGAAAATGCGACTAGCTATATTTATCTTGTTAATTTTAAATAGTTTAAAAAATAACAATTTTTCTAATTTTAAAAATATCCTAATTTTATTTCACGCAAATAAGTTAACAATTTAATAAATAAAAGGTTTTCGTAAGATTTTTTCTAACTTTGTTAAAAAACATACATTATGATACTTGATGCCTTAACTGCTATATCGCCAATTGATGGACGTTATCGAATTAAAACTGAAGAATTAGCAAAATATTTTTCTGAATTTGGATTAATTAAATATAGAGTATTAGTAGAAATCGAATACTTTATTGCGCTTTGCGAAATTCCTTTGCCACAGCTTAACAATATTGACAAAAAAATATTTAGTACTTTACGAAAGATTTATAATGATTTTAGTGTTGATGATGCACAGAAAATAAAAGATATCGAAAAGGTAACCAATCATGACGTAAAGGCTGTTGAGTACTTTTTAAAAGAAAAATTTGATGATCTTAAATTAGAGAAATACAAAGAGTTTATTCATTTTGGTCTAACATCACAAGATATAAACAATACAGCCACCCCATACTCATTGCGTGATGCCATGACAGAAGTTTATTATCCTTTACTAGATGAACTCATCGAAAAACTAAAAGCATTAGCCGAAGAATGGAAATGCGTTCCTATGCTTGCGCGCACTCATGGACAACCTGCTTCTCCAACCAGGTTGGGTAAAGAAATTATGGTTTTCGTTGTACGACTCGAAACTCAGATGGAGCAGTTAAAGCAAATTCCTTATTCAGCAAAATTTGGCGGAGCAACTGGTAATTTTAATGCACATCATGTTGCTTATTCTCAGATTGATTGGAATGCTTTTGGTAATATGTTTGTAAATGATATCTTAAAATTACACCGATCGCAACCTACTACACAAATTGAGCATTACGATAACCTAGCCGCATCATTCGATGCATTAAAAAGGATAAATACAATACTAATAGATTTTTCGCGAGATATATGGACATATATATCGATGAACTATTTTAAACAACAAATTACCAGGGGTGAAGTTGGTTCTTCTGCTATGCCGCATAAAGTTAATCCTATCGATTTTGAGAATGCTGAAGGTAATTTTGGAATCGCAAATGCTTTTTTTGAACATTTGTCAGCAAAACTTCCAATTTCAAGGCTACAACGTGATTTGACTGACTCTACTGTTTTACGAAATATTGGTGTGCCAATTTCTCATACAATTATTGGTTTTAAATCATTACAGAAAGGCTTAAGTAAGATTATTCTGAATGAAACTGCTATTAATAATGATTTAGAAGAAAATTGGGCAGTTGTGGCTGAGGCAATACAAACAATCTTACGTCGCGAGGGATATCCAAAACCATACGAGGCTCTTAAGGATTTAACTCGAACAGGTGAAAAATTAAATCAGGCAAGCTTGCTTGCATTTATTGAAACATTGAATGTGTCAGATACTATAAAAAAAGAATTAAAGACAATTACACCATTTAATTATACTGGAGTTTAATTAAATATGAACTTACTTTTAGTATTTTATTTATTAGCAAAATGCGAATTATGCGCAGAATAAAATCTATAGTTCAATTTGTTCTTCCATATTGGCCAAAAGCTATACTTAGTATTGTTTTTAACCTGCTATCTGCGATTTTTTCTGTTATCTCCATAACGATGGTTATTCCTTTTTTGGGAATTCTTTTCTCTACCCAGTCAGTTGTCGATTTACCAATACCATTTCGACTTAACTCAGAAGTTATTCTTCATAACTTTAATTACTATATCGGTAAACTAATGGTTGAAAGGGGAAAGTTAGATGCCCTGTTATTTATTATTTTACTTGTTGCCCTTTTTAGCATTCTTAAAAATGTTTTTCTATTTATCGGTAAAACATATACAATACATATTAGAACAAATGTTGTAAAAGATATCAGAAATAAATTGGCGAAAGAAATTCTCGATTTTGATTTGAGTTATTTTTCTTCCCAAAAAAGGGGTGACATTATGTCGAAAATGACTATTGATGTTAAGGAGATAGAAGTCTCCATTATTAATTCACTTGAGATCTTTTTTAAAGACCCTATTTTATTTATTGTTTATTTGTATGTATTGTCTGTTATGAGCCTTAAGCTTACTTTATTAATAATAATAGTATTCCCTGTTTCGGTGTTTTTTATTTCGCGAATTGGAAAATCAATGAAGAAAGTATCATTAAGAGGTCAAAAAAAGATTGGCGTTCTAATGAGTGTTTTTGATGAGATACTAAGTGGAATTAAACTTATAAAAGCATATGGAGTAGAAGAGATGTTTAAAAATCGTTTTAACAGGATTAATCACTTATATTCATGTGTTATTAATAAATCCATGAGGCAAAGATCATTGGCTGTTCCTTTTACTGAGCTAATTTCTGTATTTACCATTCTTCTAATTATGTGGTTTGGGGGTAGAATGGTTTTTGAACCCAATAGCACTTTAACTTCTCAGGCCTTTATTGGTTATTTGGCTGTTTTTACTCAAATTGTAAGTCCGGCCAGATCATTTTCTAATGGTTTCTACAATATAATAAAAGGTATGGCTTCTATAGAAAGAGTCGAATCTATTCTAAATTTTCAATATTCAATTAAAGACATCCCAAACGCCAAAAAGATAGATTCATTTAAAGATTCTATTCAGTTTAAGAATGTTTCATTTCGGTATTTGTCAGAGAAAGACTCTGTTTTATCAGATATAAATCTTACCATATTAAAAGGACAAACAATAGCAATCGTTGGGCAGTCAGGATCAGGCAAGTCTTCTTTAGTTGATCTATTGCCTCGTTTTTACGATCCAACCGAAGGAGAAATTCTTATTGATAATATAAATCTAAAAGATTATAAAATTGATCATGTTAGAAAACTCATCGGATATGTAAATCAGCAACCGATTATATTTAATGATACAATATATAATAATATCGTTTTTGGCAAAAAAAATGTTCTTCCTGAAGATGTAGAAGCAGCTGCTCGTCTGGCCAATGCTCATGAATTTATTAGTAAACGTAAACATGCTTACCAGACAAATGCAGGAGTCGATGGGAATAAGTTTTCCATGGGCGAAAAACAGAGAATAAGTATTGCAAGAGCTATTTTACAAGATACTCCTATTTTAATTTTTGATGAAGCTACTTCGGCACTTGATCACGAATCTGAACTTGCTATTAGTGGGGCTATTGAGAATTTATTGCAGAACAGAACAGCCATAATAATCGCACATCGGTTATCTACAGTTAAAAATGCGAATTTAATCGTGGTTATAGATAAAGGCAAAATTGTCGAAAAGGGGAATCACAATGAACTTATGGCCATGAATGGTAATTACTATAAGCTTGTTCAGATGGAAATCTTTTAGAAAGGATTAACTCTAATTTTTTCCAATTAAAACTCCTGATATATAGAAATAGAAATCCCAATACAAAAATTAATTGTGTGAAAGAGAAAGTGGTAATTGGTTTAAGTGGAGGTATTGATAGCACAATAGCTGCACTTATTTTGAAAAATCAAGGATATGAGGTTATTGGATTGCACTTTTCTTTCAACGAAGAAAAATATGCCGATAAAATTGAGAATATCTCAAATCAACTGAAAATACCAATTATTACTGAAAATATTTCTACAGATTTTGAGGTTGTAAAAAATCATTTCGCCAATGAATATCTAAAGGGGAGAACTCCCAGTCCGTGTACTTTTTGCAATAAAGTTATAAAATGGCAAAAACTTATCGATTTTGCTGATAAAAATGATTGTAAATTTATTTCTAGTGGTCATTATATTCGTAAAACCAATTATCAAGGTATTTATCATCTACAAAAAGGAATAGATCCTGTAAAAGATCAATCGTACTTTATGTGGGAATTAGCTTCAAAAACAATTAAACGGATGATTACTCCTCTAGGAAAATATACAAAGACTCAGATCCGAAACATAGCCTCTGACAATGGTTTTGACGATTTGGCAAATGGAAAAGAAAGTATGGGCGTTTGTTTTTTGAATAATTCTGATTACCGTGATTTTTTACGAATTTATATTTCTGAAGAAATAAAAAGTATAAAAAAAGGGGCGATAAGGGATGAATGCGGTCATGTTATAGGTAATCATAATGGATATATTTATTATACAATTGGGCAGAAGAGAGATTTGTTTTTGGATACTAAAAGAGAGGCTTATGTTACTAAAATTGATCCTATAACAAACGAATTGACAATTGGCACTAAGGATTCTTTACATCATTATAATATATTATTAAAGAAAATCCATTTAGTAAATCCTCATGCTTTGGCCGTAAATGCTAAAGTTCTGGTTAATATTCGTGGACTGGGATTAAATCCACAGGAGCCAGCAGTTGTAACTAATATTGATTCCAATTCAATTTTGCTTAAATTAGAGTCCCCTGCCTGGGCTGTTGCTCCTGGGCAGCCGGTTGTTTTCTATGAAAAGGATATTCTACTAGGTGGAGGAATAGCTGAGGGAAGCTGGTAACAAAAAAATACACTTTTACTTTAGAAAAGATCGCAAACTAAATATTTTAAGTAATCAATACTTTACTTTGTACACTTTGTTGTCTCGCTTTGCTCACTGCTTTTTCTTTTACAGCTACCCTCGTTCAAGCAAGCTTGACTCGGGTATCTGTAAATTACAAACCAACTTTTCTTGGTTATTGCGAGCGAAGCCAAATAGCGAAGTGAAGCAATCTATCATCTAGTAATGAATTTTCAATTTTTTATATTGGAAATTTAAAAAGGAAGGGATTACCTCCGGTGATCCCAAAAGGGTACTTGATAAAAAGAATAATCATCCGCTCGCTTTGCTCACTGCTTTTTCTTTTACAGCTACCCTCGTTCAAGCAAGCTTGACTCGGGTATCTGCAAAATAAAAATCCCGCTTTTCAGCGGGATGATTATTCTTTTGGCGGAGAAAGAGGGATTCGAACCCCCGGTACCTTTCAGTACAACGGTTTTCAAGACCGCCGCATTCGACCGCTCTGCCATTTCTCCGGGGGCAAAAGTATAATTAATTTTGATTTACACAAAATATTTGAAATATTTATTTTTATTAAAAAAAAAGGCTCCTGATATTCACCATTTTTTTATCAATAAATGTTCGAAAATGGACGTTAACAGTACGTTTTTGCTGTAATTATTAACAAAATCATCAATTTTGTCAATAAAAATGCATTTTTTTTTGAAGAACATTTGCGAAGCTCAATAAATACTCTATATTTGTATGTATGTAAGAAAATAAATTTACTAACCCTAAAAATTTTTTATTATGAACAAAGCAGAATTAATTGATGCAATTGCAAAAGAAGCAAAATTAACAAAAGCTGATGCTAAAAAAGCTTTAGACGCTTTCATTAAAAGCACAACTACATCTTTGAAAAAAGGTAATCGTGTAGCTTTAGTTGGTTTCGGATCATTCTCAGTAGCTAAAAGAAATGCTAGAACTGGAAGAAACCCACAAACTGGTAAACCAATCACTATTAAAGCTAAGAAAGTTGTTAAATTTAAAGCTGGTAGCGATTTAGCTGGATCTGTTCAATAAAAATATTGACATTATCACATAGGGAGTACCAATCAGTTTGTACTCCCTTTTTTATTTATTTTTTTATTTAGACAATGAGTAAAGAGCTTATTGATTTTTTAAAAGAATTTCTACTCGAAGAAAGATATCGCAATTTCCAGCAAGTTTTAAGCAATAGAACAAATTATATAAACATTGTTCTTGAAGATATTTATCAATCGCAGAATGCTAGTGCTGTGCTTAGAACTGCAGATTGTTTTGGAATACAAACTGTCCATATTATTGAAAATAAACATTCCTTTCAAATTAATCCCGATGTTACTCTCGGCTCCTCAAAATGGTTAAATCTTAATAAGTATAGCCTACAATCTGATAATACCAAAAATGCATTAAACGATTTAAAAGCAAGTGGCTATCGCATTATTGCAACAGTGCCGAACAAAGATTGCACTGAACTAGATAACTTTGATCTGAAAAAAGGCAAGGTAGCCTTGTTTTTTGGAACTGAACTTACTGGACTGTCCGATGAAGTTATTAATAAGGCAGATGAATTCTTGAAAATACCAATGGTTGGTTTTACTGAAAGTTTTAATATCTCTGTTTCGGCTGCAATTATTCTTTACGAATTAACCCGTAAACTTCGATTGTCAGATATTAACTGGCAATTAAGCGATGAGGAAAAAGATATTATATTATTAGAGTGGTTAAAACAAACACTTCGCAAACCAGAATTACTTATAAAAAAGTTTTATCAACGAAAATAAACCTTTAATCATTCTTTTTCGTATATTTATCTATTGATTTTATTCCCTTGATCAATAATAATTTCAAGATATTTTATATTTTTGATAAAAGAACTTATATAGAATAAAGGATGAATTGTATAATTATTGATGATGATGTTTTATCGAGAAGAGTAGTTGAAGAATTTGTTAGTAGAACTGAATTCCTTGAACTTAAGTACTCCTTTGAAAATGCCGTACAGGCAATTAATAAATCTGAAATTTTTACTGAAGAAATTGATCTTATCTTTCTTGATATAGAAATGCCAGAAATGGATGGAATAGATTTTTTAAATACTTTAAATAATCTTCCACAAGTAATTATTATTTCATCCAAAGAAAAATATGCAATAAATGCATTCGATTACGATGTAACAGATTATTTGCTAAAACCAATTAATTATAGCCGATTCTTTAAAGCTGTTTCAAAAGCAAAGAAGATACACGAATCAAAAAGTAAGAAGAAGACAGACGAGATTTATGTTAAAAAGAATTCTGCTCTTGTAAGGCTTAAGTTTCAAGATATTCTTTGGGTTGAAGCACTTGAAAATTATGTTATAATTGCTGTTTTTAACGAAAAATTTACGATTCATTTTACAATGAAATCTATTGAGAATCAGCTTCCTTCCGAAATCTTTAAGCGTGTTCACCGATCATATATTATTAATATTGGTAAAATTGACCGGATTGAAGACAATGCCGTTTTAATTAGAAGTAGTGAAGGTCCAAAAAATATCCCTATTGGTAAGGCATACAAAGAAAAATTCATGAGCGACATTAATCTGATGGGGAAATAACTAATTTATTACATGTTTAATCTTAAATTGGGGTAATTCCCAATTTTTTTATTTTTTAAAATGATCACAAACAGACAGCTTTTTTTTCAGCACCTTGCGCAAACATCCGATGCCCCATTGCAATTGGAGATCGAAAGAGCTGAGGGTATTTATATGTATGATAAAGATAATAAGCCCTATATCGATTTAATTTCAGGTGTTTCTGTAAGTAATGTTGGCCACAGAAACCCAGCCGTAGTCAATGCTATAAAGGATCAGTTAGATAAATATATGCATCTTATGGTATATGGCGAGTATGTGCAGACACCACAAGTTAAATATGCAAATATGCTCACTGATTTATTACCTGAAAACTTACAATCTGTTTATCTTGTAAATTCGGGAAGTGAAGCAATTGAAGGAGCGCTTAAGCTAGCTAAAAGATATACTGGGAGAAGCGAAATAATTGCTTGTAAAAATGCATATCATGGAAGTACCCATGGCTCTTTGAGCGTTATGGGGAACGAGGTTTTTAAGAATTCTTTCAGACCTTTATTGCCAGGCATTCAGTTTATCGAGTTTAATAATGAGTCTGATATTGAACTAATTAATAACAAAACAGCTTGTGTTTTAGTTGAGCCAATTCAAGGTGAGGCTGGTATTAGAATCCCAGAAGAAAACTACCTTGACAAACTGCGCAAAAAATGCAGTGAAACGGGTACGCTGTTAATTTTTGATGAGATTCAAACCGGATTTGGTCGTATTGGAGAGTTGTTTGCTTTTATGGAGTATAATGTAATACCTGATATACTTACCATAGCTAAAGGAATGGGTGGAGGAATGCCAATTGGAGCATTTGTCTCATCCCATGAAATAATGGGTAGTTTAAAAACAAATCCTATATTAGGCCATATCACTACTTTTGGAGGACATCCTGTTTCATGTGCAGCAGCTATAGCATCACTCGAGGTAATACAAAATGAAGATCTTATAAAAAGCGTAAAGCTGAAAGGGAATATTTTTAGAGAAAACTTGAAAAACAATAATATTAAAGAGATTCGAGGAGAAGGATTATTTATGGCAGTTGAACTTGATAGCTTTAAAAGAGTTAAAAATGTTATTGATATTGCCTTAAAAAAAGGACTGGTTACAGACTGGTTTTTATTTTGTGACACTGCATTTCGAATCTCTCCACCTTTAATTATTAATAAAGATCAGATTCTTAATTCTTGTGAGATTTTAAATGAGTCGATAAATGAATCATTTAAAGAATAAAATTTCCCTTTGAAAATACCGTTACTTAAAAATGATCTAAATCAACTTAATTGAATTGTAAAAATGAATTACATCCATAAAAAAATAAGTATTCTAGTTATTTTGATTGCAATAATTATGGGCAATTTAAGTGATTCTTTTTCTCAGAATAATAATTTAAGAACAGTACGTGACAGTCTTACTAATTATTTTACATCAATCTCAAATGAAAAAAGTGATGATGAAAAGCTTAAACTAAATAAAAATATTACACGGATCTTTGAAAGTTATCTATCAAAAAGTGAGGCATTTATTAACCCAATAGATTCGGTTAAAAATATTGGACTTATAAAATCGCCTAATGATCAATTAATAATTTACACCTGGAATATTCCTTTTAATGATGGAACACATAAATATTTTGGATATATACATTATTATAATAAGAGGTCAAAGGAATACAAATTATACGCCTTAAATGATCGATCAGAGGATATAAAGAATCCCGAGTTTTCAGTTTTGTCAAATACGAATTGGTATGGTTTGCTTTATTATAAAATAATCGAAAACAAATATAAGAACCACTATTACTATACTTTGCTTTCATCTGATTTAAATAATATACTCACAAAGAAAAAGATAATTGATGTTCTTCAATTTGACGAAAATGACCTACCTGTTTTTGGAGCCAAAGTTTTTAGCAACTTACCAAGAAATACTCGGATTATATTCGAATACAATGCAAGAGCAAATATGACATTAACATTTGACGAGACTCTAAAAATGATTGTCTATGATCATTTATCTCCTTCGAAACCTAGTTTAAATGGTGTTTTTGAGTTTTATGGCCCCGATTTTTCTTACGATGCCTACAAATTCGAAAAAGGTAGATGGGAGTTTAAGTCAGATATTGATGCTCGTAACAATAGAAATTAAAAACGGAGAACCTGAAAACTATGGTTGTCAATCCTTCATTCTCTATTGACTTTTATCGATAGATCATTTATATTTAAGTAAAGTTTTTATAATTTATGAGGAAGAGAATAGGTAAGGATAGAGTATATATTTACTTTATTGATAATGATGACGGATTTATAAGAGAGATTATCTCTAAAACCGATCAGCTGAATAGTTATAATATTCAGATTTATTTGCGCAGCCGGGATTTTATTAATGATTTTGCCAGGTTTAAACCATCAAGAAAGAATGTCAATATTGTTTTTATCTCAAATCATCTTGAAATTGATGAAAATGGCAATTCTGTTGACATGATTGATGTGCTGAAGAAAATTAAAGCAATTAACTCAGGTGCAGAAGTTATTTTGTATTCCGATAGTGATAATATTGATACAGTTTCTCTGGCGTTTCACCATGGTGTTTATACTGCAATTAAGAAGAATGAAAACTTTGCACTTCGTCTTGAAAATAATATTAAGGGTATTTTAAGTCAAAAAAACTTCATTCTAAGAAAACAATCTGGCATACTTATCACCGAGATTTTTATCATTTTTGTTATTCTTACAGCTGTTCTACTTATTATTTTGTATTTTTTGTTTCCACAATGGTTTATTATCTAATAGTACTTACTACTATTTTGTCTGTAAAAATTTCTTATTTTTTCATGAATTGCCTAAGATTCTGTCTATTTGTCAGTTTAATCTTATTGGCATATACTTTGAAACTGGTGATTGCTGAACTAATTGTTTAACTCAAAATTAAAACAAAATGCAAACAGGTAAAATTGGTGTTACAACAGAGAATATTTTTCCAATAATTAAAAAGTTTTTGTACTCTGATCATGAGATTTTTTTGCGCGAGCTTATTTCAAATGCAATTGATGCAACTCAGAAATTGAAAAAGCTCTCTTCATTGGGAGAAGTTAAGGGAGATCTCGGTGATTTAACAATTCATGTTAAACTTGATAAGAAAAAGAAAACGCTTACTATAAGCGATAGAGGTATTGGAATGACCGAAGAAGAAGTAGATAAGTATATTAATCAGATTGCTTTTTCTAGTGCAGGAGAGTTCATTAATAAGTTTAAAGACCAAACTACTATAATTGGTAAATTTGGTTTAGGTTTTTACTCTTCTTTTATGGTCTCGAAGAAAGTAGAGATAGTAACATTATCTCATCAAGAGGGTGCAAAAGCTGTTAAATGGTCGTGCGATGGTAGCCCTGAGTATAATATGGAAGAAGCCAAGAAGACAGATCGTGGAACAGATATTACTTTATTTATTGATGATGAATCCATCGAATTTGCTGATGAAAGCAGAATAAAAGATCTGTTAAATAAGTATTGTCGCTTTTTACCCATAGAAATAGCTTTTGGTAAGGAAAAAGAATGGAAAGAAGGTAAGGAAGTTGAAACTGACAAGGATAAAATTATTAATGATACTAATCCACTATGGGCTCAAAAGCCTACCGAGTTAAAAGATGAAGATTATAGAAAATTCTACGATAACCTTTATCCGTTTAAGGAAGAACCATTATTTCATATTCATCTTAATGTTGATTATCCTTTTAATTTAACAGGTATTTTGTACTTTCCCAAAATAAAAAACAATATTGAAGTACAAAAAAATAAAATACAACTATATGCTAATCAGGTTTTTGTAACCGATTCGGTTGAAGGAATCGTGCCCGAATTCTTGACCTTACTGCATGGAGTACTCGATTCGCCAGATATTCCGTTAAATGTTTCGCGTAGTTATTTACAAAGCGATTCGAATGTTAAAAAAATATCAAACCACATAACCAAAAAGGTTGGTGATAGGTTAGAAGAGATATTTAAAAATGATCGTCTTCAATTTGAGCAGAAATGGGATAACTTGAAGATTTTTATAGAATATGGTATGCTTACCGAAGAGAAATTTTATGAGAAAGCGATAGATTTTGTTCTTTTGAAAAATACCGATGGTAAGTATTTTACACTTGAGGAGTATGAAAAACTTATAAAAGAAAACCAAACTGATAAATCAAAAACCTTGGTTTATTTATATTCTACTGATAGAGAAAAGCAATATACTTTTATTGAGAATGCCAAAGCTAAGGGTTACGATGTGTTACTCATGGATGGACAATTAGACACCCATTTTATTAATCAACTGGAGCAAAAGCTTAAGGATACAAGATTTATGCGTGTTGACTCAGATGTAGTTGAAAAGCTAATTAAGAAAGATGATATTGTTGAATCGCATCTATCGGACGAAGAAAAAAACCAACTTTCAAAAATGTTTGAAAGCCAGTTGCCTTCGTTTGGTTCATTTACTGTTCAATTCGAAAATATGAATGAAACTGACGAACCTGTAGTAATAACTCAATCAGAATTTATGCGCCGTATGAGAGATATGGCTGCTATGAGTGGTGGTATGAATTTTTATGGTGATTTACCCGATAGTTATAACCTGGTTATTAATTCAAATCATAAGCTTTTAGCAAAGATTATTGAACAAAAAGATAAAAAGCTTGGCACTAAAATATCGAAGCTAATAGAAGAGTTAAATCCACTCGAAAAAGAAAAAGAAGAAATAAGCAAAAAGCAAACAGGTAAAAAGGAAGAAGAAATTAACCAAGTAGAGAAAGATAAATTTTCAGATGTTGAAAAGAAAATTGATGCTTTGGTAAAACAGAAGAATGAGCTACTCGAAACATATGGTAAAGAAAATAAACTTGTAAAGCAACTTATTGATCTTGCGTTACTTGCAAATAATATGCTTAAGGGAGAAGATCTTACCAAATTTGTGAAGAGGAGTGTAGATTTAATAAAATAATCTAATACATAAATGCGTTTTTATTGCCTGTCAATAAGTTGACAGGCATTTTTTTGTTTTATTTTTTGTATTTTAGTTTTTTATTTTAAAAAAAGCGAATAAGTGAGATTTACTCTGACCATATTATTATTGTTTATTGCCTTATTAACCAAGGCCCAAAATCCACATAAATCACCAACAATTGGTATAAAGGGAGGTGTTCATTTATCCTCCTTAACTGGCGATAAACTCATGGATACAAATGCAAAATTAATAACACCGCAAATCGGAATTTCTGGAGCATGGTTTTTTACACGCCGTTTATCAGTTAATACTGAAATAAACTATGAGAAAAAAGGTGGAAAATTTAATAGCTATGAGTTAGAAACTAATTTAAATTATGTAACAGTTCCTCTTTTTGGAAAGTATGCCTTTTCCAAAGATCCTCAGATTTATATATATGGTGGTGGATATGCATCCTATCTTTTGTCGGCCACTACCAAGGGAAAATTTGAAATCTTTGAAATTTCGAAAGATATAAACGAAAATATTAAACCCAACCTTTCTGCATTTGACTTTGGCATTGTTGCCGGAGTAGGAGCACAGGGCAGGTTTAATCGCCGAGCTGATATCTTTATTGATTTAAGGTATTGTCAGGGATTATTTAATGTTGATAATAATTCAGCCGAGTACCGATATAATATTAATGATGCTGAGCTGGATAATTATTATTATAACGTTAAAAAAGGGGATATTTACAACAGAAGCTTTATGCTTACTACAGGAATGTATTTTTATTTTATAAAAAGATAATTTGTTTTCTTTTTTATCTATTGAGGTTTAAAAGAATTGTCTTATTTCTGTTTTTAAATAATCGAGCGCAATTGCAACAGGTGATTTTTCTTGTTGCATTAACTCTTCAAGAATCATCCTACTTAAAATAATAGATTGAGATTCAGGCTTTACCTTGGCTGCTGTTGAATTTATCAGTTGAATAACGCTGGTTTTTGCGTTTTTAATTAGTTCCCATGCCTGATTAGAAATATAAACTTGCTGTGCTACATTATGCTCAAATTCCATTCTAATATTATTTAGTAATTCAGTTTGAAATTGCTTTGCTGTAAGAGATGGGTCATTAACCCGCATTATTAGAGCTTCGGGGGAGATACGTTCCAATAAAATTGTCATACGTTCATATGCTTGTAAACGAACAGGTGTTGTAATTCGTTGATTTTTTGCAACCGATTCAAAATGATTTCTTTTTTGCTCATTTTTAATCATTGAATGCAAAACAAACCATACTGCTCCAAAAATAATTAGTGAGGGGAGTGTGTATTTTAGGATTTCCAGAATTTCTGTCATCATAATATATCTGTTATTAAGTGATTGATTTATAGAACTTAAGAATTTGCCTCAAGTTGTTGTACAACACAAATTATTACTGTAAAATGTTTTATATTTGCTCTTTGTTTATAAGACAAAACTAGTTTGATCAAATTTAATAAAATTTATAACATATTGGTTGATGCACTGGCATTAACCTTTATAATTTAAGCAACTATGGAAAATGTATCAGAACGAGTAACCAGTTTAGCTATTTCGCAAACTCTTGAAATGAGTAAAAAAAGCCGTGAGCTTCAGGCTAAGGGGATTGATGTAATTAACCTTAGTGTTGGGGAACCTGATTTTAATACACCCCAGCACATTAAAGATGCTGCAATTAAGGCAATTAACGATAATTACTCTCATTATTCTCCTGTTCCTGGTTATCCAGAACTATTGAAAGCAATAGTAGCAAAACTTAAAAGAGAAAATAATCTTGATTATACCACGGATCAAATTGTTGTTTCATGTGGTGCAAAACACTCGTTGGCTAATGTAATTCTTTCGTTGGTAAATAAAGGAGACGAAGTAATTGTTCCTGCTCCCTATTGGGTTAGTTATATAGAGATGGTTAAGTTAGCAGAAGGAGTAAATGTTATTGTACCCACGACCATAGATAATAATTTTAAAATTACACCGGATCAATTGCAGAAGGCAATAACTCCAAAAACAAAGGTGCTATTTTTATGTTCTCCTTCAAATCCAACCGGAAGCTTGTATTCAAAAGAAGAGTTGAAAGCAATTGCTGATGTTGTTGCTAAAGCCCAAAATGATATTTATATTATTTCTGATGAAATTTATGAACATATAAACTTTGTTGGCAATCATGAAAGTATTGCTCAATTCGATTTTATTCGAGACAAGGTTATTGTTGTTAATGGAGTATCAAAAGGATATGCAATGACAGGTTGGCGTATAGGTTATATTGCTGCTCCAAAATGGATAGCAAAGGCCTGCGATAAAATTCAAGGACAAACGACCTCTGGCGCATCATCAATATCTCAAATGGCATCAGTTGCAGCACTTAATTCTGATAGTACTTGTATAACCGAAATGGTATCTGCATTTAAGCGACGAAGAGATTTGGTTATTGAGTTAGTAAAAGATATTAAAGGTTTGCAGTACAATATTCCAGATGGTGCTTTTTACTTATTTCCTAAAGCGAGCTATTATTTTGGCAAAACTGATGGTAAAACTAAAGTCAATACAGCTAACGAATTATGTCTTTATCTTTTAGATAATGCTCATGTTGCGCTAGTGCCAGGTTGTGCATTTGGTTCGCCAGAATATATAAGATTTTCTTATGCTGCATCAGATGACAAGCTAGTGGAAGCGATGAAACGAATAAAAATAGCTTTGGATAAATTAAATTAAATAGAAAAATCGGGTAATTGAACCCGATTTTTTTGTTTTAATCTCTATCGATATATTTACTTACTGTTGAAATTAATTCTTTCAGATTTATTGGTTTTGAGATATAATCATCGCAACCTGCTTTGAAGCTTTTCTCTTTTTCGCTCGACATAGTGAATGCTGTTTGCACAACAATTGGAATTTTACTATCGATTTCTTTTATTTCCTGAGTGGCCTCAATGCCATCCATTATAGGCATTCTAATATCCATTAAAATTAAATCAATACCTGGAGTAGATTTAAAAATTTTAACTGCTTCTTTACCATTCTCGGCACGAATCAAATTAACTTTTGTCTTTGATAATGCTCTTTCAAGAAGCATGAAGTTTGCTTCATCATCTTCAGCAATTAATATCGTTTTTCCTTCCCAGTAATAAACATCTTTTGCTTTTGTAAATACTTTTTCAAAAGCTATTTTAAATCCAATTACCAAAATATCGTCTAGCTGTTTATGCTCACCCCTCCAACTTTCAAATGTGTTTTCCAGTATCTGTCTTTGTTCAGCGAAAGGTTTCTGATGGTTATCAAATAGCAGTCTTTTAAAGTTTGATGGTAAAAATTTTCTTCCATCATCACCACCAAATTGATCAACATAACCATCAGAGAAAATATAGATAACATCATCTTTAACTATATCTATTATATTATTTGTAAAGTTTTCTTTTGCACGACGATGAATACCTATAGGCATTCTATCTGCTTTTACTTCAGAAAACTCATTGTTTCGAATCATATAAAGGTGATTGTTGGCACCCGCATATTCCATAGTTTTTGTTTTGTTGTTTAGGATACAGAGTGAAATATCCATCCCATCGCGAGTTTCACCTGATTTACCTGTCTGTCTCAATGAAGTGATAACATGAGTTCGCAGTTCATCAAGTACTTCACCAGCTGATATTTTTGGGTTTTTATTAATAATTTCATTAAGGAAAGTTATCCCAAGCATACTCATTAGCGCTCCAGGAACACCATGCCCAGTGCAATCGGCGGCAGAAATAAAAATGCGGTCTTCTACTTGTTTTATCCAGTAAAAATCGCCACTTACAATATCACGTGGTTTATAAAAGATAAAATGATCGACTAATAAATGTTGAATAAACCTATTTGGTGGTAAAATAGCTGACTGGATTCTTTTTGCATAAACTATACTATCAGTTATTTTTTGTTTTTGTTGCTGAACTATATCATGCTGAATTTTAATTTTATGTTTTTGCTCTGCAATTTTATCACCTTGTTTCATGATAAACTGCAAATCAGCCTCCATTATTTCTTTTTGTTTAATGATCTCATATTTCTCCTGTGCCAGTTGATCTCTTTCTTTCTGAATTTTTGCACGTTGTTTAGTTATTAAATCGCCTTGCTTTACATAAAAATCAACATCACGTTCGAGATCATTAATTCTTTTTTTATAATTATCAAGTGAAATTTTTAAATCTTCATCTTCGCTTTGTTTATAATTTTGCTGAATAAGATCATTAATTAAAGGTGCAATTTCACTTGCTATATCATTAGTTTGAGCAATAAAATGATATGATTCAGATCTAATAGCTTCTATGGTATGTTTATCAGAAGTTTCATCGATTAAGAAGATAAATGGGAATTTTTTTTGTTCTTTTTTAAGCATTCGAGCTAAATCAAGACCTTTTATTCCAGGCAAATTGTTTGTACTTATTACAAACGTGTTAAAATCTTCAATACTTGATAAATATGAAAATGCATCTTTCCCGTTTAAGAATACTTTTATATTAAAATCTTCAGATGCTAGATCTTTCTGGATATTGTTTGCAAGCATTGCCCCTTTAACTGCAATCACAATATTTGTTTTTGGAGAGGCTGTCATTATTGTACTATTCGATTTATTAAAAAACTATCATTATTGTTAGGATTTTTAATACAAAGCTTAAAAAAGCCCTTTTAAAAAGAGCTTTCTATAATTCTTCGTATTCAATGTATTTGAAGGGAATTCCAATAATGGATTCAAAATATTGTCCTGATTCTAATACATCTAAATCACCTTCTTCATAAAACCAATTTACCAAAACATTATCATTGCTTGGATTTCCTTCAATCAGACGCAACATTTCAAGAATAAATTTTGATGAACTGGTATTAAAATATTCAAGTTTTATATCTATTCGAATTTCAGGAGCTGTAAATTCTCTTGTCCAATCGAGTATTGGTTTAAAAAACTTTGCAGCATCTTCAGGGATGGATCGTCCTTCAATCTTAAGAATTCCATTGGTGCCAAGCGATACAGATGGTGTTTTTTCAGTTTCCTTTATTATTAAATCTTTCATAAGAGAATTATTGTTTTTTTACCTAATTTACCAATTTAATACAAAAGTAAAAAATCATATAAATTTACAATTTATTTATAAATATAAACAAAAAAGATTGACCGATTACAAATTTTTGTAGATAATTAGTCAAATTTTGTATAGATATAAAACTAAATTAAGCATAATTTTGTTCTGAAATTTAAAATTAGATACAATAATGTCAAAGAAAATAGGTTTGCCTGCTATGCTTAAAAAGCTGTTTCTTTCTATTTTAGTCCTAAGTATTCTATTTGTATCTTACCTGTTATATAAAAGCTATCAAAGACTTTTTCAACCAAATGTTATAATAAAAGAGGCAAAAACTGCTTATATGTACATTCCAACAGGTGCGACTTTAGAAGATGTGGTTAGTTTATTATACGAAAATAATTATATAATTAATAGAAACTCATTTGAATGGCTAGCTGAAAAGAAGAATTATAGAAATCATATTTATCCTGGAAGATATAAACTAACTAACGGGATGAGTAATAATAAATTGCTTGATTTATTGCGATCGGGAAAACAAGAACCTGTAAAAGTGGTTTTTAATAATGTTCGTACTAAGGAGCAATTGGCAGGTAAAATAGCAAAACAAATCGAGGCCGATTCGATCTCAATTATGCGGTTGCTAAAAGATAAAGATTTTATCGGAAAGTATGATTTAAATATTGCAACAATCAGCTGTATATTTTTGCCCAATACATACGAGTTTTGGTGGAATACATCTGCTGAGAAATTCATTGACAGAATGAATAATGAGTATAAAAAATTCTGGAATGAAAAAAGATTATCAAAAGCAAAAGTACTAAATCTTACAAAAGAGGATGTGGTTACAATAGCTTCAATTGTTGATGAAGAAACATATAAAAAGGATGAGATGGATGATATCGCGGGTGTTTATATTAATCGTTTACGAAAACGAATGCCATTGCAAGCTGATCCAACAATTAAATTTGCACTCGGGGATTTTACAGTAAAACGAATATTAAAAAAGCACCTTGACATTGACTCTCCATATAATACGTATAAATTTTATGGTTTACCTCCTGGACCAATCTCGATTCCTTCTATAGATGCTATTGATGCAGTATTAAATTACAAAGAACATGATTATCTTTATTTTTGTGCAAGTGCCGATTTTTCAGGCTATCATGTTTTTGCCAAAACACTTAGTCAGCATAATGTTAATGCCCGTGCATACCAACGAGCGCTGAATAAGGAGAAAATATATAAATAAAAAAAAGTGGAGATTCTCCACTTTTTTTTACTCTGTTAGGTCGAAAATAATTGGAAAGGTATATGAAACATTAACGGCCTGACCTCTTTGTTTTCCTGGTTCCCATCTGGGAGATGTAAAAACAACTCTAAGTGCTTCCTGATCTAATGATGGATGAACGCTTCTTACTACTTTTGCTGTTTTAATATATCCCTCTTTATCAACTACAAAACTTACATACACTCTGCCTTTTATTTGCTTTAGTTTGGCTTCTTCAGGGTAAATTATGTTTTTTGCAATAAAATCTCTAAACATATCAGTAGATTCTGCTTGGCTTTTTTGTCCTCCAAATATTGGCATTTGTTCTACAACAACGAAGATCTCATCATTAATCTGGTTTGGGTTACTATTTTGTTCATTGTTATTATTTTTTTCAATTGTAACAATTTCTTCATTATTGATGGCATCATCCTTCTCAAAAAATGATAAAAGGAGAACAGACTTAGCTAATGTGTTTGATTTGTTTCTTATTACCAAATGATAAACACCTGTATGCTTATTAAAGTAATTAGTTTTAAGAATTTGATCTGGAAATTCATTTTTTTCTGTTACTAAATTTGTTTCGGATTTATCCTTATAAAGCTCAAAATCAAATTGTTTTGCATGGTTTTGATATATCGCAAATTCATAATATGTTCCTTTTGAAAGCAGGATTGAATATTTCACATTGCTATTGGGCTCTATTTCAAACTTAAAATCTTTTAGATAGGTGCTTTTTTCATCTAAACGGTTCAGCTTATCTAAAATGGCTTCACTATCCTGTGCAGTTAGGTTAATTTGGAAACCAAAAAGTAATGTAATGGCTATAAATATTATCTTTTTCATGTTTTTAGTTTTAATAAATTATTAATTTGCTTCCATCTCCGGTGATTTGGCAGTTGATTGTTGATTGAATTTTATCTAGAATATCATCAATTTCGGGATTTGTAAATGTGGCTGATACATGTTCGCTTCGAAGTTCTATATTTTCAATTTTTACAGGTATTTGAAAATATTCTGTTACTATTTTGGCCACATCTCGTAATTCAGTATTATTAAATTGGAGAATTCCTGTTTTCCAATATAAGTAGTTTCGGCTTTTTTCTTTTTCTACTGCAATAAAATCATAGTTTTTGAATAATGTAGCCCTATCATTTTCTTTCAAAGTTATTTGAGTTGATTTTGGTAGATTGGTATTGTAAATTGCCAGAGCACCTTTACTAACTGTTGCAATAACTTCTTTGTTATTTGTTTTTATATTGAAAGATCCATTTTTTATATAACAAATACTATTACCTGATATAATCGAATAATTTATTTTATTTTGAGGACTTGCCTCTATAAATGCCTCCCCTTCGATATAAATTTCTTTCCCAATCTTACCATTGGTAGGAATACGAACATAACTTCCGGAATTGACCCATATTACAAGGTTTTTTTCGACATTAAGTTTTATTTTTTCTCCCTTTTCAACAATAATCTCAGCATAATGAGTTTCGTCGGTTTCTCTTTTAAGATAAAATACTGCTATTATTATAATACTAGTTAATGCGATGGTGTAAATTGGTTTTAAAATAGGTTTCCAGTTGAAGCCTGAAAATAGATTAGAAAAGTTGTGGATTGTACTTTTTTCTATCGATTTGTTAAGTTTTTCGTACGCTTTTATTGTATCAATATTTGTATGTCTAAAATCTAAATCGTTATAAGAAAGAGAATATCTATCCATTAACTCATCAATATCAAGAGTATTGGTATTTCTTTTTAATTTTATTATGTCGATTAGTCTTTTCATTTGCTTGTATAACGTTTCTAAAATAATAAACCCCCATTTAAAGTATTTCTTTATATGGATTTAGGTATTCACGGAGTTTTTTATACGCGTTTCCCAGTTGGTTTTCGACTGTTTTTGGCGATATTTTAAGATATTCTGCTATTTCGTCGTGTGTTAATCCTTCTTGCTTGGCAAGCCGGAAAATCTCTTTTGATTTTTCAGGTAACTTATCTATGGCAGATTCAATAATTGCCTTTGTTCTTTGTTTATCTTCCTTATTTTCTTCGAAAGTATATATGGCAGAATTTTGAATCAGAGAGTCTTCATATTTTTTACGGGCATTTTCTTTTCTTAATTCATCAATCATTTGATTATGGGTATAGGTAAATAGTATTTTACCTATGGCAATATCAGTTGGTATACTGCGAGTGTTTTTCCATATTTTTATGAAAGTTTGCTGAACCGAATCTTCTGCTATAGCTTTGTTCTTGCACAAATTAAAAGCATATCTGTACAAGGGATTAAAATATTTAAGAAACAGCCTGTCAAAGGCCTGCTTATTTCCCTCCTTGATTTGTATTGCAAGATTGTAGTCCTGTATTTCAGGCATTATGAGATATTTTATCCTATGACGTTTACGAAACGTGTTACCCCTAATTCAAGGAAATATTTTTTAGTTGAATGTTAAACCAGCTTGCGAATAAATATCTTTTAAAATCTTCTCTTCGTTTTCCCAACAAAGATCTAATGCCGCTTTATCGGTATTTTCTTTCCACTTCTGGTATCGGTTTTTAAACTCAAATAATTCATTTATTTTTTTTGCCAGCGATTGCGAATCCTGATGATTGTATACAGTGCCAATATCGTACTTTCTTACTATTTTTTGCATCTCAGGAAATGGAGAAACAAGCACAGGAACTCGTGCTTGAATATAATCGAAGAGTTTATTTGGTAAGGCATAATAATAATTTAACCCAATATTCTCTTCCAGGGCTATTCCAAGATCGGCCTGATTAGTTTCTTCGAAAAGATTCTCGAATGGCATTCTTCCAATCAATTCTATTTTATTCTCTAACCCTTTTTGTGCAATTCTTTGTTTCAGGTCGTCAATAATATCGCCATCACCAATAATTCTAAAAAGAGCATTATCAATATATTCCATGGCATCAATCATTTGTTCGAGTCCACGGCCAAGATTAATGCTTCCCTGGTAGATAATTATTTTGCGACTTTCAGTTTTCGTTTTGCTTGTAATAATATTCCCAACACAATAAGGAACATTTCGAACAACTTTCATTGTAATACCATATTTTCCCTGATATGTAATAGCAATAGAGTCCGAAACTGTATATGAATATTTAATTCGTGGAACCAAAGCACTTTCTATTATTTGCCATACATATTTTGGGAAATTGCGATTAACAAGCTCGGGAACTTCTGTAAAATATTCATGGCTATCGTAAACCAGTTTTTTTCGTTTGATGAAAGATGCTAAAAAGCAACCTGGTAAGGTGTCGAGATCGTTGGCTACAACAATGTCAAATCTATGGAAAAGCAAGAAAAAGAATAATCGAATATTGAAAAATTTATAAAATAAAAAACCTTTCTTAAAGATTAAATTAAATCGTATTGTTGCGTATTGACGTTCAGTTAATGGAGTATTATCATATCTAATTCTACCTATTAATGTAACTTTTGCCCCTGATTTTAATAATGTGCTTGCAATTTTGTGAACCCGGTTATCGGTTACTAAATCATTTGTAACAGCAAGGTAAATTTGTTTAGTTTTTTTCATATTGTTTTATGTAATCCGGATTATAATTATTCATTATTCAATCCGTATCTTTGGACAATAAAAATACTAAGATATGATTGAAATCAAAGAAAAATTTTCTATAAAAAAATATAATACTTTTGGTTTTGATGTTACATGTTCTTATTTCTCGACGTTTTCGACAGTTGAAGAACTAAAAGAACTAATAATAATACATAAAAACAACAATTATCCCTTAATGGTTTTAGGCGGAGGGAGTAATATTCTATTTACTACAGATTATAAAGGATTGATTATTCAGTCGATTATAAAAGGTGTGGAAGTAATATCTGAAACTGATCAATATGTTGATGTACGTGTTGGGTCAGGTGAAAATTGGGATGAATTTGTAGAGTACTGTGTTCAGCATGATTGGAGTGGCATTGAAAATTTATCACTTATTCCTGGATTTGTTGGTACATGCCCAATTCAGAATATTGGAGCATATGGTGTTGAAGTGAAAAATGTAATTAATAAAGTAGAAACATTAGAAATTGACACATTAAAAAAACATGAGTTTACTAACCCTGAATGCAAGTTTGGATACAGAGATAGTATTTTTAAACGTGATTTGAAATCCAAACATATTATTACCCATGTTCATTTCAGACTAAATAAAAAGCATGAGTTTGTGCTCAATTATGGAAATTTAAAAGATGAATTGCAGAAATACGATTCGATAAGTTTGAAAGCAATTAGACAAGCCGTAATTGATATTCGCAACTCAAAACTTCCTAAGCCAGAAGAGATGGGTAATGCTGGGAGTTTTTTTAAAAATCCTGAAATTAGTTTAGAAACATTTGAATACGTGAAGAAAAGTTATTCCGATATTCCGTTTTATCCACAAGGTGAGAATCGAGTAAAGATTCCGGCAGGCTGGCTGATTGAGCAATCAGGATGGAAGGGCAGAAGTATTGGAAATGCAGGCGTTCATAATAAACAAGCCTTAGTTTTGGTCAATCTTGGAAATGCAACAGGAAACGAGGTTCTTAATTTGGCAAAGGAGATTCAGAATTCAGTGAATCAGAAATTTGGGATTCAGTTGGAAATGGAAGTGAATGTCGTTTAGGATTCAATAACAATTAACAAGGATCAAACACCAAACACTAATTACCAAATACCAAGCTGTAAAATGAGTTTTGTGTTTGGTTTTGGAGTTATAATCGTATAATTTTTTAGTTTGTGGGTATTTTAAAAAGAAACAGATATAAAAAAAATGAATTGGATTATTTTAATTATTGCAGGTTTATTTGAAGTCGCTTTTGCTTTCTGTTTAGGAAAAGCTAAAGCGACTGCAGGTAATGAAATGTATTTATGGTATACAGGTTTTCTTGTTGCCCTTACTTTAAGTATGTTACTTTTAATTAAAGCAACACAAACCTTACCAATCGGAACAGCGTATGCAGTATGGACAGGTATTGGGGCAGTCGGTACTGTTTTAATAGGGATTTTTGTGTTTAAAGAACCTACAACCTTTCTGCGATTATTGTTCCTAACCACATTGATTGTTTCTATTGTCGGGTTAAAAGTTGTATCAAACTAAATAATTGAGAACCAAGGTTAATCCTTTTAAATAACTTATACCACAAACCCTTGCAATTCTAATAGCTATTAAAGCTAAAAACCTGGTTTAAATCCTTTCGTCGTTTCTCTCTGGTTTCTTTCGCTGGGTAACCAATCGTAATAATTAAAGGTACACGTTTAGATTTCGGGATGTTGAGTAATTTCTTAACTTTTGTTTCATCGAACCAACCAATCATGCAAGTTCCTAATCCTTCGGCTGTTGCCTGCAAACAAATATTTTCTGCTGCAATACCAATATCTATAAGTGGAAAAGTCTTGTTTTTTATCAGGCTACCTGCACTTGACGTGAAGTTTGCTTTTTCTTCAACAATAATGATGTGCACAGGTGCTTGTTTTGTAAAATGATTCATACCTAAAACGGCACTTGATGTACAATCGGCAATTTTATTTTTTAACTCAGTATTATCAACTACAATAAATTTCCAGGGTTGTGCATTGCAAGCTGAGGGAGCAAGATGGGCTGCTTTAATAATTCGTTCCATCTTATCTTTTTCTATAAATGTATTAAGATATGCTCTGTCGCTCTGTCTTTGTTGGATAATCTCCAGAAAATCTTGTCCTGTTATCATTATTTAATTTTAGGTTTTAGCAATTTCGATTAGCTCATTCGATTCAAAAAATAACTTGTGTATTGGCATATTGGCAATTTGAAGCATAGATTTAGCCACAGTTTTGGCATGTATCGACCTGTATTTTTTTAAGTTTCCAATCAACAGGTAGTTAAACGGAATCATAACTATTTTGCCGAAAGCTTCTCCAAATCGAAATTCTTTACGCGGCCCAAGCAACATTGATGGCCTTACGAATGCCAATTGATCGAAATCGAATTCTTGAATATGAGTTTCCATCAGACCCTTTGTACGTAAGTAGTTGTTTGAACTATTTGGGTTTGCCCCAATTGATGATATTGCCACAAAGTTACTAACCTCGTTATTTGAACAAATTTTTGCTATTTCAACAGGTAAATCGTGATCTATTTTAAAGAATTTTTCTTTTGAGCCTGCTTTACGAATAGTTGTTCCAAGACAGCAGAATGCATCATGACCTTTAAACTCGTGAGTATATTCATTTACCTTGTCATAATCAATAATAATTTCAATTATTTTGATGTTTGAATAATTTTGTTTGGTACGATTAAAAACCTTTACTTTTTTGTAGATTTCATTTTCAACCAGTTCGTTTACAAGATAGCTGCCAACCAATCCTGTGGCACCAAAAACCAATGCTGTTTTTTGCATAGCCCCTCCATTTTAGATGCAAGGTAATACATTTTGAAATGATTCTGAATAGATGTTGATAAATTAACTACAGCCACATGATGAACAAACATCAGTTCTTTTTTCGATTTCTCGACGACATTTAACTTCTTCGTGTTTGGCACATGATAAGCCTAGTTTGGCCATATCTTTATTCTTACCTACCGATGTTTGTGGAAATTTTTTATTTCGGAAGAATATGTTAAAACCTATTGCTACAAAGGCAATAGAAAGTATTCCGATAACTAAAAAAAGAAGTTTTATAAACATTAATATAATTTTATTGTTATAACATTCGGCAGCAAAGATAGATAATTTAGATAATATCTATGTATATAAATCTTTCGTTTTATTGTCAAAAATTTTTCGTAAATTGTATAATTTGAAATAGTAAAATACAGATAATATGAGTGCAAAATCAGTAGAGAAAAAAGAGGAAGTAATAAAAAATACTTTTAATAAACCAGAGGTACTTAACGATTATAAGATTGCCAGTTTAAGTCGTCAGATAAGTCTTATGGGCCGTAAGGAAGTATTGACAGGGAAAGCTAAATTTGGAATTTTTGGTGATGGAAAAGAGATAGCGCAAATTGCTCTTGCTAAGAATTTTAGAGAAGGAGATTGGCGTTCGGGATATTACCGAGATCAAACTTTTATGATGGCTGCAGGATTATTTACTGCCGAAGAATTTTTTGCTCAATTGTACGGTCAAACTGATGTAAGTCTGAATCCTGGTAATGGTGGCAGATCGTTTAATAATCATTTTGCAACTCGTAGTTTGAATCCTGATGGATCGTGGAAAGACTTAACAAAACAAAAGAACTCATCGTCAGATATTTCACCAACTGCCGGACAAATGGCTCGTTGGGTTGGATTAGCATATGCATCGAAGTTATTCAGAAATAATAAAGAACTTCATCAATTTAAGACATTATCGGATAAAGGAAACGAGGTTGCTTTTGGAACCATTGGAGATGCAAGTACATCCGAAGGACAATTCTGGGAAGCAATGAATGCTGTTGGTGTGTTGCAGGTTCCAGCTATTATTGCAGTATGGGATGATGGTTATGGAATATCTGTACCTAAGAAATATCAGACTACCAAAGAAAGTATCTCCGAGTTGCTAAAAGGTTTTGAAAGAACTAAGGAAAAGGCAGGGATAGTTATTTTTAAAGGAAAAGGATGGGATTATCCGGGACTTGTGAAACTTTTTAAAGAAGGGGTTGAGATTGCCCGCAAAGAGCATGTTCCAGTAGTTTTTCATATTGATGAGATTACTCAGCCACAGGGCCATTCAACATCAGGATCGCATGAAAGATATAAATCGGAAGAGAGACTTAAATTCGAATCCGAATTTGATGGAATAAAAAGAATGCGTGAATGGATACTAAAAGAGAAAATTGCAACTGAAAAAGAGCTGGAGATAATAGAAAAACAGGCCGAAGAAGAAGGAAAGGAAGCCAAACGTGTTGCCTGGCACAAATTTACTGAACCTGTAAAAATTGAACGCGACAAGTTAATTGAGATAATTGATAACCGTTCTTGCATGTGTAAGCGAGAAGGTTACGATAAGGTAGGAACTATCACCAACGATTTAAAGAAGATTATTACACCTATTCGAAAAGATAATTTTAGTGCAGCGAAAAAGATTCTACGTCATGTTTGTACCGATTGTAATATAAGAGGGAAATTGCAGAAAGATCTGTCGAACTGGTTAGAGCGAAACTATGAAGATAATTACAAACGTTACAATACTTTTCTTTATAACGAATCGGAGCGATCGGTTTTAAATGTAAAAGAAGTAAAACCCATATTTAAGAATGATTCAATAGAAGTTGCCGGTCGTGAAATTTTAAGAGATAATTACGATCATTTATTTGCTAAATATCCTAAACTGGTTGTTTTTGGAGAAGATGCAGGATTTATCGGTGGTGTAAATCAGAGTTTAGAAGGGATGCAAAAAAAATATGGTGAATTACGAGTAACCGACACAGGAATTAGAGAACAAACCATTTTGGGTCAAGGTTTAGGAATGGCTTTACGCGGTTTACGGCCAATTGCCGAAATACAATATTTCGATTACCTTTTGTATGCCTTACAAACCTTAAGCGATGATTTGGCAACAACGCATTATAGAACTGCTGGTGGGCAAATTGCTCCTGTAATTATTAGTACTCGTGGTCATAGGTTAGAAGGAATATGGCACTCTGGGTCACCACTTAGTATGGTAATTAATTCGATACGTGGCGTTTATGTTTGTGTTCCTCGGAATATGACTCAGGCAGCTGGTTTTTATAACACATTGCTCGAAGGCGAAGATTCTGCATTGGTAATTGAGCCACTTAATGGTTACCGTTTGCGTGAAAAACGACCTGAAAATATAGGCGAATATAAAATTCCATTAGGAATTCCAGAAATTCTAAATGAGGGTACAGATGTTACATTGGTAACTTATGGATCGTGTGTACGAATTGCGCAGGATGCAATTGAACAGCTAAAGGAATTTAATATATCGGTTGAGCTAATTGATGTTCAAACATTATTACCGTTCGACAGGAAACACATGATTGCAAGCTCAATAAAGAAAACAAACCGAGTTGTTTTTTTCGATGAAGATGTTCCGGGTGGAGCTACAGCATTTATGATGCAGAAAGTATTAGAAGATCAAGGTTCATATTTTCATCTTGATTCTGAACCTCGGACTGTAACTGCAAAGGATCACCGACCAGCTTATGCAAGTGATGGAGATTATTTCTCGAATCCAAATGCAGAAGATGTTTTTGAAGCAATTTATGCTATGATGAACGAGGCAAATCCGAAGAAATATCCGGAATTGTATTAAAAGTAATTTTATGATTAAAGCAGGCATTCGTGCCTGCTTATGCAATTACCTAAAACAAAATCAACATTTGTACTATTGCGTGTGTCATGGCAATATTTTTGGCTTTATTTAACAATAGTGCTGACATGCATTATTCTTTATATATTCTTTCTATCAATATTTTACCCCTCTGGAGTAATCCCAATGAATAGGTATTTACTGTTTGCTCAAAAAGCTCTCCATTGGAGAACAAGTATTGTAATAGAAACCACGTAGTTTAGAATTTTAAACTCATAGAGGTTAAACCACAAAAATTGTTTAATTGTCTTTGTTTAGCTGATAATTAATAGCTTCGTTAATAAACTGAATAAAGGGATACATGATTCTGAATGTTTCAATTGTTTCTTTTAAATAGGTTTTAGAAACAATCATTTTCTCGCTTATTGCTTTTGAAACAGAGTAATGTTTGTATTTAAGCAGATCAATTTCGGGAAAATCCTTAGGAAATCCCTTCGGGGGCTGTTTTAACTTATCTTCGGTCATTAACTCTCCGAATTGTTTTACAAATTCCTTTTTATAAATTATTTCTTTAAACTGGTCTGTATTTTCATAAATCTCTGTTCTAACAGCTTTTAATCTGTCGGCTGGAGGCATATAGATTCCACCGGCAAGAAAGCAGTTTTCGGGTTCAATATGAATGTAATAACCTGCATATCCGGCATTTCTCCCACCTGGCACAATAAATCCACCAATATTGGTTTTATAGGGTGATTTGTTATTCGAAAAGCGGATATCGCGATTAATTCTGAAAATACAATCTTTGGGATTCACATTTTTTATAGATGGATCAAATTGTGAAATTTCCATTATAACCAAAGCAATGAATTGCTCAAATTCTTTTTTTGCTATTTGATATCTTGCATTATTATCGTGAAACCAATCACGGTTATTGTTATCCCTTAAATCGTAGAGAAACTGAAGTAGGTTTTGACTTAACATAAATGTGCTATTTTAAAAAAATATTTCTATAAAATTAATCAGTTTCGTCAAGAAAAAATATTTGATTAACAGTTTTATTAAAATACAGTGATATTTTTAAGGAAAGCACTGTAGAAGGTACATATTTATTAAGTTCAATTGAGTTTATAGCTTGCCTTGTAACACCAATCTGTTTGGCTAATTCTTCCTGAGTAATATTTTTAATTGCTCTTTCAACTTTTAAATTATTTTTCATGGTCTAAAGATTTATTAGTACTGTAAAGAATATAATAAAAACGAATGATAAAGAAGATTAAAATGGTAAACATATTAAGTATCATTACTGTTAGAAAACCAGTACTAAAAAAGAACATAATGCAGAAAATCAGAATGGCATAATTAATATAAGTAGCCCATACCAAAGATTCTAATCTTACTTTTGCAATAAATTCATCTTCTTGTTTTTCTTTTGAAAAGGCCACAAAAATAGCTCCTATTAAAAATAGAATGCTGACAATTTCATCAGTAATGTTATTCACATCTATACTTAAAATTTTAGTATTACTGCCTCCTAATGCAAACATCTCTGAATATATTGCAAATACTTTTGAATCCAGAAACATAAATTCAAAATCAAAAAATAGTATAAAGAATCCAAGAATTGCAGCAGGAATTAATAATATCCAGCCAATTCGTTTAAATCGATTTGGAAAAAGAAATTTTGTTTTCATTCATATAGGTTTTTAATTAATACTATAAATGTAATGTATAGATTACATATAAGCAATAATACATTACATAAAGTAATTTAAAAGTTACAAAAAAAATATAATATACTGTATTTCAAATGAATAAAATTTGTATTTGTTAGTTTAAAAATCAAAATGAATCATATCACAAGAAATAAAGAACTTTATAGTAATTTTATTCTTTTAAAATTTATCATATGCAAAAGGCAATTGTCGATCGGTTTATGCGATATGTTCAGATTGATACTCAATCTGATGAAGATTCACAAACTTTTCCAAGTACAAAAAAGCAATTTGATTTGGCTAATCTTCTTGAAAAAGAATTATTGGAAATTGGTTTAGTCGAAGTTAAAGTTGATACATATGGATACGTAACTGCAACATTACCATCAAATACCGAAAAAAATGTTCCTACGATTGGCTTTCTGGCTCACATGGATACTTCGCCCGATATGAGCGGTACAAATGTTAAACCGCAGGTTTTTAAAAACTACAATGGAGATGATATCATCATTAATAAGGAATTGGATATTATTTTGAGAGTGAATGATTTTCCTGAATTAAAGAACTATATAGGACAAACTATTATAACTGCTAGTGGCGATACACTATTAGGCGCTGATGATAAGGCAGGTGTTGCAGAAATTATGACAGCTATGGATTACTTGATTCATCATCCTGAAATAAAACATGGAACTATTAAGATTGCATTTACACCCGATGAGGAAGTTGGTAAGGGAGTCGATTATTTTGATGTTCAGAAATTTGGAGCTGATTATGCATATACAGTTGATGGTGGTCCGATTGGTGAACTCGAATATGAAAATTTTAATGCTGCATCAGCCAAAATCAAGATACAAGGAAGAAATATTCATCCCGGATACGCAAAAGATAAGATGATAAATGCAATTCTGATTGCTACAGAAATAAATGAATTACTACCTGTAAATGAAAGGCCTGAACTAACAGATCATTACGAAGGTTTTTTTCATGTTACAAAATTCAATGGAACTGTTGAAGAAGCATATATTCAGTATATTATTCGTGATCATGACAAAACTAAGTTTGATATCAAAAAAGAACTCATTCAGAATGCAGTTAATACAATAAATAGAAAGTTTAACCAACCAATTGCTACAATAGAAATTAAGGATCAGTATTTCAATATGCGTGAGAAGATCGAGCCCGTTTTGCATATTGTTGAACAGGTTAAGCAGGCCATGATTGAGGTAGGAGTGAAGCCAGAAATTAAACCAGTTCGGGGCGGAACTGATGGTGCAAGACTTTCATACATGGGTTTACCCTGTCCGAATATATTTACAGGAGGACATAATTACCATGGAAAATATGAATTTGCTGTTTTGGAATCAATGGAGAAATCAGTTCAGGTAATCTTAAAGATTATTGAAAGAAGTACTTTCTAAAATCTTCTCTTAGATTGATTTTTTTGTTTTAAAAAATAATTCAGTTAACCAGATGAAAAAACAAGAGATTGAAGTTTACAATCTCTTGTTTTCATTTTATTTTACTTTTTTTATTATCTATTTGATTGAGGCATATCTTTGGCATTCTTGTCGAGGCATGATTTATTGTTTAAATTTAAAACGGTTGGGTAAAGAGTGCCAGTTTCGGAATAATTAGTTTCAATTGCTTTGTTACTATTTTCATTTATCGATTTGCTATACGACAATTCAACATATTGATTATTTGTCCATGGAATGGTTAAATTAGTAGGATTGATCCAATAAGTATATTGTGTTGGATAATATTTATAATATGCCCTAATTTCCATTCCAGAAAATGCTCTGTAATAACCTGTGCTATATTCTACTCCATTATTGGGGATTTCAATATTGTCAGTAGTTTGGTATGTACTATTGCCATAATTTACATAGAATGGGCTTAAGATATAACTACTGTTGTTTGCAATATATATAAATACATAAGAAGAAGTAAGGATTAGGTTGTAGGTAGAATAGGAATTTAAATCGACAGTATAATCCCATGAAATTAGTATTCCAATGAGTGTGTTTGAAGTTGTTCTTCCTGATGTTTCGGCATAATAAGATACTGATGAATTTTCAATTTGTCCAAACATAGTATATGAATCGGGTGAAACAGTTTGTGTTATATCACCCACAGTTACATCTATATCGGTAAATAACGGGTTATTGAACTTTACAATATTAATGTAATCGTACTTAATTATTTCATTTTCGCCACCATCATTAATAACAGATAATGTAACATTGTAGATTCCACTTGAAGAGTATGTTACAGAAGGGTTTTCTTCTGTTGAAGTAGATGGATTACCACCTTCAAATGTCCAATACCATGCATCGGGTTTATTTGAAGACTTATCAGTAAATGATATTGTTACTTCTGAATCAGAATCAATTACAGTTGCAGAAAAATCTGGTTCTGGAGGATCAACTTCTTCTTCACAGCTAAGTATGAAGAACGGCAGAATTAAAGCCAAACCTAATTTTAATAAATTTTTTTTTCTCATGATTTAAGGTTTTAATTTAATCGGATATGAAAGACAAGTTACACCATAATAATACTATCATCAAGGATTTAATAAGAAATTTATAGCGTTAATTGTTATATGTGATCAATATTACACAATTTTTAAGTGCTTATATCAAGAATAAAAATAATTTTGTTTTTATTACTGATTATTTGAAAAGCATTATCATAATACTTAAAATCTTGTAAAATATTCTAAAAATTATATAAGCATTATGAATGAGTCAATAGTTATATTTGTAACATGAAAAGATCTATAACGATAGTGTTTTTAAGTTTTTATGTTCTAGTTTCATTAGGACTAACAATAAACTTGCACTATTGTGGAGATCGGCTTGAATCCCTAAAGCTCTTTGAAAATACCGAATCGTGCTGCTGTGGTGGCGAAACGACGAACAAATCCTGCTGTGAAAATCAGTTTTTGCATTACGCGATAAGTGATGAACAAAGAGTTAGTCAGGATTTTCGAATTCTTACTATTCCATCAATCAATCTGGATATTCAACCAATAATTGATATTGCTTTATTAAATAATGAGCATAATCTAGATTTTCAGAGATTTGAAAATAATTCATCTCCACCTTATAAAAATCCATTTTGGATTTTAAACTGCTCCCTTATATACTACGCCTAACTTTCAGTAGAAACTCGTTTTGCTTTTTTCAAAGCATTATTAATCTTTTGTTTAATTTAAAAATCTACTGAAATGAAAAATATATTATTATTAATTGGAATCGTTATTATTTCTTTGTTTGCAATTAGCTCTCAGGCACAGGAAAAAACAAAAAAAGTTGAGACTATTGAGTTCAAAGTGATGGGCGTTTGTGGAATGTGTAAAGACCGCATAGAAAATGCAGCACTCATAAAAGGAGTGAAACTTGCAGAGTGGAACAAACAAACCCAACTGCTTAAAGTTATTTATACTCCTTCGAAAGTAACTCTTGATGATATTCATAATGCCGTTGCAGAAGCTGGTCACGATACTGAAAAGCAGAAAGCTTCGGACGAGGTTTATAAGAAACTCCCAAAATGCTGTGCTTATCGTGATGGAGTGGAATCTCATTAGGATTATTCTATCATGAAAAATTATAAATGGATAGCATTGTTCATGCTTTTCCTTTCTTTTAAACTTTATGCACAGCAAAGTACAGATTATTTAAAAGGGAAAGTATTTGAACAAGTAGAAGATGGAAGTAAATTACCGCTTTTTAGTGCGAATGTTTATTGGTCGGGAACCACTGTTGGTGCAATAACCGATGAAAATGGAAATTTCAGTATCTCACGGTTAAGGCAATCAACGAAGCTGGTTGTAAGTTTTATTGGGTTTCAAAATGATACCATCGAAACAAAGGGCAAAAGCAATGTTGAAGTTACGTTAAAATCATCTGTGGTGCTGGATGAAGTAACCGTTGTGCATAGAAGGAAAACAACGGAGATTTCATTGCTAGAACCATTAAAGGTTGAAGTTTTAAGCGAAAAGGAATTACAGAAAGCAGCATGTTGTAACTTGTCGGAAAGTTTTGAAACCAGTCCGAGTGTTGATGTTTCTTTTACCGATGCAGTTACCGGAACACGCCAGATACAGATGTTGGGTTTGGCTGGTCCTTATGTTCAGATTACCCGCGAAAATATTCCTGATATTCGTGGATTATCGGCTATTTACGGACTATCTTATGTTCCCGGAACATGGATTGAAAGTATTCAGCTAAACAAGGGCGCAGGTTCTGTCGCAAATGGTTTCGAAAGTATTACTGGTCAGATAAATGTAGAACTTCGAAAACCAGAAGATTCTGAGCGTTTATACCTGAACATATATGCAAATCAGGAAGGCAATTTTGAAGGCAATTTACATCTATCTCAAAAAGTAAATGATAAATGGTCAACTGGCTTATTATTGCATTCTAAGAATAATTCTTTTAAGCATGATCAAAACATGGATGGTTTTTTAGATAACCCTTTATCAACTTATTATATTGGTTTAAACCGATGGAAATATCAAAATCCAAATGGTTTAGAAGCTCAGTTAGGAGTAAAAGGAACCTTTATTGAAAGTACTGGAGGACAGTTGAAGTTTAATCCCGAAACGGATGCTATGACCACCAATTATTGGGGTATGCGAATGAATGTAAATCGTTACGAAGGATGGGCCAAGATTGGAAAAGTTTTTAAAGATTTTCCTGGCGGTTCAGTTGGTTTGCAACTATCATGGACTACTCATCAACAGAATAGCTATTTTGGTTTAAATTCATATAATGCTGATCAGAATATGGCTTATGCAAACTTGCTGTATCAGGGAATTATTGGTAATACAAATCATAAATTTAGAACCGGAGCTAGCTTTCAGTACGACAAGTATAATGAGCACTTTAATGATACTGTTTTTAAGCGAAATGAAATGGTTCCGGGAGCATATTTTGAGTATACGTACTCGCATCTCGAAAAATTTAGTGTTGTTGCAGGTTTACGAGCCGATTACCACAATGTTTACGGAGCATTTGTTACTCCGCGATTGCATTTGCGTTATGCGATAACCGAAAAAACGGTTTTGCGTGCTTCGGCAGGAAGAGGTCAACGAACTGCAAGCATTTTATCTGAAAATAGTGGATTATTTGCCAGCTCACGAAAGATTATCATTCAGGGTAAAAACAATGATAATCCATATGGTTTAGAGCCAGAAGTTGCATGGAATTATGGATTAAATTTTACGCAAAAATTTACCTTGGATTATCGCAATGGTAGTGTGAGTGTCGATTTTTATCGAACAGATTTTTTAAATCAGATTGTGATTGATTTGGATCAGGATCCACAGGAAGTAAATTTCTATAACCTGGAAGGTAAATCCTACGCAAACAGTTTTCAAGCTCAATTTGATTATGAGCTGGTGAAAAGACTTGATATTCGGATGGCTTATCGCTGGTACGATGTTAAAGTTACGTATGATGACAATCTTGAAGATAAACCACTTGTTTCTTCGCACAGGGCATTTTTGAACTTTGGGTATGAAACACGTAATCACTGGAAATTTGATTATACTATAAACTGGCAAGGCAAAAAGCGAATACCATTTACTGGATCGAATCCGTCAGAATATCGGTTAGATGAGTTTTCTCCGTCATTTTATTTAATGAATGCACAGATAAGCAAAGCATTTAAAGAGAAGTTTGAAGTTTATCTTGGAGGAGAGAATTTGCTCGATTATATGCAACCTAATCCAATAATTTCTAATGAAGATCCTTTTGGAAACTATTTTGATAGTTCCCTTATCTGGGGTCCAGTGATGGGGAGACTATTTTATTTGGGATTGAGATATCGAATTAAATAGCATGAATAATTAATTTAAAAAGCCAGAATCAATCTGGCTTTTTAAATATAATCCCTTTTTTATTCATACCGCAAACTATCCACTGGATTTGATCTTGCAGTTTTTATAGTTTGATAAGTAACTGTAAGTTGAGCGATTAACAAAATGATAAAACCAGCACCAAAAATAACAAAAATATTGGGTTTGATATGATATGCAAAGTTGTTCAGCCATTTAATCATTAAGTAATAAGCAACCGGACTGCCAATAATAATTGAAATAAGTACCCATTTGGTAAATGTTTTGTTTAAAAGAATAAATACCAAACTTGTTGTAGCACCTAATGCTTTTCGTATACCAATTTCTTTGGTTTTTTGCTCAACAGTAAATGAAGACAGCCCAAACAAACCTGCACATGAGATTAAAATGGCAATAAATACAAAAAGTATAAAAGCGTTGGCTGTCTGCTGAGTATCGCCATACATGTTTTTAATAGTATCATCAATGTATTGGTATTCAAATGGAAATCCGGGAGAGAACTCATTCCATACTTCGGAAATAAAGTTTATGGTTTTATCATTTTCTTTTCCATCTAATTTGATTAATACGAAGTTGTAATAATCATTAAAATACATTAATAACATTACGGGTTCAATTTCATCATTAACTGGTAATGAATGAAAATCCTCAACTACACCAATAATATTTAAAATGCCATCTGCTTCTGTGTCTCCAAACAGTATTTTTTTACCAATGGGATTTTCATAATTCATAAGCTTTTGAGCTTTTTGATTTATAACTACTGCTAAAGAATCTGATGCGAATTCCTTAGAAAAGAATCTCCCTTCTAATAACTTGTAATTGATTGTATTCTGATGATCAAATTCGACGCTCTGAAAAGCAAATGCTGATTTTTCCTGATCAACTCTTCCTTCCCAGTTAAGATTGTTTACTAATCCATATAGATCCATTGGTAAAAATGCTGTTTTTGTTACACCCTTGATTTTAGTATTATTCAATAATGTGGATTTAAAAACATCATATTTAGCAACAAGCTTTGAATTTAAGTTTAAGTATATGATATTTTCAGTTGTAAAACCGGGATTCTTATTGGTCATATAGTTAAACTGCAAATATATGTAGCCAGTGCAGATCAATAGAATTGTAGATATGGAAAACTGAAAGATAACAAGGATTCTTCGGAGATTTGAACTCAGCTTGAAGGAACCTAGTTGTCCTTTTAGTATTTTAACTGGCTTAAATGATGATAAAAATATGGCTGGATAACTACCAGCTAATAAGCTTGAAACAATTATTATTGATAGAATAGCTAAAAGAAAGGTCGTAGATAAATAATCAATATTTGTTTGGATTCCAGCAACTTTATTGAAGTAGGGAAGTAAGGTTTCGACTAATAAAATACCAATAAATGCTGATATCGTAGAAAGTAATATGGTTTCACCAAAAAATTGTTTAATAAGCTGTATTTTATTAGCTCCGAGAATCTTTCTTATGCCAACTTCTTTAGTCCTTTTAATATATTTGGCTGTATTTAAATTCATGTAATTTATACAGGCCAGAATAAGTATAAAAATTCCTATGGCTAAAAATAAATATATGTTTAGTTTACTAACCTGATTATTAGCGAAATGCTGTTCCTGTAAGTTCTGCAAATGAATTTTTACTTTTTGATCTTCGGATTGCATTTTCTTGGCATATAATGCCGATAATTGTTCTTCCGTTTCAGTAAGGTTAGAGTTTTTATTAAGCAAAACATATGTTTGGAAATAGTTGTTAAACCATTCATCTTCAGGAATTCCATTATTAAATTTTGAAATGGGACCAATAATATTAAACTTAAAATGAGAGTTTGAAGCAACATCTTTAATTACTCCACTAACTTTAAAATTCATAGTTTCATCAAATAATAATACTTTGCCTAATGGATTTTCTTCGCCAAAATATTTCTTAGAAAAGCTTTCAGTAATGATTATTTCATCCGGATTTTTAAAAATAGTATTTGAATTACCCAAAATAAATTGATAATTAAAAATATCTAGGAAAAGGGAATCTGTATAACAAACAACTTCCTTAAACACATCATCTTTGTGCTTAATATTAGTAGATTTTCTAAAGTATCTGGTTGACTTAATGACTGATGGGATTTCTTCCCTAACTGAAGGAGCTAGTCCATATGAGGTCGATGGATTAAGAGATTGCTCGCCACCAATATTGTAATCGCGAACTAATCTGTAAATATTCTCATAATTTGTAAAAAACTTATCATAATTCAATTCATACTCAATATAAAGAAAAACCAAGATTGCTCCAGCCATTCCTGTAGCCAAGCCTAATATGTTAATAGCAGAAAAGAGTTTATTACTAAATAAACTTCTTAATGTAGTTGTTACGTAATTTTTAATCATAGCTAAATTATTTTTATTATTTAGCCAAGGAATGTGCCATGATTTTAAACATCAATAAATCAGTGGTATACATTTTATTATTATGTAAATATGTCCGAATTTCGTACATATAATTGTCTTATTTTCGGACTATTTATACATTTGCTATAACAAATCTACTGATAAAGTGAAAAGAAAAAAAGGAACCATTCTGATTGTTGATGATAATGAAGAGATACTTTGGTCGTTGCATCAATTATTGAAAAATGAATTTGAGAAGATTTTAACCCTAAAGAATCCAAACCTGATTAAAAATTTGTTAGAAAGGGAAGAAGTAGATGTTGTTCTTCTGGATATGAATTTTGCAGCTGGTGTTAATACAGGAAACGAAGGATTTTATTGGTTCGAAGAAATAAAAAAGCAGGAGCCAACTAGTGTAATTGTTTTTATAACAGCATATGGTGATATTGAGATCGCTGTGCGCGCTATGAAAGAAGGTGCCGATGATTTTATTACCAAACCCTGGGATAGCGATAAATTGATTTACTCTCTTCAAAATTTTGTAGAATTGAGCCAATCGAGGAAAAAAGTGAATCAGCTAAAATCTACAATTGCTGAATCTGGTCATCATTATCCAAGCATTATTGGAGAATCTGAATCAATCCTTTCTGTTAAATCAACCATTCAAAAAATTGCTGCTACAGATGCAACTGTATTAATTCTTGGAGAAAATGGTACAGGAAAGGCGCTTATAGCATACGAGATTCATAAACAGTCCGAAAGGAAAAATGAACCATTTATTCATGTCGATTTGGGAGCTATTCATGATAATTTATTTGAAAGTGAACTTTTTGGACATGTAAAAGGAGCATTTACCGATGCAAAGGAAGATAGAATAGGCCGGTTTGAAGCAGCTTCTGATGGAACGCTATTTTTAGATGAAATTGGTAATTTATCACTTTCTCTGCAACAAAAGCTTTTAAGTGCAATTCAAACCAACACCATAGTAAAGGTTGGAAGCAATAAATCAACTCAGGTAAATGTCAGGTTAATTTGTGCTACAAACCAAAACCTTAAGCAAATGGTAATAGACAAAACCTTTCGTGAAGATCTTTTTTACCGTATTAATACATTGATTATTGAAAGCCCACTATTGCGCGATAGGGGGAATGATATTATTCTATTAGCAAATTTATTTCTATGCGAATTATTAAAGAAATACAATAAAAAAGGGATGAAATTTTCAAGTAATTCCATAGAGAAGATTTTACAACATAACTGGCCGGGTAATGTTCGTGAATTAGAACATACAATTGAAAGAGCAATACTATTATGTCAATCGGAAGTGATTAATCCTGATGATTTATTTCCTTCTGGAGTTTCAGTTAGAAGTGATTCAAACAAACTAAAGAAGCTGAATGATATAGAGAAAAATGCTATAATAAACGCTATAAATAGCCAAAAGGGCAATTTAACCAAAGCAGCTGCCGAACTTGGAATTTCAAGATCTACATTGTATTTAAAAATTGAGAAATATGGAATTTAACAGATTTTCAATTCAAATAATTCTAAGGGTTATTTTAATTTTTTTAACTCTACTAGTTGTAGTTTATTTTATTCCGCAATCCAACAGGGTAGTGACTGTACTGTTTTTTATTATTTTAGCAATTTTTCAAGTTGTTGCATTGATTCAATATGGTAATAAAATTAACCGAGATTTTGCACGATTTTTAATTGAATTAAAGGAGAAAGATACTTCTGAACTCTATTTCCCCGAAAGTTTACAAAAGAGCTTTAAAGACCTGAATTATTCTTTTCAGCAGATTTCAAATGAAATTAAGAAAACAAGACTCGAGAAACTAAGCCAGGAGCAGTATTTAGGTTATATAATCGAAAATATTAGCGATGGATTAATATCTTTTGATGAGGAGGGGCAAGTGAGGATTATTAATTCTGCAGCAAAAAATTTATTACAAATAAAATTTTTAAATAACATTTGGGAATTGGATAAAATTCAGGATGGATTGGCTAAAAGTATTGTTCTGTCAAGGCCTGGCCAAAAAAAACTTAGTAAGGTTTTTATAGGCAAAACTGTTAGTGATTTTTTATTCAGATTTTCAGAAGTAAAAATTGAAGGTCAGATAATTAAGATTGTAACCTTTCATGATCTGAAAAAGCAACTTGATGAGAAAGAAATAAGCACATGGAAAAAGCTAATTCGAGTTTTAACTCATGAGATGATGAATTCATTGACTCCAATTACTACCTTATCGGTTGCAGTAAGGAGAATACTTAAAAATGGAGATGAATTAAAATTACTTAAAGAACTTAATGATGAAGATTTGAAAGATATTAATAAAAACAACGAAACAATTGAGGATAGGAGCAAAGGACTATTAAATTTTATTAGTCAATACAGGCAGATTACAAAAATTCCGGAATTACAAATAGAAGAAGTACAAATCAAAGAATTTATAGATAGTATTGTGCATTTGTTTTCAGAGACATTGAAAGAAAAACAAATCGACATACAAGTTAAAGTTAGCCCTTTAGAATTGAACTATTCATTCGATCGAAAGCTTATTGAACAGGTAATTATAAATTTAATTAAAAACTCAATTGAAGCACTTGATACCATCCTTGAAAAGAAAATTAATATTGTGGCTAGAGGATTAAATAAATCGCTTGAAATTTCAATTCAGGATAATGGTTGTGGAATTCGAGATGAAATTAAGGATGATATATTTATTCCATTTTTTACAACAAAAGACCAAGGTTCGGGAATTGGTTTGAGCTTATCAAAAGAAATTATGCAAAAGCATGAAGGTGAAATTTATTTCAAATCAGATATTAATAATTCTTTTAATGGCACTAAGGGAGGAACTACTTTTTATCTTAAATTTTAAAGGTAATGTTTTCAGCAATAAGTATGAGTAATACTAAGATCTGAAATGCATTTATGCATACAAATGCGAACTTAAAAATGATTTTATCTTTATTATAAAAGAGAACAAAGTAAAATGTTATTATAAGCAGAATGCTTAATACAATAATTATAGTTATCAGGATACTGTTGGTAATTATTCCAAAAAAAGGAAAAAACAAGGTTGCTAATGAAGTTGCAATAATCCAGGCAAACAATACTCTTTTTACTTGATTATTAGAAAATGATTTGTAAAGTGTTCCCAGTCCAGCATTTTGATAATCTCTGTTGTGCTGCATAAGAAGCAACCAGAAATGTGGAATTTGCCACATAAAAATAAAAAATGAAATAAAAATAATTGTTGGATCAAGAAAATATCCACCAGCAGCAGTCCAACCTATTAATAAAGGAACAACACCTGTTATTGCACCTGGAACAACAGCAAAAGCAGTTTTTTTCTTGAGATATGTATATAATCCATTATACCACAAGATGTTAAATATTCCCAACAGGGCCGGAATAATACCTATTAAAATCAAGGGTATTAATCCGATAAAACAAAACAACTCTGAAATTAAAACTCCGGTTAATGGAGAGATTTTCCCAGATGGAATAGGACGGTTCTTTGTTCTTTTCATTAAGGCATCCGTTTCTCTTTCCTGAAATTGGTTTAGTGCTGAGGCTCCACCAGCAAGGAGGAAAACACCCGATAATACATATATTATTTTTGAATCAATATGGCCAGATGAAACAATATATCCGACTGCTGCAGAAAATGTTACTGCCAGCGAAACCCCTATACGAATTAAGGTGAGGATTTGTGAACCCCGGTTTTTTATTGAATTCAACTTTAAAGTTAGAATTGAAAGAAATGATTACTTTTTCAATGTTTTAAGATATTCAACAATTTTGTTTGCATCTTCTTCGGAGATTACTCCAGTATATGAACGCATCAGGCCCTTATTAAAACCTTGAACTACTTCAGCGTCGGGATCGTATATTGACTTTTTAATATATTGCTCATCCACCGTTATTTCTTTTTCATTGTCTTTAACCAAAACTATCTTTTTGGCTCCCCACAAATCTTTAAAGGAGGAACCTACGAGTCTGGTTCCATCGAGCGAATGGCATGCAGTGCATGCATTTGCATTGATGATCAATAATCCGGGATGTTCAGATTCCTTTTCTATAGGCGTAAAATCAGCTAGCCAGACATCAAATTCTTCTTGCGAAACAACTTTTGCTTTGGCAGTCATATAAGAGTGCATTAAACCACAATATTCAGCACACAGAATTTCGTAATCACCAATATAATAAGGTGTGAACCAAAGATAATTGTCGTATCCGGGAACCACATCTTCCTTAACTCTAAAGGCAGGAATGAATAAACTATGGTTAACATCGGGTGAGTATAAATCCAGCCTTACTGGCTTATTTAAAGGAATTACCAGATCAGGAGATGTTTTTCCATTTTCGTATTCGAAAATCCATTGCCACATTTTTCCTGTAACTTTCACCAGCATGGCATCATCAGGGACTTTTCGCATGGGTGCATAGCCAACCCAACCATAATAAAACATTAACATTACAAGTACCAATGGTATTGCTGTCCATATTATTTCTAACTTTATACTACCATCATTTGTTGATGGTTTTTTATTCTTTTTTCGCGAATATTTAAATAGGAAAATAATCATTACGGTAGTTATGCCAATAAGGAAGAATATGGATATGCCCATAATAAGCATAAATGCTTTATCTACTCCTTCGACAAAATTTGATGCACCTGAATACATGTTATATTTTTTTAATGTTATACAAGTAATTTAAACTAGCGGAATACATAATCAATAAATGTAATTCCAATAATTAGAGCAAAAAGTAAAAAAACACCAAAAACCATAATGCGGTATATGGGTTTGTCATATTTCAAATGCATGAAGTAGGTTAAAACTGTTGTTCCTTTTATCGAAGCAATAATTAATGCAACAAAAACCGATAACGGACCTAGCTTAAGACCAGCCACTACAACTGTTATTACTGTTAAAACAAGTAGTGTAACCAATACTGTCCCATGCGCAAAATAACTTGAAATATGATGTTTATGTTCTTTCTCCATATAAGATATTTTTAGGTAATAAGGTATAATAGTGGAAACAAGAAAATCCATATTAAATCAACTAAATGCCAGTACAAACCTCCATTTTCGAGATGTACGAAATTATCTTGTGTAATTTTTCCACTTTTTATTCTGAAAAGCATAACAGCCAATATTGCCATGCCAATAAATACGTGTAGTGCATGTAATCCAGTGGTGGCATAATATAAACCAAAGAAAAGCAATTGACCTCGGTTTAAACCAAGCATTACCTCGGATCCTGGGTATAATCCGTGATGAATTTTCCCAGACCATTCGAAATATTTGTTTATCATAAAAAAAGTTGCCAGCAGAAGAGTAACTGCCAAAAGTTTTATTGATAAACCTTTGTCTCCTTTCTGAATTGCAGTAATAGCCATAGCAACAGTCATGCTGCTGATTAACAGAATAACTGTATTTGCAGTTCCGACAAAGGCATTCAGTTCCATTGCAGCAATATGAAAATCTTCGGAATATTTGGCTCTGAAAACAGCATAAACGAGAAATAATCCACCAAAGAGCAGCAGCTCGGTGAAAATAAAAATCCACATTCCCATTTTCGATGCTTCGTCATCGCGATGTACTATATGACTAATCGTGTTTTCCATGTAATACGTTTTATTCGTTTCCTAAATCATCGGTATTATACTGGTAAGGTTTTCCTGTAATCACAGGTATCTCATCAAAGTTTTCCAATGGTGGAGGAGATGAAATTTGCCATTCGAGCGTACTGCCACGCCAGGGATTTGCCGGGGCAACTTCTCCCTTGTGAGCACTTCTAATAAGATTATAAATCATTAAAATGATACCCGTAACCAAAATAAAAGCACCAATACTCGAAATAAAATGGCCTACCTGAAATTGGGGCAGGTAATCAAAATATCGGCGAGGCATTCCCTGCATTCCAATAACAAATTGTGGAAAATATAAGAAGTTAAATCCTGTAAACAGTATTCCCCATGCAATATTGGCAAGTTTTATATTATACATTCTGCCATACATTTTGGGAAACCAATAATGCATTCCGGCAAAAAAGCCGAAACCCATTCCTCCAAATATAATATAGTGAAAATGTGCAACAACAAAAGCAGTATCGTGAACTTGAACATTGGTTGCCAGTGAACCCAATACCAATCCGGTTAAACCACCAATCATAAATAAAAAGATAAAAGATATGGCATATAATAAAGGTGGTTTTAAATCTATTGAACCCTTATACATGGTCGATAACCAGTTAAAAACTTTTATGGCACTCGGAACAGCAACAATAAATGTAAGAAATGAGAAAAACCAACGGGCAGAATAGCTCATTCCTGATGTAAACATATGGTGTCCCCAAACAAAATACCCAACACCGGCAATTGCCAAACTTGATATCGCGATAGCTGTATATCCAAAAACAGGTTTCTGACTAAAAGTTGGGAAAATCTCAGTTACAACGCCCATAGCAGGCAAAATCATAACATACACTGCGGGATGCGAATAAATCCAAAATAAATGTTGAAAAAGTATTGGATCTCCGCCAAGTGCAGGATCAAAGAAGCCAATATGTAATGTTCTTTCAGCAATAACCATTAATAAGGTAATACCTACAATTGGTGTTGCCAGAACTTGTATCCAGGCTGTTGCGTAAAGCGACCATGGAAATAAGGGCATTCTAAACCATGTCATTCCCGGAGCACGCATTCTGTGAATAGTAACAATAAAGTTTAATCCGGTTAAGATGGATGAAAATCCCAACACAAATGCGGCAGTTAAAGCAATTACCACATTTGAGTCACTTTCGGCACTGTAGGGAACATAAAAAGTCCATCCTGTATCAGGAGCTCCACTTCCTGCAAACTGAGAAAGAACGGCCAGAATTGCTCCAAACAAGAATATCCACCATGATAATAAGTTTAAACGCGGAAATGCAACATCTTTGGCTCCAATCAAAATGGGTAAAAAGAAATTGCCAAAAACGGCTGAAAGTCCCGGAATTACAATTATAAAAATCATAATAACCCCATGTACGGTGAACATGGCATTGTACGTTTGCGGACTCATAATATCCTGACCGGGGAAGAATAGCTCTATTCGCATTAATAAACCGAAAACAACGGCTACCAGAAAAAATACCACAATGGTATATAAGTATAACAAGGCAATCCGTTTATGATCGGTCGAAAATATCCAGCCTAAAAGGCCTTTATATTTTCCCTGTTGATCCAAATAGCTCGGTTGAGCATGTTCTTGTGTTAATCCACTCATATATTGATTTTTTATTTTTTTCTTCTACTAACTATTAAACTTAAGAAAACTACAATAGCAATAAAAATAATAATAGTACCTGTAATCCTTGTAACACTTAGAGTATATCCTTGTCCTCTGGGATCGTAGTTAAAACAATATTCAAGAACTTTATTTATAGTTGGGCGAGCTAATCCTTTTTGTGATTCGATAATTGCCATTTTTAAATCAAAAGGAAGAAACTCAAGTCCATATAAGTATCGTGTAATTTTGCCCTGTGGGCTAACCAAAATAATACCAGATGGATGAGCAAAATCCAACCCTGTTTGTTTGAATTTGAAACCAACAGCATCGGCAATTTTATAAATATTCTCTTTTTCGCCTGTTAGGTAAATCCAATGGTTTGCTTTTTCTTTACTTATATTCTGGATAAAATTTATCTTCTTCTGCTTTGCCTTTTCGGGTGTATCAGTAATATCAAAACTAATGGTTATAACTTGGTAATCTTTACCAAAATCCATATCTGTTCTTTCAATAGCTTTTGAAATCCCTTCGAGCAGAGGACTGCATAATCCGGGACAATTAAAGTAAACAAAGTTGATAATGGTGGGTTTATCTATTAACTGGCGCAATGTAACTGTATCGTTTTGCTCATTAAAAAACTGCAAATCAAGAGGAATTGTATCTCCTAAATGATCAACCCAGCCAACTTCGATAATATCACGTGTAATTGGTTCTTGCGCAAGGATTATTTGAAAAGAACTAATTAAAAGTATGAATAATAGTGCTTGAAATATTTTTCTCATAATAGTATGTGTTAAATTCCTGCTTCGTTTTCTTCTTTTTGATATATCCCTGCTATCATCAGTGCACCACCCATTAAGGCTGTGTCTTTTAAAAGAGCAACCAGTGCCATTATAGATTCTTTATCATTAAACAAATTAGGAACATGAATTGTCATAATAAAAATGAAAAGTAAAATGGCTAAAAGAATACACGAAAGCTTGATATACTTTTTAATAATAATGCTAATTGATGCCGCAATAAGCGCTAAACCTGTGAGTATAATTGTAAAGCTTGAACCAGGAATAAAAGTGCTTAGCATTCCAATGTAAAAATCGATCATTAAAAGATGGTTTAATCCAAAAATTCCAAAGGGCAAAGCAAAAAGTATACGGCCAATAGTAGTTAATTTCTTCATATCGCTTGATTTTAGTTATTTGCCATTAAGGTATTTACTCGTTATTTGTTACTTCACTGCCAATCTTTCTTAATTTATAAAGTTGTAAAAGAATATATACAATAAAGCTCCAAACAAACAGAACTCCGCCAAAATAACTGATAAGTAACCACACCGGAGCTTTTCTGGTAATATTCCACATAGCCCTCTGATCAGTTAATTTTTCCATATTTTTGGGTAATCCAGCATGTATTAATGCTGTTTTCTGAATATCCCCAAAGCTTGATTCATTTAATCTTACAATAAACTCAACATAACCACTATCGTTGCCTGGCAATTCTTCAGGCAATCTAAAGAAAGCCATACCTTCTTCGTTTGTTCGTTTTGATTCATCTATTTGCATATTACCAAAGTACCGTTTTGCAAATAATACCATTTCAGCCTTTTTTACAGGTTCGATTTTTTCTTTAACTGTGCCAATAGCCTTGGCGATAAGTTGCCTATTTTCTTTATCGAATATAATTTCAATATTTACGGCATCGCCTTTAAATTCATCGATTTTAGCTAATGCGGGTTGTACGTAATTTTTGTTAAAACTTCGAATGAATGCAACGACTTCCCATCGTTCTTTTTCTGACAAAATATTTTTAAACTGAGGCATTAAAACCCGACCTTCGGTAATTTTATAAAACATCGACCCATCGGATTGGTTCTGGAATTTTTCTGATGCAGGATCGCCCGGTGATGGTTGCAATGGTGCAAAATTTCCTTTGGTAGGATTACCATGGCATGATAAACAGTTTTTTTGATAAAGTGATTCTCCTGATTTTATATTTTCATCAGTAAAATTAAATGTACTTACAACCTCTTTTTTTTCTTTAGGAACAATCCATTCTTCGGTTTGCGAATAAGAATTTATATACAGAAATACGAACGGAATTAGTATTGTTAAATATTTTATCATGATTCTTCTTTTCATTTCTTGTACTATTTATGATTTCTGATCAGTTTTATTCTCATGAACTGTTTCCCATATTGGTATTACAGGGAAAAACTTTGATAAAATGGTTATAATAATCAGAACCAGTATAATTGATGCTGCCGTAATGGCTGTTTCAATTAGCGTTGGTGTATATCCCATAAAATAATCGGGTACATTTTGTATTGGTAAGTAAGGATGCTCTTGAGTAGGGACAACGATAATATACCGTTTTAGCCAAGCACCGGCAATAACAAATATAGAGATAATAAGTATTGGAAAAGCTTTGCGCATTTTCCTGAATAATAAAAGAATCAAAGGAAGAATTAAACCAAATATCTGTGTTGCCCAGAAAAGTTTTGCCCAATTACCATTAAATAATGCTTGCAAGTGAATAGCATCGGCTTGCTTCAGTTTATATCCGGGAACAAGAAATTCATTCAGATTAAAATAGAAATAAACAATGGATACCAGAAAAAGTAATTTTCCCATTTTATCAAAATGAAAATCAGTAATATAATCTTTTAATTTGTAGTTTTTTTGAAAAAAGAACATGGCAATAATAACGGCTGCTGAGCCTGCTACAAATGCACCACTTAGAAAGTAAGGTCCAAATATGGTGCTGTCCCATCCGGCACGAGGTGTAACTGCAAAAAGCCACGATGTAACGGTATGAATGGCAAAAGCAACCGGAATAATTAATATAAGCAGAATGCGAACAGATTTGTGAATAATTTTAATTTGTTCCTCACTTCCTACCCAGTTTAGCGATAAAATGTTATAAATGATTTTATGAATTTTAGGTACACCTTGCAGTTTATCTTTTCCAATTGCGAGATCGGGTATTAGTGGCAAAAAATAAAGCAATAAGCTCATAACCAGATAAGTTGTAACAACAGTAACATCCCACAGAATTGGTGATTGAATTCTGCCATACATTAAAACATATGGCAATCTTTCTGGCCGACCCATATCTGAAATGATAACCAATCCAGCAACTGCAGCAAAGGCAACTGCAATTATTTCTGCGATGCGCACTAGTGGAGTTATCCATTTAATTCCGATTAAACCAAGTACAGCGCCAATAAGCATACCAATTAAACTGGCTGCCACAAAGAAAACAAAGTTTGCAATATACATTCCCCATGATACATAATCTCGCAATCCGGTAACACCCAATCCAATATTAAGCTGAATAGTATACGCGTAAATACAAACTGCCAAAGAAATTATCAGAAATGCCATCCATGCCTTAAACCCAATACTTAGGTTTACTGGGCGCATAAGATCAGTAGTTATCTGTTCGGCACTTTTATCTAGTTTTATATATTCATTTTTTATTTCAGACATAATAGCAGTAGTTTAAACTTAAATTTTATGTATGATGTTCATTGTCAAGAATATTTTTATCTGGAAATTCGAAAAGTCTGTTTTTTGGTGGCAGATAATAAACCCTTGGTTTTGTACCTAATTCTTCCATTAGGAGATGACCTGCATTATCACGCAGAAGCTTGCTTAGTCTAAAGGTTTCTTTCGTTGTACCGTTAGTAACTGCATCTTCGTTTTCATCACCAAAATAATAAACACCATTCGGACAGGCCGAAACGCAGTATGGCATTTTTCCAACTCTTAGCCTATCGGCACTGAAAAGGCATTTTGAAATTGTTCCTTTTTTCTGTGGCACATTCAGCTCAACATCGTAGAGCTGATCTTTATGCAGTTCAGCATCTTTAGGATCGAACCAATTAAATACTCTTGCTGAATAAGGACATGCCGCAATACAAAAACGGCAACCAATGCATCGTTCGTTATCGATTAATACAATTCCATCGGCTCTTTTAAAGGTTGCATCAACCGGGCAAACTGATACGCAGGGCGGATTATCGCAATGTTGACAAGGTTTTGGCATATAGTATGGAGCTGTAGTAGGAGAGTCCTGCATTTGTAATACATTGATATGATGCTGCTCTGCTCTTAGCTGATGAGCTCCCTGGCATGCTTCCATACATTTGCGTGCGTTCCGACATCGCGATAAGTCGATAACCATTACCCAGCGATGACCAGGTAGTCCTTCGCGGCCACGTTTTTGAAGCTCAGTTATATCAAGCGTGATTTCTTTTAATGCAGATTTATCTACTTCAACTAATTTATTATCAGCGGTTAATACCCGAATTCTTTCGCCCGATTCATCTTTCGATTTTTCGAACCTGTACCCTGAATATATAGCTGCACCACCAGCTACTGCACCGGTTCCAATAAGACCCAGATTTTTTAAAAACTGCCTACGGTTGTTTTTGTTTTTTCCTTCCGATTGTTCGTTCATATTTAGTTTTTTGAAGGATTTTTTGAATTGTTTTAACTTATTTTTATATGTACTTTATTATATAACTATATTCATAAAAATATGAAACTTTTCTATAAATACTTAGTTTGTGTCTTACTTAAAGACAATTTAGACCTAGTCCAAATACAAAAAAGGTAATCAATTACCTAAATATAAAATAATTAAAGACAAATTTGTCTTAAAAGGTTACTCATATATTTTTTTATGACCAGTAGCCTTATATCCCACTTCGTTAATTGCTTCTTCAATTTTTTGAATATCGACTTTGATTGAGTCTATTTCTAATATTGCAATTCCTTGCTCGTAAGAAGCTTTTACCGAATAGACACCTTCAAATTCACTAATCTTATTCTGAATCGTATTTTCACATCCGGTACAAGTCATTCCTTCAATATTGATTTCAACTTTTTGAGCATTTGCCAATACTTCTTGATTAATTGGTGTTTCCGTTTGCTCTGTATTTTCTTTTGGAGTGTTCTGACAAGAAAGTACGAATACAGTGGCTAGGATAATTAGAATTTTAATTTTCATAATTGATGGTTTTAGAATTTGAGTATTTCATTTACGAATTCTAAATGTAGAGAAAATTATAATACAAGTCAATTGATTGAGTAGATTGTTTATTAAAGCTAAAAGATGATTTCTCCGGGTTATTTATTAAGTATCGAATATTTACCTTTTTTGTAGTTTTTGTATTTTTTAACCAAGATTTTTGGAACTGGATCATAGCCATGTGTTCCCCATGGATGGCAGCGTGAAATGCGGTTTATAGTAAGAAGGCTTCCGGTAAATGGACCATGCATTTTTATAGCATCAACAGCATATTGTGAGCATGTTGGTATATGGCGACAGGAGGCAGGTTTATAGGGAGATATTCCCCATTTATAAAAATAGATTGGGATAAGAAGAATATAACCGATTATCTTTTTAAGTATACCCAACATTAGAATTGATCAAATTTATGCAAAGGTATAACTTTAAGCATTGATAAAAAAAATCCGAAGTTTTTGCTTCGGATCTTCTGAATTTTAAATATTCTTTGTTTCATAGTTTTTTTCGCGTTCTTCGGCTTGTTTTTTCCATTGTGGAATCACTTCTTTTAAGAATCTATCTTTTTCGTTACGCAGTTTTTCCGTATCGAGACCGATAAACTTCTGAGCTTTTGCTTTTGTGCTAATATCGGGATAAGGCAACTCATTGTTATATCCATAAGTCGCAAGTAGGCGTGCTAGTTTTATTCTTGCTTCCTGTGCAATATCAATACCTGTTGAAATTATTCTGGCACTTTCAATCGGACTGTGGAACGATCCTCCATGCGATGCAGCAATAAAATCCCAACGCCATTGTGCATGCCTGATATTCTGAAGTATAGCTTGCATTTCCGTTTCTTTTGCACCTAATTCCCAGGCTTTTCCTGCTTCAACATGTGCACGAACAAGAAGTTCTTCGAGCTTATCGCGGTTTTGCTTTATCTTATCTTGTCGCTCATAAACATTGGCAATAAGTTTCGATGTTTCTTCTCTATGGCAGACCTGGCACGTATTTGCAATGTTATTTAACGGACTTTGAATTTTATGATCTGTGAATTTTTGTCCTCCTTCGTTCATATATGGCATGTGGCAATCAGCACACGATAGTCCACGTTGCGCATGAATGCCGGTCATGAATAACTCATAATCCGGATGTTGTGCTTTTAACATGGGTGTTTTACTAATTGAGTGAGTCCAGTCGGCAAAAGAGTAACTATCATAATACTCTTCCATATTTTCGGCAGTAAAACCATTGTCCCATGGAAAAGCCAAGTACTTTCCATCACCTTGAAAATAATATTCAACATGGCATTGAGCACAAACCAAAGATCTCATTTCCTGATGACTAACTTTGTTGATATCGACACCTCTGCGATCGAAGGCTTCGATAAGAGCAGGGCGTGTTATTCGCAGGTTCATATTTTGTGCATCATGACAATCGGCACAACCAATAAAATTAACTATTTCGTGTCCTCGGGTTTCCCAGCTTCCTTTGTAAAATTCGGCGATACCTACTTCCTGCATTACTCTTGGTACATCAGGACTTTTGCATGTCCAGCAGGTATTTGGTAAAGGACTTTTAGCTCCATCAACTGGCGAGCCTGGACGCAGGTTCTGTTGAATATCAGTTATTGCATAAAAGTGCCCACGACCTTGTGAATAGTCTTTTGAAAATGCATATCCAGCCCAAAGAACAACAAGCCTTGGGTCTTCTTCGAGCATGTCGCGCATAGCTCCACCGTTATATTTGCTTGCAAAACTGGTATCGGATGTTTGCATATAACGATTGTATTGCCGCGGAAAATTCTTACCCCAGATTTCGTTTCGTGGTTCCCACTGTGAATGCTCGACTTCGGGCGTATACGCAAAAACAGCTTCGGCACGTCGCTCAATAATAGATGAGGCCAGTAACCCTAGAAAGAAAACTATTATGATGGTACATAGAAAAATGATCCATCCCAGCCAGGGTTTTTCTTTTATTTGTTCGCCAATTGGTTTCATAGGTATATAATTTATTTTTTAGTAATTTCTTTTAGCCATTTCGGCACAGGACTTTTTGGTAAGGGAGCAAATGCATTTGGTGTACTTGAAAGGCTGTTTACTCTGCCATGTGGAACTTCTTTATGACACTCCCAGCAAAGCCTTGATTCTCTATTTTTCTGATGATCTTCATTATGCATTATTTTGCTCGCAGAAGTAATTAATTGTTCATGGCATCGAATGCAGTTTTGTTGCACTACATTAATGCCTGCTTCTTTAATATGAATTACCTGTGGTTCGGCTCTAAGTGTAAAAATGGTAGCATGTCGTAAGCCATCTTTTGCCTTGAAATAATAATGTGAAAAGAAATTATCCTGAGGTACATGACATTCATTACATGATGTAAACTCCCGATGAGAGCTGTGATTCCATGTAGCATACTGCGGAACCATTATATGACAGTTTATGCATGTTTGTGGATTATCCGACAGATAAGATGTTGCTTTGGAGATATGAAACGAATAGATAAAAAGACCGGTGAAAATACCTAAAATAATGATAACAGGAAATTTCCATTTGTTGGGAGGAATTATTCTTTTTAGGAAATGGTTCATGTTTTCCGGTTTTGAGTATGACCAAAACCAAAAATATGAAATAATCAGGATATAAAGTAATTTAATGCTTTAAATCCGATAATTTAAAACTGATTTAAATAGTTAACTTAAAAGATCTTTCTAACCTTTTGAAAAGTAGTGGCAGCATCAATCATTCTAGCATAGCTAACTTTTTGGCCAGTTGCTTCTGATTCGTATTCAAATCCATTTTCAGTTTCAATAAGTGTAGATATTCCAAGATCATATCTAAGTGATTCTACTTTATCGCCAACTTGTAATGGATTTCCATTTAAATCTTTAAGTTGTACTTTTTTCTTCTTCTTTTTAAACAGATTAAATACCATTTTAACTTCAAACTTTTAACTTTAGTTCACTTTAACTTACTTTAAACTTCTAATAACCTGATGCTTGACCGTCTTTACGAGATTCGGAAGCTCCATAATAAACTCCATTTTCTTCGTCCCACATAATTGCCTGATAACCTCCATATCCTCCCAAATCGTAAGATATTTTGTGTCCTTTTTTGAGTAACTCACGAATTACTTCGTAATCAAATCCCGATTCTAAAACGAGCGTACCGCCATCGGTCATTTTTTCACCAGTTGGTTCGGAGCTTCCCAGGTGTTGCATTCGAGGGGCATCGCCAGCTTCCTGAAGGTTCATTCCAAAATCGATCATATTTACCACAATCTGAACATGACCTTGTGGTTGCATAGCGCCACCCATAACTCCAAAACTCATAAATGGCTTACCATCTTTGGTAATAAAAGCTGGAATAATGGTATGAAATGGTCTTTTACCAGGAGCATAGCAATTGGCATGTCCTTCTTCTAATGTAAACAGTTCGCCACGATCCTGAATAACAAATCCAAGATTTTCAGGAGTCATTCCTGAGCCCATTCCACGATAATTGCTCTGAATAAGCGAAACCATGTTTCCATATTGATCGGCAACAGTCATATAGATTGTATTTCCCTGTTCTAACTCGCCCGGAGTATAGCTTCGTGCTGCACGGTTTGGATTAATGAGTTCATTTCTTTTTTGGGCATAATCTTTCGATATTAATTGCTCTACAGGAACATCAGCAAAAGACATATCAGCGTAGTACTTTGCACGATCTTCGAATGCCAGTTTTTTAGCTTCAGTAAGTAGATGAAGATATTCGGTACTTCCAAATCCCATAGATGTTATATCATATAATTCCAGAATATTTAGTATTTGCAAAGCTGCAATACCCTGTCCATTTGGTGGCAATTCCCATACATCATAACCTCTGTAATTTGTCGAAACTGGTTCGAGCCATTCCGATGTATGACTTGCCAGATCTTCGTATGATAAAAATCCACCCTGACGTTTCATATATTCATCAATTTTTTCTGCAATTTCGTCCTTGTAAAATACATCGCGTCCACCATTTGCAATTTTCTCAAGTGTATTGGCAAGGTAAGGATTTTTGAAAATCTCACCTTTTTGAGGTGCTTTACCGTTGGGCATATAGATTTCTTTAAACCCAGAAAAATCTTTCAGGTTTCGAGAGTTTCCATTCCAGTAGTAAGCAATGAGTTCGCTTACCGGAAATCCTTCGCGTGCATAATCAATTGCAGGTTTTAAGATTTCGGTCATTTTCATCGATCCGAATTTCTTGTGCATCTCAAACCAGCCATCAACGCATCCGGGAACAGAAACAGATAATGGTCCATGTGAGGGAATTTTGGTAAATCCTTTTTCTTTAAAATATTCCAATGTCAATGATTTTGGTGATCGTCCACTGGCATTTAGTCCATAAAGTTTTTGAGTTTTTGCATCCCATATAATGGCAAATAAGTCGCCTCCAATCCCATTCCCTGTAGGTTCCATTAAACCCAGAGCTGCATTTGCTGCAATAGCTGCATCAATTGCATTACCACCTTTTTTGAGAATATCGAGTGCAATTTGTGTTGCCAGGGGCTGACTGGTAGCAGCCATGCCATGTTTTGCTATTACTTCAGAGCGAGTAGCAAAAGTTTTGCCAGTTATACGATCTTGTGCACACATACTATTTATGCTTAAAAAGATTACTGAAATTATAAGAAATGATTTTTTCATGATTCGTTTTTTTGAGTACTTTTGATTTGACAAGTTAAATAAAAATTCGTTTAATTAATTCTCAAATAACACAAAGTTTAAAATATGAATTCAACAAGGAGGCCAATATCTGTTTATATGCTTATTATTGTATTGATATTTCAAGTTTTTGGTGCTTTTTATGGAGGAATTACATTAGTTATTGATCCTTCGGGCAACTTATTACAAATGCCATTATCCAATCTTGAAGGCTCTCCATTTAAAGATTATTTATTCCCGGGATTAATTCTTTTATTTTTATTAGGTGTTTTTCCAGCTTTTGTTGCCTATAGTTTAATTAAGAAACCAACATGGAAGTGGGCTAATAAGCTTAATATTTACAAAGATCAGCATTGGGCATGGACTTATTCATTGTATGTTTCAATTATGCTTATCATTTGGATTGATGTGCAAATAATGCTAATCGGATATGGAGCTCCAATACAAATTGTTTATGCTTTTCTTGGGATTATATTGCTTGTTCTGACTTTAATGCCCCAAACAAAGAATTATTATCTGTTTAATTAGTATTTTATTGATTACTACTAATCTTTCGTAGCACTTTTTCTCGAATAATTTCCTGGTTATTTCGATTCTCAATTTTACTCTCGAGCCATGATATTATATCAAAATAAATGAATGGTCGTCGTTCATAAAACTTCTCATTTAATGGAAGTAATTGTTCACGTAAATCTTTAAATGCATCGGTAAGCTGATCTCTGGTAATTGAACCCAATTTGCGCACAAACCGAAGAATAATCTTTTGGAATGCATGCAAGTCATTCTTCTTTATTAAAAAACGGTACGTTGATCGTAGGTAATAATCTACCAGATCAAAGTTTCCCAATTCATAATGACTAATGAGGTTTAAAATGCGGGCAAAACTGTGAATATCTGAGCGAATATCCACATCCTTCATATTTATAATTTTATTAAGCCAGAATACTGTTTTGTGGTAATTATTGTCACCAAAATACATGCAAGCAAATTTGTAGTAGAAAATTGTAATATAATGGGTATCTAATAAATCTTCGAATTTTTCAAGACTTTCGGCTATTTCTGGTATAATCTTGGATCCTTCTGTAAATTCGCCCAATAAAAAGTATCGGTTAATTTTATGAGTTGATAAATACTTAAATAGTTGTAGTCGAATATTCTCAGTTAGTTTTATTTCAGGATTATCCTTAATAGCCTCTAATTTATGGGTTGTTGCAATAAACTCCTCATATCGGAAAAGCTTCGACTGAGAAACCAACAAGTTGTTGATTGCTTTTATAAACTGTTCAGTTTTTGCTGGAACTAATCGTGGATGTTCATCAAACAAACTAACCCACTTTTTGGCATATTCGTATCCTCTTTCAAAATCCTGGATAAAGAAATAGTATCCAACAAATGAATTATATAGATACATTTTTTCATCAAAAGATAACTTATCTTCCTGAAATACAGGTAAGGTAGAATACAAAAAGCTGTTTACCAGCTCAAAGTCCTGGTGATTTCGAAGAAAACCAATTTTAAGATAAAAAGAGTATAACTTTATGGTTAAATTAGAGAAGGTACTGATGTTGCTTATTTTCTCTTTAATCTGCTCCGATGATTTTATAATTTCACTTACCTTATTTTCAATGTTGGTACGAATAAATTTTGTAACAAGCCTTTTTTCAAGTTCAACTACTTCAAACAATAAAAAATTCTTTTCGTTGGTTTCTGCCATATTCCTTGCCTTTTCAAGTGTTTTTACACATTGATCGTATAAACATTTGTTGTAAAGTATGGTCGAATGGTCAAGCAATTCTCGAATTCGAATTTCAATATCTTCGTCGGAATTAAAACTTCGTAAGCTTTTAAGAACCTGCCTATGCAAATGTGCTTTTAAGTTTGATATTTGTTGACTTTTTATTGATTTCTCCTTTTCAAGGATTTTATTTTCATCATAATCTTTTTGCTTATCAATTAAATCAAAGAGTTTTATAAATAAAGCATCTTCAGTGCTTTTTAAGCGTGTAACATAAAGCTTAAAATATCTTTTTTCTGCTTTTGTAAGCGATTTTATTAATTGAAAAATTGGGTCTGAATTTCTGTTGGCCATTGTAATCAAATTTTTAATTAGATGTTCCCTAAGATCAATTAAATCAAATTATTAAATAATGTTAATTTAGGTTGATAAGTATTGTAGACATCGTAAATCATAGAATAATTTGTTTTTTAGGTTTAATTACAAAAAATACTTTTGGTCGGTTATTTTTGGAAAGTAATTCAAAACAAATGTAAATAAAAAAATGAAAAACAAAAGTTAAAATTCTTTATCATTTATTGCTGAAAAAGGATTTATAAGTTTTTTATTTTTTGATACTTTGTTTTGATTTTTTGTTTTTTTAAATTAAAATTTTTATTATGAGTATTGTCAACTATTCAACATTAACATCTGGTATAGTTAAATCAAAACTTGAAGATTTCGAGGTTGAACAATTTAATTTAGTTAAGATCAGCAATAAATATGCAAATAAGATTTTGGTGCTGGAAAATAATTCAGGTGCAGTATCAGATTACGATTTTGCTGTAAAGGCTATGTTCGATGCTGGTTACAGAATAGTAATTTCTTCTGATTTTCCTGATGTGTTTAACTCCAAAGCGTTGAATGCAGGATTGTTTCCAATCGAGATTTCACAAGATTTTATTGATAAAATGTTTAGCGAATACAATGTAGAATCAAGGCTTAAGCTTTTTGTCGATATAGTGGGTCAGGAAATAATGATTGTTAAAACTGGAGAGAAGGAATATTTCCACATGAGTGCATATAAAAAAGAATGTTTGTTAAATGGGTATAACGACATAGATTATATTTACTGTGTTTATAACGATATTAATTGCCGCGAGAAAGAAGATTGCGAGAATGAATTTATTGAATATGCAATTGAATAGCATTGCATAAACGATTTGCATTATTGTAGTTAGTTTGATAAAACGGAATCGGGAAATAAAAAGTACCGGTTCTGTTTTTTTATTGCTGAGATACAACCCTTGTAGAGACATTCTCTTTAAAAAGCTTTTTAAACCTTTGGAGGGATACTTTTTAGAAAGTAATAACTATTCCCAACTGAGGACTATTTGAAACAGGATCAACTATCAGGTTCAGATTTATTTCTGCAGATTCTAAAAAAGAATTATCCAGAATTCCCCTGTTATAATCATGAAGTGACCTGAATAAATAAGTCTTGGATAAAACATGATAAGTAAATGAACCTGTAATAAAAACAAGAACTGCAGCGGTTAAATAACCGCTTTCTTCCTCCTGATAAGTACTTTGATCAATTATATCATCTCCTGTGCTAAATTTTTCTGAAGGATCGTAAGTAAAATGGCGGTATGCAAGTAAGGGAGTTAATACCCACATTTGTAAAATTCCTGCTGCACGGGTATATTTGTAAATATTAATATTCTGAGTAGCAATAGAATCACTTATTAAGTATGGCTTAAGGTTTTGACCAAACATTCCTATATTTTTCCATGTTTCTCCATGATCAGGTGAGAATTTACGGTTTACAAAAAAGAATGGAGTTAATGTAATCCAGGTAGTTTTACTTTTGTATTGAAGCGAATCAATAGTCTTTTCTCCAATTTTTATTGGTATTTGAGCATCTACAGAAGTATGAAAAATAATAAGCAATAGAAAGAATTGTATTCTCTTTATCATAATTAAAATAACCGGTTTAGTCGCATAAAAGTAATAAAAGCTTTTAAAATGAACGTGAAATAATGAATTTTCTTACTTTGCTAACGTTATTTTAAACTTAGTAGATATAATTTAGTCTTAATAAGTATTCAAAATCTATTATTATGATTAGAAAATATGGTATTAGCATATTGCTGCTAGTTTTCCCAATTTTTTCTTACTGTCAGGAAAATAAACAGGAAAAAATGGTTCAAACTGCTCAATCAATTACCGAAAGCGAAATTTTAGAGTATGCTAACAGGCTTACTTCAGAAGAGTTTAATGGTCGATTATCTGGCTCGCCAGGCTATATGAAATCAGCTCAATGGGTTGCTTCAAAATTTGAAGAATGGGGAATTAAACCTATGGGAGATAATGGATCTTATTTGCAGTATTTCGATAATGCATACACACAAGTATTTGATTGTGGCAGTGTTAATTATCAGTTTAAAGATGAAACTGGGAAAATTACTGAAAAGGAATATCGTTTTCCCGAAGAATACTATCCTGGTCAGAATTCGGGTAGCGGAACAATTGAAGGTGATTTGGTGTATGTTGGTTTTGGAATTACAGCTCCCGAATTGGGTTACGACGATTATGCAGGAATAGATGTAAAAGATAAAATCCTTGTTTTTGAATCAGGACTTCCGGTTAATGGAAATATTCCAGAGATTGAAAAATGGGTTCCATACGATTATCATCAGTATAAATTTAAAAATGCAATTGCTCATGGAGCAAAGGGATGGCTGTATATTAACAAATTAGCCAATCCAAACACATCATACAATAAAAATATAGTGTATGTGCATATTGGCGAAGAGGTAGCTAATGATATGTTTACTGCATCTGGTAAAAATTATAAGGAGATAAGAGAGAGAATTGTTGTTGATTTAAAACCAAATTCTTTCGCACTAAAAGGAAGGGCAACTATTAAGGCAAATACGCAACGGTTCGAAGATTCAAAATCGTGTAATGTGATTGGTTTAATCGAAGGGACGGATCCTGAATTAAAAGATGAAGTAATTATTATCGGTGCTCACCACGATGGTGTAGGTAATTTAGGTAAACTATTACCAGGCGCATTGGATAATGCATCCGGAGTGGTTGATATTATGGCTGCAGCTCGAATTTTGGCTCAGTCACCAGTAAAGCCTAAACGCTCCATACTATTTATTATGTTTGGTGGTGAAGAATGTGGATTATTAGGAAGTACATTTTATGTGAATAATCCCAAATTTCCAAAAGAGAAAGTAGTTTGTATGATCAACCTCGATATGGTTGGAAATGGAACTGGACTGGCGTTGTGGGGTGGCGATTCATACCCAGAAATAAGCAAACATTTTACCGATGCTAATTCCAATTATATAAAACGAACTATGAAAACATCAGAAGCTAGGACAGTTAAAACGCGCCCTAGAACCGATGGTGCTGTATTCACGATGGATGGATATAAATCGTTTGCAATTGGCACAACCAATGGAGTAAAGCCAGTATATTACCATCATCCACTCGATAACGTAGATGCTTTAACTCCAGATATAATGGTAGATGTAGCCCGAATGATTTATTTTGGATTGCTGGGAGTGGAGAACAATTAAGAATTAAAAAAAACGAGCAGATTAACCTGCTCGTTTTTTTTTATAGTTCCAATAATATTTCATTGGCGTCTTTTTCGCCTAGCAGCATTTTATAAGGTGATTCAAGCAATTCTTTAACTTTAACTAAAAATCCTACTGAGTCCTTCCCATCAATTGTCCTGTGATCATACGATAAGGCAATATACATCATTGGACGAATTTCTACTTTTCCATTTATGGCAACTGGCCGGTCCTGAATGTTATGCATTCCTAAAATTCCTGATTGGGGTGGATTTAAAATAGGAGTAGAGAGTAACGAACCAAAAACACCTCCGTTGGTTATGGTAAATGTTCCTCCTGTTAAATCATCAAGAGATATTCTTCCAGCCCTTCCTTTATCTGCTAATTCCTTTATCTTTAATTCGAGCTCGGCCAGATTCATTGATTCTGCATTACGAACAACAGGAACCATTAATCCTTTTGGGGTTTGAACTGCAATACCAATATCTGTAAATTCAGGATAAAGAATTTCATCACCTTCTATTTGAGAGTTTACTGCCGGATATGCTTTTAAAGAAATGGTCACAGCCTTGGTGAAGAACGACATAAAACCCAGTTTTATTCCATGCTTTTCGGTAAATTGTTTCTGATACTGGTTCCTGAGTTTTATTATTTCAGTCATATCCACTTCGTTAAACGTGGTAAGCATGGCGGTTTCGTTTTTTACAGAAACCAGTCGTTCACTTAACTTTTTGCGTAAAGGCGAAATCTTTTTACGTTCAATGTCTCGAGAGTTTTCTTTTTTTGGTGATGATAAAATACCATTAACTGATTTGTTTGCAATTACTTGCTCTATTTCGTGTTTGCCAATTCGCTTTAATCCTTTTAAAACATCATCAATATTCAGGTTATTTTCATCCATTAATTTTTGAGCTACCGGAGAGACTTTAACATTCGAATACTCAGGAGTGCTTTTTGTTACTTCTGGTTTCAGCTGTTGCTGAGTTTCTACCTTAACTTCTGGTTTTGGTGATTCTTCTTTTTTGGCACTTTGTAGTTCTGGTTCCTCCACTTTTGCCGAAGTATCAATTTTGCATGCTACAGCACCCACCTTTGTTGTTGTGCCAACAGGTATTAAAATCTCTATTTTACCGCTCTCCGATGCCATTAGTGGCAATGTTGCCTTATCGGATTCGATCTCGGCTATTTCCTGGTCCTTTTCAACAAATTGACCATCATCTACTAACCAGTTCGATAACACAACTTCGGTAATCGATTCACCCGGACTCGGTATTTTTATTTCAATCATATAATTTAGTATCAAGTATCAAAAATCAAGTATCAAGACTTAAATCTCACATCTACAAATAAGTATGTTCCCTATTAATCTCTTCTCTCTTACTTCCAACTTCACATTGTAATCCGCAATATACTTTTTTAAGTTCACAAGTACACTTTCTGAAAACCTTATTAATAATTTCTTGTTGACCTAGAATATGGAGTTTATTTAAGCCTACGGCAGGACTACCACTGGCCAATCGTGCCAATGGCTTAATGTCAATTTCATTAAATTTATCACGAACATAGTTCCATGCTCCCATATTTTCAGGTTCTTCCTGAACCCACAACCATCGAAGTGTATTTGGGTAATTTTTTATTATCTGCTGAATTTGTTTTTCTGGCCAAGGATGCAATTGCTCAACACGAACAAGTGCAATGTCTCTGGCATTAAATTCTTCTTTCTTTTCAAATAAATCATAGTAAATCTTACCAGTGCAAAATACAACGCTTCGTACTTCATTAATATCCACATTTCCATCGTCGATAACTTCCTTGAAAGTGCCACTGGCTAAATCATCCAATGGAGAAATGCATTTTGGGTGTCGTAATAAACTCTTTGGTGTAAATATAACCAGTGGTATAGCAAAATTACGATGAACCTGCCGGCGTAACACATGAAAAAAGTTAGCAGGTGTTGTTGCATTCACAATCTGCATATTATTATTTGCACTCATAGTTAAAAAACGTTCTACTCTTGCACTGGAGTGCTCTGGACCTTGTCCTTCGAATCCATGAGGAAGAAACAGTGTAAGTCCATTCATTAAACCCCATTTATCTTCTGCAGAACTCATATATTGATCAATAATTACTTGTGCAACATTATGAAAATCACCAAATTGTGCTTCCCAAATTGTTAAGCCTTTAGGAGATGCAAGTGCAAATCCATATTCAAATCCAAGAACACCGTACTCCGATAAAGGTGAATTGAATACAAAGAAAGGTGCTTGATCGTCACTGATATTCTTTAATGGAATATATTTGTCTACCGAATCCTCGATTGTTAATGTTGAATGGCGGTGCGAAAATGTACCACGCTCTGAGTCTTGTCCACTCAACCTAACCAAGTGCCCCTCGGTAACCAATGTGCCATATGCTAGCAATTCAGCCATAGCCCAATCAAGCTTTTCTTCTTTTATCATGTTATTTCGATCGGTCATTAACTTCTCTACCTTGCTAAAAAACTTTTTGTCTTTGGGTAAATGATTTAACTTATGTGCAATTGCTTTTAATATTTTTTTGTCTACACTCGTATCTGGCGATTTGTCGAAATCTTCTTTTTTCGGATGGCGAAAATTTTTCCATTCTTCACCCAGAAATTGTTTTATGCTTACCTTTTTATTTTTCTGTGCAATCTCGAAATTTTGCTCAAGTTGTTGATTATAATCTTGTTCAAGCTTTTTTAATTCAACCTGTGTACTAAAACTGTTTTCAACCAGAAATCTTCCATAAATATCTCGTGGATTGGGATGTTTACTAATAATATCATACAATAAAGGTTGTGTAAATCGTGGCTCATCACCCTCATTGTGACCATATTTCCGGTAACATAAAAGATCAATAAATACATCAGTATGAAAAATTTGACGATATTCTAAAGCCAACTCTATAGTATAAACAAGTGCTTCAACGTCATCACCATTCACATGAAAAATAGGAGACTTGGTAACTTTTGCAATATCAGTGCAATATGTACTCGAACGTGCTTCAAGGTAGTTGGTTGTAAAACCAACCTGGTTATTAATTACTAAATGAATAGTTCCCCCGGTTTTGTATCCTTTTAGCTGAGACATTTGCAAGGTTTCATAAACAACACCTTGACTGGCAATGGCTGCATCACCATGAATGATTATGGGTGTAAGTTTATTATAATCATGATTGTACTTCTCCCAGATTAGTGCTTTTGAAATTCCTTGAACAACTGGACCAACTGTTTCGAGATGCGAAGGGTTTGGAACAAGTTTTAGATATACCGATTTTCCTTCGTTTGTTTTAATTGTATTCTCATATCCCAGGTGATATTTCACATCACCCAAAGCAATAGCATCATCATACTCTTCGCCTAAGAACTCAGAGAAAATACTCTCAACAGGTTTTTTCATTATATTGGCTAATACATTTAACCTTCCACGATGAGCCATGCCAATTATAAACTCTTCTATTCCTAATTTAGATCCTTTTTCGATTATTGCATTAAGTGCAGGAATCATCGTTTCAGCACCTTCAAGCGAAAACCTTTTTTGCCCGACAAATTTTCGGTGAATGAAATTCTCAAATCCTACTGCCTGTTTTAAGTAATTGTAAATATGTTTTCGTTTTTCCTTAGCAAAAACAGGGATGTTTTTACTGCTTTCCATTTTGTTTTGCAACCAACTAACGACTTCAGTATTTCGGATAAACATATATTCAGCACCAACCGATTGACAATAGGTTGTTTCGAGATGAGAAACAATATCTTTTAATGTAGCAGATCCAATTCCAATGTTTTTTCCTGCCTGAAAAGTTTTCTCAAGATCGGATGATTCTAAACCGTAATTCTCAATGGCAAGTGTTGGTGAATATGTTCTTCGTTCACGTACAGGGTTGGTTTTGGTAAATAAATGACCGCGTTTTCTGTATCCTTCAATTAGGTTAATAACCTTAAATTCTTTATCCATCCATTCGCTGCCTTTTGCCGAATCTGGGAAATTCTTCTGAGCAAATTCAAATCCTTCAAAAAACTTTTGCCATTGAATATCTACAGATGTTGGTTTAGTTTTATATTGTTCATATAGTTTTTCAATCGATTCAATTTCGGAGCTTCCTAAATATGAGAATTTATCCATAATGATATATTTTGCTTCAGATTATTACAATGAAATTGAGATTTTGTTTAGCATTAATTCGATGAAAATGTCTTTTATAAAAAAATAAATTTAGTCAAAATAAGCCTAATATCATATTGTTTAAGCATTCTGTTTAATCTTTTCATTTTATTTTTAAATTGAACAAAAATTAATCAATAATGTTTAGAAGATAAATTATTAAAATGCTGAATAAATCCAAAATTGAATACTAATTACCTGACAATAATCTCTATAAAATGAAAATAGGTATTCTCAAAGAACCCGGAAATGAAAACAGAGTCGCAATATTACCCGATAATGTTAAAACACTTTTTAATCTTAAAACAAAGATTGCTGTAGAAAAGGGAGCGGGTGAAAGATCGTTCAGTTCAGATCAAAACTATATAGATAATGGTGCTGAAATACTAGATCGTGATAAAGTTTTAAATAATTCGGATCTGATAATAAGTATACACCCCTTAACACCCGATGAGTATAATAAATTAAAAGTAGGTCAGTCTGTACTGACTGCCTATAATCCATTATTTAATAAAGAGTTGGTTCAGTATTTTATCGATAAAAATATTACAACTTTTAGTATAGATATGGTTCCAAGAACCACAAGAGCCCAATCTATGGATATTCTTTCCTCAATGGCAACTGTAGCCGGTTATAAAGCGGTTCTCGTAGCGGCAAATCATTTATCTTCATTCTTTCCAATGCTTATGACGGCAGCAGGAACAATACGACCTTCAAAGGTTTTAGTTTTAGGTGCTGGTGCTGCAGGATTACAGGCAATAGCTACCTCTCGCAAATTAGGTGCTATAGTCGAAGCCTTTGATGTTCGTTCTGCAGTAAAAGAAGAAGTGCAGAGTCTGGGTGCCAAATTTATTGAGGTTGAAGGTGCAAATGATGACAAAAATGCTGGTGGATACGCTGTTGAACAAACCGAAGAGTATAAACAGAAGCAGCAAAAATTAATTCAGGATCATGCTAAAAAAGCCAATGTGGTAATAACAACCGCTCAGATTCCTGGTCGTAAAGCTCCAATTCTTATTACCAAAGATACTGTTGAGAATATGTTACCCGGATCAGTAATTATAGATCTAGCATCATCAACAGGTGGTAATTGTGAGCTAACAAAAGATAATCAGATGATCGAAATAAATCATGTTAGAATAATTGGAAATTCGAATTTGTCATCTGAAATACCTGCAGATGCGAGCAAAATGTATGGAAACAATATCATAAACTTTTTGAAACTAATAATTGATGATTCAGGGAATCTGAAATTGGATTTTAATGATGAGATTGTTCGCGGTACTTGCATTACGCATAACAAAGAAATAATTAATGAACGCGTAAAATCAAATAATTAGTATTATGGAAGCAATACTACAATTTATATATGTTAATGCAGAGGCATTATTTATAGTGATATTATCAATATTTCTTGGTATAGAAGTTATTTCGCACGTGCCGGCAGTTCTTCATACCCCATTAATGTCGGGTGCTAATGCGATTCATGGAGTAGTAGTAATTGGTGCAATAATCGTGCTTGGACATGCAGAAACAGGTTTAAGTATGGTGCTTGGATTTTTTGCTGTGCTTCTCGGAACGCTTAATGTTGTTGGTGGTTTTGTTGTTACTGATCGTATGCTGGAAATGTTTAAAAAGAAACCCAAGAAATAATCATTATAATGGACAGAATAATTGAATTTTCGAAGCATGTACAATTCACTTTTGGTGATTCTGTATTAGAAATTTTTTATCTCATTGCATCTGTATTATTTATTATGGGATTAAAAATGTTGAGTCATCCTGATTCAGCAAAAAAAGGGAATCTTTGGGCTGCTGCTGGTATGGTTATAGCAATTGTCGCTACTTTGTTATTGCATCGCCATAATGGACAAAAAATGGGTAATTTCGGGTTGATATTTTTTGCTATATCAATTGGTACAATTGTGGGATGGATAATTGCTCGTAGAGTAAAAATGACAAAGATGCCAGAGATGGTCTCTATATTCAATGGTATGGGTGGCGCTGCTGCTGCTTTAATATCCTTAATGGAATTTCCTCATATTAATAAAGAATTAATTGCTCAACATGGATTATTGAATTGGCAAGCATTGGTTATATTCCTGGGATTAATTATTGGGAGTGTATCATTTGCCGGAAGTATTATTGCTTTTGGTAAACTCGATGGTAGAATAAAAGATATACGCTCATTAACGTTACGTATTGTAAATATTTTTATGGTAATCATTATAGTTGCATTAACTATTTATATTATGACTCGTGGAAATGTTGATCCTGCTGAATTATCTCCGTTGGTTTATGCACTTCTTGCAATTTCTCTGATTTATGGTGTTTTATTTGTTATGCCTATTGGTGGCGCAGATATGCCTGTGGTTATTTCATTGCTGAACTCATTTACTGGCATTGCAGCCGCAATGGGTGGATTTTTATATGATAATCTTGTGATGCTTACAGGTGGTATTCTGGTTGGTTCGGCGGGAACGATTCTTACATTTCTAATGTGTAAAGCAATGAATCGTTCATTATTAAATGTTATTGTTGGTTCATTTGGTGGAGGAACTGTGGCTGTTGAAACCGAGCAAGGTTCAATTAGGGAGATATCTTTAATTGATACAGCTATATTGCTTACTTATTCGAGAAAAGTAATGGTAGTGCCTGGATATGGTTTAGCGGTTGCTCAGGCTCAGCATCTTGCTTATGAGTTGGATTCCATTTTGCAGGATAAAGGGGTAGATGTGAAATATGCAATTCATCCTGTTGCAGGGCGAATGCCGGGTCATATGAATGTTTTGCTGGCCGAAGCAGATGTTCCTTACGATAAGTTGTTAGAAAGTGACAAAGCCAATGATGAAATGGAAAGTGTTGATGTAGTTATTGTTATTGGTGCAAATGATGTTGTAAATCCTGCTGCAGAAGACGATCCTTCAAGCCCTATATATGGAATGCCTATTGTTAAAACACTGAAAGCCAAAAATGTAATTGTAATGAAGCGTGGAATGGGTAAGGGATATGCTGCCATCGAAAACAGTTTATTTAACCACGAAAAAACACGTATGTTGTTTGGTAATGCCAAAGAAACATTGCAAAAACTGATTACCGAAGTAAAAAATATTTAATCAAAATAGGGATAATCACTGCGAACTTAATATCCAGATAGTCATTGCGAACGCCATGCCTGCCGGCAGGCAGGAAGTGAAGTAATCCATAGACAGGATAAAAAAACTGTTTCAATCGCCCTTTCAGGCCTCATTCGCAGTGACAATAAGAGGCAGGCTCGTAATGAACTTTTTCTCTTTATTATTGAATTCCTGAAATTATTCTTAAATTTATAAAGATTAATTTCTTGTTTATGATAAAAAAAATAGCTCTGCTTCTTATTCTGATTTTTCCAACTCTATTATTTTCGCAAAATTATACATATACCACAGACAATGATGGTGTTAGAAGGTTCAATAATGGTTTCCTGATTGTTAAGGAGAATATTCCTTTTCTAACTGTTAAAGGTGATCCATACGAAGCAGGATTGCAATATGGTGTACTAATGAAAGATTACCTGCTGGAAATGGATCATGTTGTTGATAGTATGATTGTTGCAAATACTGGAAGCTTTTTTATAAAAAAGTGGATTGTAAATAGTGTTGTTTCAAAAAAAATTAAGAAGATTGAAAAGAATATGCCCATAGAGTACATGCTGGAGATGAAAGGAATGGCCGAAGGAGCGCAACTTAATCTTAAGGATATTCAGATAATTGCCTACATACCTCAGCTATTTTTTAAAATCAGTTGCACAGCTTTTGTTCTGCGTAACGAAAAAGGTATTGTGCATGGCCGTAATTTAGATTGGCCTGGAATAGAAGTATTGACGCACTTTCCCTTGATTGTAAATTATCATCATACTAATAAAAAACCATTTACAAACTTAACATTTATTGGTTATCCGGGAGTTTATACAGGAATGAATCATTCGGGTTTAAGTCTCTCAATAAATATGAATGGTGCTCCAGCTGAAAGTGGGAAAAAAATTGATGATTATAATACAGGCATGCCCTTAGCTTTTAAAGTTCGAAATATTTTAGAGAATGCTGAAAATCTCAGTCAGGTCGAAAATCAATTCAAAAATTATAGTTCGCACGCTTGGTTTATAACTGCGGGTAGCAAAATTGACAATTCTGGAGCAATTTATGAACTTACCCGTGGTGAGGTTATCAAAAATAGTATGAATGATGATTTTATTTTTGTTGAGAACCTTTCTTTGTCGGATAAAGGTCGTTATAAGTACAGTCCTGTTTGGATGTTTAGTACGTTTAATATTTCTCGCGAGCGAAAAATAAAGGAACTGAATACAAAAATAGCCAATGATAATTTAATAGATAAGAGTTATCAGATTTTAATAAATACCGAAAATCATCGTTTATTGCACGATCCATTCTATGGATATTGTATTAATAACCTAAATACCATTAAAAGCTGTATTTTGGATAATACCAATAATGAAATTTATTTCACCTACGGGGAGCACAATGCTGCATTAAATAATTACTTGCATTACAATATACAAACTGGAGAAGTTGATGTTTTCAAATCAAAAAAAGAAATAGCAGATAGCGAATATCATTCTGCTTCAATCAGTTTTTATAATTGGTATGACTTAACATTTTCGAAAAAAAAGAAACTAACCAACAAAGATTTTCTTCTGATAATTGATAATTTAAAGAACTATAATCTTGAACCGGCTCTTGGAGAATACTTATTGTCCAGCTATTATTTAAAGCTAAAAGACTACGAGAATGCATATATTCATGCTGATAATTATATAGCCGAATTACCAGATTATTTTCTGGCTTACTACAATAAATATAGGGTTGTAAGAGAAAAGAAAGATTATTTTAAGGCTATTGTTACACTCGAAGAGATGTTGCAAACCTCATCTGTAAATCCTTATTTCGAATATAGGGCAAAAGTAAATATGATTGAGATGTACGATAAGTTGCTTCAAACTAAAAATGATGAGGTTTATATAGAAAAAATTCATAAATTGTATGCTCAGATTAATTCAGATATAATTCAGTACTTCGTTGATACAGAAATACAAAAGGATCTGGATATAATTGAGAAAATTATAAAAAAATACAAATAGGTATATATTGGTAGCACAAGATACTATAGAAAATGCTGTTGAATTGATAGCAAATTCAAGTTATGCAATAGCTTTTACAGGTGCAGGAATTTCTGTAGAAAGTGGTATTCCTCCCTTCCGCGGAAAAGATGGATTATGGAGCAAATATGATCCCAACGTTCTAGATCTAAACAATTTCTTTTTAAATCCAATTGACTCTTGGAGAGTAATAAAAGAAATATTTTATGATTTTTTTGGCGCTGCCAAACCAAATGCAGCTCATTTTGCTCTGGCGGAACTGGAAAATCTTGGCATAATAAAAGCAGTTATTACCCAAAATATTGATAATCTGCATACCGACGCTGGAAGCAAAGAGGTTTACGAATTTCATGGTAATTCACGAATGTTGGTTTGCCCATACTGTGCAAAGGAGTTTGTTGCTGCCGAAGTGAATTTGAATGACATTGTTCCTTTATGCGACAGTTGCCATGGCGTTTTAAAGCCGGATTTTATTTTCTTTGGTGAATCAATTCCTCAATTGGCATATCAAAAGTCAATAGTAGCGGCAGAAAAAGCCGATCTTATTTTAATTATTGGTTCAACAGGCGAAGTAGTTCCTTCATCAACAATTCCTACAATTGCAAAACAAAATGGTGCAATGATTATCGAAATAAATCCAGAAAGGTCTCTGTTTACCGATTCTATTACCGATTTATTTTTACAGGGAAAAGCAACTGAAGTAATGGAACAATTAATTAGTAAATTAAAAATGAAAGCATGATTAAATTTAAATTAATAGCTGATTCGGAATATATTGAACTTATTAAATTATTGAAAGCTACAAATATAAGCGGGAGTGGGGGCGAAGCAAAAAACATTGTAGAGGATGGTCAGGTTAAGCTTAATGGACAAATTGAGAGCAGAAAAAGGGCGAAGCTGCGTAAAGGTGACAAAATTGAAGTTTTTGATAAAATAATTATAATTGAGTAACTAATTTAAAAACTTATCGATATGACATTCTTAGAACTCGCAAAGAGACGATATTCGTCGCGCAATTATCAGGATAAACCTGTAGAAAAAGAGCTTCTTTTACAAGTAATGGAAGCTGGCAGAGTTGCCCCTTCTGCTAAAAATAATCAACCATGGCACTTTGTTGCTTTAACAGAACCAGAAGCGTTGAGAAAGATACGCGAATGTTACGAAGAGCCATGGCTCGAATCAGCAAAAGCCATTATTGTTGTTTGTGGCGATCATCGCGATGCATGGCGCAGAGCCGATGGTAAAATCCATACAAATATGGATGTTGCTATTGCTGTGGATCATATGACATTAGCTGCAACTGATATTGGATTAGCAACATGCTGGATTTGTAAGTTTGATGTTATGAAATGTGTTAAAATGCTTGACCTTCCTGATGGTGTTGAACCAATGGTTTTGTTACCTATTGGATATGCAGCGGATGAGGGTGATCCAAACAGGCATGAACAATTGAGAAAACCTATTAAAGAAGTGGTTCATTGGGAGAAGTTCTTTTACAAGCCATTTAAAAGATATTAAAAAAGAAAAATGAATAAAAAATCCGGGTTTTTGACCGGATTTTTTTTATGTGAAATATAAAAACCGGAAAGATAAAAGCAAGTTAAGTACTATTAAATAATTCAATATATCAGTTTTATAACAAAAGATTAAGTTATTTTATAGAATTGATAAAGTTTAGCATATTTTTATAATGCGAACCATACCAATATATCTTATTACAGTTTTTACATTGGTAAAATTCATTGAAAAACATTCTCGTTTTTGGTTCTAGCTTGCTTTCTATTTTAATTTTATCAACTTTAATAATTTCTCCATTACAGACAATACATCTGGTAAACTTATTTATTTTGTTTTTTAAGTCAAATCGATGAATTACTTCAATTAACTGTTGCTTTGAATCTTGCGATCGTAACCAATATCCATGTGTTACCAGATTATTTTTCAAAATTCCAATATCGCGTGTAAGAATAATTCGTTTTTCAATTGTTGAGATGTTTATTATTTCAGTATCGGAGTATGAATTGCTGTAAAGAGTATCGAATCCAAGTAAGCGTAAATATTTTGCCAATTTGCCCAAATGTACATCAAGTACGAATTTTATTACACGGAGTGGCGTAGGTCGCAGATTGGTTGTACTAGAAATATCTATGCTTTCGAATATAGGATAAACTGATACAAAGTCGTGGGGTTTTAAACGATATGTAAAATCAACTGAATTGCTATTTACAAGTATTAAATCCACCTCAGTATGCGGCACTCCAAAAGATTCAATGGCATCCTTTACTGATGTTTGCGAGTTAAATTCAGCAGTAAAACTTTTCTTTTGCCTTTTTAAATTTAAAAAGTCGTTTAGTTCTTCGTAAAAACGAAAAGTTACCTGCATTTGTTTGGTTTTATTGGTCCTGAGTTAAGTAATCTTTCATTAGGCTTATATCAATTCCATTAATTCCGAATTTAACCAAATAATCTATTTCATCATTAAATGCATTAAAAAACAACAGGTAATCATTATTAAGTAAGCGTAATGCCTCCTGATAAGACTCAATTGCTTTTTGCTGCTCTTTTAAGCACCATCGAACATGACCAAGATGAATAAGATCAAACTCGTTTTTTTTGTAATCAATAATCTTCAAGTAATATTTTTCTGCAACATCGAATTTCCCAAGCATGAATGAGATCCATGCAATTGGACGTTGAATTTTGTCGTTAGCTGGAGATAAGTATTCAACCTTAAAATAATACTTCAAAGCTTCATCGAATCTTTTCAACCGTACCATGGTATGACCAATATAGGCAAGAATATAAAGATTTTCTGGTTCTGATTTTTCTGCTTCGAAATAGTACTCGAGTGCTTTCTCGGGATTATTAAGGTATCTGTAACAAAGTGCAATTTTCTTAATAATCCAAACTTTCTTACTATCGAATAATTCAGCTTTCTTATAATACTCGAGTGCTTTTTGATAGTTCCCTGTTTGCTGATAACAATAACCTATTTTCTCAAATAATTCAATGTCAGATTCTTCAACATTTATTAATGTTGAGAATAATTCAGCAGCCTGCTCAAAATGCTTATTTTCAAGGAAGAATTCAGCAAGATTACGTGTTATTCGTGTGTTATGTATGAGTTTTTTAAAGAAAAATGTATTTTGAATATCAAATTTCCATGAAAAGATATCTGAAAACTCATGCTTATATTGGTACAACTTGAAAAATCTATATAGATCTTGTAGATATTGTGTAATTATACTTTTTGAAATTGCAAAATTATTTATCAGATTTTCATCTTTCGAAATTTCTTCAACATTTTTCATTTCTTCATTAAACATTTCCATCATCATGGTTTTGTGCGATTCAGGAATAAACTGAAGGTTCAGGCAAAACGAATACTTATCAGAATTACACATGTAATGTGATCTTTGGAGTTGTTCGATAAAGGGTTGGAGATTTGTTTCTTTTTGCTGAATTTGCGAATCGATCATCTCATTTTCTTTATAGAAAGGTAGAAACCAATTGCTAATTTCATTAAAAAAAGGAAAATGTTTTAACCGAGAGAAAGCACTCATAAATACATCTCCGCCCTCGATTTGTAATTTTGAGAAATCTTGTAACTTATCTAACAAGCCGGGAGAGTCTTCAAAAACCTGCTCCCAGTCAGGATTTTTATCTTCAAAAAACTTGTCGGGAACAATATTTTCAAGATCGAGTTTTTTCTCAATCAGAGGCTGCATTTTCATCATTTCGGGTAAAATCTCCTCATCCCATTTTTTTGTAATCCTCTCAGTGTCTTTTGATTTAAAAATCTGAATAATGATAGCTTCAGTTTGTTTATCAATATCCTGCGTCTTTGCTATTTTCTCCATCACTTTTACTAGTTCTGGATAATACTCAATTCGTTTATTATACTTGTAAAATCCTAATAAAAGGCCAATTAATGCTCGTTCCCAAACTTGTTCTTCGTTCAAATAATAGAAATTCTGAAGTGCATAGAATTTATTTTTATCGAAAAATCGGAGCAAACTTAGTGTAATTGCACTAACAATTAAGCTTTTATCATGCCATGGTATTTTTTCTGAATAACAAATAGTTTCAAGGATTTTGCTTTCGGTTTCAATATATTTATCTGTTAACCATAAATAATTAAACAAATCGCGTAAAGCTTGTTGTCGCGAAATGGTCTTGTCTGATGAGCCAGGTAGGTTGATATCGTTATTCTTTAAAATCTCATCTAGCTCGCTATCGAAAGTCAAATGCTGAATTAATGATATAGCTTCATCTGTATGTAATTCTCTTTTTCTGTCAAGTGACCATTTCATCTTATAAATTGTCAAACCAGAAACTTCTGTAAGCAAACACTCTTTAATTGTATCTGTCAGCTCTAAAAGTGACCGCTGTAAATGCTTATAAATACTATCACGCTCAGGATCGTTAATATTTTTAAACGAGTGTTTTAATATATTCGAATATGTTTCCTGTAAAATATCGATCTGGTTCTGATGATATTGCTTTTTGGTTTGATTGGCAAAAACCTTTAATTGCTCAATAGAATGGGTCAATTCACCCGTGAAAATATAATTGCAGATCTCATTGTATTTGGTTTGTATTTCAATATGATTCATCTTTCGAAATAATTATATGTCAAGTTCTAATAATTTTTTATTAGCTGCAAATAATGTTCCTGTATTTTATTGATGACAAATAAGCTGAACTATGAATAGTAGTATGCTAATTTGTCATTATTTATATAAATCTTAAAACAGTGGATTTATAGCTTTGTTAAAAATCAATTATATTTTAGTATGTAAAGCTAAAGTGTTAAACTCAAGATTAATATATTAATGTTGTATTATTTTTTTGTTAATTTTTAAATAGTATATGTTTTTTTATATTTCTGAAACATCAGAAACCTATCATTCGTAAAAAAAAAGAATTTAAACTCTTATAATATGAAATCTAATTGTTGGGAACATAAAAAATGTGGCAGAGAACCAGGTGGTTTCAAAGCTAATCAATTAGGAGTTTGCCCTGCATCTCTAGAAAAGAAAGTTGATAAAATTAATAATGGCAAGAATGGTGGCAGATCTTGTTGGGCTGTTGCAGGGACTCTTTGTGGAGGTGTAGTTCAAGGTACTTTTAGTATGAAATTAGAGAATTGTATAAATTGCGATTTTTACCAATTAGTGTACAAAGAAGAAAAAGGCTCAGTGAACTATAAAACTACAAGAGAAATTATTCAAGTATTAAATAAGAAATTACCTTAATAATTGCGATTTCTCGGATTTAAATATTTTGATTTTTGATTTTTATTTTCTTATTTCACAAAAGGATAAATAATCCATGAATTATATTTATTAGTGAATTAGTAAATTAAATTATGAGTTATACATTAATTGGTTTTATTGCTTATTTAGTTATAGTTCTAATTGTTGGTTTCATAACTTACAAAAACAATAAATCACACGATGATTATTTTCTTGCTGGTCGAAAATTGAATCCTTGGGTTGTTGCTTTTTCTGAAAGAGCTTCGGGTGAATCAGCCTGGTTATTATTAGGATTGCCTGGCGCTGCTTTTGCTCTTGGATTTATTGAAGTATGGACTGCCTTGGGTTGTGTCTCCGGGATTATTCTTTACTGGTTTGTAATTGCAAAGGGTTTAAGAACACAATCAGAGAAGGTAAATGCAATTACATTACCTAACTTTTTTGCCGAAAAATTTGGCGAAGGAGGAAAGGTAATTCGTGTTATTGCAACATTTATAATTATATTCTTTTTTACATTTTATCTGGCTGCTCAATTTAACGGGGCAGGCAAAGTTATGTTTGTTACTTTTAAGATTCCTCATTTTTGGGGTATTGCAATTGGTGTTGTGGTAATAGTCTTTTATACAATGATGGGAGGCTTTTTTGCTGTTGCATGGACAGATCTTATTCAAGGAGTTTTAATGCTTGGAGCATTGATTATACTTCCAATATTTGGATTAATTGAAATTGCAAAACAAGGCACCTCAATTACACAGGCTCTGGGTGCAGAGAATACAGATTTTAATAGTTTGGTTCATGGAAAAACGGGTTGGGCAGCAGTAGCTGTCGTAATTAGTGGTTTAAGCTGGGGATTAGGATATATGGGTCAGCCTCATTTGCTTGTTCGGTTTATGTCGATTAAAAGTACCGAAAAAATTAAAATTAGTCGCAGAATTGCTATTGCATGGGCCATACCTGCATTTACAGGTGCAATGGTAATTGGTTTAGTAGGATTAACATTATATGGTAAAGGATTTTTTACCGATGTTGAAGAAATAATGCCTTACCTTGCCACTAGTTTGTTGCCTGCATGGCTTGCCGGACTATTTATTTCTGCTGCTATTGCTGCAATGATGTCAACTGCTGATAGTCAGCTTCTTGTTATTACATCTTCTGTAATCGAAGATTTCTATCATAAAGCATTGGGCATGAATGTTTCTGACAAGCGGTTACTCCAATTAAGTCGTTTTATTACTGTTACCATTGGTGTATTGGGATTTTTTATTGCTATTACCAGTGAAAAACTTATTTACGAAATGGTTTCGTATGCCTGGGCTGGTTTGGGGTCTTCCTTTGGCCCTGCTCTTTTACTTATTCTTTATTGGAAGAAAATTACCAGCAAAGGAGTAATTGCAGGTATGCTGACTGGCGCAATATCTACTGTAATATGGAGCAATATTGAAATATTGAATAATTTTATTTCTGTTCGATTTACCTCTTTTGTTTTTGCTTTGATAGCAATCGTAATTGTGAGCTTTTTTACTCAAAAAGACAAGAACTAGTTTTTGCTGCTTTTAAGGATAAATCCAGTTCCATGAATATTTTCGATTTCAATCGAAGGATCATCTTTCAGGTATTTTCTGAGTTTAGTAATATAAACATCCATGCTGCGTGCAGTAAAGTATCCATCGTTTCCCCAAATTTGATTTAAAGCTTTATCCCGATCGAGGATTTTGTTTTTATTTTGGCATAACATTTTTAACAAATCGCCTTCTTTTGGCGATAATTTAGTTGTTTGGTTTTTATGGCTTAATGTTCGCAGAATTGAATCGAATTCATAGGTACCAATAATGAATTTTGTATCATTACCTAAATCAAGTTTATTTCTTTTTAAGATAGCTTTAATTTTATAAAGTAATACTTCTGAATCAAATGGTTTTGTAATGTAGTCATCGGCTCCGATTTTAAATCCCTCAAGAATATCATCTTTTAATGTTTTGGCGGTCAGAAAAATAATTGGAATATCCTTACTGTGTAGCTTAATGTATTTTGCGATTGAAAATCCATCAAGATTGGGTAACATTATATCGAGAATACAAATATCAAATTTCTGAAGCTTAAATGAGTCCAATGCTTTTGCCCCATCTTGAATCCAGGTTACTTTAAAATCATTCATTTCGAGGTACGATTTTAATACCGAGCCAAAATTAGCATCATCTTCAACCAAAAAAATACTGCTATTCTTCATTGTTTACTTGTATTATTGGCAAACTAATTTCAAATTTTGATCCTTTTCCATATTCACTTGTAGCATGAATTATTCCTCCAAACTGAGTTACAATAGCTTTAACATAACTGAGGCCCAAACCAAATCCTTTTACATTGTGAATATTTCCGGTTGAAACCCGATAAAATTTATCAAATATTCGCACCAGGTCTTCCTTTTTTATGCCAATACCATTATCTTCAATAGTTATAAGAATATTGCCATTCTGATTTCTTGTAGAAATGCTGATTTCAGGATTTTGATTTGCATATTTATTTGCGTTATCGAGCAAATTATGAATTATATTTAAAAAGTGGATTTCATCAATTCTGGCATAACAATTTGAAGCTTCAAAAATGGACTTTATTGCTCCGTTTTTTTGTTTAATTTGTATTTCAATATTCTGAATAGCTTTCTGTATTAATTTGTGCAAATCAGCTTCTTTTAGCGATAATTTGAATTTATCTTTTTCGAGTAACGACATCTGCAAAACACTTTCTACCTGGTTGTTCATTCTTCGATTTTCTTCCTTAATTATTCGCAGGTATTCGTTAATTCTTTCCTGATTACCCAACACTTTTGGATTTGAAATGGAATCTGCAGCGAGTGAAATGGTTGCAATGGGAGTCTTAAACTCATGGGTCATATTATTTATAAAATCCGATTTAATCTCAGAGATTTTTTTTTGTTTGTATATGATCCGAACTGTAAATCCAAAAATTAAAATAATAACCAGCGTAAAAAATACAGATCCAGAAAGCATATAAATTAAAGATCTAAAGATGAAGTTATTTTTACCTGGAAGATATAGATACAAAAAGATGTTTTTATCTACATAATCATTTGGAAACAGGTTAGCCTTATAGGCTTTATTAATTAGCATTTCATTAAATTGCGTTGATCTATTTTCAATGCTATCATTTCGCGAATTGATAATTGCATAGTGGAATTCTTCATCAATTCCATTATCTACAATTTCTTTTTTAATAATATCATTTAGGTTATCGAAATCAATTCTGTCTGCCGCAGAACTATACCGGGTCTCAAATTCAAATACCATATCATTAATATTCTTTTTGAATTGTTCTGCTTTTACAATTGTGTAGGTATTTGATTTTTTTATAACCTTACTCGTATCTGAAATAAAAATTACTGAATTAGCCTTGTTTTTCAATTCATCATTAGTAATGTAAACACGGGTGCTATTTTCTATTGATTTATTCTTAAAAACCTTCTTAGGAGTTGAATTTGCATTTACTGTTATATTGTACTCATTGTGTTGTGAATTATTTTTCTTCCAATTACTTGAACTATCATCAACAAAGTATTGATAGTAATTATTCTTGATTGAAATTGAGTCACTCTGGTTGCTGGTATAAAAAATACGATCGATGTTTTCTGATAAAAACACAATTTGCTGTTTACGTTCAATTTTCTGAACAATATTTTCCAGAGCCTCTCTTACATTTTTATTATACTCAGTTTCTTTAACTTCAATAGCATTCTTTATCCATAAAAGCTGCACAATGATTATTCCTGAAAGGGAAATAATCATTACTGAGATTAAAAAATGCATCCAATGTTTCTTCATTAGAACCTTAATTATGAATCAAAGATAAATATAAAAATAAGTGCTATTTAAACTTTAACATTTCTTTAACTCTTTTTAACCAGTTGTTAAATATTACAGGCTTTATTGTTTTATAAGTTTGTGTTATGATTTAAAAACGTAAAAGGAGATATAAAAATGAAAACAAAATTTAAACTAATTCCAGTATTTGTATTAATGCTTTTTGTTCTTTCAATTAATGCACAGGAGCAGAAAAAGGTTAAAATTAAGATGATAAAAGATATCAATGGCAAAACCACTGTTATTGATACAATTATTGTTGGTACTGATTTTAAAGATATTGACTTATCTGGATTCCATATTACAAAAGATATGGAAGAGATTATTGAGCAACTTGAATCTGGTGAGAAAAAGGAAAGTAATATGAAGATTTATTTTACTGATAGCGAAAAATCGGATAAGTGCGATTCATTAAAACATGTTTGGATTGAAGTATCAGACGAATTGGATGGCGCTGTTAAAAAAGTAAATTATACATATTTTATTACTTCTGACGATGACAAATCTATTTCATCCGATAAAAAAGTAGTTTACTTTACGGGGAATTCAATTGACAAAATAAACATAGATACCATTATTGAAAAGGGTAGCAAAAGGATTATTATTAAAGATAATAGCGAAAAGGGAGATGATAATGTAATGGTTTGGGTTTCGGCCTTTGATGATGAAACAAACTTATCAGATAGCGGTAAAACAATAAAGGTTAAAAAAATTGTAACTGCAACTGGTGATTCAGAAAAATTCGACATTTTTATTACATCTGACGAAAATGATAAATCATCAGATGAAAAATCGTACAATGTAGTAGTTAAAAGTGGGGGTGATGGAACCTACAAAACAGTTGTAATGGATGGAGAAGAAGGCGATTTTTATTCTAATGACGATGTAATTATTATTAAATCATCAAAAGATTCTGAGAAAATGATAATGATGATTAAGGATATTTCTGATGAGGATAAAAAAATATTAAGTGAAATTAGAAAGGATATTAAACCTGAAAATGAACTTAAAGATATAGATATTAAAATTAGATACAAGGTAAAGGATCGCAAAGCCATCCTTGAGTTTGAGGTTAAAAATAAATCTAATTTAAAGGTTAATATTTTCGATAAATCCGGAAAAAGTAGTTTTTCTGATGAGCAAAAAGGATTTTCAGGAATCTATAATAAAGCAATAGATTTATTAAAAGGTGTGTACTATATTCAAATTTCAGTAGACAAAAAAACAGCAACAAAAAAACTAACAATTAAATAGTTAGTTAGTGCTTTCATTGTTAAAAGGAGCAGTATGTAATTAAACTGCTCCTTTTTTTTCATTTCAGTTTTTATTAAATTATTAATTAACGCAACCAATAATTAAGAATACACATCTTTTAAACCAAAGACCTTAATATTGGGGAAGTTAAAAAAATGGCATCACTATTTGCGGGTTATAATTTTTTTACTAACTTTAATAAAGAATTTTAAAAAACTTTGGTCTGAAGTTTGATAAAGAATAAAAAAAATTAACAAATCATACTATGCAAGTTACTTGTTTTAAGAATGGAAGCAAAATAGAGGTTAAAGATCCCTTTGATATTGATTTTATTGAGTACGATGTAGTAAACGATTACTTAAAAGTAATCGGACATTTAGAAAAGAATCCATCAGCAAGAGTTGAAATTGATTATTCGGAACAGTTAATACCAGAATATAGGTTAGTTAATTGCAGTACTATTTTTGCCGAAAAATTTAATCAGTTTATACACCATCGTCAACCTGCATAACCCGATTTAAGATGAACCGCTCAGAAAAAGCATTACACTTTTATTCCGAAGGATTTAATTGTGCACAATCCGTTATTGTTTCATTTGCTGATATAATGAATATCGATGAGGAAACAGCGCTGCGCTTAGCTTCTGGTTTTGGCGGTGGAATGGGTCGGATGCAAGGTACTTGTGGCTCAGTAACAGGCGCATACATGGTAATTGGTTATTTACGTGGAAAATACAAACAAGGAGATGACGAAGCAAAAGAAATAACGAATCAATTAATTCAGGATTTTTCGAGAGAGTTTGCAAAATTGAATGGTACAATAAATTGCAAGGCGTTGATTAGTTTTGATTTAAACACTCCTGAAGGCAGAGAAGAAGCCAACAGGGCTGATGTTTTTAACAGAAAATGTTCTTTATTTGTAAAGTCTGCTGTAGAGCTACTTGAAAAAATAATCTTCAAAGAAGTAAAATTAAGCTGATTTTTTACCACGAATCTCAAAATCGAAAAAAATCTCCATCTAGATTATATCTTGCACTTAAGGTTATTGCCCAGTTATTATTAAGAAAATCATTATCGGAATTAATATACATATAATCTATCATAAATCCCCATAAGCCCAGTCCACCTCCAAAGGTTTGATAATTTCCGCCATCCAGTGATTCCAGTTCAAATATGCGGCCGTGCCTGAGTGCTATAAATGCTGTATTCATAAAATTTAATCTGAATTCGCTTCCAAATTTGTTTCGTATTTCATCCAGTTCACCTGAAAACCCATCAGGTGAATCATAAAATGATTGGTATAAAGCATTGAAAGCAGTAATGTCGGGATCTTTTCCTTCAATAATTTCTCCTTCGGTATTATAAACTGGTTCGGATGGTATTAAATACTTTTCTGCCTGATATCCAAGTTCAATATTAAGTCTGAATAAATGACTAATCTCAATATCAGGGTTAATAAATAATCCGAATAATATTTTAGAAGGAATAAAGGCTTTTTCGTCTCGGTTATTTGAAATACGTGGCCCAAAATTGGTAATGGCCATACCCGAACTCGTAGTTAGATTTGAATTGTTTGCCAAATTGTATTTTTTATGGTAGTTAATGCCAAGATCAACAGAAAATGAATTAATTGTAGTTTCTAATTCAGAGAATGCATAATTGCTACGAATATACTTTATTCCCATACCTGCAGATAAAGTTTTTGTAAAGCTTCGCGAATAATTAAATTGGAGAAACAATTCATATGGCTCAAAATCGGGTAGGGGTTTACCCAACTCGTCTGTAATTAACTGATCTTCATAGTTCAAGTAAGACAGATTAAATCCAATAGCATTTAATGAGTCTATAGCAAAATATCCATTCCAACCTTCGATACAAGCATATTCTATGTACGAATCTTTTATACTCCTTAAATTTAATCCTGTTCCTGAAAAAATAGAATTATTCGAAATAAGTGATGGATTTTGGAACAATCCTGCATCTTTATAAAAGTCAGACGAAACAACACCTATATCTCCTATTCCTCCTAATCGAGCATTGGAATTAATATCCATTATGGGCAATACAATGCTGTTTGAATACTGGGAGTAAGTATTTAATGAAGAAAAAATGATAATCAGTGAAACAATATGCTTTAATTTCATGCTGATACTCAATTTTAGTAAATTTACGATAATTAAATACGTAAATCAAGAATAAATCATGAATGAAATATTTTATGAGGTTTTTAGCAATCTACCAAGACAAGGTCCTGGTGATATTATGTTAACGATTAAAGCATTAAATATTATCAAACAGGAAATTAATATAGAGCAAATCTTGGATGTTGGCTGTGGATCTGGCTTTCAAGCAATAGCGATCGCGTTGAATAGCAGTGCAGAAATTACCGCTGTGGATAATTATCAGCCTTTTCTGGATGAGATAAATAAACAGCTTGTTGAAATGGGTATTAACGATCGACTGAAAACAGTTTGTCAGAATATGAATAGTCTCGATTTACCTCTTGGAAAGTATGATGTAATCTGGTCCGAAGGATCAATTTATATTACTGGTTTTGAAAATGGACTAAACAACTGGCGAAAATTTTTAAAACCAAAAGGATTTATGGTTATTAGCGATGCTAATTGGTTTAAGTCCAATCCACCAGATGAATTAAAAGATTTCTGGAAAAATGAATATCCCGGTATGATGACGGTGGAAGAAAATAAAAAGCTTATTAAAAAATGTGGATATGAAATAATTGATTCTTTTTCTTTAAGCGCAAATGGATGGATGAATAACTACTATTATCCATTGGAGAAAAATGTTTACAAAGCACGTAAAAAGTATATTAATAACTCAGAAGCCCTTAATATAATTAATGGAGTGCAGATCGAAATAGATCTGTTTAAAAAATACGCTGATTATTATGGCTATATGTTTTATGTAATTCAGAGTAAAAAATAAAAACATTATGGTGAGGTCTTAGTACCTTATCCATAATGCTTTAATTAGATATTAGAAGTAGTTTTATTCTTTTACTTCTGAATCAGGTTTATTTTTCTTGCGTTCAATAAAAGAGTTGAATGCTTCCTCACCCTCTTCGTTCCAGTAATCATCGAAGTAGCGCCAGTTGCTTTTGTGTTGTTTCCACCACTCTTTGTCTTTGCACTTGTCTTTGAATTTCCTAGTCGGATAATCGTGGTTGTGTTTATCACTATGCTTAAAAGCTCCAAAAATAAGGCGGGCCAAAATAATTATTCCAACTGCTTGCCAAAATGTAATTGTTGTTAATCCGAATATTGCTGGCATAAGCCAATTCCAGAGCAGCATTACAAAATATCCAAATAAAAAACCAAATGCAATGGCTGCTAATCCTCCCAGGATAAAAATACCAACGTATCGGAATCCTTTTCTCCAGGGATTTTCTCTGTAAAATGTTTGTGTTTCCATTTTTTAATAGTTTAATGGTTTATTGCTAAAAATTGTTTAATTTCTAATTGTTAACTGTCAACTGCTAACTGATTTTACGTTTCATTATCAATATAAAAGTCCTCAAGCTTGATTTTTTCTTTTAGTTTTTTCATTCCTCTACTTTTCCACGAAAGCAATGTTCCCACCGGTACACCCCATTCTTCCGATAGTTCGTCGAATGGTATATGATCAATTTCACTGGCCACAATAACTGCCTGCTGATTTGGATTTAGTTCTCTTAATGCAGCGTATAGTTTTTTATAAAAATTATTGTCATCAATTGCCTTTGTGCTGTCAGTTCCATTAGCCAATAATATCTCGAAAAAAGTGTTCTCATTATGATCTGTAATGTCGTTAACAAAAAGTTCTTTTTTCTTTTTGTGCTGAATATCAGAAATTTTATTTCGTATTGATCGGTAAAAGTAACCGGCTATGTTTTCGATTTGCGAATCAAAATCAACCTTGTTAAAAATGTTTAATGCCACATCCTGAATTATGTCTTCTGCTGAAACATTATAATATCTTTCATTCAGATATTTTTTTACATACCCAATTAAATTTTTGTATTCAGTTGAAAAAAAACGCAAAAAGTTGTTATTTGTATTTTCAGCTTTCATATATACCCTGACATGAATTTTAAATTTTATTGCAGGTTATTTTAATTTCTTTTGTAACATTTTTTTATTCTCAAGCGTCTGTTTTGATATAATTCTATATTGGAAATTAGATTTTTTTAATAGAAAAGAGTTTGTTACTCTAATAAAAGTAATGATTGTTCTTAATTAAAAGAAAAGAAAATGATAAAAGATTTAGTGAAACACAGTATTCGCTCATTTGGAAAGCAAAAAGGGTATGTTTTAATTAACATGCTTGGATTATCCATTGGTATTGCTTGTAGTTTGTTAATAGCATTATATGTAATGTATGAACTGAGTTACGATACATATAATGATAAAGCAGAACGTATTTATCGTGTAATTCTGGATGGGAAAATTGGTGGCCAGGAGGTTACAGGGTCTTTCACAGCTTCGCCGGTTGGTCCAACTATGTTAGCTGATTTTCCTGAAGTTGAAGATTATACAAGACTCAATGTTTGGGGTGAAACTATTATTAAAAATAATGATATAAGTTTTACTGAAGAAGCTTACATCGAATGTGACTCATCGTTTTTTAAGATATTTTCTTTACCTCTAATAAAAGGTAATATTAATGATGTTTTGAATGCACCTAACAAACTAGTTCTTTCAGAATTAACCGCAAAAAAGATATTTGGCAGTGAAGATCCAATGGATAAGATGTTAAAGGTTGGTAATGATAGTGCATTGTATAAAGTATCTGGGATTTTCAAGGATATACCTGGAAATACTCATTTTAAGGCAAATATTATAGGTTCATTTTTATCTAATCGTCGTGCAAGTGATAATTACTGGTTATCAAATAGCTTTAATACTTATTTGCTTTTACGAGAGGGAGCAAATCCAAAGGAAGTTGATAAAAAGATTCCTGAGATGATAGCCAAATATGTGGGGCCACTTATTCAGCAAGCTATAGGAATATCCATTGAGGATTTCTTAACTCAAGGCAACAAATATTCAATGTTTTTGCAACCTTTACTAAAGATTCATTTGCAGCCTGAAGTTCAGCAAGATACAAAACCAGCAAATGATCCTAAATACCTATATATTTTTGCAAGTATTGCTTTGTTAATTATCGTAATTGCTGCAATAAACTTTATGAATTTATCTACAGCCCAAGCTGCAAAAAGAGCAAAGGAGGTTGGAATAAAAAAAGTAAGCGGATCATCTAAATGGTTATTAATAAAACAATTTTTAGCTGAATCACTAATATTATCATTCTTTTCGCTTTTAGTTGCTGTATTAATTGTAGAAATAAGTTTACCTTATTTCAATAATCTATTGCAAGTTAACCTTGATTTTGGCTATACAAATAACTGGTATACTATACCTGCGTTACTAATTATTACTGCTTTTGTCGGATTTTTGGCAGGAACATACCCTGCTTTTTATCTTTCTGCATTTAAGCCAGTGCTGGTACTTAAAGGTAGTTTAAAGGACAGTATGAAGAATGGTAAATTAAGAAGCATATTGGTAATCCTGCAATTTTCGATTTCTATTATTCTGATAATTGGAACATCTATCATGTATCGTCAGATAAAATATATGCAGAATAAAGATTTGGGATTTCAGAAAGAACAATTGCTTGTAATTCAACGTGCTGATGTAATTGGTAATAAAATTAAATCATTTAAGGAAGAGCTTCTTAAGGTTGAAGGTGTGCTAAAAGTTACTGCATCTACTGCATTACCTGCTCATAATAATAACAATAACGGGCATGTTGTAGAAGGAAGAAGAGACGAGGTTTTATTGCTTGAAACAAACTGGGTTGATTATGATTATTTGGAAACTATGGGAATGGAAATAGTTGAAGGCCGCTTTTTTGACAAAAATTACCCGACTGATGTAGAGGCAGTTGTTCTAAATGAAAGAGCTGTTAAACATTACAATTTCTCTCCGGCAATTGGAACACGTTTTTTAAATAGTGATAATGACAATCCTGACTCTGCAACTTATGCCCCGGTTATTGGTGTGGTTAAAGATTTTCATTTTAGATCGTTACAACAAGAAATTACTCCCTATATTTTTGTATTTAAAGGCGAAGATAATAATTGGGGTTTTGTAACAGCCCGAATTTCGCCTAATAATATAAAAAATACGATAAAAAATATTGAGAACGTGTGGAAAGAATTCTCAAATAATGACCCAATGCAGTATTATTTCCTTGATGAATCGTTTAATGACTTGTATAGGGAAGAAGCACGCAATTCGAAACTTGCAATAATATTTACATTGTTGGCTATATTAATTGCGTCTTTGGGTTTGTTCGGATTAACATCATTTACAGTAGAACAAAGAACCAAAGAGATTGGAATAAGAAAAGCCATGGGAGCTAATGTGGCAAGCATCTTCTTTCTTATTGCCAGAGAAATTGTTATATTAATTGGAATTGCTACACTTATTGCATGGCCCTTGATTTACTATTTTGCAAAAAGCTGGTTGCAAAATTATCATTACCGCATTAGCTTAACAGTTTTTGATTTTGCAGTAGGTTTTTTGGTTGCTATTAGTATTGCAATTTTAACTATAAGCTATAGGACCATTCGATCGGCCAGAGCAAATCCGGTGGATAGTCTAAGATATGAATAACGAAAAACAACTCAATTTGATTTATAATTGGAAATTTCTATATTGGCCAGATACAAAACACTTCTTTAAAAAAATAGGGATATAGGAACATATTATTATTCCTGTATCCCTAATAAAAAAATCTAAATGTAGTTTTTGTCTATTATTTCTTATTAAATTTTAAATTTGTAAACGATTAAGTAATTACTTATTAATAAGTTGCATTTTTTTAGTTTGAAAATAATTTTGTGTTTTTATGCTATAGAAATAAACTCCATTTTCCAAATTTTCACTATCGAAATTTATTGAATAACTTCCAGGAATCATTTGTTTCTTAATCAGATTGGCAACAAGCTTTCCTAAAATATTATATACCGTAATTTCTACAAATGAAGATTCGTATATATCGAATCTTATCATAGTGTTTAAATAAAATGGATTTGGGTAGTTCTGATATAATTGAGGCAGACTTTTATTTATTCCAGCATCATTGTTTGATGAAGGAATATCAATATTCCAAAGGTCTATATTATCAAGAACAATAGTTGACCCATTATTCTGCAGATAACTTGCTTCATCAACAGGTAAATCTGCATAATATTTATTGCCAACTGTAGTTTCCTGAAAAATTGTTGTATATACTACACAAGCCATAATATAGGAACCTCTTAAAGATGGGTGATTCCAGTCTGGACGATGCAAGTAATGCAGGGGATATCCTTTTTCTTCCAGAACTTTATACCATGCCCAACCAACTGGTGCTATTTCAAAACCTATAGTATTTGAGTATAACAGGGTATTGTCGTAAATGGCATTTTGCATTCCTTCATATGTATCAATTGTACCATCTGAAAAGATTATTCCATCTTCATACGCCCACGACATACAAAAAATCATTTTAGTAGATGAACAGTTATATTCAATTCTATTTTTAAATTCTAATAATGATAAGCTAGTATGCGAACTTAAGAAATATTCAGGGTAAGCCATTTCAGCACCACTACCAATAAGTATAACATATTCCCAGTCACGTTCATTTATTTTAGTTCTAACAATATCACTCTCTATATGCTCAGCTAGACTCGTTCCAGGAAGTGAGTAAGAGAATATATATATGTCCTTGCCTGAATTTATTGCAAGGCTATCAACTAAAGCTGGTAAATTATTATAAATGAAGTAACTATTACCAATAAATAATATCTCAATCTTATCTTTATCGTCTTCGGCTTTCAATAAATTTAAATTGAATATAAATATAGTAACTATAAAAACTGTTCTTATAAAGAAACTTTTTAGTTTAAATTCAGTCATTTTAGGTTAACTTTTGTGAAATAATTTTTAATGTCCAATATTAAATAAATATTGATATTTAATATTACACAAATATGGAACTTAAAGTACCTTTCTCAACTTTACCCAAACCATAAATGGCATAGGAATTATTTCTTGCCCTGATAAACCAGCCTTTTTAAGGTTTTCTTTAGTTGCAAATCCATGTTTTTCAGTTTCGAAACCAATAATATAATACCCCATTGTTTCTAGAAAATCATTTAGGGGTTTATATACATTACTGTCGAGCATTATTTTTCGAATAAGTTTATAATCAAGTGTTTTACCAGTATTTCTTACATGATTTTGCCATTCGACAGAATTCTGAAAAGCATTTATATGGTTTTCAAATATATCTTCGTATTCTATTGGATAACCAATAAAAATTGTATTTAAATTTAATACAATACTATCGGAAGCAGATTTCAATAATCTTTCGATAATAATGATCTCTTCACTTAGATCTAATGCGTTGGTCAAAGGTTTAAATTTTGTACACGAATATTTGAAACCATAATAAAACGATGAGTCTTTTTCTTTCCATAACGTTAATTGACGTATTAAACTATCTGAATCAATTCTTAATGTATAATCAGTTTCTGTTATTTGAGTTAATACCTGAGAAAAGGTAAAAAATCTTATAAACAAGAATACAACAATTAAAGAATTTCTGATCATAACTGCCAGTTTTATTGATATTATAAAATTATAAAGACCATCCTATAATACCTAAAAAAATGAGTATTTATTTTCCTTGATATTTTTTTGTAATTCATTTTTATGTAATTAAATAATCCGTACTTTTGCAAACCCATAATTTGGGTTTAAATTTTTATTAAAATATTTTATTTTCAGATGATTACAGTTTCAAATTTAGCCATTCAGTTTGGCAAGCGTATGTTGTTTCAGGATGTAAATTTAAAATTTACACAAGGAAATTGCTATGGAATAATAGGAGCGAATGGTGCAGGGAAAACAACTTTTCTGAAACTGCTTTCGGGTACTTTAGAATCGACAAGGGGTTCAGTTTCTTTAGGACCTGGAGAACGTTTGTCGGTGTTAAAACAAGATCACTTTGAATTTGATGAGTTTACAGTTATTCAAACTGTACTTATGGGACATAGCAAGCTTTGGAAAGTTAAACATGAAAAAGATGCATTATATGAAAAACCTGATTTTTCTGATGCAGATGGAATGCTTGCTGCCGAACTGGAAAACAAATTTGCCGAAATGGATGGTTGGAATGCCGAGAGCAATGCCGCTACTCTTTTAGGTGGATTGGGAATTAAAGAAATTCATCATAACAAGTTAATGAAAGAGCTTGGTGGGAAAGAAAAAGTAAGGGTATTGCTTGCACAAGCGTTATTTGGAAAACCGGAAAACCTTTTGCTCGATGAACCTACCAATGATCTTGACCTGGAAACCGTAATCTGGCTTGAAAACTATCTGGCAAATTTTGAAAATACTGTTTTGGTTGTATCGCACGACCGTCACTTTCTCGACTCGGTTTGTACTCATACCGTTGATATTGATTTTGGAAAAGTATCTCTTTTTGCTGGTAATTATAGTTTCTGGTATGAGTCTAGCCAATTGGCATTAAGACAACAGCAGAATCAAAATAAAAAGGCCGAAGAAAAGAAAAAGGAACTTCTTGAGTTTATTGCCCGCTTTAGTGCTAATGTTGCAAAATCGAAACAAACTACAAGCCGTAAAAAAATGATTGAGAAACTGAATATTGAAGAAATTCAGCCATCGACACGTAAATATCCCGGAATTATTTTGAAACCTGAACGTGAACCTGGAAACAAGATTCTTGAAGTACATGATTTATCAAAGAGTGTTGAGGGAGAGGTACTTTTTAAGGATTTGAGTTTTACAATCCAAAAAGGAGAGAAAATTGTTTTCCTTTCGCGAGATCAAAGAGCTATGACAACCTTTTTCGAAATTCTAAATGGAAAAGAAAATGCAGATTCAGGTACATTTGAGTGGGGTGTAACAATCACAACTTCGTATTTGCCTCTTGATAATTCAATGTTTTTTAAAACTGATATGAAACTTGTTGACTGGTTAAGTCAGTATTCTAGTGATACAAGTGAGTTCTATTTAAGAGGTTACCTTGGCAAAATGTTATTTTCGGGCGAAGAAATCTATAAAAAATCATCGGTACTTTCGGGAGGTGAAAAACAACGATGCATGATTGCACGAATGATGCTTAAAAATGCAAATGTTTTAATACTTGATACTCCGGCAAATCATCTTGATCTCGAATCTATTCAGGCTTTTAACAATACCCTAACCCAATTTAAGGGAAACATTTTACTGGCAGCACATGATATCGAATTTATTCGAACTCTCTCAAATAGGATTATTGAGCTTACGCCAAACGGAATTATTGATAAATTAATGGATTACGATGATTATATAACTGACGAAAAGATTCAGCAGTTGAGAGAAAAAATGTATAAGAAATAGAAAACAAACTCAAAGTTCATGTTTAACATTTATAATTCAAAATTCAAAAATTCAACATTTCTTCTAGTATCCAGTTTTTCTTCCTGCATGTTCACGTAGCATTTTAAACCGGGTAAATCCAAGTTCGGCAAGCTGATCAATATCAAAATCCTTAACACCATGCAGTTTGCGTGGTTTTATTTTGTGCATACACCACTTGTTTCGTAAAACGAAAAAGTACCAGTAATACAAATATCTGAATAGAATATTTGTTGTGGTTAAAACCTTATTTCGCTTTGAAATATATTCGTAGCAAATTCTGTTAGGGCAGGTGAGTGCACATCCTCCATTTCCAAAAAGTGTAATTCGGTTTTTCTGATCAATACTTTTTAAAAGCTCATGATTGTTATTAAGGTTCATTGGTAAAACGACTGTATCGTACAATTCGAGTGCACTATTTATATTTTCAAGATTTTTTACTTCTTTTAATAAGCTTGCTTCAATCTGGTATAATGGATAATCTCTTTTAATCCAAGTTGCAAGATTATCATTTGTGGTAATAATTGAGTTTCCTTTTTGATGATATTTCTCGAGGATTTTTTTATTTTTTTGATATTCTTTTTCAGTTGCAAAATGATTAGTAAAAGGAATTCGTACCCCAATATTATTTCTTCTTAAAAAATCATAATCTTTATCCGAAATTTGCCTTCCAATAAATGGTCTTCCGCTATAAAATGACGATGGTTCAACAAAACCAAAAACACTATCTATTTTGCGTAAAGGTATATTTGGAAAAAAGGTTTTAAGGTAATTTTCCATCGGCTGGTTTGCTCTTTTCCCTCTTGCCGAAATTGTATAAACAAAATTATTAGGCATTACTGTTTAAATAAAATGTATCAATTAATTCTTAAATAGTATGAATCTTAATTATATTTATTATCAATAATAATAAATGAATAAACCTGCCAATACTAATATAATTTCAAAATTACAAAATCGAATTTAAACCATTGGTAACAATGTAAGATTTTTATTTATAATACGATTCTGAAAGGCAATCTAAAGTGGATTAGAATTAAGGAATAAGCTTTCAAATATTTAATTTTTATTTTGCGATTTATAAGTACCTGCATCAACCAAACCTATGTGTTACTAAATAATTGTATTTCGTCTAAATTCTAAATTAAAACATCTCAATTTAATTAGCTCTGGAACTTAATTCTTTAATTAATAGATAGTATTAAATTAATAAAATAATCCAATAGATCGGAATATGAACCAATTACCTTTTGTTTTCCCTTTACAAGAGCCACTTCTTATTTTTATGGTGCTTATAGGGCTTATACTATTTTCACCATTCTTTTTTCGCATATTTAAAATACCTGATGTTGCATCTTTTATTATAGTGGGTGTTTTAATTGGACCTTATAGCTTTAATATACTTTCAAATGATTCAAGCATTGAACTTTTAGGAACAGTGGGTTTGTTGTATATTATGTTTATTGCAGGACTCGAATTAAATCCTGAAAGACTTAAGACTAGTATGAAAAACAGTATTCTTTTTGGTTTTTCAACTTTTATTTTTCCATTTATACTGGGATATATAATTTCAAGCTATGTATTGCATTTGGAGTTATATGCAACTTTACTTGTATCAATTATGTTTTCAACGCATACACTGGTTGCTTATCCAATTGTTCGTAAGCTAGGAGTTACCAAAGATATTTCTGTATTAACTGCAGTGGGAGGAACGATAATTACAGATACAATGGTATTAATGATATTGTCTATTTTAACTCAGGATTTTCAAAGTGATACAATAAGTTTTCAGGTTTTAAAATTAATGTTTTTCTTTTTTGTATATATTTTCTTCATCTTTTATTCATTTCCCAGAATTGCTCGTTGGTTTTTTAAATATATTAAACGAGACCGACCAGTACACTTTCTTTTTCTGCTTTTTATGTTATGCTTTTCATCCTTTTTAGCAGAAATAATAGGATTAGAAGCAATTATTGGAGCCTTTGTAGCGGGCCTTGCATTGAATAAAAGTATTCCCAAAAATTCCTTATTAATGCACCATGTCGATTTTGTCGGTAATGTATTGTTTATCCCTGTTTTTTTAATTGGTATAGGGATGTTGATTAATACTCAAATTCTAATATCAGGAACATATTTATGGTTTGTTTCAGGAGTTTTGGTAATATCTGCATTTGCAGGAAAATGGATAGCTGCTTTTATTTCTCAGAAAATTCTCAAGTTTAACAATATACAAAGAAACTTATTGTTTGGTTTAACAAGTTCACATGCAGCAGCAACAATCGCTATTATTCTAATAGGGTTTGAAAAACATATGATTGATGAAACAATTTTCAATGCAACAATTTTAATAATTCTTATCAGTAGTTTAACAGCAACTTTTATAACGGAAAGATTTGGAAAAAAATTGGCAGTTACTATTGATACATCGATAGATGAAAATTTTCAAAGCAGAATTCTTGTTCCAATATCCAATCCTTCTACTATGAAAAATCTGGTTGAAATAGCCAATAGTTTTCAGTCGATACATTCATCCCAACCCGTATATGTTCTAAATATTTTAAACGACAATAAAAGTTCAAGAGAGAATATTTTAAATATTAGAGAAGTGCTAGAGAGTAATATATCAGAATTCAATAATTTAAAAGAAAATCTTAAAGTTATAACCCGTGTCGACCTAAATATCTCAAGTGGTATTTTAATGGCCGCAAAAGAATATTTGGTATCTGATATAGTTTTTGGATGGGTTGAAAAAACTACTGCAACTCAACGAGTTTTTGGTAATATTTTTGATCATTTGATTAATGGATCTCAAACTTTGTTTGCTGTAAAAATTCAAGGTGGATTGGAGGATATTAGAAAAACTGTAATTAATATTCCCTTCAACCTGGAACATGAATCTTCATTTGCTTCAATAATAAGCAGAATCAATAATTTACCGGTAAGTAAAGATGTTGAAATTGAATATAGGTGTACAAACGAAGAAAGTTTAAAAAGCATAAAAGCTCTGCAACCCAGAAGACATAAACAGCATTTCAATTATTTACTGTTGGAGAATAATATGCCGGAGAATTATCGGTTGTTGAGTAATTTACACACCTTAAATGTTATGTTTATTTTAAGGAGCCAATCGATAGCATACAGTGCAAAGCATAATATAATTACAAAAAAAATAATTGAATCAAATAATAGCAATAACTATATAATTATAGTACCGGGTTACGGGCAAATTTAACGTGAAATTTATATTAAACGAATAATTATATTCTAACTAAAACGATAAAATGAATTTCGTGTTATCGCCTTTTACAGAGTTAAATGTAATACTACCACCATGCAGTCGCATAATTTGCTGAGCAAGACTCAAACCAATACCAGAACCATGTTCTTTGGTTGTGAAAAAAGGAATAAAAATTTTATCAGTTACATCTTCAGGGATGCCAACTCCATTATCACTAATTTCCAAAATTACTTTGTTGTTTTCATTTTTAAATGCTCTTAAAATTATAATACCATTGCTGTTTTGAATTGCATCACAAGAGTTCTTAATGAGGTTAATGAATACTTGTTCAATATAATTTCTATCGGCAGTTAGTTCTAAATCTATGGGTTTTATGTCGATTGTAAGATTGATGTTTTTTTCATCAAATTTATCTTTTAACAAAAGCTCAAGGTTGTAAAAAAGCTCAGCAACTTTAAAGGTTTCAAAGCTCATCTTTTTTAGAGATGAAATATTTCGATAATTATTTACAAACTGCATTAGTCCTTCTCCTCGTTGTGAGATTATATGCAGTCCCTCAAATGTTTTTTCAATTATCCTATCTGATATTTCTTCTTTTGTAATGGTTTTTTCCGAATTGTTTCTATATAGCTTTTCAAGAGTATTTGCAAGCGATGTAATTGGTGAAACAGTATTGTTTATTTCATGCGTTAATACTCTTATTAACTTATGCCACGATTCAATTTCCTTCTCATTTAATTCGGTTTCAATATTTAAAAATGAGATAAGTTTATATTTGCTCTGCTTTTGTTTAAATTCTGAAATCCTTATAGATATTGGAGTCGCTTTTGTTTTACCCTTAATTGTAATTAGCTTTTCAAAACCGGCTGGGCTGTTCTGGATAATATGATAAAGCCCGGGATGAACATTTTCTAATGCTTTTATATGCGAAATACGATTAATATTTAATAGTTCCAGAGCACACCTATTAATTAAATCTACTTTACCAGATTCGGTTAGTGTGATTATTCCTGTATGTGCATTCTCAATTAAGGTCTTAAAATACGACTGCTGTATTTCTTTTAATTCGGTAATGTTAAATAATTGATCTCGTACATGTGCTATATCATTTCTTACTTCTTGTGAGATATATGGAAATATTTTATCATGAAAAGCAAATGATGCATCATTAGTTTTTAGGGCAGCAAAATAATCGGCTACTTCGCGGTTAAATTTGTTAATATAATTAAGAAGCAGGTACATCTGAATTATAACTAAAATCAGGATGCTGGTTATGGTAAATAGCTTTTCGTCACTTCTGGCAAAAAAAAGAATACTTAAGCAGGTTAATAGAATAAGTATAATTCGTATAAAAACGCTAATATAAAATTTCTTACTTAACACTGTTATAAGTTGTATTTTCTAATTTTGTTATATAATGTCTGACGTGTTAATCCCAGCTCTTTCGAAGCATCTATCATTTTTCCAGAGTTATTTTTTAAAGCTCTTATTATAGCCTGTTTCTCAATTTCTTCAAATTTCAAAGGCCACTCTGTAGAATTTGTCGATTGTTTAAGCATAAAATCTTCGGGTTGAAGAGAACTACCAGTACTCAAAATTACAGCTTTTTCAATAGTATGTTTAAGCTCCCTAATATTACCGGGCCATGAATATTTTAATAAGGTTTCTATGGCTTTATTACTGAATTTCAATAATGGTTTTTCGTATTTTGATTTAAATGTAATTAGGTAAAAATCAGCTATATGTGCAATGTCTTCTTGTCGTTCACGCAATGGAGGAAGCTCAATTTGAACGGTATTTATTCTGTAATATAAATCTTCTCTGAATAATCCTTTTTTAATAAGATCTTCCAGATTTTTATTTGTTGCAGTAATTAATCTTACATCAATTGGAATAGAGATGTTACTGCCAATTGGTGTGATCTCCCTTTTTTGCAGCGCAGTAAGTATTTTTGATTGTAATGAAACCGATAAATTGCCAATTTCATCAAGGAATAAAGTACCACCATTTGCAATTTCAAATCGCCCTGTTCGGTCTTCTCTTGCATCTGTAAATGCACCTTTTTTATGGCCAAATAACTCGCTTTCGAACAAGGTTTCAGCAATTGTTCCCATGTCAATACTAATCATAGGTTTGAATTGTCGGTTCGATTTACGATGTATTTCTTTAGCTATGAGTTCTTTTCCTGTTCCATTTTCTCCCAATATTAAAACATTTACATCCGTTGCAGCAACCTTGTCAATTAATGTGAATATTTTACTCATGGATGTTGATGATCCAATAATTTTTTGGGTAGGTTTATTAATTTCAGCACTTAGAGTTTCTTTTTCTTTCGATAGTTTATTTATTTCGAGTTGTGATTTTCTTATTTTTAATGCTGAGTTTAATGTCGAAATTAGTTTATCATTATTCCATGGTTTAATAATAAAATCTGTAGCTCCTTCTTTCATTGCATTTACAGCCAAATCAACATCTCCATAAGCAGTTATTAGAATAACGACAGCCTGTTTGTCGGTTTTTAAAATCTCATTTAGCCAAAATATGCCTTCATTGCCCGAATTAATACCTGAAGAGAAGTTCATGTCAAGAAGTACAATATCATAGCAACCTTTTTGATACTCCGATAGAATCAAATTAGGATTTGAAATTGTCTTTACATCTTCAAAAACATCTTCTAAAAGTATTTTTAATGACTGAAGAATACTTTTGTCATCATCAACAATTAAAATTCTTCCAGTTGTTTGCATTCAATTAATTTAATTGTGAAATTTAACGTAAAAAATATTAACATAAATGTAAAATATTTTTACATAAATTAAAACATTATTTATTTTATAAGCTTTAAGTCGCAGTAATATAGATTATTACAATTTTTGGCATCTTTCTTGGCAATAATTTGGAAGATGTTAAATTAAAAACCTAAAAATATGTTACGCAATTTTTTTAAAGTGTCAATTCGAAATTTAGTAAGAAATAAAACCTACTCGTTTATTAATATAATGGGCTTATCAATAGGAATGGCCTGCAGTATACTCATCTTTCTCTATATTTTCGATGAGTTAAACTATGATAAACATAATAAGAACCACGAAAATATCTATCGAATTGGTATAGATGCATCAATGAATGGAACCCAGGTTAAAGCATTTTTAACTGGAGCGCCGGTTGGATCAACATTTGTTAATGAGATTCCAGAAATTCTTAAATCTGCAAGAGTAGTTAAAATTCAAATTAGAGAATCAGAGGCATTTGTAAAACTTGATGATAAAAAATTTAATGAAAAGGGATTATTTTATGTTGATAGTACTTTCTTTGATATTTTTACTGTTGGTTTTATAAAAGGTAATCCAGACGAAGTTCTTACAACTCCTAATACTATTGTAATAACTGAATCAATTGCAGTAAAATATTTTCAGGATAGGGATCCAGTAGGCAAATCGTTAAATATCCAGGATAAAGAATATATAATTCAAGGAGTTATTAAGGATTGTCCATCAAATTCCCATTTCCATTATTCAATTTTGGCTTCAATGGTCAGCATAGCTGATGCAAATTCGCAAACATGGATGTCTAACGATTATTCATATACTTATTTGTTACTTAGTAAAGATACCGATATCGAAAAGGTTATTGCGAAAATGGTTGAAGTTGGATTGAGGTTTATTGGGCCTGAGTTAAAATCAATTTTTGGCACCAGTATCGAGGAGTTTATGAAAGCTGGTAATACATTTAATTATTTGTTGCAACCAATAACCGATATACATTTAAAATCACATTCTGATTTTGAAATTGAACCAAATTCAAATATAGTATATGTATATATTTTCTCTATAGTAGCGCTTTTTATTCTGATAATAGCCATAATAAATTTTATGAATCTTTCAACAGCTCGATCCGCAACAAGGGCAAAGGAAGTCGGTATTCGTAAGGTAATAGGTGCATTTCGAAGAAATCTGTTTTATCAGTTTTTATTTGAATCAATAATAATGAGTATAATCTCTCTGATTATAGCAATGGTAATTATTGAATCGGTTCTTCCATTTTTCAATAATTTTACATTAAAAAATTTATCAATTGGCTATTTTTCGAATGGTTTAGTTTTGCCATCATTGGTTTTGTTGGCAATAACTGTTGGTATTGTTTCTGGATTATATTCGGCTAGCTATTTATCATCTTCAAAAATACTAAATGTTATTAAAGGTAAAGTGTTGTCGGGGAAGACCCAAAGTTGGTTCCGAAGTCTTTTGGTGATTTTTCAATTTGCAATCTCAATTACTCTATTTATTTGTACTTTTATAATAATGAGCCAGTTAGATCTTTTGCGAAACAAAGACATTGGTTTTAATAAGAAGAATATTTTAGTAATTGAAAGATCGGACAGGTTAGGTAATTCATATATTTCATTTAAGGATGAGCTTGAAGCAAATCCATTTATTGAAAGTGTTTCTGCTTCGAGCACTTTACCTGCCCGAATGTTTGGTGGTTTGCCAGTTTCTGTTGAAGGTGAAGGCTCAAATAAATCTTTTGCTCCCAGAAATTTTTCTGTCGATACCGATTTTCACAAAACATACAATCTTAAAATGAAAGAAGGTAGGTTTTTTTCAAAGGATTATGCTACTGATTCTTTTGCTGTGGTTATTAATGAATCGGCCGTCCATGATTTTGGCCTCGAAGAACCAGTGGTTGGAAAAAGATTGGTTACAAAATTTTATGGAAAGGTTTATTACTGGGAAATAATTGGCGTAGTAAAGAATTTTAACTTCAGATCTTTACATCAGGATGTGGGGGCTTTGGTTATTACCAGTTCATTTGTGAATGGAACAAATTTAGTTTCTGTAAAATTCAATTCAGCAATAACCGAAGAAAACATTAAATTTATTCGCGAAACATGGGGGAAATTTGTTTTAGATGCTCCTTTTGATTATTCGATTATGGAAGAAAATTTTGATAATATGCACAACCAGGAATTCAGAACAGGTGATGTATTTTTAATTTTTTCAGGTCTGGCTATTTTTATTGCCTGTTTAGGATTATTCGGACTAGCATCCTTTATTACAGAGCATAAAACGAAAGAGATTGGAATTAGAAAAGCCATGGGAGCATCTACATTTGTTGTTGTTAAATTACTCCTTAAACAATTTACGAAATGGGTTATCTGGGCAAATATTATTGCATGGCCGGTTGCATATGTATTTATGAGCAGATGGTTAATGAATTTTGCTTATAGAGTTGATATTAAGTGGTGGATCTTTATAATTTCAGCATTTTTAGGGCTTTTTATAGCAATTTTTACTGTTAGTTTTCAGGCAATAAAAGCTGCCAGGGCTAACCCTGTTGAAAGTCTGAGATATGAATAAGTAATTTTGATTTTATTCAAATTATATTCTCGTCCGATTTTGTACATCACTGTTCGAAATCGGGCGAATTTTTGTTAAAAATAATTTTAGTAATATGCAGAAACATAACAAGTTAAAATGACTTGGTATAATATATGTTATTATTCTAACTTCTAACTTTTTTGTATAAAAAGAGTTAACAAATTAGTAATGGAGACTTGAATCCTAAAATTAATTATCTTATAACAAAAAGTAAAAATCATGTTTAGAAATCTAATTAAAACCGCTATTCGAAATATCCTAAAAGATTTTGGATATAGTAGTATCAATATTCTGGGTTTAACCATTGGAATTGCCAGTGCGTTATTTCTTATTATTTATATTTCCGATGAATTAAGTTACGATCGTTACCATAAAAATGCCGATCGCATATATAGGGTAGCATCTCATATTAAAGAAACTGATGATGAATTTACCTGGATTATTGCTCAGATTCCTTTCGGGCCACAAGTAGTTCAGGATTATCCTGAAGTTGAGCATTCGGTAAGATTTATTGATGCAGGCCGACAGTTATATAAATATGAAGATAAAGAGTTTTACGAAGAAAAATTCTTCTTTGCCGATTCAAATGTTTTTGATGTATTCACATATAAATTTATAAAAGGAGATCCCCAAAATGCTTTAATGGAACCTAATGCAATTGTTTTAACAGAAACGGTTGCAGCAAAATATTTTGGGAAAGAAGATCCAATTAATAAGGCGCTCGTTACAGGAGAAGATACTTATAAGGTAACAGCCGTAATTAAAGATGTTCCGTTTAATTCTCATTTTCGTTTTGATGGTTTAATGTCAAGGCGCAGTTTGCCTCAACAATTTGGTAATTGGGGGAATTTTGGTGTTTTTACCTATTTATTATTGCCTGAGACTGTCAATTATAAAGACTTCGAAGCAAAAATTCAGGAGATGTATCCAAAATATATGGCTTCTATTTTTGAGAATTTAGGTATTAAAATAAATTATGTACTTGAACCAGTTACAGATATCCACCTAAAATCAACAAGTGACAATGAGCCTGAACCAACAGGAAGTATGGCTTATGTTTTCATTTTTGCTATTGTTGCTTTGTTTTTAATTCTTATTGCAGCAATGAATTACATGAACCTTGCAACTGCTCGTTCAGCTAAACGTGCCCGTGAGGTTGGATTAAGAAAAGTAGTGGGTTCGAACCGAAGAAGTTTGATTTTTCAGTTTCTTACAGAATCAACTGTATTTACAGTTATTGCACTTATTTTTAGTGGTATTTTGTTGATTCTTCTTTTGCCATACTTCAATCAATTAGCAGGTAAAAATTTTAATTTACATGTTATTTACAGTCCTGTTATTTTATTGAGTTTGTTTGCTGTAATAATTGTTGTGGGAATATTCGGAGGTAGTTATCCTGCATTTTACTTGTCTCGTTTTAGTCCGCTAACCGTTATGAAAGGTGAAATTACCAAAGGATCTTCCGGAAGTTTATTCAGGAAAATACTTGTAGTAATTCAATTTATTATTTCAGCAGCTATGATTGTTTCAACTTTAATTGTTTTTAAACAATTAAACTACTTGAAAACAAAAGACTTGGGTTATGATATGAAGAACGTTATCAGTCTTGAGTTTTCAACACGCGAAATGGTTCAAAAATATCCCGTTTTGAAACAAGCCTTATTGGAGAATCCGAATATAAAATCTGTAGGATCCACAAGTACAGGTGTTGGTGATGGATCAGGTAAGGTTCTTATGAGTGTTGAAACTGAAGAGGGAATGCAACAACGTGGAGTTAATTTTGCTGCTATAGATCACGACTTTGTCGAAACATTGGGAATTACTATGTTAAAAGGTAGAGATTTTCAGGAAGATATGCCATCCGATACTTTATTGGGTGTGATTGTAAATGAATCAATGGCTGCTCGTTTAAACTGGAAAGAACCATTAGGCAAACGTGTTGAAATTCAAGGCCGTGATGGTGCTGATTTTTTAAGAGCAACTGTGGTTGGCTTAATGAAAGATTATCATCAGACTGGTATGTATAGCGAGATAGAAACTTTCTTATTGTTTTATAGAGTAAACAACAGAATTGTTTATGCTAAATTAAAAGATGAAAATGTACAAGAAACTATTAAGTATATAGAAAAACGATGGAATGAGATATTTCCAGGTCAGCCATTCACATATAAGTTTTTATCCGATCGTTTTAGTGAACAGTTTGGTGCCGACGAAAAACGTGGATTTATATTTACACTATTTACTGTTTTGGCTATTCTTATTGCTTGTCTTGGATTATTTGGATTAGCTTCTTATACAGTTGAACAACGCACAAAAGAAATTGGTATTCGCAAAGTGGTGGGTGCAAGTGAAGGTATAGTTGTAAGATTAATCTCCAAAGAGTTCTTGATTCTAATTTTAATAGCAATGGTTATTGCATTCCCATTGGCATATTTCTTTATGCGTGATTGGTTGCAGAATTTTGTGTACAGAACAAATCTTGGATTATTTGTTTTTATTCTTGCCGGACTAATAACTATTGCAATAACTTTTATTACAATAAGTTATCAGGCCTGGAGAGCAGCTAATACAAACCCTGCCGAATCGTTAAGAACAGAATAGTTTCTGTTGGTTTGTATGGCGAATTTTATAAGAACGATGGGAAAGTCTAATGTACTTTTTCATCGTTTCTTTTTTATTTCTGATGATTTACTATGGTCTTTGTGTCTATACGATAATTATTCTACGAAATTCATTTCCTTTTAATACCTTTGCCGATGAATCTCAATATATTCTGATAGTCATGTATAAGCCTAACGATAAGTCACAACCAAAAAAAGGTAAAGTAAAACAAACCATATTAAAAGTTACAGAACCAACTGAACTTCTAACATTTCTAATTGCTCAACTTAAAGATAAAAGCAGAAATAGTATTAAATCATTGTTGGTTCACAGGCAAATAACTATTAATTTAAAAATTGTTACGCAGTTTGATTATCCCCTAAAACCTGGTCAAGAGGTACTTGTTAATTGGACACAGGTTAAGGAGGATAATAAGTTCTATGGTTTACGCATTGTATTTGAAGATCCTTATCTTGTTGTTATTGAGAAAAAATCGGGATTGCTTTCCATTGGAACCGATAGGGAACGCGAGCGCACGGCATATAGCATTTTAAGTGATCAGGTTAAAACTGAAAATCCTCGAAATAAAATATTTGTTATTCATCGCCTCGACAGAGATACATCGGGTTTAATGATGTTTGCAAAAAGTATGGATATCCAGACAAAGATTCAGGAGAGCTGGGACGAAACAGTGCTGGATCGTATTTATGTCGCTTTGGTTGAAGGCAATTTAGATAAAGAAGAAGGAACCATTACATCATGGTTAAAAGAAAGTGTTGCTTTAAAAATGCATTCTGCACCCTATGATAATGGAGGTCAAAAAGCTATTACACATTATAAAGTGCTTGAAAAGAATTCAAACTACTCATTGTTGGAGGTAAAGCTTGAGACAGGCCGTAAAAATCAGATTCGTGTTCATATGCAAGATATAGGACATAGTATCGTTGGTGATAAAAAATATGGCTCACGACAGAGTCCTATTGGCAGAGTAGGATTGCATGCACGGGTACTTGCATTCAAACACCCTGTTACAGGTAAAGTTATTCGGTTCGAAACTAATATTCCAAAAAAATTCTTAAGTGTATTTGGCAGTTAATAAAGATTAAACCCTACTTCTGAATAATCAATTTTGAGTATTTGCTTACATTCTGATTTTTTATCTCAAGGATATAAATTCCATTAGGTAAATGTTCAATGTTAATTATGTTTTGGTCAATTTTATTTGAATAAACAATACTTCCTTCCAGAGAGAATACAATAAAATTTGCATTATTATTTAAAGGTTCACTTAAATAAAAAACTCCTTTTGATGGATTTGGATATACAGTAATCAAGTTTTTATTTTGTAAATCAATTATTGAGGTTGGTATTGCTGTTGGAGTAAATTGTGCAGTTGCCATATCAATGTAATAATTACTGTTTCGTGAGTTAATAATTACATAGGCGCTATTTGCATCATCAACATCAAATGTAAGCGGCTCATCTATTCCCGATTCAGAACCATTGTAATATTTGGTCCATAAATGGTCGCCTGTTGGCGAATACTTAATTAACATGGTACCACCACCAGCTGAAACATAACTTCTTGCGGCAACCAAAATATCACCATTATTGTCAATTTTTATTGTTTCTCTGCTATCGTCAGTAGAGAAACTACTTTTACCATAATGCTGTTTTAGCCAAACCAATTCGCCACTTGATGAGTATTTTGCAGTAATAACAGTATCACCTTTCATTCCGGTAACAAGAATATTACCTGCATTGTCAGTTGTAATTGACTTATAAAGTGAATTTGGGTTTTCTCCTGGCGAAACCTTTTTTGTCCAAATTGTATCACCACCTGAATTGTATTTCATTAAAATGGCTTCCCATTTATTTGAGGTAGAATTGGTTTCGTATCCGCATACATATGCTGTTTCATCATTGTTTAAATGAACATCAAATCCAACTGCTGAAAATCCTTCGACCTGCTGAAAATAATCATCCCAGATTTTGGTACCAGAAGAATCATAAACAATAGTTCCTATAAAATAATCGTTTTCCCAATCGGTTAAATAACCTGTAATTGCAATTTGCTGATTCGTTTGGTTAAATGAAATGCTTTTAGGATCAGAACCATAATATGCTGTAAATGTTTTGACCCAGTTTCTTTCAAGATTATTATTCGTTTTTATTAACGCATACCCATTTTGTGCCGTTAAGCGACTCAATCCACAAATATAATAGTTCCCGTCGTTATCGGTGGCAATATCTACGGCTTTATCGGCCAAATGATTAGTGCCATCAAAAATATTTGTTTTTAACAAATCACCATTTGAATTATATTTTAATGTAACAATATCTTCTGCATTATCACTACTGTATGATGTACCTGTAACAATAACATGATTATCCTTATCAACAATGATTTTAACTACCTGATCATTCTCATTACTTCTATTATAGGTGCGAGTCCAAAGGGTGTCACCTGATGCACTATATTTTACCAGATAGTAATTGTCTTTCTCTGTTGCATTTTTAAATGCATTGCCAGCAGAATATATATTGCCTTGCTGATCGACTGCAATATAAATTCCTTTTGTATTCGAGCTTGTTAAATTAAGTACTGATGACCATTGAGAAAAAGAATTAAGAGTAACAAGGATTAAAAGGGCAGAGGTTACTATATATTTTTTCATATCACGTTATTTTATTATTGTTCTAAAATATCAAATTTAAATTATACAAACGAAAATTAGGTGGATTAAAGTTTCGAAAAAAAATAAATGGTTCTGTTAAAAATAAGTCTAATCTTATTGTTGATATCTAATAATATTCATTGCAGCCTTTATTCCATCAGCTCCGCTGGAAATTATTCCTCCGGCATATCCGCTTCCTTCACCAACAATAAACAGGTTTTTAAATCCGGTTACAGATAGATTTTCTTCTCTTAAAACTTGAATTGGAGATGAAGTTTTACTTTCCAATCCCATTATATTTCCTGTTTCAAAACCTCTTATTTTTCGGCAGAAATCTTGCAATCCTTTTCGCATCGAGTTGCTCACATTTAGGGGTAACATTTCCCATAATGGGGCAGGCTTTAATCCAAGAGGATAACTTGTTAGAGCAGATTTTTTTGGTTCTTTTTTCGATATAAAATCCTGAATACTGCAATACGGAGCACTGTAACCTTTTGAAAATTCATAAAATTGTTGTTCTAATTTCTCGAGCCAGTCAAGAATTTCAATAGCCGAGGCCTCTTTACTCAATATTTCCGAAGGGTTTACTCCAGCAACACAAGCTGCATTTGCAAATTGCGCATCACGGTTGTAAAGACTCATCCCGTTTACAATATTCGTATTAGCATAGGCAGTAGCAGGTACAACAATTCCTCCCGGACACATACAAAATGTATAAACAGGTAAACTGTTTTCCGGATTCGATGTTAGTCGGTACTCAGCAGCTTTTACACCAGGTAATTTTGCTTTTCCCCACTGAGCCATGTTAATTATTTCCTGTGGATGCTCAATACGACTACCAATGGCAAAGTTTTTAGTACGGAATGGAATCTCATTTTTAATTAGCATTCTATAGGTTTCGAATGCCGAATGACCTGATGCAATTACAAAAAAGTCAGCATCAATGCTACCTGTATTTAAAATTGCCTCTTTAACTTTACCTTTTTCAATTTTTAGATCGATAAGTTGAGTTTCAAATACATATTCACCACCAATGTTTTTAAATTTTTGCCGAAGATTTTTTACAACATTCTTCAAATTATCGCTTCCCACGTGTGGATGTGCAAGGTATCCGATCTCTGCCGGTGCTCCTGCATCAATATAACTCTGCAGAATGAATTGTTTTTCTATTGATATATGTTTTGAACGCGAAGTAAGCTTTCCATCGGAGAAAGTTCCAGCACCCCCTTCGCCAAAAGCATAATTATTCTTTGAGTCAAAAATACCTGTTTTTTCAAACTTGGTAATACCTTCGTCTCTCGCATGAACATCACAACCTCGTTCGATAAGTGTAACATTAAATCCAGCTTTTTGGAGCACAAACGCGGAGAAAAATCCAGCAGGACCACTACCAACAACAACAACTTTTTTATTTCTTTTCTTAAAATCAATCTTTAGAGATGGTAGAATTTCTACATTATTGCCTTTAAGCTCATCCGAAAAAACACCTACACGAATCAGCCAGTGAATCTTGTTCTTATTTCTTGCATCAAGACTTTTGTTTTCAATCTGGTAGGTAAAATGTTTTATGCCAAGTTGTCTTTTAATTGTTTCTTTAAGAACACCTTCGGAATAGTCGGTAGGCAATTGAACTGAAATTTCTTTGTAAGCCATAGCATTGTAATAAGTGTTGTAAATATAAATTAATTTATTGATGATTTTCTTAGATGTATATAGGAAGTAATGAGTATCAAGTAGTGAGAATCTGGCCTCATATAAATAGTTTTGATACTTGTGTCTATTTACTCAAATCTATTTTCAATCGTTCGAAAACGAACATGTTTGTACTGATTACGAACGGTATTTATATATTTAAAAATGGTGTAATTGTCAATATATCAGCAAGTAAAGTTGAGTGGTACAATGTTTGAGCTGCAAGGTCTAGTGTGTAAACATTTAATATTCAACAACCATGTTCAGACATAATTTTATAATTGCCTTAAGAAATATCCTTAAATATTGGAATTACTCAATTATCAATATTGGAGGATTAGCTATTGGATTAGCCAGTTTTATTTTTATTATTCTCTATATCGAAGATGAATTGAAGTATGATAAATTCCACGAAAAAGCTGACCGAATTTACCGCGTGAATCGTTTGTACAATAGTAACGATGTTGATGAAGATGCAGCTACACTTTCATTTCCAGCTATACCTCAACTTCAGATTGATTATCCTGATCTTATTGAAAATACTGTACGTTTTTTCAATTTTATGCGACCAGAGTTTTTCTTTGATTACCAAAAAAGTGAAAATGAAATAATTAAGTACAATGAAAAGAATTTCTATTTGGCTGATTCAACAGTATTCGACATTTTTACATTTCCATTTTTGATTGGTGATCCCGAAACAGCACTAGATCGGCCTGGTACAATGGTTATTACCGAATCCACTGCAAAACGATATTTTGGAGATGAAAATCCTATTGGAAAGCTGCTTCGTGCCGAAGAAGGATTTAATTTCGAAATTACTGGCGTTATAAAAGATATACCATCTCAATCGCACTTCAAGATTGATTTATTGGGCTCATTAAATACATTCAGACAATTTAATAGAAATGGTCAATTTCCAACGACTTGGATATGGAATCCATGCTGGTCGTATGTTTTATTAAAAGAAGGCGTTACTCCTCAACAATTAGATACTAAATTTCCTGAGTTTTATGAACATCATTATACAGATCTAAAAAATGCAGAGGTAAAATTATATACTCAAGCAGTAACCGATATTCATTTAAAATCGCACCATGTTTACGAAATGCGCACCAATAGTAATGTTTTGTATGTGTATATATTGTCTATTGTTGCAGCAATCGTATTAGCATTGGCTTGCATTAATTTTATGAACCTTGCAACAGCAAGCTCTGCTGGCAGAGCAAAAGAAATTGGATTAAAAAAGGTTTTTGGCAGTTTTCGAACTCAGTTAACATTCCAGTTTTTAAGCGAAGCAGTTGTGCAGAGCTTTATGGCAATGCTTTTAGCAATTTTCTTAGTTGAGTTACTTATACCTGCATTTAATAATTTTACTGGTAAGGATATTGCAAATGGTTTCTTTATAAATATTAAAGTTATTTCATTTATTCTTAGTTTAGGACTTGTTGTTGGATTATTTGCCGGAACTTATCCTGCCTTTTTTCTATCAGCATTCCAACCTTTAAAAGTATTAAAAGGCAGTTTAAAAGGTGGTGCAAAAAATGTACTGGCCAGAAAAGTTCTGGTTGTAATTCAGTTTACTATTTCTATTAGTTTGATTATTGGAACAATGGTTGTTTACAATCAGCTTCAGTTCCTAAGAAATACTGATATTGGATTTAAAAAAGATCAGATAATTATTCTTAAGAACAAGGGGCAACTTTTTAGAAATTATCCCGCTTTTAAGGAACAATTATTACAACACAAAGATATTAAATATGTCACTGGTATGGAAGATATATTAGGTGCTAATCATAATACCAGAGATTACGAAATAGAGGGTTTAACACCCGGGCAACGTTATTATATACCAGCATTTTTAGTCGGCTGGGATTTTATAGAAACATTCGATATTAAAGTTGTAGAAGGAAGGGCATTCTCCCGTGATTTTCTTTCGGATACTTTGAATGGAATTATGATTAATGAAACCATGGCAAGGGATTTGGGATGGACCAATGAAGAAGCTATTGGAAAAAGAATAGTTTCTAGTAATGGAGATGAAAGAGTAATTGGGGTAGTAAAAGATTTTAATGCCATGTCGTTGCACCGACCCATGAATAAATTTGTTATTGATATGCTGCAAAGGCCTGACCAATTCAATCCTTATATTGCTGTTAGGGTTGAAACGAAAGATTATACAGAGGTTTTGAAATATATTCAGGATAAATGGACTGAATTTGTTCCTACTCGACCTTTCGAATATGATTTTATGGATACACAACTCGATAATTTGTATAAAGATGAGCTCAAGTTTGGCCGTTTTTCACTAATGTTAACCATTCTGGCAATACTTATAGCAAGTATGGGTTTGGTTGGATTAACTTCATTTTTAGCAGAACAACGAACAAAAGAAATTGGTATCAGAAGAGCTTTAGGATCAACATCAAGAGGAATTATTGGGCTTATGTCGAAAGAGTTTTTAATTCTGCTCGGTATTTCAAACATGATTGCATGGCCCGTAACTTATTATGTTACAACAAACTGGCTCGAAGGATATTCGAAACATATTACAACAAATTGGTGGTTATTTATTTTCTCTGGTTTACTCTCGTTATCCATAGCATTAGTAATTATTGCTTATAGAGCTTACAAAACTGCAATGCTTAATCCGGCTCATACGCTTAGGTATGAATAGTTTGAATTAATATTAGTTTATTCCATGCTTCTTGCGGTCTTTTGAAGGCAGCAAGAAGTTTTTATTTTTGAATGAAGTAATGTTAACTAAGATATATACAATATGAAAAGAATAACTAAAATTTTCGGTTTCGTAATACTGCTATTGTTTATTCAGAGCTCTGTTAATAGCAGTAATCCAATTAAAGAATTAGTAATTAATGCTGATAATGATATTAAAGTTACCATCATTTATGATAATTACTGTTTTAAGGAAGGTTTAAAATCCAATTGGGGATTTTCTTGTTTGATAGAAGGACCAGAGAAAACTATACTTTTTGATACAGGTGCTAAATCAAAAATCTTTATTGAAAATTTCAATAAGCTGAATATTGATGCTAAAAATATTGATGCAGTTGTATTATCTCACGACCATAATGACCATATTGGCGGATTACCAACCTATTTGGAATTGAATAAGAATGTTTCGGTATATATTATTAAATCATTTCCTGATAAAATCAAAGAAATGATTAAAGGTGCCGGAGCCGAGATTGTTTATGAACCTGCAATCAAAGAAATTTGCAAAAATGTTTATTTAAGCGGAACACTTGGAACCCAAATTGAAGAACAATCGCTGGCCATTGATACTCCAAATGGACTTGTTGTTATCACCGGGTGCTCACATCCCGGAATAATCGAAATATTAAAACACTTTAAATCTGCTTTAAACAAAGAAGTCTATATGGTTTTCGGTGGATTTCACCTGATGCAATTGTCAGAAGTCGAAATAAATTCAATTGCAACTGAAATGAAAAAACTGGGTGTTAAGAAATGTGGAGCAACTCATTGTACCGGTGATAAACAAATAGAATTGTTCAAAAAGGCGTTTGGAGACAATTATGTTCAAATGGGGGTTGGGAATATTGTAGAATTTTAAAATTTAATTCTTCTAATTATCTTTAGGGATCAAATTGTTGTTTATGATTCCAAAGAATAAATATCAGAAAGAATATATTTTCAGAGTAAACAAGGTTATTGATCATATCGATAAGAATATTGATAAACCATTAAATCTTGATGTTTTAGCTAATGTAGCCAATTTTTCCCCTTTCCATTTTCATCGTATTTTTACAACATTTACGGGTGAAACATTAAATAATTTTATTAAACGGTTACGAGTTGAAAAATCAGCCCGATTATTAATAAACGAACCTGAAACACCTATTAGCGATATCGCCTATTATTGCGGATACAATAGTGCATCAGTTTTTTGCAGGGCATTTAAAGATTATTTTAAGGTAAGTGCAAAAGACTATCGCGAAAAGATGCTTGATGAAAATAGCAAGAATCGTCAATCTGATAGCAAGATTGATAAATTACCAGAATCCTCCGATGACTACATTCGCATTGTAGAATTAAACAAAAAATGGAGGAACATTATGAAAACAAACATTCAGATTAAAGAAATGCCCGCAATGGATTTGGTATATTTTCGCTATTACGGGCCATTTAATCAAATAGGAACTGCATACGAAAAACTATTTAAATGGGCTGGTCCAAGGGGTTTATTAAACTTTCCCGAAACAAAAACAGTTACTGTATATCACGACGATCCTAAGATAACCGATATGCAAAAAGTGAGGCAAGATGCTTGCATTACTGTAAAAGGAGATCTGAAAGTTGATGGTGAATTTGGAAAACAAAAACTGCAGGGAGGTAAATATGCTGTTGGTAGATTTGAAATCGATCCTACAGAATTTGAAAAAGCATGGGATGCAATGTGTATTTGGGTTTCGGAAAGTGGTTATCTACCATCCGATTCTAGTCCATATGAATTATATTACGAAGATCCGGAGTATAATGCCAATAGCAAGTTTCTATTGGATATTTGTATCCCGGTAAAACCTTTTTAAAAGGATTTTGTAAATCTGTTACTAATTTGTATCAATATTAAGCTGATACTCTTTCATTGTAATATAAGGGTTTCCTAATTGGGTTTTAAAATGTACCCAAATAGGAATACTCTTTTTTACTGAAACCATCGACGGAATATAAAATTCAAGCTGAGGAGTGCCATTTTTTAAGGGAATTGCCGATAGAACTGTTTTGTTTTCAGAGTTTTTAACCTCCTGATAAAAAACTACATTAATAGCTTTTTTATCAAGTTTACAAATGAGTATTATTTTGTTTTCAGTATTTAGATTGTTTTTTGTTTCAAAAATAATTTGCGGGTAGCTTGTAATTAGCTTGCCCGATCTGTTATACTCCTTTAATCCTTCCATAGGTTCACCATCTTTAAAAGGTATTTCGGCTTGTATTTTTCCATCATCGTAATACGTTTTTCTAATACCATTCATCTTGCCATCAACATAAGGAGTAATTCTAAATGGCTGTCCATTCTCATAATACCAAATTGTTTCACCAACTGTAATATTATCAATATAATTTACCAATGATCTCAATTTACCTGATGGATAATATTCTTTTGCCGGACCATTTTTCTTTTTGTTTTTTACAGTTATTTCTGATTTTAATGCTCCGCTTTTCTCATAATATGATCTTTTAACCCAGGTTTCGTTTTCTTTTATTTTGGGCCCATCTGTTCTTTGCTGAGCAGGCTGGCATGAAATAATTGCAAAAAGCAATAAAGACAAATAAATAGGAGTAACCTTCATTAGTTTTGTTTTAAGGTACAAAGATATAATTTATACTTATTGCAGGTTATAAAAGTGTCCCGAAATCTGAATTAGTAAAAAGTTTGATTTCGGGACTGGGTTTTGTATTATTTCGTGGCAGTTACAGTTGATTTTGTATTATCTTCTCTATGCCTGTCGATAAGTTTATAATAAGGATCAATACCAACCTTACTCGGCTTAAAATCAACAATTAACTCAAAATCTTTTGTTGAATTATCTATTTTGTATTTCTTCAGGAAAATCTCACTTTCTTTTTTCGTGCTGTCATTTAGTTCTCTTGTAAATACCGCAACATCTATCCAGTCATTAATTTGAATTTCATTTTCACGACCCAAACTATCTGCCTCATATTTTTTGCATTCAACAGAAAAGTTCACTTTGTATTTTCCATTTTCCGTTTCATTAAAAGTTACCTCTGTTACTTTGTTTTCGTACAAAATGATTTTTTCGAACAAATCTTCAACAAGATATTGCAACGAGTCGGGAGTAACCTCTTTAAAATATCTCAATAAATCAAGTGATGTAACAAAAGGAGGCTCCTGAAATGCATAATCCTTAACAAATTTCTTTAATGCAAGATTGATTTTTTCTGTTCCAATATAATCAGCAAGTGCATACATAACAACACTTCCCTTGTTATAATGCATATATCCCTGATCAGGACGCATATAAACCAGTGGAGATTCGTAATGTTGTTCACCGCTTCTGCCCTTTAAGTAATTATCCATCTCATACTTAATAAAATCTCTGATTTTCTCAACTCCATATTCTTTTTCAATTACCTGCATTGATGAATATTGGGCCAGAATCTCAGAAGTAACTGTTGCACCTTCAACATTTGCACCAATAACCTGGTGTGCCCACCATTGATGTGCTGTTTCGTGTGCTGTAACCCAGAAAGGATAATTGATGTTGTCGTCTTTTACATTAGCAATAAAACCAATGCTTTCAGAAAATGGAATCATGTTTGGGAATGCCTGTGCAAAGCTTGAAAATCGCGGAAACTCAAAGACACGTAATTGTTGGTATTGATAAGGACTGAAACTCTCCGAACAATACTCGAGTGCCAATTTCATTGCTTTCATCATATCATTAAGGTTATATTCATGTCCTTTCTGATAATAGATTGCCAAATCAATGCCATTCCAGTTATCTTCAATTTTCTCGTATCGGGCAGATAACCATGATGCATAATTCAAGATTTTACAATCCATTTTGTAATGAAAATATTTTCTTCCGTTTTCTTCCCATTCTTTCTCAAGGTATCCGGAAGCAATTGCTGTTTGATCCGGAGTAGTGCTTACTACGGTTTCGAAACGAATCCAGTCGCCATCGTTTGATATGTAAGTGTTTTGCAGAGCTGTTGAGTCTGTAATTTTTGCAATTAGTTGTTTTTCTGGTAAATCGTATTTCTTTCTTTTCTTTTCGTCGGTTAGTTCAACACCTTCATTATAACCAAATGACGGCAACATAGTTGATGTTAAAAAGGTTCCATTATATAGTAATCTTGGATTCGATCCACTATTTGCAAATCCTTTAGTAATAATCTCCATATCAATATTAAATTTTGTTGAATCACCTGGTAGCAAAGGGGTTTTAAACCGACAAATACGAAATCCCAGTTCTTTATCATCAAAAACGATTTCGAAATCTTTTTCAAAATCTAACTCATTAAATTTATTGTATTGATTGTAATTTATAAAAACCGAATCGATAGGTTGATTTGATTTATTTTTAATAATGTAGAACCCTTTAAACGATGCATCACGTCTTTCAGGATAAATATCCACATTCATGTTCATCTCTACAATCCTCGGTTGAATCTTTTTTGCATATTTTTTATATTGCTTTTCAAAATTTACCGATTCCATTAGTTGTTCCTTAGATGTTTTGTAATCATTTAAAATATTAGTATTATAAAAAATATAGGAACCCAATCCCACAAAAAGAATCAAGAAAACAAATAATCCGAGTTTTGTAGAAAAAGTTAAACGTTGTTTAAATAAAAATAATCGCTTTGAGAAACTGTTTTCATTTCCTCTAACCCATAAAAGATTTGAAACGATTGCAAGAATTATTGCAAAAGCAAACCAGTAGGCTTTATATATAATAAAAGGCATTACGTAATGTCCATATCCATTCATGTCGGAATACATTATACCAGGATCTGAACCAAAATTATACAGATTATGTTCAAGACCAACACTACCCATAAATGAACTAAACAGGTAATAAAGGATTATTATAAAATGTCCAAGATATTTGTTGTTTACCAACACATGAATTACAAAAGCAAGAAAGCAAAGTAGAATATAATCCATTAACTTAATCCCGAACAAACCTTTGATATATAATCCAATTTCGAAATTGTAATATCCCATTACACCTTGCGCAATTATGCCAATAAGCATGATTACAGCCATTAGAATTGCCTGTACAGCTATTAATGCTGTTAACTTTGATGTATAGATAGTCCAGGTTGGAACAGGCATTGAATCGATCATTTCATTTACTTTGTAGGTTCTTTCATTCCATACTATTTCACCTGACAAAAAGGTAATAATGATTAGCACAAAGAGAGAAAATGTGGTACCTAAAATCTCAATAACCTGATATGTTACGGGGAAGGTAGTTGTTCCGTAAATCTTGCCCAATTGTGCTGTGTTAATCATCACAAAAAGGATTCCGGTTGCAAGGATACCTAGGAAATAGGGATTCATTACAAGATTAACAGTTTCAAATTTAATAAGCCTGATTAATTGACTAATCTTTGTTTTAACAGAGAAGTCTTGTTTTACCTTGGGTAAATTAAGTTTAAGAACTTTTAAAATTGGATTTATATTCGCAAAAATCAACCTTGAATCTTTTCTTAGTTTTAGTTGGAATACATTCTGCGAGAATTTAAATTGCTTCATTAAGAAAGCAAATAACATTGCAGCAAAGCCGACCCAAATAAGTCTATTAAGTAAAAATAACCATGTAAAGGGAATGAGTTGTTCATTCTTTTCTGAAACTGTCCAGTATTTTGTTAGTGTATCGAATGCTGTGCCGCCAAAAGGATCAAGCAATGATGATAGTGTTATGTTTTGAATGTCCTGAATTAATGTTCCAGCAACACCATATAAAACAAGTAATGCAATGCATCCCAAATAGGTTGCCAATAAATTCCGGGAGATGGCAGCAATAGTAAAAATGATTATACCAACAATAAAAATGTTCGGAATAACATTGAATAAATAGGGATTAAAATAAGCCATAAATAAATTTTCACCAAAGAAATCGCGGTTTAGATAGGGCATAAAAGAAGATATCCACATTCCTATTCCAATGCTTGTGAAAACAAAAATTGCTGCAATAAAACCACCTAAAAATCTTCCTCCCAAATATCCAAATTTGCTTATTGGGTATGAAAAAAGCAGGGCATGACTATTGGTTTCATAATCCCTGTAAATAGAGCTTCCTATTAATGCAGGTAACAAAATTAAAGCCATAAAGCTTAATCCTGTTGTAAGTGTAAATATGATATATGGTGAGTTTGTTAGTAATTTTCCACCCATACCACCAATTGAAACAGATACTCCATCGACCATACCACTAAATGCATTTACAATAAGAAAGGTTAAACCAAACAATATTCCCCAGTAAATGTAAACTGCCGGACGACTGAATTTATATTTTAATTCGAATGATAATATTCTAAAAAACATGAGATTAGGATTTAATTAGATTTTACAACTGTTTTGGCGTTTTTTATTGCAGAGAAATATACATCTTCGAGGTTAGGCTTAACCATCTCAAACGAATCTGGATTTGATTCGCTGTATGCATGAACAATGATTTTCCCCAAATAAAGCCTTGTAGAAATAATGTTGTAATTATCCTGACATGATTTTAGTTCATCCTTATCAATTACTTTCTCCCAGATTTTCCCTTCAATATTTTTAATAAGCTCCAGGGGTTGTCCATATAAAAGAACTTCTCCTTCATTAATAATGGCCATACTTTTACACAAATCGCTTACATCGTCAACAATATGTGTAGAAAGGATAACAATAATGTTTTCGCCAATTTCACTTAATAGATTATGAAAACGGTTTCTTTCAGCAGGATCAAGTCCTGCTGTTGGCTCATCCACAATTATCAGTTTAGGATTGCCCAATAAAGCTTGCGCAATACCAAATCGCTGTTTCATACCACCCGAATAACCACTCAGGTTTTTTTTGCGAACATGATATAAATTAGTTTGTTCAAGCAATGATTTTACTAATTCTCGTCGCTCATTTTTATTTGTAATACCTTTTAATTCGGCAAAATGATCGAGCATAGCTTCTGCAGAAATTTTTGGATAAACACCAAATTCCTGAGGCAAATAACCCAGTTGTTTTCTTACTTCAGCTTTTTCTTTCAGAACATTTAATCCATCTAACTGAATTTCGCCATTATCAGCTTCCTGTAAGGTAGCAATAGTTCGCATAAGAGTTGATTTTCCTGCACCATTCGGACCTAATAGTCCAAACATACCTTTGGGTATAGTAAGGTTTACATTTTTAAGCGCTTGTACTCCATTGGGATAGGTTTTCGATAAGTCGGTAATTTTTAATTCCATTTTTTAAAGTGTTTAAAATTCAATATTTTGTTAGACCAGTAATTTTATTATTAGTTGAATTATAAACGAAAATATTACAAATATTTTGGATATTTTTCAATTTTAATATTCATTAACTTTTTTTAGGAATATAAAACGACCAGATTTTTTTTGCAGAAATAAAAAGATGCTGCCACAAAAACCTGCAAATGAATAGAGTAATAGAAAATGACTGTTGGAAATATTCAGGTCAATGGGCAGCACTTATTGTCTATGACGCTCCTTTTATAAAATTGTTACAACCAACCGTAATATAATTTGTTTTATAGGGTAGATATAATTTGTTTTATATATTTGTTGAAATCTCAATTCCACAAAATGAAAGAATATATACTAGCCCTCCTAATTATTATTGGCGGATGCAAATCAACTCAAAAAACAAGTAAATCAATCGAAAATAAGCAAGCCGAGATTGAAATTGCAATTTCTGATGTCGAAATAGCTTTTAATATTAAGAATATTTCTGAAGAAGAATTTAGTATTCTTAACCCGAGAAAATTATCAATGCAGAAATTTGAAGATAGCAACTGGCAGAATTTAAAAATATTAATTTGCCCATGCGATGCACCCTGTAATGCCCCTGAAGAAATTGGGGTTGTTAAGCCAGGATCAGCATATATGATTGTCTGGAACAAGAAAGAATCCTGGTGCGGAAAAAGAACCGAACATGGTGTAAGGGAAACTGTTGAAACGATTGCTTCAAGTGGTAAGTACAGATTTACTATTATGTTGGAGAAAAATGGAAAATCAGTTGAGATTGTTAAAGAATTTGAGATAAAATAAACCATAAATATTTAAAATTATGAAGAAAATTGGATTTCTGCTTATAGGTATAATCATTACTTTTTCTGGGTTTTCTCAAGAATGGTTAAAAAATCTGGAAAGTAAAAACCCCGAAGACATTACATTTTTCGAAATACAAAATGCATTCAACGATTATTATAAGGATAAAAATGTAAATAATGGATATTATTTGGAAAATGGAGTAAAGATAAAAGCTTCTGGATGGAAGCAATACAGACGCTGGGAGTGGAACATGGATATGCGTGTAAATCCAATTACAGGCGAATTTCCTAAAACAAATACTGTATCTGAGTGGGAAAGCTATATAAAAACAAATCCTAATGCCAAAAGTACAAATGGAAATTGGACACAAATGGGTCCTAATTCATCTAATGGTGGTTATGCAGGTATCGGACGTGTAAATTGTATTGAATTTCATCCTTCAAATGCAAGTACATATTGGGTTGGAACTCCTTCTGGTGGACTATGGCGTACTACAAATGACGGAAGTTCATGGACTGTTTTAACCGATCAGAATACCGTGTTAGGTGTTAGTGATATTGCTATTCCTTATGATTTTGCAACCTCTAACACTATTTATATTGCAACAGGAGATCGTGATGGTGGTTCTGTATGGACTCTTAGTGGAGGAAATTCAGACGACAACCCAAGTATCGGAGTTTTAAAATCAACCGATGGTGGCGCTAACTGGAGTTCTACTGGTTTGTCCTGGACAAATAGCGATGAAAAACTAATTGGAAGATTATTAATTCATCCATCGAATCCACAAATATTAATAGCAGGTGCATCTGATGGTATTTATAAAACAACCAATGGTGGTTCTAGCTGGACAAAAGTTCATACAACAAATTATGTTATTGATATGGAATTTAAACCTGGCGATCCAACAGTTATTTATGCTTCAACCCAAAAGTATAACGGTGCTTCAATTTTAAAATCAACCAATTCTGGCGATACCTGGTCTACAGTATATGCTTTTGGCTCAGGTTCTTATCGAACAGATATTGCAGTAACTCCTGCCGACCCAACCCATTTATATGTAGTTGTTGCTAACACCAGTGGCGGGTTATCTGGTGTTTTTAAATCCAGAGATTCGGGAGGTACATTTGTACAGACCTTTAATGGAACTGTTTTGAATCATAGTTTACTTGGTTACTATAGCGATGGTTCTGGTAGTAATACAGGTCAAGGGTCATACGACCTTGCATTGGCCGTTGCTCCAAATGATACCAATATAATTTTCTTAGGTGGCATTAACACATGGAAATCAATAAATGGGGGATATAGTTGGTTAATTAATAACATGTGGACAAGTTATTATACATATAACCTCAGTGGCGCACCTGAAGTGCATGCCGATAAGCATGTTTTAAAATTTTATAATAATAGTACTCTTTTCGAAGGGAATGATGGAGGTATTTATAAATCAACCAATACAGGATCTTCCTGGGTTGATAAAACAAATGGAATGGTTATTAGTCAATTATATCGCATAGGAGTTTCTCAATCTTTAAGTAATATGGTTATTTGTGGTTTACAGGACAATGGAACAAAACTAATTTATAATGGGAACTGGTATGATGTTAAAGGTGGAGATGGAATGGAATGTCTAGTAGATCCAACAAATGGTAATATTCAGTATGGAACCTATGTTGATGGTGAGATCGAAAGGACGATGGATGGTTGGTCTACATATAATACTGTCATTATTTCGGATAGTATTGACGATAACTATAATGATGGTTGGTGGGTTACACCTTACACATTAGATCCAAATAATAGCCAAACACTTTTTGTTGGATATGCAGATGTTTGGAAATCTACAAATAGGGGTAATTCTTTTACTAAAATTTCAGATATTAATTCATCACAACTTCTACGATCATTGGTAGTTGCTCAAAGCAATAGCAATTATATTTATGCCGCAGATAAAACAAAATTATGGAAAACTACTACTGGTGGAATATCATGGACAGATATTACTGGTACATTGCCAGTATCCTCATCAAGTATTACATATGTGGCAGTGCATAACTTAAATCCAAATATTATATGGGTTACATTTGGCGGTTATAATTCAAATAGGATTTATGAATCAACCAATGGAGGAACAACCTGGACAAGCATATCAAACGGATTACCTAGTATTCCTGTTTTCTGTGTTGTTCAGAATAAAATGGAAAATACGAATAACCATATTTATGTTGGAACAGATAGGGGAGTCTTCTTTAAAGATGGTTCTGCGGACTGGGCTCAATTTAATAGCGGCTTACCAAGTGTTATGGTTACCGAACTTGATATTTATTATGATAATTCAGTACCAACAAATAGTAGGATAAGAGCAGCAACTTTTGGCAGAGGGTTATGGGAATCAGATTTATATGATTTTACTACAGCAAATATTGTTTCAGGTTCAATTTCTGGATCATATGCTGTGACAGCTACCGCTGGTGCTGCGATAAACATTCCTTATTATGTTTATGGAACTATTACTTCTAATACATTTACTGCTTATCTCTCTAGTGCTAATGGCGATTTTACAAATGAAACTGCGATTGGTTCTTTAGTATCAAATAACTCAGGAACTATTAACGGTACAATACCGGCAAATACTCCAACAGGGAATGGTTATAAAGTGAGAGTAAAATCATCAAGTCCAGTTTATACTGGTACAACGAGTAATACATTTCAGGTAACATTAAGTACATCAACTGAAATAATTGAATTGGAAAAAAATTCGATTAAAGTTTATCCTTTACCTGCCAGCAATTTCATTAATATTGATTTTGAAATAGCTCAGAAAGACGTTTTAATTCATATTATCGATTTGTCTGGGAAGATAGTTTATACTAAGGAATATAACGAGGTACTTAATGAGAAAGTTGATGTTGATTACCTTGTAGCCGGAGTATATATTCTGCAAATAAAAACTGATGGAATAAATAAAACCATACGAATAGCAATTCAATAATAATATAAAGAAACTCAGTTACAAAACTGAGTTTCTTTATTTGTAAGTAAAAGCTTTTCAATCCATCAATTAAATTTATCGAACAATATTTCCTTAAAAAATAGTAATTTTGCTTTTAGTTTTTTAAGTAATAATACTATTTTGAATAAATAGATAACTATTTAAAAGTTTACTTTATTTTATTAATAACCAGTAGCATGATAAACAAGAAATTAGATAGCAAGCCTGCTCTTATTACAAAGGAGAAAACATATAGTTACTCTGAGCTTTTCTCAGAGATTAATAAGTATTCGCAACTATTTAAAGGAAAGGATTATACAAATGTTGCTATTCATTCTGAAAATAGAGCTGAATGGATTTTTGCTTTTTATGCTGCCTGGTATAATAAATGTACAGTTGTACCTATCGATTTTTTAGCCTCTGTTGATGATGTTTCATATATTATAAATGATTGTCAGCCTGAGATAGTTTTTATAAGTAACGAAACGAATAAGAAAATTGATAAAATTCAGACAAAATTAAAGTACAATCCTATAATAGTAAATCTTGATGATTTAAATATTGAACCAACGAAGGACGAAATTATTTGGAATGTTCCTGAAAATGCAAATGATACGGCTGTTATTATTTACACATCGGGTACAACCGGAAGCCCAAAGGGTGTAATGCTTTCGTATACAAACCTAATTGCTAATATTAAAGGAGTGTCGGAGGATGTTAAGATATATAATCCTGATCGCCAGGTATTGGTTTTGCTTCCTTTACATCACATATTTCCTCTTGCTGGATCTATGGCTGCTCCTTTATATGTAGGTGGCACAATAGTTATGTCTCCTTCCATGCAATCATCTGATATTCTTGAAACCCTTAAAAACAATAAGGTGAATATTATGATTGGTGTACCTCGGTTATATGAGTTGCTATATAAGGGTATTAAAGCAAAAATTGATGCAAAATTTATTGGCCGCTTGTTTTTTAAGATCGTTAAATTATCGAAAAGTCAGAAATTGGCAAGAAAGATTTTTAAGCAAGTACATGCCGGGTTTGGTGGCAATCTTGAATACATGGTTTCAGGTGGCGCTGCATTACCTAAGACAGTTGGTGGCTTTTTTCAAACCTTGGGTTTTGATGTTCTCGAAGGCTTCGGAATGACAGAAGCTGCTCCCATGATTACATTTACCCGACCAGGAAATGGAATTATCGGATCACCAGGTCAACCATTACCTGGTTTGAAAATGGAAATACGTGATGGAGAAATAGTTGCCAAAGGACCAAACGTAATGAAAGGGTATTATAAAAGACCAGAAGAAACTGCAGAAATGATAAAAGATGGCTGGTTGTATACTGGTGATTTGGGATATGTAAATAAAAAGGGTTTCTTATTCATTACGGGTCGTAAGAAGGAGATTATGGTTTTACCAAATGGTAAAAATGTAAATCCTGCCGAATTGGAAGAAAAACTCGAGAAAATAGAATATGTTAAAGAAGCAGGTGTTTTTTTACAGAATGACTTAATTCATGCTGTTATTATTCCTGATTATGAAGTTCTTTCTAAAAAAGAGATAAAGGATCCTGAAAAACTTTTTAAAGAAGAAGTAATGCCTGAATTTAATTCTCATCTTACTTCATATAAGCGAATTATGAAGTATTCGTTAAGCAAGGATGAGATTCCTCGCACAAGACTTGGAAAAGTACAACGATTCAAGTTGTCAGAGATGTTTGAAAAGCCTGCAAAGAAAAAGTCTCAATCGGAGCATCCATTATCAGAAGAGTTTATTGCTATTAAAACCTTTCTCGAAAGTCAGGTAGATTTAACTATTTCGCCTGATGATCATCTTGAATTTGATTTAGCACTCGACTCACTTAGTAAGATTACATTAATCGATTTTATTGAGCGTACATTTGGAGTTAAAATTCCTGAAGACAAGCTATTATCTTTCCCTTCAATAGGGAAAATGGTTGAGCATATTAAAGAAAATAAAGTATTTCACACTTTTGAGATGCACAATTGGTCTGCTATAATTAAAGAAAAAATAAATCTTAAGTTGCCCAAATCGTGGCCAACACAAGCATTGATTATTAAGTTTTTTAGAAACTTCTTCCGTTTTTATTTCCGCTTAAAGGGTGAAGGGTTGGAGAATATTCCTGAAGGAGCAGTTATATTTACTCCAAATCACCAGAGTTATATCGATGGTTTATGTGTTACTGGTTTTCTTAAATGGAGAACGATAAAAGAAACCTATTTTTATGCTAAGCGAAAGCATATTCAGAACAAGTTTCTTGATTTTATGGCTAACCGCAATAATGTCATTATTATGGATGTAAATACCGATTTAAAAGAATCAATACAGAAAATGGCTGAGGTATTAAAGCAAGGTAAGAAAATTGTTATTTTCCCTGAAGGTACAAGAACTGCCGACGGGAAACTTGGGGAGTTCAAAAAAACATTTGCCATTCTCAGTAAAGAGCTTAATGTACCTGTTGTTCCTGTTGCAATTAAAGGTGCATATAAAGCTTTGCCTCGAGGTTCAAAGTTTCCACGCCCCTTTACTAAAATATATGTAAGCTATTTGCCTCCGATATATCCCCAAGATTATGATTTTGATTCGCTTGCACAAAAAGTAAAAGATCTTATAGCAGAGAAAATTTTATAATATCACTGTTGCATTTTTGGCACAAATCTTGATTTTATTAAGTTAGTATTTTATATAAAATTAAGAAGCCATGAAAACAATACATATTTTTAGAATTATTGCTGCTGTGGTTTTAAGTTTATCAATAACTGCAATTCAGGCACAACCAGGGCATAATCATCATCGCGAAAGGCATGCGCCAAATCATCGATACAGAGATTTACCACACTGGGGATATAAATACAAAGTTGTTCCTAAAGGTGCATTTTTATTGCGTCATTCCGGAATAAATTATCATTATCATTCTGGTATATATTATCGCCCATATGGCGATACTTATGTAATTGTTAGAGCACCTATTGGAGTGAGAGTAAGAACACTACCAAATGGTACTGTTCACTTTGTAATTGGTGGAAGAAGGTACTTTTATTACTATGGAACATATTACGTAAGATCTGTTAATGATGATTACATTACTGTTGCCCCCCCTGTAGGAGCAATTGTTGATGCATTGCCCGATGGATATAAGAAAGTAATTATTGATAATAATACTTACTACGAATTTGAAGGTACTTACTATAAGGCATTTATTGACGAAAATGGTGAAGTGTTGTACGAAGTAGTAAGTTCAAATTAAGTAAGAATCAATAATTGGATTCAAAATTTATCCGCTAATAGTTCTCTAATAGCGGATAAATTATTTATAAAAAGTTACTAATTATTCAACAGGAGTTGAAAGATCAAATTCAACAGTAATAATGAGTTCTCCCTTTTTTCTTAGGCTATAATAAAATTTTGTTAAATCTTCAGAAAACTCAACAATCCATTCGTTATCACGAATTCTATCAAGCATCTTGCAAGTAAATTCATCAGCAGGAAAAAATTGTTTAATCGAAGTTCCTTCTTCAGTGGCATATCCGCCATATAAATTTAGATCTTCAGGTGTACCATCTTCATGTCTGTGATCGTGGCGAAAACGCAGTTTGTTTCCTTTTTCCATAATAATCATCCATGTTCGTGATTTATTGTCACCAACCCGAAAAGGTATATAAATTATAGTATCAGTATATTCTCTTACATATATTTCCAGTTCTAACGCAGCCCAACTATCTTTTCCTTCAGCAATAAAAATCTCTTTTCCAGCATACCTTCTACCTTCAAGTTTTTTAAAATGCTTAAAAAATTCAACTTGATTATTAGGGGTTTGAGTAATTTCATCTTTTTTATTTTGCCTTTGGGAACATGCTCCGAGAATTGCGATAGATAAAAGCAATAGAACTGAGTATTTCATTTGTCTCATAACTTGTTTATATTGGTTAGTAGCCTGCAATTTAAACAAAAAATCGTATTTTTGCATATATGATAAAGGGTAAGAATAAAAGCTTCTGGAATGAAGAGTGGAAATTATTAGTACTTAAAAATGCGGACGAGAAGTATAAGTACAAGATTTCAAACTATGGACGTATAGTAAGCTTTACTAAAGATAGTGAGAATGGACAATTGCTTAAACTTATTTCTTCGCAAGGCTATAAGGCATTGCAGTACAAAGATAAAAACAGGAAAGTCTTAAGTAATTATATTCATAGACTCGTTGCTGAGTATTTTCTTGATCCACCGTTGGAGAATCAAAATATAGTAATGCATATTGATTACAATAGAACCAACAATTACTATCAAAATCTTAAATGGGGTACTCATCGGGAACGATTTGACCATTGGAAAAAATTTAAGTCCGATTGGTTTGACAATAAAAAACAAGAAAAGCCTTCTTACTCAAAGCTAACCGAATCGCAAGTGAAATTATTAAAGAAAAAGCTTTTAGATCCTAATAGAAGAACACGCTTAAAGATTATTGCCCGGCAGTTTGGTGTTTCTGAAATGCAACTTCACCGTATAAAAACTGGTGAGAACTGGGGCCATATAAAAGTTTAGATTAAAAATCGGACAACCATTAAAAATGATAAAGCAAAAATTAATTGTCTGGGATTGGAATGGTACTCTGCTAAATGATGTGGAAGCATGCGTTGATTCAATAAATATAATGTTGGAACGCAGAAATAAAAAAGCCATAAATAGTCAAATGTATTTAGATATTTTTACTTTTCCTGTTCAGGATTATTACAATTTGCTTGGGTTTGATTTTGCCAAAGAATCATTTGAAGAACTCTCTATTGAATACATTAACCTTTATAAAATGCATTCTATTAATTCTCCTCTTCAGATAGGAGTTTTAAAAGCTTTGGAGCATTTCAAAACAGAAACTTTTAAACAGATTATAGTCTCAGCTTCAGAACAAACTAATTTAGAGAACCAGATCGAGCAGCATAATATTCAAGGTTATTTCGATACAGTTATTGGTTTAAACAATATTCATGCTAAGAGCAAGTTGCAGAATGCATTAAATTATATGCAAAGTTCAAAAATTGATGTAGAAAAGGTTGTTTTTATTGGTGATACATATCATGATTACGAAGTGGCATCGGCTATTGGTTGTAATAGTATTTTGGTAAAAAATGGACACCAAAACCTTAATCGGTTTAGGCTAAATGGAAATGTAAAACTAATCGAATCTTTAACTGAGGTTTATGAAATTAATTTCTGAAGACCAATTCAGTAGGCATTATAAAGGAAAACAAATTGGCCTTTTTACACTCAAAAATAAAAATGGAATCGAAGTAAAACTAACAAACTTTGGAGCCAGAATTGTTTCTTTGAAAACTTCTGATAAATATGGAACTTTTCAGGATATTGTTCTTGGATACAATACCATTGATGAGTATCTGAATGATAAATTTTTTATGGGTTGTATCATAGGTAGATATGCAAACCGAATTTCAAATGGTAAATTCACAATTAATGGTATAGAATTTTTGCTAAGCCAAAATGATCGTGAAAATACTATTCATGGTGGTTTTCAGGGATTTGATAAAAAAATATGGGAAATAGAACAAGTTGGAAATAGTATAAAAATGACCTATTGTTCAGAGGATGGAGAAGAGGGATTTCCGGGTAAATTAAATGTATCTGTTACATTCGAATTAACTGATACTAATGAGCTGAGGTTAGATTATAAGGCTCTTACAACAAAAGAAACAGCCGTAAATTTAACCCATCATACCTATTTTAATTTACAGGGCGAAGGAAGCACAACTATTCTAGGTCATACGCTGCAAATAAACTCTGATTTTATTACTGAGGTTAACTCCTCATTAATACCAACAGGTGAGCTTTTACCTGTTGCAAATACTCCTTTTGATTTCAGAGTATCCAAAAGAATTGGTTTAGATATTGAAAAAAATCATCCTCAATTAAAATATGGAAACGGATACGATCATAACTGGGTTTTAAATAAATCGAACGATAGGCTTTCGCTGGCAGCAATTCTTTCTGAATCATCTTCGGGAAGAGATATAGAAATTTACACCACAAAACCCGGCCTCCAGTTTTTTAGTGGAAATTTTGGTGATGAAAAAATCCAAGGTAAAAATGGTTTTTACAAAGAACGATCGGGATTAGCATTGGAGCCACAGTTTTTTCCTAACTCACCAAATCTGCCCGATTTTCCATCAGCAATACTTATTCCTGAAGATCATTATCATCACAAAACAATTTATAAGTTTTATTCAGATAATAAATAATTATACTTATGTTTATCATATGTGATAAATAAGTGAACAATTGACTGTTTTATTTGTATTAATCAAATTAGATATTGTTTTTATCATTTCATTTTGAGAAAATATTTATAGATTTATTCTTTGATTTTAATTTATGCAAATGAAACCCATTTCAGAAATTGACGGACGAAGGCTTTATTATACCTTTATTGCAGGTGCTCAAAAAATAATTGAAAACCAGGTAAGGCTTAATAAAATTAATGTTTTCCCCGTTAACGATGGTGATACTGGTTCGAATATGGCTTCAACAATTCGTGCAGTTATTGAAGCGATAAAGCCACACAGATCATATAAAGTGACTGTTGACTTGATTGCCGAAACGACTCTTGTAAATGCACGTGGAAACTCAGGTATTATTTTTGCCCAGTTTTTATATGGTGTGAGTAACGAAACCGGCGATTTGCATACAATTACAATAAATCAGTTTATCGACAGCATAAATAAATCTGTACGTTATGTATATGATGCAGTTGCAAATCCGGTAGAAGGAACAATGCTTACCATAATAAAAGATTGGGCTCATTTTCTCGATTCAAACAGAACTAAATTTGTCGATTTTAATGAGTTGTTTCTTAAATCAAAAGCTATATTAGAGAAAGCATTGGCTGAAACTAAGCAGAAACTTGATGTTTTATCTAAAGCAAATGTTGTTGATGCAGGAGCAAATGCATTTGTTTATTTTATCGAAGGAATTATTGAGTTTTTAAGTGCTAAAAATTTAAAACAGTTTCTTCAGATTAAAGCAGAAAATGATATTTTTAGTAAAGTAGAAGAGCATATTCCCGAGATTGTTGAGTATCGTTTTTGCACAGAAGCTATGATAAAAAATGTTTCGTTAGATCACAAAACACTTTCCAACTTTATTCAACAGCATGGTGACTCGGTAGTTGTAGCAGGTACTTCAAAAACTACTCGTATACATGTTCATACAAATCATCCTGAGGTCTTATTTAACAACCTTAAGGATTTTGGAACCATTACTTTTCAAAAAGCTGATGATATGCTCAGGCAGAGCGAAGTAGTTTATAAACGTAAGTGGAATATAGCTTTGGTAACTGATTCTGCTTGCGATCTATCAGATGATTTAATGGAGTATTACCAAATCCATTCATTACCAATTAATATTTATATGGGTGATAATCATTATCTTGATAAGGTAACTATTAAACCCGAACAGTTTTATGAACACTTGAATAAATCTAAAGGCTATCCTAAAACAGCTCAAATTAATGAAGTTGCTTTTCGCAATGTATATTCGCATCTGGCATCGCATTACGATGCCATAATAGCGATTCATCTTACAAGTAAATTTAGTGGAACATTTTTTAATAGTAAAAAAGCAGCCGAAAAAGTTAGCAATGAGTTTGGTAAACCAATTGCAGTAATCGACTCTAAAAATGTTTCTGGCGCAATTGGGTTAATTGTTTTAAGAACAGCTAAGGCTATTGAATCTGGACAAAAATTTGAAGATATAGTAAAGAATACTGAAAAATGGGTAAAGGACAGCCGTATTTTTGTAAGTGTTAAAACCTTAAAATATATGGTTCGTGGTGGCCGTGTTTCACCATTGAAGGGGATAATTGCCGGTTTACTTAATGTAAATCCAATTGTTTCCATGGATGAAGATGGAAAATCAATGATTTTTGGTAAGACATATAATCAGAAATCAAACATGGAAAAGGTTATTAAACATGTGAAGGATATTACAAGCAACAGACCTGTTTGGAACTATATCATATTACATGCAAATAATCCCGATGCAGCCCAATGGTATTCAAATAAAATGAAGGCAATTTCACAAAAAGAACCAGTATCCTTTGTAAATATTTCACCTGTAATTAGTGCAAATGCTGGAATTGGTGCCGCTTCTGTTGCATTTATGTACGAATAAAAACTGCTATTATGATGAGTTTTGTTGAGATTTATTTATATGGATTTTTAATTATTATGATACTTATGACTATTCTATGGTTGGTAAGTATATCGATAAAAAATGCAAGTATTGTTGATCCTTTTTGGGGAATAGCTTTCGTGTTTGCTGCTGTCTGGTATTACTTTCAAACTGATGGTCTTGAAATACGAAAAATTATACTTACAACTTTAGTTTTTATTTGGGGTATGCGTTTGTCCTTTTTTTTAGGATGGAGGAATCTTGGAAAAGAAGAAGATTTTAGATACCAGAAATTCAGAAAAGACTATGGTGAGCATCGTTATTGGTGGATTAGTTTTTTTCAGGTTTTCCTGTTGCAGGGAATATTAGCATGGCTTATTTCTGCTCCTTTGCTAGCAGCACAATATTTTTCTGGTACCGAAAACCTTAATTTTTTCGATTATGCTGCAATTACTGTGTGGATTATTGGTTTTACTTTTGAAGCAGGAGGTGATTATCAAATGACCGTTTTTAAATCCAACCCTGCAAATAAGGGAAAGATATTGAACACTGGTTTCTGGAAGTATACCCGACATCCGAATTATTTTGGCGATTCAACGGTATGGTGGGCTTACGGGTTATTCTCTGTTGCATCGGGTAGTTATTTTCCGGTATTAGGCTCACTATTAATGACATTATTAATTATAAAAGTGTCAGGTGTTGCTTTGCTGGAGCGTAGTTTAAAATATACAAAACCTGAATACAAAGACTACATCGAAAAAACAAGTGCTTTTGTACCCTGGTTTCCCAAAAAATAATTGCTAATGGATTTCGTATTAAATCATATTTGGTTAATCCTTTTTATTGTTTGGGGTTTACCACTATCACTCTATCGAAGTAAATTTAGAAAACTCGTATATCAAACAAACCATTGGGCAATTAATCTAAAACCAGTCTTTTGGAAAGAGATAAAAGCCTTGTTTGGAAACATTTATCCAGAGAATAGTACCTATATTAAATTTAGGAATTTTTATAGATTTTATCTTGCAATTTATGCTGTATTAAGCATATTGTACTTTTTATTTAATGATAGTAACTCAACAAATACCAATATGAAAAAAGTAGAAATAGGTAATCAATTGCCTCTTATTGAATTGCCTGATCAACATGGAAATCTTTTTAAGGTAGACTCCGTTTTGGGCAAAAAGAATCTGGTAATTTATTTTTATCCAAAGGATGATACTCCAGGTTGCACTGCCGAAGCTTGTTATTTTCAGGATCAGTTTGAAGTATTTAAACAGGCAAATGCCGAAGTTATTGGTATAAGTGGTCAATCGGTCGAGAGTCATAGAGATTTTGCAGAAAAGTACAGGTTAACTTATACATTGCTTAGTGATGAAGGAAATACCATTCGTAAGCTATTTGGTGTTCCTTCAAATCTCTTTGGATTGTTGCCTGGCCGTGTGACATATATAGTTGATAAATCGGGAACTGTTATTTATATGTTCAATTCTCAATCTCAGGCAACAAAGCATGTTGATGAAGCATTAAAAATTCTTCAGCAGTTAGAATCGAAATAATTTATAGCCGGGAATTCTTTCAAAGATTTGTATCTTTCGATGCAAATTGAAAAATCAACTATATGAGACGAAGCGATAGAGAATTACAAGAAAAGACAACAATTGAATCTATTATTAGCAAAGCTGATGTTTGCCGCATTGCCCTTATTGATGGTGATTTACCATATATTGTAGCATTAAATTTTGGTTATAAACCAGGGAACCCATCATGTTTGTTCTTCCATTGTGCGAAAACAGGACGAAAGTTGGATATCATCAGAAAAAATAATACGGTATGTTTCCAGATGGATATTGATCACGAATTAGTATTAGCTAATAAGGCATGTGGTTATGGAATGAATTTTAAAAGTATTGTTGGCTTTGGTAAAATCTACGAAGTAGAAGATAAGATCGGTAAAATTGAAGGATTGCAGTATATTATGAAGCAATATACAAGTAAAAACGATTTCGTTTATGAAGATAAAATGTTGGAAATAACTACAATCCTTAGATTAGAGATAAGCGAAATTACTGCAAAGCAAAAAGTTTAATTATTCAATTAGGATTTTTAAATTTACTGTCATTATTAACTTAAATATTACGATTATGAGAAAAAGAAGTTCAATTACATTTTTTGCATTAGCAATAGTATTTATATCAATGACTGTTGTTTTTTATGAGGAAAGTGGCATAAGTTTAGCAAAATACCTGATTTTTATATTGGGTGGATTTGTTGCTGGCAGTATGTTTACTAGAGGATTGCTAGCATTAAAATCTAAAAATGAATAGTTTAATATTTGTAATTAAAAGAGGTGTCCATAATCGGGCACCTCTTTTATAATTTTTCTATTTTAAAATCCTTTAAATGTAGTTCCTAAGGCTAAGAGAACAAATCCTCCTGTTAATAGCCAGAAACTATATTCTGTTACATATTGAATATCCACAAAGTGGCCAATTAATCCAAGAATTCCTAGTATAAGTCCAAGAATCCACACAATTGATTTAGGTGCTGATGCTTTCATAATAAATAGAGTTTAAGTTAATAGTAGTGTTTAAAAAAATTCTATAAAAAAAGTAAGTTTACCTTATATTTTCTAAAACTTGCTTAAAAAACCGTCGGTCGAGGGCATTGCAAAACTCGTTAAAAGCTTTATTGGTAGCTTCATTATTATCTCTTCCTACTCCTTTAATAGCTTCGGTTTGACGGGTCCATATTATGTTATTTGATTTATCGGTTATTTTTAAATCCCCGGTAATATAAACCGATGTTAATCCTCCTGCACTTTCACCTGGTTTTATGGTATAAAATAAATCAACTTTAAAGTCAGCGTCGGTTTTGGTACCTGACTTATATCCACTTTGGTTAATATTTTGACTAAATAAACTTTGTATTCTTTCACAATCATTGCCAGTACACGTATTATCAGCAATAATCAAAACAACAGTGGGTGAGAGAATATTTACAACTATAATAGTTGGTTTTAGAATACGTTTTAAAATTAGTCCTCGAATAAATGGATCATCAACAGCTTTTTGAACAAGATCTTTTAGGTTTATTGTTGCAGATAATTGTTCTTTAGAATTTTTCGAGTCGATGGTTTCTGGTTCGAATTGAACCATTCCATTTGCATCAGAAGTCATACGATCCTTTTTCAAATACTTACCTGTAAAACTGAATTCTACTGGTATTCCTTGCACGGGTTTGTTTTTGTATAAAACCCAGTAGTTTATGTTTTTTTCGTATGATGAACCTCTTTTTACACTAATCTCGGTAATATCTGTTTTAATTTCTAATAAAGATAAAACTTGATTTGCTGCTGAATATAGTTCATTCCCTATATCAACTGTTTTTCCATTAAGCTCTATCGGTGTTTCTTCGTTTAGATATTTCTTTATGGCTTGCAATCCCTGCAAATAAAATGAAAAAGCTTCTTTTGGCTTGTTTACTTGATGTTCCTGCAATCCAGATTGATATTTAGCCAAAGCAGTCGCAATAGCTTCCTGCTTTTTCTTTTCTTTCATTTCGAGATATGTACTTTTATTAATTTTAAAATAAACCCAATACGAATCAGGTGTTTCGTAATAATCAACTGGTTCAAATCCTTCAAAATAATCATTAGCCGAAACTTCAATTCGCTGATCAAAGGTTTCTGATTTTCCATATTGTGTTTCAACAGTATGAAGTACCGAGGTAGAACTGATATTTGACGATATCTCTTCTGCCATGTCTGCTAACGCGGCTTGTCTGGCTTTTGCAATATACTCTGCTGATGTTCCAACTTTTTTTACAGCAGCAACTCCGGTATAATATCCGGTGATATAAGGTTTCTGTTTTACCCAATCTGGTTTTTGAGCTTCTATCTCTGCAGCTTTTTTCTTAGCTGTGCATGAAACTATTATAACAAAAAGAATAAGTAAATACCGTTGCATTATTTTTCAGGATTATATTTATTAACTTTTTCAGCGATTCTTTGTGCTGATTGATAAATAGCTTCATCGAGCAATTCAGTGGTTGATTTCAATTCCTTTTTAGCATTTAGTAAGTCTCGTAGTTTGTTAACATCCGATGAATTATCTTTTACAACATCCTCTGGCGATTTTTTGTCTTTGTTTTTCCAATAACCAGGAACAAGCTTCTTTTTCTCGCCACTAAAGGTTGCATAATGCATATCATCACTCTTTGAAAGGTTAATTAGATCAGAAACTAAAACCTCGTTATTTTCTGTTGATAACAATCTAAAATTAACCTCAATACTTACTGAGTTTTCTGCACTAAATTCAAGATATTCAGTTTTATGATAATTTACTTTTTCAACTTCTTCGCCTTTGTCATTTTTTGTTTTGGTAACTTCTTTTATATAACCTCTTTTTTCAGTTCGTTTTACTTTCCCTTTATTTATTCTAACATCTGTAATATTACCTGTTAAAACAGCTTTTATACCAGCTAAGTTTGCAGCTTGCATATTTAGTTTCCCATTTTGAATTATATCACCAGTTATTGACGACTGATCAAGGGTTTTAATGAATGGATTATCTGTTTTGCTTAAATTACCTTTAATCTTTGATGTAATTGTAGAAGAAACATCTTTATAATTATAATTTCCGTAATCAAAATCAATTATTAAAACGCTAATTGTCCCTTTTGTTAACGCTTCTTCTTTAAGAGTTACCGATTGTTTATAAGTACCAGCACCTTTAATAATATTATCAAATGCATAATATGCTTTGCGGTATAATCCATTATCGAGATATTGATTTGCATCACGGTAAACTGGTTCATATTTAGCAATAATTAGTTGATCTTTAACATCTTTGTAATTTGCATCAATCTTTCTGATTTCCTCAAAGACTTGCAATGCTGCAGCAAAATCTTCGCGATTTAGCTTTTCCATCCCATCAATATATTTCTTGTTTAAATAATCGCCTTTAGCTTCTTCGTAATATTCTTTGTAGTATTCTGGAAAATTTAATTCAACACCAACACCTTTAACCTTATTGTAGTATTTCTCGCATTCGAGATAATTATAAACAGCTTTTTTGTAATCGGCTTGCTTGTATGCAATGCTAAAATCAGAAAGTTTTCTATCAAGTGTTTGTTGTCCTGTTTTTCTTAATCCAAGTTTTGCATCAACATTCGAAGCTTTCTTCTGCACAGCAATATAATAATAATTTGCAGCATCTTCGTATAATCCTGCTTGTTCAAATTTAATGGCTTTTTTCGTATTGCGTTTTGAGGCACATCCTGTAACGAGCAAAATAACAGTTAATATGAATAGTATCTTTTTCATTATTATTTTAATTAAAAATGAGGTTGAAAAGTAAGAATATAATTTATCATTTAAAAGATTTTTATGTTACTATTTTGTTATTTTGCAATGAAATTTATTACTATGAATAAGGATATAACAAGAATATGGCAGCAATTTGGCGATAATATCAAAGCATTTATACTAAAAAGGATTGATAATAAAAATGAAGCTGATGACATATTACAGGAAGTTTTTATAAAAATTCATACTAAAATTGAAACGCTGAAAGATGAAAACAAATTACATGTCTGGATTTACCAAATTGCCAGAAATACCATAAATGATCATTATAGAAAATTAAAATCAGATTCTCAGATTAGTGATAGATTTATCGAGGAAGAGACATTAGAGGAAAACGAATCCATGATAAAAATTGCAGAGGGTTTGCACAAATTTATGAATGAAATTCCACCCAACTATTGTGATGCAATCTGTAAAACGGAGTTCGAAGGGCAAAGTCAGGTAGAATATGCAAAAGAGATGGGTCTGTCAAATTCTGGTGCTAAGTCGCGTGTACAGCGCGGCAGGCAAATGATTAAAGATATGTTAATGAAATGTTGTCATTTTCAGTTTGATAAATACGGTACTATTATAGATTACCATCCAATTAAATGCTGTTGTTGCCATCAGTATTTCCTGGATCATCCCGAAGAAAAAGAAAAATAATAGCTCATTAATGATTTCCAGTTTCCAGTTTCAATGATACCATATTGCTTATAAATTCATTATTTGATATTCAAAATTACTTTTTTTTACCACAAACCTAGCCGGCAGGCTTGGGCGCTAAGACGCAAAGTTTAAATTTTAATGTTGTTCATACATCTAATTTTTTATTCATTTTTTAATTACCCATTACTCACTATTCACATTTTGCGTCCTTTTTTTACTCTTTGCGTCTACGTTGCAAAACTATTTATGTTTAATTATTAAAAATTCTAATTATGAATCATTTAATTGAAATAGCAACGTTTATTGCGAAATCACTTTTACACATTTGGCCATATTTGGTAATAACAATTCCTTTGGCGGTGGCAGTTCAAATGACTGGTGCAGCAAAATTCATCAAAAAGGTACTGAGTATGCACCCACTATTAGCAATTGTTTTGGCTACTTTGGTTGGGGCATTTAGTCCATTCTGCTCATGTGGAGTAATACCTGTCATAGCAACATTATTAATTGCTGGTGTGCCATTGGCACCAGTTATGTCATTCTGGATAGCATCTCCATCCATGGACCCTGAGATAATTTTCTTAAGTGCAGCTACAATTGGGTGGAAATTAACATGGTGGCGCCTTGCAGCAACTTTAATCATAAGTCTTAGTGCAGGTTTTATAACTCATACCATAATGAAAAGAAAATTAATTGGCGAGGATATTTTACGCACTCAAAAAATTAGCCCAGTAAAAAATGGTTGGGAACTGATAAAACAAATTTTTGGAAAAAAAGCAGAAAAAGTGGTAAAGCAAAAGCTAGCCTTAAGTACTCTGACTGTCAGATCAAGTAGAAATAAGAGAGAAAATATGGCATGCTGCAATACAACTGTTATTGAAACAAGTTGTTGTTCAACGGAGAATGTTAAAGCAACAAATAGTTGTGATTGTGAATCTGAATGTGTTTCTAATATGAAAGAAGTGTCCTTTTTAAATAAATTATTTTCTGAAACTTATAAAGCCACATGGATGGTAATAAAGTTTATGACACTTGCTTTTTTCTTAAATGCATTAATTATTCTTTATGTGCCTGCTGATTTAATAACAAAGGTGCTTGGTGGAGATAGTTCAATAAATATAATTCTGGCTGCAATAATCGGAATACCAGTCTATACAAGCAATCTGACAGCATTGCCATTAATCGGTGGATTGCTTACACAAGGAATGAATCCTGCAGTAGCCCTGACTTTTTTAATTACAGGACCTGTTACTACATTGCCTGCAATGGCTGCTGTTTGGGGCATAACCAATAAAAAAGTTTTCTTTCTGTATTTATCCTTTGCGTTTATAGGTTCGCTGATTTTTGGATTTTTGGGATTGATTTTCTTATAAATCATACATTGCCAATTAATTAAATGCTCAAATGACTGGATTTTTTGAGCATTTTTTTGTAACTTATAAGGAATTAAAAAGGAGGAAAAGCCATGAAAACAGATTTTATTTGCCCTAAATGTAATGGACATCTTCTTGTTGGTGAAAAAATAATATTGGTGGCCGTAAGTAGAAAAGAAAAAAAAACGGGAATTATTTTGCTTAGTCCCGAAGTTGGAAATCATGCAAGAATTATTCATCCAACATTTATTCTTGAAAAAGGCGAAGAAACAGATATTTTTTGTCCAATTTGCCATTGTAACCTTATGTCTTCAGATACTGATGGTCAGCTTGTTAAAATATTTATGGTTGATGATAAAGACGATAAGTATGAGATATATTTTTCAGGAGTTTTTGGCGAATATTGTACTTATAAAATTTCAGAAAATAAGGTAGAACAATTTGGCGACTCTGCTGAAAAATATTACAAATACTTTATTGGGAGAAAAATCTAATTTTAGTATTTAATTTCTGAATTTCTATATCTAAGAATAACTAAAGAACTGAATAATAGGTATCGTTTTAAATCATTTATTCACAGCAATATAATTAATTTATGATTATTTTAATAGTAATACAACTATAATAATAGTTGTGTGATTAAAAAAATAGTTGTATGTTTGTGGTATGAAAGAATTAACTAAAGCTGAAGAACAAGTTATGCAATATTTATGGGAAATCAAAAAAGGATTTCTCGCAAATATTGTTGATCAATTCCCTGATCCGAAACCTGCTTATACAACCATTTCTACAGTTGTAAGAGTGCTTGTAAATAAGGGTTATATCGGATTTACTACGTATGGAAAATCGAATGAGTATTATCCCTTAATAAGTAAAAATGAATATACAAAAGTATTCTTTAAGGGAATAATTAAAGGATTTTTTAATAATTCGACAAGTAAGTTAGTGTCGTATTTTGCTTCAGGAAATGAATTAAGTTTAAGCGAATTGGAACAATTAAAAAAACAGGTTGAGCAACAAATTGAACAAAAGAAAAAATCTAAATGATGAGTTTGTTTATTATATATCTTATTGAATCATCCATATCAGTTTCTATTATTTATTTCTTTTATGAATTATTTCTTAAAAGAGATACATGGTTTCGGTTTAATAGATTCTTTCTATTGTTTGGACTAATTTTTTCTTTACTAATTCCTTTGCTTGATTTTTCGGCATCAGAAATTATTGTTAATTCTCAAAATCAGTTTGTGTTTAGTGAGTATCTTGATGTTAATTCAGTCGTTAAAACGGTTGAATCAAATATTACTAAATCAGTTACTCGGCCTAATTTAATTGCGCTTTTTTATTTGTTGATTGTTAGTTTATTTCTAATACGTTTATTTTATCAGTTAGTTAAACTATTTAAAACTATAAATGCCAATGAAATAATAAATTATAAAAACTATAAAATAGTATTGCTGGATTATATCAGTTCTCCATTTTCATTCTTTAACTATATTTTTATCGATAAAGATGATTATGGCTCTACTGATAATAATCGGAATGGATCAAATGAATTATTACTGCACGAAATTATCCACTCTCAGCAGAAACATTCGTTTGATATTATTCTTATTGAGTTCATTCTTGTTCTTCAGTGGTTTAATCCTTTCATTTACCGGTACAGACAAGCATGTAAGGAAATTCATGAATATTTAGCCGATAAGGGAGTTATTATGGTAAATAGTGATAAAATTGCCTATCAAAAATTAATTATCGACCAGATAGAAAAGAGTTTTAATGTTAGTCTTGCCAGCCAATTTAATTATTCATTAACTAAAAAACGAATAAAAATGATGACAAGAATAAATTCAGGAAAACTTTCAAAGCTTAAATTCTTATTAGTTTTTCCATTAATTGCCATAATGATAATGGCCTTTACCATAAATACATCAATTGAAAGAACCTTGAGCGGAAATCAGTTGTATTCTCAATCACAAGTAAAATCAACATCAATTCCCTCAATTTTCCCTGTTAAAAAAGATCCTGGAGTAGAAATATCTTCAGGTTACGGAATGCGCATGCATCCTACCAAAAAAGTTGAAATGATGCATAATGCAGTCGATATTAGAGCTCCCAAAGGAACGCCTGTTTATGCAACAGCAGATGGATTGATTCGGAAAGTAGAGAAAAACTTTAAACAGGGCGAAGGATATGGTAAGTACATTATAATTGACCATGAAAGTGGATATTCAACGCTTTATTCCCAGCTTTCTGAATATAATACAACAGAAGGCAAAGAAGTAAAACGAGGCGATATTATTGGTTTTGTTGGTCAAACTGGTTTATCAGTTGGCACGCATTTACATTATGAAGTAATGAAAGATGGTAAAAATGTAAATCCAGAGGATTATTTTTAATACCTTTTTTATTGTCTACACTTCGACACGCCTGACTGCCGTCAGGCAGGCTCAGTGTGACAATATAACAAAGAAAGTTGTCATACTGAGTTTATCGAAGTATGAACAACTTTTTTAGTTATTCCAAAAACACAAATTAGTTTTTAATTTGTAACAATTTATTTTCTCAATCGTCTTTTATAAAAGTTGAATTAAAAAAACAATAATTATGAAAAGAATAGTTGCAGTAATAATCATTTTAATGTTTGCCACACCAGCATTATTTGCTCAGGAAACCTTAAGAGAAGTGGTACGTGAATATCAGGATAATAATTCAGAATTCACTTTTGTAATTCCAAGCTTTATGATAAAAATGGGATTGGCATTTGGCGAAATGGAAGAAGAAGATCGTGAAATTCTTGAAATGCTAGATGATATGAAAATAATTATTTGCCAGAATGACTTCCAGAAAAATGATTTTGCACTCCTCGACAAGGGAATCAAGTCAGGCAAGTTTACGGAGGTTATGACTGTTAATAATAATCATGAAAAGGTCCGCATGGTGGTTAATAAAAAATCTGAAAGAAAATCAGAAATGCTTATGTTGGTTCAAAGTGATGACGAAAATGTGCTGATGTTATTTAATTTTCATGGTGATGCAGATTTTAAAAAGTTCTTGAGTTTAGCTAGTAAAAATTAAGGTAAAAACGGTTTCTACGTTTGGTTCAGATTTTACTGAAATATTACCGCCGTGTAAGTGCATAATTTGTCGAGAAAGGCTCAATCCAATACCTGAGCCTTTTTCTTTTGTGGTAAAAAAGGGTACAAATATATTTTCAATTACTTCTGGTGTTATTCCCGAACCATTATCAATAACCTGAATCCTTATCTTTTGATTTTCATCGACAAACGAATTTAATTCAATTCGGGGATTTGTTATTCCAGCAAATGCTTCAATTGAATTCTTAATCAAATTTATTATTACTTGTTCAATCATTCCTTTGTCGGCGAATACAGTCTGATTTTCTGGTATTACATTTAAATTTATTATTATTCCCTTGCTTAATATTTCATTATCAAATAATTGAATGATGTTTTTTAAAAATTTACTTGTTTCAACTATTTCAAATTTTGGTTTTGGTAATTTGGTAATCGTACGATAGTTATCAATAAATTCCAATAGTCCTTTTCCTCTATTTTCAATTATATCAGCGTTTTCGACTATATCAGAAAGTAGTTCATTACTAATCTCTGATTGGTTTAATAATCCACCATCATTTTTTAAATAACGTTTAATTGCATGTGCCAATGATGTAATTGGAGTAATTGAATTCATCATTTCGTGTGTTAAAACACGAGTAAGTTTTTGCCATGATTCTATTTCATTTGCTTCAAGTTCTTGCTTTACATCATGAATGGTAAATAACCTAATTTTTTTACTGCCAATTTTAAATTCAGATGAAGAAAAAGCCAGAAAGCACAAGTTATCATTAATTGATTTTTTTATAATCTTAGATTCAGAAACGTTGGTTTTTGTAAAAACATCAATAAATTCATTATCTAAATTATTTATATTCAATATGCTATGATTTTTCCTATTTAAGAATATTTTAGCCTGATTATTAACAAATTCGATGTTCCCAAATTCATCAAAAGCGATTAATCCGGTTTTAATATTATCAATTACATAGTTTAAATAATGCTCGTTTTGTTCCTTTTCAGTTATTACTTGCTTTACATCTGCATTGATTTTTTCAAAACTACTTCTAAGCCCTTTAAATGTTTTTTCAATATTTTCCTTACTAAATACTACAGATGTATCGCCTTGCTGTAAATGGATTAAAAATTCTGCTAATTCTCTGTTCGTTCTGTTGACATATTTAATTAATAAAGTTGTCTGTGCTAAAATCAGAAACAAAATAAAGCCTGAAGTAAATAAATAGTCATCTCTTCCGATTAAAAACACGAACAAAATACAAGTTAGTACTATGAATATTATCCTTAAAAAAATATTGATATAAAATCTATTATAACTATTCATTGCCTAAAGTTTAAAATGCCTAAAATGCCTAAAATTTTAACTTCTTATCAATTGTAGTAAAAATGGCAAAGGATTTCATTCACTTTTGCCATTTTTTTTATTTTATCAAAATTTAATTGGTTTAAATTAGTAATTATATCAAACCAATAAAAGGTTTATTCAACTAATTAATTATTTACATTAATATTCCTGATGCTTCAAATTTCAACAATTTAACTTTTATATATTTCAATTTTATTTGTAGGAATCTGATTTTCTTCTTGACTAATTTCCTTCTTAATAGTTTATTCTTTCGTTTATTCCTTTTTATCCATATTTAATAACTTTAGGCACTTTAAATTTTAGGTCACTTTAAGTACTTATTAAATAAAACTTATTGAATTTCATACTTCTTTAACTTTAAATATAAGGTTGTACGTGAAATGTTTAACTCATTTGCCGTTTTTGTTAAGTTCCACTTGTGCTTTTCCAAAACTTCAAGTATTATTCTCTTTTCCACATCTTCAAGTTTATTCGACGTATTCTCATTTTTATTTTTTTGTGATGGTTTTAAATAAAAATCAGTCGTATTTAATTCTGTTTTATCAGATAAAATAACAGCCTTTTCCATTGTATGCATCAACTCACGAACATTTCCATTCCAAGGATAATCTAATAAATCTTTTTGTGCATCTTTAGCGATAGTTAATTTACCTTTATTGTACTTATCAGCAAACTTGTTCAGATAAAATTGTGCTAGTTCAATTATATCATTTCCACGTTCCCTTAAAGCAGGAGAATGAATTTGTATAGTATTAATTCTGTAATAGAGATCTTCCCTGAATTGTCCTTTTTCTATCAACTCTTCAATATTATTATTTGTAGCACAAATCAACCTGATATTTATAGGTATTTCTTTAGGGCTTCCGACCCGATATATTATCCGGTTTTGCAAAACAGTAAGCAATTTTGACTGTATGGCCAATGAAAGATTCCCAATTTCATCTAAAAACAATGTTCCACCGGAAGCCGATTCCATTCGGCCAATTCTATCTTCTTTTGCATCGGTAAAAGCTCCTTTAACATAACCAAAAAGCTCACTTTCGATTATCGATTCGCTCATTGAAGCAATATCGACAGTCATAAAAATCTCATTGGCTCTTTCAGATCGTTTATGAATTTCTCTGGCAATAAGCTCTTTTCCTGTTCCGTTTTCACCCAAAATCAAAATATTCGCATCTGTTTTTGAAACTTTTTCTATTAATGTAAAAATCTCTTTCATTTTTTCGGATGAACCAATAAAATTCTCAAATGGTTTATTTATATCTTTTTTTAATTGCTCTTGCCTTATTTCAAGGATTTCATTCTTGTGTTTTGATTGGCTAAGTTTAATAGTATTTAATACTGTAGTAATAAACTTTTCAGCATCCCAGGGTTTTGTAATAAAATCCGTTGCCCCATTTTTAATTGCTTTTACAGCCAGCTCAATATCGCCATAAGCAGTAATCATAATTACTACGGCGTTTTTATCAATCTTTAAAATCTCATCTAACCAAAACAAACCTTCATTTCCAGTATTAACCCCTGCTTTGAAATTCATATCCAATAAGATTACATCAAAACTTTCTTTCGATAATATGGAATGTATCTGATTAGGATTTTTTATAGAAATAATTGTTTCGCATTCGTATTTTAATAGTTGATTAATGGTTTTTAAAACATAATCATTATCATCAACAACTAAAATCTTTCCTGTTTTGCCTTTCATTTTTAACGATTAATAAGTTAATTTCGATAAAGTTACGTGTTATTGTTCAATTATTGAAAACCACTGTTCAGTTTTTGAACAATTTCTTATAAACAGCAATAATTATTAAATAAGCAATAAATTGATTGACAGTAGTTTAATATAATATGGCATGTACATTGATTTGATAAAAACAAATCAAAAAATAAAAAGATATGTTACTACAAAATATCAAATCATCACTAAAAAGACTTTCGAACAATAAGTTATACACAATTATTAATTTGGGAGGCTTAGCTTTAAGTTTTGCTATTGCGATAATAATTCTCTTGTATGTTTATAATGAGCTTACTGTAGATAAAAATCAAAAGAATTTAAGTAGTTTATACAGATTGGTCGAAAACAAAGATAAAGCTGCTTATACTGCGGCAACCTATGGCAAATATATAATTAATAAATACCCGGAAGTAAAATACGTTACACAATATTTTAAATCGGAAAACATATTCCAGTACAGTACGAATCAATCTATAAAAATTGAAAATGTTGCTTTTCTTGATTCTTCATTTCTAACTATGTTTTCAGTTAATATAATAAAAAGAAATGCAAATAGATTATTATGTACAGATCAATCGATTATCATATCGCAAGAAATTGCACATAAACTTTTTGGAGATTCCAATCCTTTGGGTCAAATAATGAGAATTGAGAATGAACACGATTATGTTGTAGAAGCTGTATTTGAAGATTATCCTTCCAATTCGAGTTTTAAACATGATGTAATTGCCAACTTTTCTTCATTAAAGTTTTTATGGGGATTTCCTGATTATGATGTTATGGTTGACGATGGGAATAGATCTTTTTTAACGTTGATAATGTTAAACGAAAATGTAAATAAAAGAGAGATTGATGAAAAACTAAAAAATGATTTAAATGAACGATTTGATGGAGAGTTAGAATTTTATCTTCAGAAATTTTCAGATATTTATTTTAACAATCAAATTAAAGATGATTATGTAAGACACGGGAATAAGCAAATTGTATATCTGTTCTTAATTATTGCACTAATTATAATTATGATTGCAATGATTAATTATATAAATCTTTCAACATCAATATCTGCAAAAAGAGCTTTAAGTATTGGCATTTATAAAACTCTTGGAGCTCACCGCAAAAGCTTGATAATTCAGTTTATGGTTGAGACAGTTCTGATTTGTATAATGGCATTAGTTTTTGGTTATATTCTTGCCGAATTATTTATACCTGTTTTTAACAATATGATTCAATATAATTTACAGGTAAAAACTTTTTATGCATATCCGTTTAATATTATCTCAATATTGGTAGCTGTATTGATAGCATTTATTAGTGGTTTATATCCTGCATTTTATTTAACTAAACTTTCTCCTATCAAAGTACTTAAAGGCAAAATTGCTAATGTTAAAGGAATTGGTTTATTCAAAAAAGGATTAATGGTTTTTCAATTTATAATTACTATTGCCTTAATTACAGGAACCATTATAGTGTACCAACAATTAAACTATTGGCGCAACATGGATCTTGGGATAAATAAAGATTATATATTATCAATAAACCTGAGTGCCGAAGTATATGATAATGCATCTGTTTTTTCAGAAAAAATTTCTAAAATACCATCAGTAGAAAATGTTTGTATGGGTACAGGTGCTCCGGGTGGTTTTGGTGGAGGATTAAATTTTATTATTGACGGAAGAGAGATTAAGGTAAGATATGTAACTATTGATGCCAATTATATTGATTTTTATGGGATTCATATTATTGATGGCGAAGGGTTTTCAAAAGACAATCCTGAAACAAATAACAAGAAATTTATTTTAAATGAAACAGCCGTTAAATATATGGGCTTTGATAATTTATTTGAAAAAAATTTTAATGGGTATAGATGTATTGGAACTGTTAATGATTTCATATTTACTTCCCAACAAGGTGCTATTGAACCGCTTCTAATGCTATTTGGTGATAAGGAATCAAACATTAGTATTAAAATATCTCAGGTAGGGATACCAGAAACACTTAAAAAAATCGAAGAAGTATGGAATAGCATGACTTCAAATTTTCCATTTGAATATAAGTTTGTAGATGATATTTTCGATGCACAGTATAAAAATGAAGAACGCTTAACTAAATTACTAGGGTACTTTGCAGCATTTAGCATTTTTATTGCATGTCTGGGTTTATTCGGACTAATAAGCTTTATGGCAGAGCAGCGAACAAAAGAAATAGGAGTAAGAAAAGCTCATGGTGCAAAAATCAAAAATATTATTTCTTTATTTTCGAAAGAGTTTATTCAATTAATTCTTCTTTCGGGTATAATAGCTACTCCACTATCATATTATTTTCTATCTAAATGGTTACAGAATTTTGCTTATCCAGTAAAATTATCGTGGTGGGTATTTGGAGTATCAATAATTATTGCAATAGTTATATCATCTATGTCAGTATTTTACAGAGCTTATAGAGCAGCTTCACAAAACCCTGTTGATAGTTTACGTTACGAATAGACAATAGTAATTAAAGAGAAAATTAAATAATTTAAAAACAGAAAATATATGTTCCTATATGAACTTAAAATAATACTCCGGAATATTTTTAGAAATAAATTCTTTTCATTTATAAATATATTTGGATTATCGTTAGGATTAATGGCCACAATCCTTATTATGCTGTGGATTTGGGATGAATTAAGTTTTGATCGTTTTTATGATAATGCTGATAATATTTACTTGCTCATTAATAAAAATACTGATGATCAGGGCAACTGTATTGAATTTGTTGAAAGCCCGGCTCCAATGGCCGATTATCTTGTAAATAACATCCCCGAAATCAAAAAAGCAGTTCGAATCGAATATTTTTATACAGGCGGTTTAATACAAAAAGAAAACAATGTATTTAAAGAAAAAGGAGCTTCAGCAGATGCATCTTTCTTTGTAGTTTTTAATGTCCCCTTTATACATGGTGATAAAAATAAAGCGTTGATGAATCCTGAATCTATTGTTATTTCAGAAAATATGGCGAATAGATATTTTGGAGATAAAAATCCTATTGGTGAGATTTTAAAGATTAAAACAACAGGGTATGTTTTTAAAACGGTTACAGTATCAGGCGTTTATGAAAGCTTTCCAAATAATTCAACAATAAAATTCGACTTTATAATTCCTTTTTTGCTCGAAGAAAAGAATTACCTCGACAATTGGAATGTTTCAATATATGTTACGTGTGTACTTTTAAATAAAAACGCTGATATAAATCTTATTAATAAAAAAGTTTCAACCATATTTCAAGATGTTCTCAATAAGAATCAATATTCTTCCTATTTGTTTCCATTTGTAAAACTTCATCTGAATTCAAATCTAACATTCTTTAATAATCCAAATCATGGTAATCTTAAACTAATTTATATACTGGTAATAATTGCTTTATTGATAATAATTATTGCATGTATAAATTATATGAACCTTGTTACTGCGCAATCTGTCAAAAAGATTAAAGATATTGGTATTAAAAAGATTCTAGGAATAAGTCGTAAAAGATTACAATTTAGCTTTTTAATTGAGTCAGTAATTTTTACTTTAATTTCATTTTACATAGCTATTATTTTAGTAGAAGTTATTCGCCCAATATTTAACAATTTAACCGGGAAAAATATACGGATTCATTATTTTGAATCTCATTTTTTACTTGTAACAATTGCTATTATAAGTATCACAAGTCTTGTTTCGGCATATTATCCATACTTATATATTACATCACATCATTCAAGAATATTTTCAAAGGAGAATTTAAAAATCAAATACAAGAGAATAACTCCAAGAAAATTTTTAGTAATTCTTCAATTTACAATTTCAATTATACTTATCATCTTTTCAAGTATAATTTTAAAGCAGATAAACTTCATTTACTCCAAGAATCTTGGCTTTGATAAAGAAAATGTAATCATGATTAATTCAACTGCTCTTGGAGATAAGGTAAAAATATTTAAACAAGAAATTCTTAGAAATACAGATATAATTTCAGTTACAAATGGAAACGATCCGATAGGTGGTGGTTGGCCCGACTCATGGTCGTGGGATAGTTTGAATACTTCTAATAATTTAAAAGTAATACGAATTAATTCTGATTCAGATTACTTGAATACAGTGAAAATAAAACTCTTAAAGGGTAGATTTTTTAATGACGTAAGCTCCGAAAATTCATCAATAGTTATTAATCAAAAATTTGCGGAATATATTGGACAGGAAAATATTATAGGTAAAAGAATCAATTTCAGGGATAAACCTTATGAGATAATTGGAGTAACTGAAAATTTTCATTCTCATCATTTTTCAGAAGAAATAAAGTTAGCTGCATTTTTTAATCAGCCAACATATCAACTTTTAATAAAAGTAAAAAGTGATCGTATGGCAGAAGTATTGAGTTATTTAGAGTCAGAATATAAAAAAATTGTTACCGACAGAGCTTTTGAGTATTCAACTCTTGCTCAACGATTCGATAAGCTTTATTATTCAGAAGTTAGATCGGGTAAGCTTTTTTGTTATTTTTCCATTCTTGCCATATTTATCTCTTGTCTTGGTTTATTTGGAATAAGTGTTTTTGCAACGGAACAGCGAACCAAAGAGATTGGTATTCGCAAAACTCTTGGTGCAACATCAAATAATATAATAAGTATGATTAACAGAGAGTTTTTAATTTGGGTTTTAATAGCCTACATCATCGCATGCCCGGTAGCTTATTATATAACAGCAAAATGGTTGCAGAACTTTGTTTATAAAACCCAACTTTCATGGTGGATATTTCTTATTGCAGGTATCGTAGTACTTATAATCACATTATTAACCGTAAGTTGGCAGAGTATTAAAGTTGCTTCGAAAAATCCAGTTGAAAGTTTACGTTACGAATAAATATAAACCATGATTATTTACAACTTAAAACTAATTTTCAGACACTTTCTCCGCAATAAAACGGTATCGTTGTTCAGTATATTGGGCTTATCATTGGGTTTTGCTGTTTTTTTGTATGTTTTTATGTATATCCGTTTCGAGAATAGCTACGACAAACATTTAAAAGATTTCGATAAAACCTATCGCTTACACGTTAATGCAAATACTATTCAATGGGCACGTAGTTTATTCTTTTTAGGCAGTTCGTTACAACAGAAATACGCTGGAATAGATGATGTAACAAGTTTTTTATATTCAGAGCAGAATACAATTGTCGATCCACAGCTGAATATACCTATTGAAGTAAAACATATCATGTGTGTAGATAGCAATTTTATTGATTTCTATGGCTTTACTTTAATTAGCGGTCGCAAACAAGATATTGGTTTACCAAATACGGCAATTGTTACAACCGATTTTGCAGCTAAATACTTTGGTAATGAAAACCCTATTGGAAAGGAATTGGATGTAAAATCAATACAATATAGTTCTCCTTTGGGCAGATTCACTATAGTTGGCTTAATTGAAAAACCTGCAGCCAATACTCATTTTACTTTTTCTGTACTATTATCTCAAAAAGGTAATCTTGATGCACGAATTAAGTTTCTAAAAGAGAGTGCTGTTTTTGGTTCTTATACTTATCTAAAAATTAATAATCGAAACGATGTTGCACGCGTAGAGCAATATATTCAGGAAATACTCGAAGAGAATCAGGCAAATTTCTGGGGACCACCACTTTCTTCATTTATACATCGATTACAGCCAGTAGGCGATATTTATAGAAAATCGAACCTTGGGCACGAACTTAAACCAACAAATAGTGGTAAACTGATTTTCATTCTGGGTTCAGTTGGTGTTTTAATTCTAATAATCAGTCTGGTCAATTTTATTATCTTGCATTCAACCAGAATAATGAATAGGGGTAAGGAAATAGCTTTTCGTAAAATTTCAGGAGCAAATAATATATCGCTGATAAAATATTTTTGTCTTGAGTCGTTTATTTATTCAATAATCTCAATTTATCTTGCCACAGTTTTTATAGAGTTAATCCGCCCATTGGTTAAAAGATATTTCGAAATAGATTTCCCTTTGATTTATGGAAATATTACAACTTTTTTATTTGTTATTTTACTTATTATTTTCACTATTTTTATTTTCAACCTGTTTATTCTGTTTTTAATAAGAAAAATTAGAGTAATAAATGCTTTTAAATTAGGCATGGTTAGTAATACTGGAGGTGAATTCTTTCGAAAAATTCTTACTATTATTCAGCTTGCTTGTGCTACCGGATTATTAATTTTCACGATTGCTGTTAATAAGCAACTAAATTATTTGCAAAATAAAAATCTGGGTTTTAACAGTGATAATATTCTTGTTCTAACTTGTCAGGATAATAATACTTCACAGGATCCATTTTTAATTGATCTTCAAACGATTCCATCTGTTGCTAATGTTTCCCGTTGTCAACAATATCCCGGTTATCCAATGAATATTATGGGTTTTCCATTACCAACGGGCGAAGGATTTCCTGTTAAACTAACCACGGTTGATGAGAATTATTTCAATACAATGGGATTAGAAATAATAAAACAATTTGATTATCCTGATCAAAGAACTGAACCGGGTATTTATATTAACGAGAAAATGTATAATACCTTATTTGTTGCTTTTAATAATGATTTAGACCGATTACTTACTCATCCTTTTAATGTAAAAATTTTAGGTGTATTTAAGGATTTTCATTTTGCATCCTTGCATTCCGAAATTGAGCCTTTTTTCTTTTTTAATGGTAAAACTGATACAAAGTACAGATTTATACTTATTTCAATAAATCCAGTTAATTTAAAAAGCACGTTAAAAGAAATAGAGTATAAGTGGAATAAATATTACCCTGAACAACATTTTGATTATTTCTTTTTAAATGATAAATTGAATAATCAATATAAGTCTGAATTTATGGTTTTTTTAGCGATTAAAAGTGTTATTGCAATTATGCTTGTTGTATTAAGCATGGGTTTAATTGGCACTATATCGTTTGCTATGGATCGCCGGCAAAGAGAAATTGCTGTTCGTAAAATAATGGGTGCTTCAATAAAAAGTTTGTTAAAAAAATATGTATTCAAGTTCACGTCAACAGTAATCATTTCTTTTGTTCTGATTATGCCAGTTATGTATTTTGTATTGGAAAAATGGTACTCCAATTTTAAATATCATACTCCTATTCAGTATTCTGAGTTTTTTCTTGGAGGCATATTTATTCTAATTTATACCTGGATAATAATCATTTGGATAATACTGAAAAATATCCGAAAAAATCCAGTCGAAAGTTTACGTTACGAATAAATTTAAAAAAAATGTTAAAGAACTATTTTATTTTCACTTTTAGAAGTCTGGTTAAAAATAAGATTATTTCTTTGCTTAAGATCCTTGGACTTACTCTTGGCATTGCTGCAGCATTGTTAATTTATTTCTGGGTTCACTATCAACTTAGTTTCGATAAATTTCACTCTAACTACAATAACATTTACAGGTTAGTTATAACCAAGACTGGCAATGATGATACATATTATGCCGAATCACCTGAAATGTTAAAGGATGCAGTTATAAGTAATAATCCTGAGATTAATCAGGCTACTCATTTAAAGTTTTTTCCAAAAGTAACTGTTAAGCTCGATGATATTGTATTTAAGGAAACAGGAATAGCTGCTGTTGATACAAATTTTTATAAAATATTCAACTTTTCAGGAATAGACAACATTTCAATTAAGACTTTGAAAGAACCCTATAATATTTTAATAAGTGAGGATATTCGCTTTAAATATTTTAATCATCAGAATCCAATAGGAAAAACTTTGCTATTTGATAGTATTCAGGTAGTTATAACAGGTGTTTTTCAGAATATTCCAATTAATTCGCATATTCAGTTTGATATGCTCTGTTCAATTGATTTGTTGAAGAAAGCCGGAAGTGTCCATCCATGGGGATTTTATACGTATATCACAGTAAATGATACGTATGATAAAAAGGAATTGTCTGAAAAAATTTCTAAAACAGCTCTCGAAAAAGTTCAGTTGATTAATCGTTTTCAAATGAATGTCGATGTCCAGGAATTAAGTAAAATTCATTTCGATAATCGATTTAGTTCCGAGATTGCGGTTATAGGAGAAAAAACAAAAGTTAACCAGTTTATTATTATTGGATTTATTATTCTAATTATTGTAAGTATAAACTATATTATTTTTCTTATTGCCGAAATCAATCAAAATACACGTGATTGGTTAGTTAGAAGGACTTATGGCGCAATGAATAGCCATTTTTTGTTGCAAAATGTTATAAATGCACTTATTCATATTTTTATTTCTGTTATTCTTGCTTTAATCCTTATTGAGTTTTTTTGGAGCTATTATATCTCATTAATAAATAAATCCTTGGTTTTAAATTACATGACTTCATCCTTTTATTTTGGAATTGCAATTGTAATTGTGTTTACTTTAATAGTTGTAACATGTGTTTCTATTTACTTTATCAGGGGAATTAATCCTTTAAAAACAAAAAGGGAAAAATATAGTTTTTTTGAAAAGAAATATTATCTCAATTCAGGTCTTATAATAATACAAATTGGAATCACTATTTGTGTATTTATTGCTTTGTTTTCGCAGGTTAGGCAATTCAGGTTTATGAGTAAATATGATAAGGGATTTAATCCAACAAGTATATATATTTTTTCTTTTAATAAGTCTGTTGCACAGCAATATGATGTTTTAAAACAAAACCTGAAAAGATTGCCAGAGATTCAATTGGTTTCGATGTCCAGTTGTCCGCTAAATCAGGCAGACAAGGATTATATTCTATGGGAAGGTAAAACCAAAGATGATAATGTTTTTGCTGAAGTAATTGGTGTTGATTATGATTTCTTTTCACTTATACAATCAAAAATTATTGATGGAAGAGATTTCTCAGAAACTTACCCAACTGATTACCTTAATGCGTTTATTTTAACTGAAAATGCATCTAAATCTTTTGATCTTAAGGATCCTATTGGTAAAAAAATTCAGATATCATTTAAGCAGGGTCAGGTTGTAGGCATGGTTAAAGATATGTATTTTAAATCGCTTAAATATACGTGTATTCCGCAGTTGTTCTTTATTCAAGATGATTTTAAAAGCCAGCGTTTGTTTTCAAACGGGATGGTATTTGTTAAGTACAAGAAAGGCTCTGAGCAATCTGTAAAAAATCATATAGTCAAATGCTATAATCAATTGAATACTCTTGAACCGATAGACTTAAATCATTTTGACGAATTACTTGATGATCAGTATGGAGGCGAAAAACAACTAATTAGGTTGTTTACAGGTTTATCTATGCTAGCCTTATTTATCTCATGCATCGGTTTATATGCTATTGTTTCATATATTGTAATACAAAAAACAAAAGAAATAGGTATTAAAAAAGCACTAGGTGCTCCACCATACCATTTACTTTTGCATTACTCAGTACTATTTTTTAAGTGGATTTTGTTTTCATCTGTAATTTCAATTCCTCTTGGGTATTTTATTATGCAAAAACTCAAACAGAATTTTGCTTATTCAGAACCTGGATCAATAAGTATAATCCTCTTTTCGATTTTATTAGTAGTATTTGTTTCAGTAATACCAGTCTTAATAAGGACTCTTAAAATTATTCAGCAAAATCCAGTCGAAAGTTTACGTTACGAATAGGTATATACAATCAATCTGCAAATATCTGTTTAATCTTCTTTTAATAGCATAAGGGCTACCTATCCAGTAGCCCATTTCTGTTCTTCTATTCTCATTTTTCCATCATTCCATGTTTTCAATCCTCCCTATCATTACTCAAACTTTAAATTCTTAGCTATTGCTTGTGCTTTAATGGCTTTTAGCATAACATCATCCAGTACATTTTCTTTTGCGGTTTCTGATTGTTGTTTGGCAACAAACTCTTCGCGTTTTTTATTTAATTCAATTATCTCTTTCTGTATTTGTCCGCGTTCTTTCTTCTTAGTATCAATGTACTTAATTTTTTCTTGGTCATTCATTTTTTTCATTTCAGCAGGTAATTCATCTTCATTTATTTTATCAATTTTAAAATCTTCTTTATCAGCAGCATCAACCAAATCCCAAGTTTCGTTTTTATACACATGCGATGCTTTCGATACGGCACGTTTTACTGCGTTTACTTCGCTTATGCTTCCTGCATTGGCATCTTGCATCTCCTGGTTTTGTTTTTTCTGTCTTCCAAGTGTTCCATATGATATATAAGTACTGTTTAATTTCTGGTTTAGCTTTGCAATTCGATCATCATAGGGCGATGAAATATAAACGGTTTTACAATCCTGATTAATGCTCATATATTCTCCTCCGGTTATTTCCGCTCCTTGTTTCCAGCTGGTATTTATACCCTCATTAAAATCACCACAAAAGATTGTGTTTACAACTATGCCAGCGTTTTTTGCTCTATAACATGCATCTCTGAAATCTACCGATCCTTGGGTAAAGGGTTCGTTGCCAGCTACAAAAATCATTTTTAAATCATCCCGGGAATTATTCCAATCCAATTGATCTAATGATGCTTTAATTACCTGACCACAAAATTCATCTCCACCATTAGTTTTAAGCTCGAATAGTTTTTGTGAAACCAGATCGAGATCATTTGTTAAAAATACTACCTGACGAATATACCCTTCGTACGGATTTAACCAGTTGTTACCATATTCATACAAAGCAATTTGTAATTCGGGTTTTGCTCCATCGCAACTGGCTTTTGCAAGTTCATTAACAATAGTCCACAGCTGCGATTTGGCTTGTTCAATTAATCCGTCCATACTGTTGCTGGTATCAAGTAGCAATGCAATTTTTATTGATTTTTTATTGGTGTTATCAGGTGGTGTATTTGCATTGGCGCACATGGTAAGTAATAAAAGAGTTAAGAATGATACTAATCCTAATTTAATAAGATTTTGAATAGCTGAGTTTTGATTTTGTGTTTTCATGTTTATCTGTTTTTATTGGTTTCTTGAAGTAAAAATATGTACAAAATAATACCTCTAAAAGCTACATTTAGGCAACTGTACTTCTCAATTAGGCAAATGGACAATTAAACAGTTTAAGTGGAAATTTGTGCTGGGAAAGATTGATTTTTAAGGCCTTTTAGAATATGCGGATTTTTAAAACTCAGTTTTTGTTTGTACTTTTACAGTAATTATTATAGGTAAAAATTTTGTCGATGATTCGAAGACTGATAATATTAATTGCTTTTGTAGTGTTAAGCATAATATCAAATGCACAGTCGAAAATATCAAGATACCAGCAAACAGATATTTCATATTTACTCGATTCTGCTGCAAAGTTTGCAAATTCAAATGCTATACTTGCTTATAATTATGTTGAGCAAGCGTTGGAATTAGCTATTCAAAATGGGGATAAAGAAGATGAAATTCGTGCCTATTCTATTTTAGGCGAGATAAATTTTTACTCAAAACAGTACGATTTATCTATCGAGAACTATTTTAAAGCAATCAGTTTGTCTGAGAGTCTAAATAAACCAACATTAGCATATCATTCAAAAAAATGGATAGGCGTCTCCTTTAAAGCTAATAAAGACTTGGAAAAAGCAGTTTTTTATTTAAACTCATTTTTAACCCATTCAGCCCAAAATTTACCCAACGATGATATTGTATTTATTAAAGTTCATTTAGCTGAAACCTACGAATTAAAGGGAGAACTTAAATTAGCTGAGGAAACCTATAAGGAAGTTCTATCAATAGAACAAAGCCGGAATAACAATACTGGAATTCTATTTGCTCAAGACCGTTTGGCACAAATAAATCTTCAGCGAAATAATGCTGCCGGTGCTATTCAGTATTATGAAAAATCGGAACAAATTGCACAGGAATCAAGTGATAAAAAATCGCTGGCAAATGCTTTACGTGGGAAAAGTGCAGCTCTTAAAAAGCAAAATAAACCCGAAGAAGAGCTTTCTGCTCGCCAACAAGCATTGGATATTAATACAGAGCTTAATGATGTGGAAGCGCAAAATGTTGATTTGCTTGAGTTAGGAAAAATTTACATCGAACAAAAAGAAGAAGAAAAGGCAATCCCATTATTAAAACGAAGCATTGATCTTTCAAACGAAACAAAAAATATCACTCAAAAAAAAGAAGCACTCTATACCTTGTCAAAAGCCTACGAACGATCAGATGTAAATATGGCTCTTTCTACCTATAAAGAATACCTTAAGGTAAACGAAAGCATTAATAAAAAACGCGAACAGGAATTATTATCAAGACTAGAGTTGGCAACATCTTTAAACCGAAAACAGCAACGTATCGATTTACTTGAAAAAGATAAAGAACTTAATGATAAAACTATTGAGTTGCTTCTGCAAAAGCAGGTTGCTCACGAGCAATTTATTGATAATCAGAAGAAAACAATCTATTTGTTAATAGTAATTCTAGTTATTCTTTTAATTTCTTCAATTCTTATTCTTCGAAGCGCAAAGCAAAAACGACTGGCAAATCAGTTATTGGCGCTAAAATCACTTCGAAGTCAGATGAATCCTCATTTTATATTTAATGCCCTGAACTCAGTAAATAGTTACATAGCCAAAAAGGATGAGCTTTCTGCTAATCGGTATTTGTCCGACTTTGCATTTTTAATGCGCTCAGTTTTAGAAAACTCCAAGCACGATTTTATTCCTCTTACCGAAGAAATAAAAGTTATCGAATTATATATTAAGCTTGAGCACGAACGGTTTAAAGAAAAGTTCGACTATCAATTTATTGTCGATGAAGATATTAATACTGAATCCTTTCTTATTCCACCTATGCTTATTCAGCCTTATATTGAGAATGCTGTTTGGCACGGTTTACGATATAAAGAAGAGAAAGGTTTTTTACATGTTGAGCTTAAACAAGTTGATAAAAATCTCCAAATTCAAATTAGAGACAATGGAATTGGTCGGAACAAATCACAGGAATTAAAAACTAAAAATCAGCAGCAAACTAATTCTACAGGATTAAAAAATATTGAACATCGCTTAAAGATTATTAATGAAGTTCATCGTTTAGGAATTCAAATTAATGTTATGGATTTGGATTTAGAGAACAATTCTGGAACCGTAGTTAGTATTTTAGTTCCAATGCAGAAAAAACTGGTTTATTAATGGAAAGTAAACTAACAGCAGTTATAGTAGAAGATGAGCTTGCCAGCAGGGAAACACTCACTAGTTATTTGCAGAAATATTGCCACGAAGTTTATTTGGTTGCCGAAGCCGACTCAGTTAAAACTGGTTTAGAAATCATTAAAAAACATAAGCCGGATATTGTTTTTCTAGATATTGAGATGCCTTATGGCAATGCATTCGATCTATTGGAGCAAATCGAAAATATTAGTTTTGATGTTGTCTTTGTTACAGCCTATAGCAATTATGCCATCAAGGCACTTAATATGAGTGCATCTTATTACATATTAAAACCCATTTCGATTGATGAGCTAATAAAAGCTGTTGATAAAATTAAATCTAGTAGAAAAGAAGAAGAATTACCAATTCACTCTAAGATACTACTCGAAAATATTCAGGCAGTTAATAAGCATAATCATAAAATAGTATTACCTCAGTTAAATGGATTCGATGTGGTTAAAATTAATGATATTATCCGCTGTAAAGCGAATGATAATTTTACTGAGTTTTATTTAACAAATGGCACTAAAAAATTAATCTCGCGAACACTCAAGTTTTACGAAGATCTATTGAAGGATTTTGATTTTGTTCGTGTACATAAATCACACCTGATAAATATTCAGTATGTAACAAAATACATGAAAGGGAAGGGTGGGCAGGTTGAAATGACAGATGGCTCTGTAGTTGATGTTTCGGTAAATCAAAAAGCTGCTTTCCTGGAAAAATTTAAATAAAAAAGAAGCCGTCTCAAAAGATAATCTGAGACGGTTTTTTTATGTTGTTATTTTTAGCGTATTTATATTTTAGCTTATAGTCTTTTG
>MEOE01000012.1 GCA_001768565.1 Bacteroidetes bacterium GWF2_33_16 | reverse complement strand
GGGAAACCGAAAATCTCAATCAGCGCTTAATTCAGCATAATTCTGGTTTCTTTAAAGGTTGTTATACTTCAAAATCCTCAGATTGGGAAGTTTTTCATTTAATAATATGTGAGACAAGGCAGCAAGTTAGGTATATTGAGAATCATTTAAAGAAAATGAAAAGGAGGAAGTATATTGAGAATCTGCCCAAATATCCGGAAATTTCAGAAAAGCTTTTAATGATCTATAAATAGTCCCTGGTTCATCCCGAAAGCTTTCGGGACCAGGTGGTACCACAAAGAGCTTCGAGAAATCGGAGCTCTTTTTTTATTCAATTTAAATGTCGAATATCAATATCGAAATTTTCAGGGATCAAGACAAAAATTGAGGTTTTTCAGGTAATAAAGATTCCTTCCAATCTTAGGTTTATTAATATTCAAACAAATAGGTATCAATTTAAAATTAATTATATTTGATTTTTAAATTGATAAATGCTTAAATTCAAATTTTATATTATCATTCCTCTTCTTTTTTGTTTTTCAAAAATTCTAATTGCTCAGAAAATAACAAATAATATTGCATCTGAATATGTTAATGCTCAGTTGTACAATGGTGAGTTATACAATTTAGTAAAGCAAAATAATATAAAAGGTCATCAATTTTTTGCTGATGAAGAATTTGTAGAAGGGGAAGTCAAAATCAAAGGAGTAGTTTATAATAATCTTGAATTGAATTATGATATTTTTAATCAAAAACTAGTATTAAGGTATATAACTCCTAATGGATCAGTTATGGTAATTGCAGTTTCTAAAGCGTGGCTTGAAGAATTTACTTTAAAAAACAATAGATTTATTCTAGACAATGAGAGTAAGGTTATTTATCAGATTATTGGAACATGCACAGTAAGGATATTTTATCAATGGAAAAAGTCGTTAGCATTTCGATCTAACCTGGGTGAATCATTTTATTATTACTCTGCACCCCAAAGGGAATCTTTTATTGAAAAAAACGGAAACAAAATTAGATATACTGATAATAGAAGCTTTTTATCTTTATTTAAGAAAGAAGATCGCATTGCTATTAAAAAATTTATGAAGAATAAAAAAATTAATGTAAAAAAGGCATCCGATGAATCTATGCTTTTGTTGATTCACTTTTGTGGTAATAGTGAAAAATAGTGAAAAAAGGATTGTTTATATTGATTTTTGTTTTAATTGGATTGCTTTCAAGAGGAGGTCCTCTGGATGAAAAAATTTCAATTCATACCCAGAATATTTACTTTCCAGAGTTTTGTAATATTATATTTCAAAAAACAAATTTAAAAATATATTATTATGAGCCTTGGATTGATCAAATAAATATATCTATTGATGTTGATAGTACAAGTCTTGGAGAATTGCTTGAATACGCAATTAGGGGAAAAAATATAACTATTGTAGAATGGGAAGATTTCGTTTTACTTCTTTCAGATAATAAAATACTACCTCAATTGCCAGATTATAAAACAAATGAGTTAATATCTGATTCGAATTTGGAAATAAATAATAACTTACCCGAAAATGAAAATAAGTTTATAATAGGAAGACAAGCTAATACTAAGAAGACTATTACTATTGGTAATGAGAATGGAGAATCTACTAATAAAACTGCAAATATAAAAGGGTATGTAAAACTTAAAGAAAACCAGGCTCCAGCAGTTGGTACCACCATGTTTATTGAAGAAACAAAAACAGGAAAAATTGCAGATATGAATGGGAATTTTTATCTTTCCTTAAGACCCGGAAATTATAATGCAATTTTTGAATGTGTTGGTCTGAAGAAAGAACGTTATTTTTTTGAGGTATATTCAGATGGGAGTTTTGCAATTGAAATGGAAGAATCTGTTTTGGAAATTGATGAAGTTGTTGTGTACGGTAATCGGCAAACCAATATTAAAACAAAAGATCCAGGCCTCGAGAAGTTAATTCCTAAAGCAATTAAAGAATTGCCAATGATGATGGGCGAACGTGATTTGCTCAAAGTTTCTGAAATGCTTCCGGGAATAGTTAGTGTAGGAGAGGGATCAGCAGGTTTAAATGTTAGAGGAGGAAACTCTGACCAGAATGCATTTTATATTAATGAAATACCAATTTATAACACCTCCCATTTATTTGGATTTTTCCCTATTTTTAATTCAGATATTATTAGCGACTTCTTAATATATAAAGGACATATTCCAGCTCAATTTGGTGGCCGCCTGTCATCGGTTTTTGATATTCATACTCGTTCTGGAAATATGAACAAGTACAGTATTCAAGGAGGTGTCAATCCGGTATCTGCAAACATGACCATTGAAGGCCCTCTAATCAATGATAAATTTTCTTTTCTGTTAAATGGAAGAACAACATATTCAGATTGGATATTGTCTCGCATTAATGATCCTATTATAAGTAGCAGTAGTGCTTCATTTAATGATTTTTCTTCCTCGCTTAATTATTATAATAAAGGATTGCAGGTTGCTTTGTTCGTATATTACAGTGAAGATAAGTTCGTTTTATCTGATATTAATAGTTTCCAATATGGAAATAAGGGTATTTCATTAAATATTAGCAAAACCATTGGTGCTTCATTGCAAGTTGGCCTTACATTAATTGGGGCTGATTACAATAATAAAACCATTGATATGCAGGAAGCATTAAAAGCATATTCGAACAAATATAATATTGGTCATTATGAGGCCAAAATAGATTTTAAGCATTCAATTAATAAAAACAATAATTTAGAATATGGTGTCAGTTTAATTCGTTATAATCTTAACAGAGGCTCAATACAGCCTTATAGAGATCAGTCACTAATAAATCAAGTTAATTTGGGTAATGAAAGTGGATATGAAGGGGCTGTTTTTCTATCAGATATTTATAATATGTTTCCATGGTTATCTGTTACAGCAGGAGTGCGGTTTTCTGTGTATGCTCCTGTAGGTCCTAAAACGATTAATACCTATGCAAATGGTTTGCCTCGTGATAATAAAAATATTGTAGATTCAATTGTTTTTGGATCTAATGAAGTTATGAAATGGAATTATTCACCTGATATTAGAATTGCTGCAAACATTGAAACCGATCCCAAAGGATCTGTTAAAGTATCGTTTAATCAAATGCAGCAAAATATGTTCATGCTAAATAATACCATTAGCATTGCACCAAATACACAATGGAAATTATCTGACTATTATATAAATCCTTCCAGAAGCAATCAATTTTCAGTTGGCGTTTTTCGAAATATCCCAAAAGGTAATTGGGAATCTTCTTTAGAATTATATTACAAGACAACCAATAATTACCCTGAATTTAAAGATGGGGCAGATTTTATGAATACATCATCAATAGAAACCCAAGTTCTTCAGGGAACACAAAAATCTTATGGTATTGAGTTTTATTTAAAAAGAAGTAATAAAAAACTGGATGGATGGTTGTCCTATACTTATTCTCGTTCATTTGTTGAGGTTGATGGTGAAAATTCCTGGGAGAAAATAAACAAAGGAGAACCATATCCTTCAAATTTCGATATTCCTCATGTTTTAAATACGGTAATTAATTATCATTTTAATAAAAGAGTCAGTGTGGCTTCTGTTTTGAATTATCAAACTGGAAGACCCGTTACATATCCAACATCGATATACTATATTAACGGTATACAATATGTTGATTACTCAAGCAGAAATGAATACAGAATACCTGATTATTTCAGAATGGATTTGTCCTTAACAATTGAAGGAAATCTAAAAAAGAATAAACTAATTCATAGCTCATGGATATTTAGTTTATATAATTTAACAGGGAGAAATAATGCGTATTCTGTTTATTTTAAAACAGAAAACGGATTAATAAAAAGTTACAAATATTCAGTTATTGGTGTTCAATTTTTTACTATAACATGGCTTTTTAAACTTGGTAATTATGACACGGAATAGTACAGTAAATATTATTTTCGTAATAGGTATTTTGTTGTATTCTTCATGCATCGAGACGTATGTTCCCCAGATTGATATGAAGGATCAAACCAAATACGTGATATCAGGAAATATAACTAATCAGGAAGGATATCAAACAGTAACAATTTCATTGACATCACCCGTGTCAGCACCTGAATTTATCCCTGTTACAGGTTGTCAGGTCACTATATTTGATGGTCTTGGCAACGAATTTGTTTTAACTGAAACAAATGATGGAGTTTATAGAGTTTGGATTACTAAGGAATTTTTGATTCCTGGAACATCATATCAGTTAAATGTAATAACACCAGATGGAATAAATTTTATTTCAGATTATGATAAAATGCCAGAATGTCCAGAACTCGACTCAATTTATTATGTAAAGGAAGACGCTCCATTAGAATATACAGATCCAAATTTTGAGACCACTGAAGGTATTCAGTTTTATGTCGATTTTAGTGGTACAGATAATGACAGCAGATTCTTACGATGGGAAATAACAGAAACTTGGGAATATCATACCCAGTTTATTCTTAGCGCAGTAATTGACAACAGAGGTTTTCATTATGTCGAAGAGGATTCATCAAAATTAGTTTGTTGGAGAACCCAAAATTCAAAAGAGATTTTCTCATTGTCAACAAATAATCTTAGTCAGAATATGTATCGAAAATTTCCTCTTAATTATGTTAATAATCATACCGCAAGACTTGCATACGGATACTATCTTGTAGTAAAGCAGCACGCTTTAAGCGAAAATGCGTTTGATTATTGGGAACAATTGCGTTTAGTTAGCAATAATGAGGGTGGATTATATGAAACACAACCCTTTTCAGTGGAAGGGAATATACATAATATAACAAATCCCGATAAAGAGGTTTTGGGTTTCTTTGAGGCTTCATCTGTTGATTCTTTAAAGCTATTTATTACCAGGGTGGATAATCTTACTCTTGATTATAATACGTATTGCACTTATTTTATTCCGGTACGTTGGCCTCGATATTCGAGTGTTAATGTGTATATTACTGATATTTCAGGACGAAATTATGAGATGAATCTACAATGCTGGGATTGTTTAAGTAGGGGAGGTATTAATATTAAACCTGACTTTTGGCCATTATAGTATGTGGAAAATAAAACATAAAATAATCTTTGTAATCCTTGTATTAACAGGTTTAATTACAAATCTGAATGCTCAAGTAATGTCGTATTTATCTAATGAACAGGTTGCGCTTTTTACCGATAGAACAATCTATGTTATTAATGAAGAGATCCTGTTTTCTTGTAACTTAATTCATAATGAAAAAAGTACTTTTGGTGATTTTAGCAATGTTCTCTATGTAGAATTAGTTACTCCAAATGGCGAAAGTGTAATTAGCGAAAAATTTAAACTAATTAATTCATACTGTTCCGGCAAGATTACTATTCCTGATAATATACTAACAGGTTATTATTATCTTAAGGCTTATACAAAAGTGATGAGGAATAACGGCCCAAACAGTTACCATTATACAAGATTTAAAATTATAAATCCTTATAAGAATGATTTAGTAAGTTATAATCCATCACAAACTGTCAGCGAGTCAATTGACGCGAAAGATGACTCTTTATTGCTTATTTCTACTGATAAGAGAGTGTATTCTAATCGTGAAAAGGTTAGCGTATCAATAAAGTGTGAATCAGGAGAATTTAAAAATAAATGCATTAGCATATCTGTTATCCCAGAATTCTCATTTAATGCAATAAATATAAAAGCTTTGCCTACAATTGAAATAAGTTCTGATGAGCTTTACAATCTTGAAAATAAAGGAATTTCGATAACGGGTAAAATTATTGATGAAGAAACAGGCCTAAAATTGCCTAATATAAAAATAAACCTTTCAATAATTGGTAGCAATAGAGATTTCATGGCTACAGTAAGTGATTCTTTGGGGAATTTTGTTTTTGTATTGCCTGATTTATATGGACAAAACAGCATCTTTATAAGTTGTCAGAAAAAACCGGATATTAATCCTAAGATTATGGTTTTAAACGATTTTTGTACATCTAAAAATTCAATGGAAACGCCATCCTTTAAGCTTACAGAAGAGGAAAGGAAACTTGTATATAAAATCGCAGTTAACAAAGAAATCAAAAGCATTTTTCAAGATACTTCACGCATAAATAAGCCCTTTAAAACATACGATAACGTATTCTATGGTAAGCCAACAAGAACTTTATATCCTGACAGCTATATTGATCTCCCGACAATAGAGGATTGTTTTATAGAATTGCCTTTTAATGTAAGGATTATAAAAGTAAAAGATGAAAAATATTTTAAAATAACAGGAGGTAAATCAGAGTTTTTAATTTACGAACCTCTTATTTTAGTTGATATGGTTGCTATTACAGACTACAAAAAAGTACTGAGTATATCTCCGAAAAAAATATCTCATATTGATATTATTACAGCTCCATATGTTAAGGGAAATATGATTTATGGTGGAATCATAAGTATTTTCTCTAAAAATGGCGATTATGGAGGAATTAATTTACCAGAATCTGGTATTTTTTTAAATTATAACTTTTTTTCAGAAAATTCAAACAGTATTAATGGCGACTACATTTCAATAAATAAGCCAGATATAAGGAATACATTGTTGTGGTTACCTAATTTAGTACTATCTAATAATAATACTTCAGAGTTTGATTTCTTCACCTCAGATTCAGATGGAAGATATGTAATTCTAGTTAGAGCTATTAAAAATAATGGGGAAACAGTTACCCAATCTGAGCATTTTGAAGTGCAATAGACAACTCCTGCTTCGATTGCATTCAATTTTAATTTTTAAACAAGTAATGTGAAATCCAAAAAAAAATCCCACAAATGTGAGATTTTTACTATTTTATAAAATAGAAACTATTGTTTTAAAAACTCCTCAAATCCTTTAAGAGTAAAAGAAGGTAAGGAATTTTTTTCTGCATATTTTTCGATTTTCTTGAAATCAGTTTTCTTTATTGATGCTAGTTTTTCTTTTGCCGCTTCGAATTTACCTTTTTGCATTTTGTAATTGTTGTAATGGGTATTCGAAGGTTTTGCAGTATTTCCGGCTACTAAATTGTATAAATCACATATATATTCCTTTAAACCTGGTTCTGCAGCTTGTACATAGTTGTCTCCGGAGTTAACTACAAGAGTGTTTTTAAACTCATTAAGCTCAATTGTAATATCATTTGCAACTTTTTTAGTTTTGTCTTTACCAAAGTCAATTGCATTTATATAACTTATGGTTTCGTCAATTTCATATACTAAATATGCTAATTGCTGAGTAAGATCGAAAAGTTCCTTAATTAAAGTTGCTTTTAGTTTGCGATCTTCAAGAGAGAAACTGGATTTCGGATCATATATTAGTTTTATGTTTGACTCGTAAACATCCTTACCTTTTGTTAAAACTACCTTGTAATCTCCTTCAGGAAGTTGAGTTGACATAAATATCCCTTTTCTATTAAATTGGCCCTTAGGTGATATGGGTGGTTTAACTGTATAATCCCAATTAACTATGTTTACACCTTTCTTCATGCCAGGATCTGCAGTTCCCACTAATTCGCCGTTGCTATTAAATAATTCGAGAGTCATTTTTCCAAATGTGTGGCGTTTCTGCAAGTAATACATGATTTTTGCATCACGACTAGGATTTGAACCAACAAACTGGCTAAATGTACTATTGCCACCAAAAGAGCTTTGTTCCCAAATTACTGTTGGCTTGGTTTCGAAGAAATGAACATCCTTTTTAAGAACTTCCTGGTTTATTTGTCGCAAAGGACTAATATCATCAATAATTATTATTCCTCTTCCATGAGTAGCTAGCACTAAATCGTGCTTTTTAGGATGTAATGCTATATAATGTACCGATGCAGCTGGCATATTGTTCGTAAACTTTATCCAGTTTTTGCCTCCATCAATAGTAATATATAATCCCATTTCGGTTCCCAGATAAAGAAGGTTCTCGTTTACATAATCTTCTTTAATATGTCTTGCAAAACTGGCAATTTCACTTGTAGCTATCGATTTCCACGTTTTTCCAAAGTCGGTAGTTTTATATACGTAAGGGTTTTTATCATTCGAGTAATGACCATCGAATACAGCATAAGCTGTTCCTTTATTAAACGTACTGGCTTCGATATGATTACACCACGTATTTTTAGGTAACCCCGGAATATTAGATACAACATTGGTCCAGCTTTTTCCTCCATCAAGTGTAATTTGAACATTTCCGTCATCTGTTCCAACCCAAATTAAATTTTCGTCGAGAGGTGATTCTGCGATACAAAAAATAGTTGTATTCATTTCAGCACCTGAATTGTCTACTGATACTCCGCCTGAAACTGCCTGATTTTGCCTTTTCGGATCATTGGTCGATAAATCGGGAGAGATTTTTTCCCATGTATCACCCATGTCTTCGGATTTAAATAAAAACTGACTTCCAAAATAGATTCTATCAGGTTTGTTCGGACTTACCTGAAGAGCAGTATTCCAATTATAGCGGAACTTTGGATCTCCTTCAGCAGGGAATGGATGTATTGTGTTTATAATATTCTTGTCGAGATCGTATCTGTAAACAGCCTCTCCGTTATATATTTCAGAATAAATGATGTTTTTTGTTGCATGACGAAATGCTCTGAAGCCATCACCACCACCTATTGGATGCCAATCTCGGGCTTCTATTCCTCCCGGACTTTCTGATGGACCGTACCACGAACCATTATCTTGAAGTCCTCCATATATATTATAGGGTTCTTCATTATCCAGGCTTACATGATAATATTGAGAAACAGGCAAGTTGTCAACCATGTCGAAGGTTGTTGCTCCATCATAAGAGCAATATACGCCGCCATCGGTTCCTGAGTATATAATATCTGAATTATTAATATCAAACCAAATATCATGAATATCTGCATGTTGTGGTCCTAAACCTTTAAATGTTTTTCCTCCGTCCCGACTTATTGATCCAAATAAGCCGCATTTAATAACTGTATTTTCATTTCGTGGATCAATAACTATTCTTGAAAAATAAAATGGACGAACAGCTAATTCAAAGTTCTTATTCAGATGTATCCACGATTCACCTGCATCTTCTGATCGGTACAATCCGGATTTACTGCGATCATTTGATTCTACAATGGAATATAGAATATTCGAATTTGTTTGTGCAACAGCTATGGCGAATCTTCCCAAAGCTCCTTCAGGAAATCCATTGTGAATCTTTTGCCAATTTTTGCCTCCATCGATTGATTTGTATAAAGCACTATTTAATCCGCCTGAACTAAAAGAGTATGCTGTTCTTCGAAATTCCCAAAATGAAGCATAAAGAATATTAGGATCTTTTGGGTCCATAACTAAATCAGAACAACCAGTTGAGAGATTTCCAGCTAACAGTTTTTCCCAGGTTGCTCCTCCATCGGAGGTTTTATAAACTCCTCGCTCATCACCATCACCCCAAAGTGGCCCTAAAACTCCAACAAAAACCTCATTTGAGTTTTTCGGATTAATTTGAATACTGCTAATATGATCCGATTTCTCAAATCCCATCTTCTTCCAATTGGTGCCTCCATCGGTTGATTTATATAATCCATCACCAGGAGAAATACTGTTTCTCGTCCAAGTTTCACCAGTTCCTACCCAGATAATGTTATCTGGATTCGATGGATCAATAGCCAAACAACCTATTGATTGGTTGTAATCATCAAAAATAGAATTAAAACTAGTTCCTCCATCCAATGATTTCCAAACACCTCCTCCTGCAGTACCAACATATATAACTTTAGCATTTGTTGGATGTCCCTCCAAATCGGTTATTCGCCCACTCATAACAGCAGGCCCAATTTGTCTGGCTTTCATTGTGCCAAATAGCTCATCACCTGTTAGTTTTATTGGTTCTTGGGCATAGTTATTCAGGCTTATAGATAAAGTTATAAGCAATAAAATTACATTGAATACTTTCATGTTTTTAATTATTTATTCTCCGGAAATATAAAAAGTGATTGATTTACCTCAGGATTGATCTCAACAGACTTAATGTTTATTGCTTGTCCGGGATAACCTTTAACTCCTTGAGTAAAAGAGAATGAAAAGTATAATCCATTAACTTCTTGATAATTGCTGAAAAATGTTTGTGAAATATTCCCTTTCGCTGGTCCGCTTTTTATTTCTGCTTCTACAAGAATGGGTACATAATTCTCAGCATCGAAATAGTAATATGATGTATTTTCAACCTCAACACCATCAACTAACGTTGGTTGTTTGGTAAGTTTAAGTTTAAAACAATCGGTACCTTCGATTGCTTCTTTTCCTAAAAGTTCAATAGTGAAACCATTTTCTTTCGAATTCAAAAATGGATCAGGAAATTCTTTAAGCGCTCGTTTTACATTTTCTGTGGTTTCATTGTCTTGTTTTTCAGCCTGCATCGACATCATATTCATCCCCCATGCAGTTTCTCCATCAAAGGCAAATTGTGTAATTTCATTTCCCTGTACAGTCATTTTTACATAAGAACCAGATTTGCTATTGTACATTACAAGTGGAATTTCGCCAATTTGAGTATTCACACTCGCGTTATATTGTAAACCGGTAATTTTGTTCCAGGCATCTTTCCCTCCTGTATTTTCAAAATATTTTTCGATAATTTCATCTGCAGTTTGAGCATTTGCTAATAGGCAGATTAACGAAAATGCTGCTAATAAGGTAATTCTTTTCATTTTTGTTGATTTTAGATTTAAGTTAATAAATAGTTAGTAGTATTTTATTCTGTTTTATTACACCAAGTTAGAAAAAAAAACAATCACTTATAAAAATGAGAGTTAAATGTTGATCTTTATTGCATTTGATTCTCAATTATGGCAATGGTTTAATGAATGTAAAAAATATTTTTATTGATTATCAATAAAAAAATCCTGAATACTTTTTGAAATAGTCTTTTATATCCTAATGCTGTTTAGTACAGGAAGTTTGAAAATAGATTATAACCTGAACTGTTCTATTGAACTGTAAATATAGAATATATCAACTATGAATCATTGCTATTCACTATGAAATATTCAATACAGTATATTTAATAAGATTGTTTTTCTGCTTTACGTATTAAAAACCTGTCGTATAAAAATAGAAGAAATGCAGCTCCTCCACCAATAGCCAATAGAACATACCATATTCGATTTGGATGATAGGTTATCCAAAGGTAATTCGTCATTTCTAGTTGACTCATATTTAGTAATTCGGCTGCTTTATTGTAAAAATCAGTCTGGGTAAAAGTCTCTGAAATTTCTGGTATAGATATTTCTTTTGATGATAAATCCAGCTTAAGCAAGGTGAGTTTATCGGCCATTTTTCCATAAACACTCCCCGAAATAAATCCTGCTAAAAGGTTTCCAAATGTTACTGGCAGGTAAGCACATCCCATATAAAGTGCAATTTTATCTTTCGGAGCAATTCGACCAATATATTCAGTAACTTTTGGTGAACCCGCCATTTCGCCTACTCCAAAAATAAATATAGATGCAATTATAAAAAATGGATTGTTTGTAAAAACGGTTAGTGCCATTCCAATAGCACAAACTAAAAACCCTGTCATCATCGATGTTAATGGACGCCATTTCATTATGATTGTAGAAACAACAATCTGAAACATTATGATATACATCGCATCTATATTTGTAATATATTCTGCTTTTATTGTTCCATCAGGCGAACCGATTTTACTTGTTAGCCATGGCCAAACATCATGAATAAAATTATACAATGAATGTGTATCGACCCACTGATCAATAAACACGGGAAGAGTATAAAAAAGCTGGTAGTACATCGACCAAAATCCAGCAACAATTACAAGAAAAATTATGAATTTATAATCACTTAATGCAACACCAATGTTTCTGAAAATATTTTTTAGAGATTGAATAAATGGTAAATTAGATTTTACTCTTCCTGGCTCTTTATAAAAATAAAGTATAGGGAAATTTACTGCAATAAATAGTGCACTTAGATAAAAAACTGCTTCGTATGATACTTTCGAAAATTGAAGTGCGAAAAGTGGTCCTGCGAATGCACCTATATTTACCATCATATAAAAAATTCCAAATCCAATAGACGATGTTTCCTCGTCAGTTGTTTTTGAAACGGTGGCTGTAATAATCGGCTTGAATAAAGATCCTCCAATAGCAACATAAAGAAATATTGAGAAAAATGATGCAAATGATTTGCAATAGGGCATTGCCAAGAATCCTGTAAAATAGATGAGAAAAGCAATAAATAAAACACGCTTAAATCCATATCTGTCAGCAATAGCACCAGTTATTACTGGTAAAAAATATAAAATAGCTGTTCCAATTCCCATAATAAGACCTTTTTCTTCCTGACTTAATCCTAAGGCTCCTATATCGGTTGATTTGGTTAAATAATTTGCTAGTAACATATAAAATCCATACCATGCCCAGCGTTCGAAAAGTTCCATGGTATTTGCTATCCAGAATGTTTTTGGGAATTTGCGAAAAACCTTAGTTATTGATGCCATTTGTAGTAATTTAATATTCAGTAATACAAAGATGAAATTTTAATTGTGATAATAAAAAAAATCTTAGAACTGAAAAATTATTCTTTTAATAATTCTTATTTAATTAGGTAAAAAACAGTTAATGTTCACAATATTAGGTATTTATAAAATATGTTTTATATCATATAAATATTTTTAAAAAAAATAGCTATTATATTAAATGAATATATACTTTTGCAACCTGAAAAAAAGGGTAAATTTTTTTAGGTAAATTTTTTAGGGTTAGAAAAAGAGAATGGTTCTTAGGACTATTCTCTTTTTTATTTATATAGCATTTTCTTGTTTCCTAAAAGAGAATAATTTCGCTCTTCTAAATTTGTCTTTGCAAATTAGTAAATATTCTACATAGCCAAGCGGTAAATCTTTTTAAGATTTGACAATGAGTAAGGTCGAAAAAATCATGCGCAATTTAATTCTGTAAATTAGAATTAAATTGAATAATTTTGTAGAAACATTTTTTAATATTACCTGTTTACGTTTATAGTTCACTTATAATTAATATAATGATAGCAAATAGAAAAGTTATTTTACTAATACTTGATGGGTGGGGAATAGGAAATAAATCAACGTCCGATGTAATTTTTAATTCAAATACTCCATATATAGATAGTTTATATACAAAATATCCACATGCTCAATTGTTAACGTGTGGCGAAAATGTTGGTTTACCCGATGGGCAGATGGGTAATTCCGAAGTGGGTCATTTAAATATTGGTGCAGGTCGTGTGGTTTACCAGGATCTGGTTCGTATTAATAAAGCTATCGAAGATAATAGCATTAAGGAAAATAAAACTCTTGTAAATGCTTTTAATTATGCTAAAGAGAAAAATGTAGCAGTCCATTTTATAGGTTTGGTTTCTGATGGTGGTGTTCATTCTCAAGATAAACATCTATATAAACTGTGCGATTTAACAAAAGATTATGGTTTAAATAAAGTTTTTATCCATGCATTAACCGATGGTCGTGATGTTGATCCTCGATCTGGACTAGGTTTTGTAAAACAATTACAAGATCATTTAACTAAATCAAATGGGGTAATTGCTTCTTTGGTTGGTCGTTACTATGGTATGGATAGAGATAAACGATGGGAGCGTGTTAAAGAATCTTATGATTTAATGGTGCATGGCAAAGGGAAAAATACTCGGGATATTGTTAAATCGATTCAGGAATCATACGATGCTGCAGTAACTGATGAGTTTATAAAACCTCTTGTTCGGGTTGATGAGAAAGGCGAGCCTGTTGGCAAAATTAAGCCAAACGACGTGGTAATCTGTTTTAATTTCCGAACCGATCGCTTGCGGGAAACAACTATTGTACTTACCCAAAAAGATATGCCCGAATTCGGTATGCAAACCATGCCATTGCATTATGTAACCATGACTCGCTATGATGAATCATTTAAAAATGTGAATATAGTTTACGATAAAGATAATCTGGAGAATACTCTGGGTGAGATTATTTCAAAAAATGGTAAAAAGCAAATCCGTATTGCCGAAACAGAGAAATATGCGCACGTTACTTTCTTTTTCTCTGGTGGTCGAGAAAATGAATTTGAGGGAGAAAAGCGTATCCTTATTCAATCACCAAAAGTAGCAACATACGATTTGCAGCCTGAAATGAGTGCACCTTTAGTTAAAGATGCCATTGTGGACGAGCTTAAGAAAAAAGAAACTGATTTTGTATGCTTGAATTTTGCAAATGGTGATATGGTTGGACATACAGGTGTTTATTCAGCAATTAAAAAGGCAATTGAAACTGTCGATAATTGTGTAAGTGAGGTTGTCGAAACAGCAAAAGCAAATGGATACGAAGCAATAATTATTGCCGATCATGGAAATGCCGATTATGCAGTTAATGATGATGGCTCTGAAAATACAGCTCACTCGTTAAACCCTGTGCCTATTATTCTAGTCTCAGATAGATATAAAACTATTGATTCTGGCGTTCTGGCCGATGTGGCTCCAACAATCCTGGGCTTGATGGGTATTGAAATCCCATCAGAAATGACAGGAAAAGTTCTTGTAAAATAATTTATTTTATATAAAATGCTTCAGATAGGAGACAAAGTAGTTAGTTTAGAGCTACTCGAAGAAAAATTTATTTGCGACCTCGAAAAATGCCAAGGGCAATGTTGTGTTGATGGCGAGTCGGGTGCTCCGCTCGAAAATGGCGAGAAAGAACTAATTGAAAAGTTTTATCCCTTATTTAAAAACTATTTGCGAAAAGATTCGGTTGAATCAATCGAAAATCAGGGCTTTGCTGTAACCGATAGGGATGGCGATTTGGTAACTCCATTACTTAATGGAGAAGAATGTGTCTATACTATTTTTGAGAATGATATTGCAAAGTGCGCAATCGAAAAAGCTTTTTTTGATAATAAAATAACATTTCGAAAACCAATTTCATGTCATTTATACCCTGTGCGTTTGAAAAATCTTTATGATAATATTGAAGCAGTTAACTATCATAAATGGAGTGTCTGCCAGCCAGCAAGGGAATTAGGGTGTAAAAAAAATATGATTGTGTATAAGTTTTTAAAAGATGCCTTGATTCGTAAGTTTGGCATTGATTGGTATAATGAATTGGACGAAGTTGCTTCCTTGTACTTGAAAGAAAAAGCAAACAAATAAAAAAGAATCTTTAAATTGTAAGCTCGTATTAAACATAATTAATTAAAAATCTATAATAATGGAAAAAGTAAAAAAATACATTGAAACAAACAAAGATCGATTTTTAAATGAGCTGTTTGAATTAATTCGTATTCCTTCAATTAGCTCTATCGCTGATCATAAACCTGATATGATAAAAACAGCTGAACAAATAAAAAAAGCATTGCTTGCGGCTGGTGTTGATAAGGCCGAGGTTATGCCTACCGAAGGTAATCCTGTTGTTTATGCAGAGAAAATAATTGATTCATCAAAGCCAACTGTTTTGGTTTATGCGCATTATGATGTTATGCCGGTTGATCCGATTGAAAAGTGGAATATTCAACCTTTTGAGCCGGTTGTGAAAGATGGTAAGATTTGGGCTCGTGGTGCCGATGACGATAAAGGTCAGGGTTTTATGCATATTAAAGCATTCGAGGCTATGGTTAAAACCGATTCGCTTCCTTGTAATGTTAAATTTATGATCGAAGGCGAAGAAGAAATTGGTTCTGCAAATCTTCCTGCATGGCTCGAAAAAAACAAACAAATGCTAAAAGCTGATATAATTCTGGTTTCAGATACAAGTATGATTGCTCCAACAATTCCTTCAATTACTACTGGTTTGCGTGGATTGTCGTATTGGGAGGTTGAGGTTACGGGTCCTAACAGAGATTTGCATTCTGGTTTATTTGGTGGTGCTGTTGCTAATCCAATTAATGTGTTGGCTAAAATGATTGCTAAAATGGTTGATGAAGATGGACTTATTACTATTCCTGGTTTTTACGATGATGTACTGTTAATTTCTACCGAAGAACGTAAAAAAATGGCTGAGGCTCCATTTAACCTCGAGGATTATAAAAAATCACTCGATATTAAAGAAGTATTTGGCGAAAAAGGATATGTTACTACTGAACGAACTGGTATTCGTCCTACATTTGATGTTTGTGGTATTTGGGGAGGATATACTGGCGAAGGCGCAAAAACAGTACTTCCTTCAAAAGCCTTTGCAAAAATATCATCTCGTTTAGTACCTAATCAGGATAATGTAAAAATTTCGAAAATGTTTAAAGAGCATTTCGAAAGCATCGCTCCCGACTATGTGAAAGTTAATGTTGAATATTTGCATGGAGGGCAGGCTTATGTGTGTCCTATCGATATGCCAGCATATAGAGCTGCTGAGAAGGCTTACGAAGAAATATATAACAGAAAACCTGTTCCTGTTCGCAGTGGTGGTAGTATTCCAATCGTTTCTGAGTTTGAAAGAATTCTTGGAACAAAATCAATCCTTATGGGATTTGGTCTCGAATCAGATGCTATTCACTCTCCAAACGAGAATTATCCATTAGAACAATTCTATAATGGAATAAATACTATACCCTATTTCTATAAGTATTTTACAGAAATGCATAAATAATATAGTTTATCATTAATTTAAAAAAAACCCGACAGAGATATCGGGTTTTTTTATGGTTTAAATTATCGATTAACCCGAGTTCCATTTTAGAAATAGTGTCAATACATAAATTTAAAATTCAAATAAATGAAATAGGTTAAGTTGATTATTATATCAAATTTGTATTAAAAAGATATAAAAATTAATTCGTATGGTAAAAAAATAGGGGGTGACAATTAAAAAAGAAGTAAAAAAATAAAAAAGCATGTAAGAAAATGGGGGGGTAATGAAAAAAATAATATATTTGTACCAGTTTTTATCTTTTAACTAATAATTTCTTTATGGCAACAATCCGATTTAAAGCATTAGAGGAGGTTCTGAACAGAAAACCTGTTTGTGTTGAACTTCCTTCAGTAAAAACATCCGAATATTTTGGAATGAATGTTTTTGATAAAAATAAAATGCAGGAATACCTTTCTCGCGAAGCATACGAAAGCGTTGTTCAGGCAATTAATCAGGGTGTTAGAATTGATCGGAAAGTTGCTAACCAGGTAGCGTCAGGAATGAAAGCGTGGGCTCTTGATCGAAAAGCAACACATTATACGCATTGGTTTCATCCGTTGAGTGGATCAACAGCAGAGAAACATGATGCTTTTTTTGAACCAGCCGATAATGGCGGTGTTATTGAAAATTTTCAGGGCGAAATGCTTGTTCAGCAAGAACCTGATGCATCAAGCTTTCCAAGTGGTGGATTGAGAAATACTTTCGAAGCGCGTGGATATACTGCCTGGGATCCATCTTCTCCTGCATTTGTTTATGGCAATACATTGTGTATTCCAACTATCTTTGTTTCTTATACTGGCGAAGCTCTTGATTATAAAACACCTTTGTTAAAATCACTCAATTATATCGATAAAGCTGCTGTTGCTGTATGCCAGCTTTTTGAGAAGGAAGTCGAAAAAGTTATTGTTACCCTGGGCTGGGAGCAGGAGTATTTCTTAATTGATAATGCATTGTTTAATGCTCGACCTGATTTATACCTTACAGGTAGAACTCTAATAGGACACGCATCTGCTAAAGACCAACAATTGAGTGATCATTATTTTGGTTCAATATCCGATAGAGTAACTTATTTCATGCGTGATTTCGAAATCGAATCATATAAATTAGGTATTCCAATTAAAACCCGTCATAATGAGGTGGCTCCTAATCAGTTTGAGTGTGCTCCTCGATTCGAGGAAGCAAATCTGGCTGTTGATCACAATCAGATGCTAATGACCGTAATGGAGAAAGTAGGTAAAAAACATAATTTTAAGGTTCTCTTTCACGAAAAACCTTTTAAAGGAATTAATGGATCAGGAAAACATAACAATTGGTCAATGCTTACCGATACTGGTAGAAACCTTTTATCGCCAGGAAAAACGCCAAAAAGTAATTTGCAATTTCTTTCTTTTTTAATAAACACCGTAAAAGCGGTTCACGATCATGCTGATTTGCTCAGGGCGAGTATTGCAACTGCCGGTAATGAATATCGCTTGGGTGCACACGAGGCTCCTCCTGCAATTATGTCTGTATTTATTGGTTCGCAACTTACATCAATACTCGATCAGCTTGAAAAAAGGGTAACCAACAAAAAAATGACTCCTGATGAAAAAACGGAGTTAAAACTTGATATAGGAAAGATTCCTGAAATTTTAATGGATAATACAGATAGAAACCGTACCTCGCCATTTGCATTTACCGGGAATAGGTTTGAATTTAGGGCTGTTGGATCTTCAGCAAATGTGGCAGCACCAATGATTGCTTTAAATACGGTAGTAGGAAATCAGCTTGTCCAGTTTAAAAAGGATGTGGATTTGCTAATGGATAAAAACGTGAAAAAGGATGAGGCTATATTTCAGGTTTTGAAAAAGTATATTATCGAATCCAAAAAAATCCGATTCGAAGGAAATGGTTATGGGCAGGATTGGGTGAATGAGGCACAAAAAAGAGGATTGTCAAATGTTGCGAATATACCCGATGCTTTAAAAGCTTTTATGACCAAAAGCTCTCAAAAACTATTTTCAGATGCACAGGTTCTTACAGAACGTGAACTGGAAGCCAGATATGATATCCGATTAGAAATATATGTTAAACGTGCACAAATTGAAGCTCGTGTATTGGGCGACCTTGTTCGGAATCATGTTTTGCCAACGGTTATCAAATATCAAAATGTTCTAATTCAGAATGTGCTTGGATTAAAAGAGATTTACCCAAAAGATATGTTTGAGACCCTTGCTAAAACTCAGATTCAAACTATTACAACTATTTCAGAACATATGACTATAATTAAAGATGCTGTGGAAGAAATGATTGAAGAACGTAAAAAAGCAAATGAAATTAGAGATATTATTAATAAAGCCGATGTATATTCAAAAAATGTGGCGCTCTACTTCGATAAAATACGTTACCATGTCGATAAACTGGAATTGATTGTGGATGATTCTCTTTGGCCTTTCCCAAAATACCGCGAAATGCTGTTTACAAGATAATCTTTCAATAATTTTTCATTTAAATCAACACGCGTCATTGACGCGTGCTTTTTTTGTTATATAATAAAATCAATCTTAATACGTATTAATAAATAGCTGATAACTCTGTTTAAGCTATATTTTTATTTTATTTAAAAAATCTTACTTTTACATTTTACAATCAAGTAATATAAAAAGATATGATAAAAAAGTCTGCATTTCTTTTAAGCATTCTTTGCCTGCTAATATATTTCTCCGTGTCAGGGCAAACTACCAAATCCCGTAAAGCACTTGAATACTTCTCTACAGGGCAATATTATGCATCTATCGACCTTTTGAGAGATGCTTATGGTAACGAACCAGATGCTAGTATAAAGTTAGATATTACATTTAAAATTGCTGAGTGTTACAGGTTAACATCACAACCTGAAAAAGCTGAGATGTGGTATAAAAAAGTCGTTCAAAAAAAATACGAAAATCCTCTGATTTATCTTTATTATGCCGATGCATTAAAAATGAATGAAAAGTTTGAACTTGCAATTGAAAACTACAAAGAGTATAAAAAGCTTGTCCCTGCTGACCCTCGTGGTGATAATGGTGTGAAATCCTGCGAACTGGCTACTAAATGGAAAGAAAATCCAAATGGGTATAAAGTTGCCAATATGAAGTTTTTTAATAGCAAGGAGAGTGAATATTACCCAGCTTATGCTAATGCTGAATATACCGAAGTTTATTTTACATCTTCTCGCGAAGAGTCAACTGGAAAAGAAAAACATGGCGGTACTGGTCAGAATTTCTCCGATATTTATACATCAGTTCAAGACAAGCAAGGAAAATGGAGTACACCTGTTCCTCTTAGTGAAAATATTAATACAGAATATGAAGAGGGTGGTGCATCATTAAGCAAAGATTATAATACCATTTTCTTTAGTCGTTGCGAAAGGGTGAAAAAAGAAACTATGGGATGTAAAATATTTAAATCTGTTCGAAAAGGCGATGAATGGGGTAAAGCTGAACCTTGGAATGTTTCTCCTGATAGCGTTACTGTAGCACACCCTACACTTTCTGAAGACGAACTAAGTCTGTATTTTGTCTCAGATATGCCTGGTGGATTAGGTGGAAAAGATATTTGGAAGGTAACCCGCGATAATACATCTGCCGAATGGGGTTCTCCAGAAAATATGGGTAGCGATATTAATACCCCTGGAAATGAAATGTTCCCGTTTATTCATAATGATGGTACTTTGTATTTCTCTTCAGATTATCATTTAGGGATGGGTGGACTTGATATTTTTCGTGCCACCTATAAAAATAACAAATGGGAAATTGAAAATATGCGATACCCAATCAACTCAACATACGATGATTTTGCTGTAGTTATTGAAAAGGATCATGAACGCGGTTTTTTTAGTACATCACGTGATGGTAATGATGAGATATATTCATTTGTTTTGCCTCCTCTTAAGTTTAATGTTGATGGTATTGTTCGTAATGAGAAAACAGATCAGCCACTTGCTGCTGCAACAGTTAAATTGGTGGGAAGCGATGGAATGACATTAACATCCGAAACATCTGCTGACGGTAAATTCAAATTTATGCTTCGTGCAAATACCGACTATGTTTTTGTTGCTTCTAAACGAGGTTTCTTAACTGGTAAAGGAAAAGAAACTACCAGAGGTTTAATCGATAGCAAAGATTTTAAAGCTGAAATAAAGCTTTCTTCTATTGCAGAACCAATTGAATTGCCAAATATATTCTACGATTTTGCTAAATGGGATTTGCGTCCTGAGTCAATGGTTGCACTCGATAAACTAGTAGAAACACTTAATGATAACCCGAACGTTACAATTGAATTACGTTCACATACCGATGCCCGCGGAAGTATTGATGTTAATATCGAACTTTCACAAAAAAGAGCTCAGTCAGTTGTCGATTTCTTAATCGAAAAAGGAATTGAACCTGCCAGGTTAAGGGCTAAAGGATATGCTGCAACGATGCCTAAAATTGTAGATGCAAAAATGGCTGCTCAGTATCCATTCTTAAAAGAAGGCACCGAAATTACTCAAGAGTTTATTGATGCGTTGCCTACTGAAGAGCAAAAAGAAACTGCTTATCAAATAAACCGAAGAACTGAGTTCCAGGTATTGTCAACAGATTTTAAATCGCAGAAATAAAATCCTCAAAATATAAAGTTCCCGCCATCGCGGGAACTTTTTTTATTAAACCGTTTTTGGCCTTATGGTTAATTTATTACATGTTAAGGTTTAAATTTTATTTCGTGACAACTAATTAGTAACTTTGCATTTTTAAATATTTTTGATTTAAAATGAGTCAAGATTCAAGATATAATCTAAGAGGAGTATCTGCATCGAAAGAAGATGTGCATAACGCTATAAAAAATATCGATAAAGGATTATATCCTAAAGCATTTTGTAAAATCATTCCCGATATTTTGGGAGGAGATAAAAACTACTGCAATATTATGCATGCCGATGGAGCTGGGACAAAATCATCCTTAGCTTATTTGTATTGGAAAGAAACAGGTGATTTATCAGTTTGGAAAGGCATTGCTCAAGATGCGATTGTTATGAATCTCGACGATTTATTATGTGTTGGAGCTACTGAGAATATATTGTTATCATCAACAATTGGAAGGAATAAAAATCTTATTCCCGGCGAAATTATAGAAGCTATTATTACAGGGACAGAAGAACTGCTTTCCGAATTGCGGGAGCTTGGTATTTCTATTTATTCTACTGGTGGCGAAACTGCAGATGTGGGTGATTTGGTTCGTACAATTATTGTCGATTCAACGGTTACTGCTCGTATGCTCCGATCCGATGTAATTGATAACTCAAACATTCAGGATGGAGATGTTATTATTGGATTATCATCTTCTGGTAAAGCCAACTATGAGAAATATTATAATGGAGGAATGGGAAGTAACGGACTTACTTCTGCACGACACGATGTTTTTGCAAAATACCTTGCCCGAAAATATCCTGAAAGCTTCGATCCATTAGTTCCAATAGAATTTATTTACTCTGGAAACTACAAGCTAACCGATAATATCGAAAAATTAGGTATTGATGCCGGCAAATTAGTTCTTTCGCCAACCCGAACATATGCTCCTGTAATGAAAAAGATTTTTGAAAATCATCGAAAACATATTCATGGCTTAGTTCATTGCTCTGGTGGAGCCCAAACTAAAGTGCTTCATTTTGTCGAAAACTTGCATGTAATAAAAGATAATCTTTTTGATGTACCAGAACTATTCCGAATAATTAAAAGCGAATCGGGTACACCTTGGGACGAAATGTACAAGGTATTCAATATGGGGCATAGAATGGAAATTTATATCTCCGAAGAATATGCAGAAAATATTTTGAAAATTTCAGAAGAATTTGGAATTGGTGCGAAGATAATTGGGAAATGTAAGTACTCAGAAAAAAAACAATTGACAATAATTAGTGAGTTTGGCGAATTCCAATATTATTAAATTGTACCAACAAATCAATTTAATTATTAATTTTGCGGCGATTTTATAGGATAAACAATTATGAGTAACAATATTATATTAGATAAGCTCGAAGGTATTAGACTTCGTTTTGAGGAGGTAGGCCAGTTGATTACTGATCCTGCGATTATTAACGATATGAAAAAATATGTAAAACTAAATAAAGAATATCGTGATTTAGAACCTTTAATAGAAGCATACCAAGAATACAAAAATATTTTAAGCAATGTTAAATCGGCTAAAGATATTATTGCAACTGAGAAAGACGAAGACATGCGCGAAATGGCTAAGGCCGAGCTTGATGAGCTGGAGCGCAGAATTGATCCTCTTGAAGATCAGATAAAACTTTTATTATTGCCTAAAGATCCTCAGGATACTAAAAATGCAATTGTTGAAATTCGTGCGGGAACAGGTGGCGATGAAGCTAGTATTTTTGCAGGTGATTTATATCGAATGTATGTAAAATATTGTGAAGATCGCAGATGGAAAGTTGAAGTAACAAATATTAGCGAAGGTACTGTTGGTGGGTATAAAGAGATTGTTATGAAAGTTTCTGGTGATGGTGTTTATGGAGTATTAAAATACGAATCTGGTGTTCACCGTGTTCAACGTGTTCCTCAAACCGAAACGCAGGGACGTGTTCATACATCGGCTGCAACAGTGGCTGTATTGCCCGAAGCCGAAGAATTCGATATCGATCTTCGAATGGAAGATGTCCGAAAAGATACCTACTGTTCATCCGGACCAGGTGGACAATCAGTTAATACTACTTATTCTGCTATCCGCTTAACACACATTCCTTCAGGTATTGTTGTTACTTGCCAGGATGAGAAATCACAGATTAAAAATTTCGATAAAGCATTGGGTGAACTAAGAACCCGACTGTATAATTTAGAGTATCAAAAATATATTGATGAGATTGCATCGAAACGTAAGACAATGGTGTCAACGGGCGATAGATCAGCAAAAATCAGAACGTATAATTATCCGCAAGGTCGTGTTACTGATCATCGCATAAATTATACAGTATACAATTTGCCAACTATTATGAATGGTGCTATTCAAGAATTTCTTGACCAATTACAAATGGCCGAAAATTCAGAAAGATTGAAAGAAGCGGGAGTTTAATAAGATTCAAGCTTGCCTGCCGAAGGCAGGATACAAGAAAAAGTAAAAAGTTAAAGATTTTTAATCGGGGTTTGGGTAAGCATTCTATTTTTAAATAAGAGATAATGAACTACAAACAGCTTGTACAGGAAATTACCAAAAAGAGATCCTTTCTCTGTGTAGGACTTGATACCGATATAAATAAGATTCCTTCATTTCTTAAAAAAGCTGATAATCCTGTTTTTGAATTCAACAAAAGAATAATTGACGCTACATCCCCATATGCAGTTGCTTTTAAGTTGAATACCGCTTTTTATGAATCATATGGTGTTCAGGGCTGGTTAGACCTTGAAAAATCCATCAAATATATTAAAACATATTATCCAGATAGTTTTATTATAGCCGATGCAAAACGTGGCGATATTGGGAATACATCAAAAATGTATGCAAAAGCATTTTTTGAATCAATGTCGTGTGATGCAATTACTGTAGCACCTTATATGGGTAAAGATTCAGTAAGTCCTTTTCTTGAATCAGATGGGAAATGGGCCATTTTGCTAGCTTTAACATCTAATGAGGGCGCTTTCGATTTTCAAACAATTGGTATAAAAGGTTCTGAAAATGTACTTTTCGAAACTGTTTTAAGCAAATCGAAACTGTGGGGCACGAAAGAAAATATGATGTATGTTGTTGGTGCTACAAAGGCAGAATCATTTAAAAAGATAAGAGAAATTATTCCCGATCATTTTCTTCTTGTTCCTGGCGTAGGTGCTCAGGGTGGCGATTTGGAGCAAGTTGCAAAATACGGAATGAATAAATCTTGTGGATTGTTAGTTAATTCTTCACGTGCGATTATTTTTGCCGATAATACGGAGGATTTTGATAAAATAGCTGCCGAAAAAGCCAAAGAAATGCAGCTACAAATGGATACGCTATTAAAATCTTATGGATTATAACTTTAGATTAAACCTGTGTTTATCTGTTTAATCTCTGTCAATAGTTTTCAATTTATAAATTATTCTCGTTTTATTTATTGTTTTTATTATTTTTATACGTGAGAAATTAACCTTACGTATTACCCAATGAAAGAAGAATTCCTGCATTATATCTGGAAATACAAATTGTATGAATCTGCAAACCTAAAATCAACATCTGGTCTTAAAATTAAAATATTAAAACCCGGTACCCATAATTTAGATTCGGGCCCCGACTTTTTTAATGCCAAAATTAATATCGATAAGACAATTTGGAGCGGAAATGTTGAGATACATATTAACTCATCTGATTGGTATAATCACAATCATCATACAAACAAGGCTTTCGATAATGTTATTTTGCAAGTTGTTATTAATCATGATAAAGAAGTTTTTCGTACAAATGGAGAATTAATACCAACACTTGAGTTGAAATTTAATAAGCAATTGCTGGATAATTACGAAAATCTTTTAAATAGTCAATTATGGATTCCCTGCGAAAGTGATATTTCAAAAGTTGATTCATTTATTATTGATCAATGGATTGGCAAACTTGCTATTGAGCGATTAGAAGAAAAATCAAAGCGTATTGATGATTTGTTGGAGCAGTTTAATAATAATATCGAAGCATCATTTTATATTCAGTTAGCTCAAAGTTTTGGATTTAAGCTCAATAGCGAACCCTTTGAGATGCTGGCCAAATCGTTACCACTTATTTATTTGGCAAAACATAAAAACAGTTTATTGCAAATAGAAGCTCTGCTTTTTGGGCAAGCCGGATTTTTAAACGACTCTGAAGGTGATGAGTACTATAAATCTTTGCATAAAGAATACCTGTTTTTAAAGTCAAAATTCAATTTAAAACCAATTGGAAAGCATCTGTGGAAATTTCTTCGGTCACGCCCCGGCAATTTTCCAACCATCCGAATTGCTCAATTTGCAATGCTAATATTTAAATCATCAGCTCTTTTTTCAAAAATTATTGAATCTAGGAGTATAGATGAAGTAAAAGAACTTCTATTAGTGGAAACATCTGATTACTGGGAAAATCATTATCTTTTTAATAAAGAATCAATTAAAAAGACAAAACACCTTGGTGAAAACTCAGTTGATATTATAATTATTAATACAGTTATTCCTTTTTTATTTATTTATGGTAAACAAAACGGAAGCGAATCGATAACGCATAGAGCATTGGATTTTTTGGAAAAAATCAAAAGCGAAAAAAACAGTATTATTGATACCTGGAGAATATTTGGTATTAGATCTGAAAATGCGCTTTCATCACAAGCTTTAATTCATCTTAAAAACATCTACTGCAATCAAAAAAAATGCTTAAATTGTACCATTGGAAACCAAATAATAAAAATGGCTGAATGAATAAAACAAGACTGGGAAAAGAAAACTTTCGATCAATATATTTTTCAATAGGATTATTATTCCTTGTTTTTATAATTGGTACTTTAGGTTTTATGGGTATTGAAAGGTTCAATTTTCCAGATGCCTTTTTTATGACCATAATAACCATTTCGACTGTTGGTTTTAGAGAAGTCCATCCATTATCACCAGCAGGCCAGTTTTTTACAGCGTTCCTAATAATTATTTCATTTGGTATTTTTGCTTATGCAGTTACAACCCTTACCCGATATATTGTTGATGGAGTTTTTAGAAATTATTTAAAAGATAATAAAGTGAAAAGCAAAATTGAAAAGCTAAGCAATCATGTCATAGTTTGTGGATATGGCAGAAACGGGCGACAAGCTATTGAAGAACTTAAACGTCATAATTATCAAGTTGTAATTATCGATAATAAGGATGAAACAATAGAATCTATTCGCGCAAATGCAGAATTGCTTTATATACAAGGCGATGCTACCGAAGACGAAACATTGCTTGCTGCTCGTATTGATTCGGCTGCGGCTCTTATTACTGCTATGCCCAACGATGCAGATAATCTGTTCGTTGTTATCACCGCTAGAACAATAAATAAAAGCCTTACGATAATTAGCCGGGCATCCAGTTTTAATTCGGATAGAAAACTTCGAAGTGCAGGTGCAACAAATGTTATTATGCCCGACAAAATTGGAGGTCAGCGAATGGCTAAATTAGTTGCTCAGCCCGATGTTGTTGATTTTCTGGATTACATTATGCTTAGCAGTAACGAAGGTGTTTATATTGAGGAAATTTCGTGTAAGGGACTTGCAAAAGGATTTGCTGAAAAAACAATTGGAGATTGGGCCATTCGTCGAACTACAGGTGCTAATATTATTGGACTTAAAACCAGCGACAATAGCTATATTGTAAATCCTTCTCCTCAGGTTAAAATTTCTGCTAACGATCAGATCTTTGTACTTGGAAATCCTGAACAAATTGATAATCTTAAAAAGGTTTTATTTAATAATTAGTTATATAATCATCAAAATATTATTATTAGCGAGAATTCTATTTTTTACATACTGGCACATAATAATTGGGAAAGACAATTTTAGAATTGAATTTATTTATCCAATATCTCAGTGATTTATGCTATTACAACAAATATTTCTCATTTTGTTTTTACTTTTTTTGTCAAATTGTATTGATGAATTAAAAAAAATAGATACTTTTGCAAATCTTTAATATTCAAGAATAGAATAATTTAAAAAACAAAAAAGTATGAGCTATTTAACAGTAGAGAAAAAGCAAGAAATTTTTAAAGTGTATGGAAAATCTGAAACAAATACAGGTTCAACAGAGGGACAAATTGCTCTTTATACTCATCGTATAGGTCATTTAACCGAACATTTAAAAATAAACAAAAAGGATTTTAGCACTCAAAGAGCTCTCCTTAAACTTGTTGGTCGTAGAAGAAGATTACTCGATTATTTAAAAGAAAAGGATATTGAGAAATATCGTGTTTTAATTAAAGATCTAAATATTCGTAAATAAAATTAGAAAGGGCAATTTTTACATTGCCTTTTTTCTTAATATATTAAAGCTGTTAGCACATTTTAATTTTAATAAAACATATATGTACAATTTAGTAGAGAAAACAATCGACCTTGGTGATGGACGTGTTATCACCATTGAAACAGGTAAATTGGCAAAACAAGCCGATGGATCGGTTGTAGTAAAAATGGGGCGCACAATGCTTCTTGCAACAGTAGTTTCAGCAAAAGAAGCAAAAGAGAATGTTGATTTTATGCCCTTGTCAGTTGAATACAAAGAAAAGTTTGCATCTTTTGGCCGTTTCCCAGGTGGATTTCTAAAACGTGAAGCAAGACCATCCGATTATGAGATTCTTGTTTCAAGATTAATTGATAGAGCATTACGACCATTATTCCCGGATAATTTCCATGCTGAAACATTTGTAAATGTTGACCTAATTTCTGCCGATAAAGATGCTATGCCCGATGCATTAGCTGGTTTAGCTGCATCAGCAGCATTAAGTGTTTCTAATATTCCATTTAATGGTCCTATTTCCGAAGCTCGCGTTGCTCGTGTTGATGGTAAATTGGTTATTAATCCAACATTTACTGAGCTCGAACGTGCCGATATCGATATTATGGTAGCAGCTACTTTCGATAATGTAATGATGGTCGAAGGCGAAATGAACGAGGTTTCCGAAACAGAAATGTTAGAAGCAATTAAATTTGCTCATCAAATCATTAAAGTACAATGTACTGCTCAAATGGAGTTGGCAAAACAACTTGGCGTTGTAAAACGCGAATATTGCCACGAAAATAATGATGAAGCATTACGCGAAAGAATTAAAAAAGAGCTTTATTCAAAAACATACGAAACAGCTAAAACATTCAAAGCAAAACATGAACGTTCAGATGCTTTCGATAAGATCAAAACTGATTTTGTTGAAATGTTGAAAGCTGAAAAACCAGAAGAAGAAGTAAACGAAGGTTTAGTTGGAAGATATTTCCATGATGTTGAAAAAGAAGCTGTTCGTAACCTTATTTTAGACGAAGGAATTCGTCTTGATGGCAGAAAAACAGATGAAATCAGACCTATCTGGAGTGAAATTGATTATTTGCCTGCAGCTCATGGTTCGGCAATTTTCACACGTGGCGAAACACAATCGTTAACTACTGTAACATTAGGAACAAAACTTGACGAGAAAATGATTGATCAGGTTATGGTTCGTGGAACAGAAAAGTTTGTTTTGCATTATAATTTCCCTCCATTTTCAACTGGCGAAGCTCGTCCTTATAGAGGTACAGGTCGTCGTGAAATTGGTCACGGAAATCTTGCTCACAGAGCCTTAAAAAGAATGATTCCTTCTGGAGCAGAAAATCCTTATGCTATTCGTGTTGTATCCGATATTCTTGAATCAAACGGATCGTCATCAATGGCTACGGTTTGCGCTGGTACTCTTGCCTTAATGGATGCAGGTGTTAAAATTAAACGACCTGTTTCTGGTATTGCAATGGGACTAATTACCGATACAAAAACAGGTAAGTTTGCTGTTTTATCAGATATTCTAGGTGATGAAGATCATTTGGGTGACATGGACTTTAAAGTTACTGGTACTGTAAATGGAATTACTGCTTGCCAAATGGATATTAAGATTGAAGGCTTATCGTATGAGATTCTTACCAAAGCATTAGATCAGGCAAATAAAGGCAGAGCACATATTTTGAATAAAATACTCGAAACCATTTCTGTGCCTAGAGCTGATTACAAGCCACATACTCCTCGAATTGTTCAAATTACAATTCCTAAAGATATGATTGGCGCAGTTATCGGTCCTGGTGGAAAAATTATTCAGGATATTCAAGAGAAAACAGGTTCTACTATTACCATTACTCAAGAAGGTGATACAGGTATTGTTGATGTTTTTGCCGAAAATCTTGAAGCAATTGAAAAAGCATTGTTCAGAATAAAAGGTATTATAGAAGTTCCTGAAGTAGGTCAGGTTTATAAAGGAGTAGTTAAGTCAATAGTAGCTTTTGGTGCTTTTGTTGAAATACTACCCGGAAAAGATGGATTATTGCATATTTCTGAAATAGACTGGAAACGTTTAGAGAAAGTTGAAGACGCTCTAAAAGAGGGACAAGAAATTGAAGTTAAGGTAATTGAAATTGATCAGCGAAGTGGAAAGCTTAAACTGTCGCGAAAAGTCTTGCTACCAAGACCTGAAAAGAAAAAAGAAGAATAATTTAGAATATAATGGCCTGATGAAAATCAGGCCATTTTTAGTTTTAAGTGCAACTCATTGATTCGCATTTTGAAAACACTTATTTCTTTATTAAATTTATGGGCATAATTTTGAATAATTTAGCACTTATTAAGTATCTTTATTAATTCAAAATAAGAAATGATTTAAATAAATATAAAACGTAATATCATGTTACATAAGATTTCTCCAGTTTTGTTAATTGCTCTGTTAGCAATGATTTCATGCAACAAAAGAACAATTCAATATCCCGAAACCAAAAAGGTGGATCAAAAGGATGTTTATTTTGGAGTTGAAGTAGCCGATCCATATCGATGGCTTGAAGATGACAAATCACAAGAAACACAAGATTGGGTTAAAGCACAAAACGAAGTAACATTTTCATACCTGGCTCAAATCCCTTATCGTGAAAAAATAAAAAACCGCCTTACCGATTTATGGAACTTTGAAACAATGCAGGCCCCATTTAAAAAAGCAGGTAAATATTTCTTTTTTAAAAATAATGGTTTGCAAAATCAAGATATCCTTTATACGCAAAATATTTTAACAGATGAGCCTAAAGTATTACTTGATCCAAATACATTATCAGAAGATGGTACTGTTGCTCTTGGTGGATATTCTATTTCAAATGATGGAAAATATCTGGCATATCAGATTTCAAAAGGTGGTTCTGATTGGAACGAAATATTTGTTAGAGATATTGAAACAGGGCAAGATCTTGATGATCATATTCAATGGGTTAAATTTTCAGGTATCGCGTGGTATAAAGACGGATTTTTTTATAGTAGTTACGAGGCACCTATTGCAGGAGCTGAATTATCAGGAATAAATAAATACCAAAAAGTTTATTATCATAAATTAGGATCATCAAAAGATGATATTATTTATGAAAACCCCGAATATTCAGCAAGAAACTATAGAGCTCAGGTTTCTACCGACGAAAAATATCTATTCATTTATGAAACTCAATCAACTAATGGGAATAATCTATACGTGAAAAATCTTCATAAAAATGATAATTTTATTAAATTGACTACTGGTTTTAATTATGATTATTCAGTCCTTGATCACGTAGATAATAACCTTGTAGTACTTACTAATTACAATTCTCCGAAATATAAACTTGTTCGAATAAATGTTAACTCTCTCGATATTGGAAATTGGGTTGATATTATCCCTGAAAAGAAAGATGTTTTAACAAGTTGTAAATTAGCAGGTGGAAAGATTATTGCTTCATATTTAAAAGATGCTCAAACAAAACTCGAAGTTTATAATATAAATGGAGATTTTATTTCTGATATTGAATTGCCAGCAATAGGAAGTGTTGGTAAAATGAACGGACTATTTAACGAAAACGAAGTGTTTTTTAGTTTTGTTTCATTTACAGTTCCCAATACCGTGTTTGTATATAATACTGATGATAACTCATTAAAACCATTCTTTGAACCAAAAATAGATTTTGATTTTAGCAAATATGAAACTAAACAGGTTTTTTATACTAGTAAAGATGGTACGAAAATTCCTATGTTTATTGTGCATAAGAAAGAATTGAAACTTGATGGTAAGAATCCGACATTACTTTATTCATGTGGGGGTTTTAATCGCAATCAATTGCCATCATTTAGTGCCGAAAGACTTATTTTGCTTGAAAATGGAGGTGTTTTTGCACTTGCTAATATACGTGGCGGTGGAGAATATGGCGAAAACTGGCATAAAGCAGGAATGGGCTTAAATAAGCAAAATGTTTTTGATGATTTTATTGCTGCTTCCGAATACCTTATTAACCAAGGTTATACATCACCTAAAAAGCTTGCTGTTAGAGGTGGTTCAAATGGAGGTTTGCTTATAGGAGCTGTTGTTAATCAACGACCAGACCTATATGCAGTTGCTTTTCCAGAAGTAGGAGTTATGGATATGTTACGTTTCCACTTATTTACTATTGGATGGGCCTGGGTTGATGAGTATGGTTCAAGCAAAGATTCGGTGCATTTTGAAAATTTATATAGTTATTCACCTTTACACAATATAAGTGATAATGCTCAGTACCCAGCAATAATGGTAATTACAGCCGATCATGATGATAGAGTTGTTCCAGCACATTCATTTAAGTATATTGCAACCTTACAGGAAAAATATATAGGAAAAAAACCCGTTATTATTCGTATTCAAACAAAAGCTGGTCATGGTGCTGGTAAGCCTACATCAATGAGAATTGATGAAGCTGCTGATAGGTTATCATTTATTTTTAAAAATACGAATGCGAAACCTATTTATACTGAATAGTTTTAGAATTGTTTATAAATTATAATTGCAAATATTTTTAGAAGCTGTTTTGAAGTTTATCTTTGAAGCAGCTTTTAAAATTTTAAATCATTTTACGTGGAACTTAGTTATTTAGTAATAGAAGGAAATATTGGTGCCGGTAAAACAAGTTTTGCAAAGCGTATTGCCTCTGAATATAATGCAAAACTTATTCTGGAGCAATTTGCCGACAATCCTTTTCTTCCAAAATTTTATAATGAACCCGATAAATATTCATTCCAACTCGAACTATCATTTCTCGCCGAACGTTATCATCAACTTAATAATGAAGTAACCTCTCGTGATTTATTTAAAGCATTTACGGTAGCCGATTATTATTTTATGAAATCACTCATCTTTGCTAAATCTACATTGAAAGATGATGAATATAATCTTTACCGTCAGATATTTGATATAATTTATAGATCAATACCAAAGCCTGATTTGTACGTGTATTTGCACCAAGATGTAGCAAATCTAAAAAAGAATATACGTAAACGAGGTCGAGATTACGAGCAAGGTATTAGTGATGAGTATCTTACTAAGCTTCAGGATGGTTATTTCGATTTTTTTAAAAAACAAGACGATATAGCCTTTCTAATAATAGATATTAATAAACTGGATTTTGTTGAAAATCCTGAGGATTATGAAAACATTAAAAATGCAATTTTCTATAAAAAATACGAAAAAGGAATAAATAGGCTCATTATTTAACCCATTAATGTTAAATATTTTCCAAGTTATTATTTTTTTTTTGACTAAACATTAGTAAGTTTGTATTCTATTGAAAGAATAAACTAATATTTTAAACAAATAATCAATCAAACTATGAAAAGAATCAACTATTTAGCATCTTTCTTGTTTGCAGCAATTATATTAAGTAGTTGCGGCGGATTAGACAAAATGAAAGAAGAAGCTTCTAACCTAAAGTATAATGTAACTCCTAAAGTGTTGGAGATGCATGGTGGTATGGTAAAATTCACTATTAACGGTGATATTCCTGCCGAATGGTTTAACAAAAGCGCAATTGTTGAGTTTACTCCTGTTTATAATTATAATGGTGGTGAAGTAGTTGGAGAAACTAAAACTTTCCAAGGCGAAAAAGTTGAAGCAAATAATAAGGTAATTGCTTTTGAAACAGGTGGTGCAATTGAATTACCTGGCGAATTTAAGTATGAAGAACCTATGAGAAAAGGGGAATTATCTGTAAAGGTTGTTGCTTCTGTTAAAGATAAAAAATTAGAGTTAGGTTCTCTAAAAGTTGCTGATGGAATTATCTCAACTCCATTATTAGTTCAAGTTGATCCAAAAGCAATAACTTTCCCTGATAACTTTCAGAGAGTTAAAGCTGAATCAAAAGTTGCTGATATTCATTATGTAATTCAACGTTCAGATGTTCGTAAAACAGAATTAACATCTGATGATGTTAAAGAACTCGAGAAATTTGTAAAAGAAACAACTGAGAAAACTGAAAAAGAATTTAAAGGTATCATTATTTCTGCTTACGCTTCTCCAGATGGACCAGAAAAAATGAACGAAAGATTATCAGAAGAAAGAAAAAAATCTGCTGATCAATATTTGGCAAAAGTTGTTGGTAAAGCAAAAATGAATAAAGATGATGTAACTGCTCTTTACCAAATGAAATCAACTGCTGAAGATTGGGACGGTTTCAAAAAATTAGTTGAAGCATCAACTATTCAAGATAAAGACATTATTTTAAGAGTTCTTTCTATGTACTCAGATCCAGTTGTTCGTGAGAAAGAAATCAAAAATATCTCTGCAACTTATAAAGTTTTAGCTGATGAGATTTTGCCACAATTAAGAAGATCTGATATTGTTGTTAATGTTGAAACTACTGGTTTTTCTGATGAACAACTTCTTGATTTCGCAGTGAATAAGCCAGATACATTAAATATTGAAGAATTATTATATGCTGGAAATTTAGCTCAAACTAACGAAGATAAAGCTAAAATTTATGCTGCCGCTACAGTTAAATATCCTGGTTGTTTCAGAGCATGGAATAACTTAGGTTATACAAACATGAAATTGAAAAATATTGCTGAAGCAAAAGCTAATTTTGAAAAAGCTAATGAAATTAAATCTGGTGATCCAATCATTACAAATAACTTAGGCGTTATTGCTTTATTAAATGGCGACAAAGAAAATGCTGAGAAATTATTTTTGGAATCAACAGATGCAGGTAAATCTGTTAATTATAATTTAGGTATTTTAAAAGTAATGGCAGGTGATTATGAAGCTGCTGTTAATTATTTCCAGGATTTCAAATCATTTAATACTGCATTAGCTATGTTACTAGCTGGTAAAAACGATTCAGCTATGAAAACTATCGATGTAGTTGAAGAAGAGTGTGTAATGAATTACTATTTGAAAGCTGTTATTGCTGCAAGAATTGGTAACGAAGGTATTGTTTTGGAAAACCTAAAAACTGCTATCGAAAAGAAAGCAGAACTTAAAGAAATGGCCAAAACTGATTTAGAATTTAGAGCTTATTTTGCAAACGATACATTTAAATCGCTTGTTGAATAATTGAATTATAAAATACTAAAAAAAGCGGTTCAATTGAACCGCTTTTTTTATTTATCCAGATTTATTTTTTTATACAATTCCCAAAGTACAATTCCTGCACTTACCGATATATTAAATGAATGCTTTGTTCCAAATTGGGGAATTTCAATGCAATAGTCACTGGCATTAATTAACTCCTCTTGTACTCCTTTAACTTCGTTACCTAATATAATAGCATATTTTTGGTTTTCAGCGATCTCGAATTTTTCAAGCGATACTGATCCCTCAACTTGTTCGATAGAGATTATCGTGTAGTTTTTCTCTTTAAGCTCTATTATTGCTTCAATACCATTGGTAAAATATTCCCAATCTACCGATTCTGTAGCTCCAAGAGCAGTTTTTTGAATATCCCGATGTGGTGGGGTTGCAGTTATTCCACACAAGTATATTTTTTCGATTCGGAAAGCATCTGCTGTTCTGAAAACACTTCCAATATTATTCAAACTCCTTATGTTATCAAGAATTACCACAATAGGGGTTTTTTCTGAATTTCTATATTCATCAACATTAAGCCTGTTTAGCTCACTATTCTTTAGTTTTCTCATAGTTTTGTGCAGAAATTTCTGTTGTAAAAATTGGTTAAATGTATAAAAATTCGATAATTTCGTAAATACTATTAATCAGAAAGTAACAAATTATAATATGAATATACACGAATATCAGGCAAAAAGTATTCTAAGGCAATTTGGTGTTGCTGTACCCGAAGGAATTATAGCCGAAAATGTTGAAACTGCAGTTGAAGCTGCAAAGAAAATAGGAGAGAAAACAGGTGTTACTACATGGGCTGTAAAAGCTCAGATACATGCCGGTGGACGAGGTAAAGGGGGAGGAGTGAAAATTGCTAAATCGCTTGACGAAGTTAAAAAATATGCTGGTGATATTATAGGAATGAATCTTGTTACGCATCAAACTGGCCCTCAGGGTAAAAAAGTAAATAAAGTTCTTATTGAACAGAGTATTTTCTATCCGGGAGAAAGTAAAATACAGGAGTTTTATATGAGTGTACTTTTAAACCGAGCATCAGGAAGAAATATTATAATGTATTCAACCGAAGGCGGAATGGATATTGAAACGGTTGCTGAAAAAACGCCTCATTTAATATTTAAGGAAGAAATTGATCCTAAAGTTGGAATACAAGCCTTTCAGGCTCGAAAGATAGCATTTAACCTGGGTCTTGATGGTGCTGCTTTTAAAGATATGGTTAAGTTTGTATTAGCCCTTTATAATGCTTACGAAAAAAGCGATTCATCATTATTTGAAATTAATCCTGTGTTTAAAACATCAGACAATAAAATAATGGCTGCAGATGCTAAAGTGAATCTTGATGACAATGCACTTTATAGACATCCAGATTATGAAGTTATGCGCGATTTTAACGAAGAAGATCCAAATGAGATTGAGGCTGGAAAATATAATCTGAATTTTGTTAAACTCGATGGCAATGTGGGTTGTATGGTAAATGGCGCTGGTTTAGCAATGGCTACTATGGATATAATTAAATTGGCTGGCGGCGATCCTGCAAATTTTCTTGATGTGGGTGGATCAGCAAACGCTCAGACTGTAGAAGCTGGATTTCGTATTATTCTTAAAGATCCCAATGTTAAAGCTATTCTGATAAATATTTTTGGTGGTATTGTCCGCTGTGATCGTGTTGCACAGGGTGTTGTTGATGCCTATAAAGCAATTGGAACAATAAATGTCCCTGTAATTGTACGTTTGCAGGGTACAAATGCTGCCGAAGGAAAATTGTTAATCGATAAGTCAGGACTAGAGGTACATTCTGCAACAACATTGCAAGAGGCTGCTGACCTTGTTAAACAGCTTGTTTAAAAAGTGATTTAAATGAAAATAATAAGACTCCTTCGTTTTATCCTCCTATTAGCAATAATTGTTACACTTTCAAATACTATAGTTGCGCAGGTAAGTGTTCGTGTGGGTGCAGGTTTTCCAGATTATTTTAATGCTACGTATTATTATAATTTTGAGCAAAGAGCTATTGGGATAGGTGCAGGAGTTGATCCAATTGCCGATGAATTAATGATTTCTTTTAAGGGAGATTTTTATTATCATTTTGCCGGAAAAAGAAAGTATTCGTTAATCAGACCTTGGTATTTTAGTCCTGGTTTGAGATTTAACATAAAATACCTCGATTTGGAAACAGCAAATTATTTATGGGTAAATTTTAAAGTTGGGAGAGAGTATTCCTTTAATCATTCGTGGGGAATGTATACCGAATTGGGTATTTCAATGCTAACTTATACAAATGATCATACAAACGAAACTTCTAAGCTATTTGAGTTTGGAAAAAACATAACTCCAACATTTGGCATAGGGATTTATTACCGTTTTCCGTTGGGATGCAACTGTCCAAAAATAAAAACTAAACCATAATTGAATTAATAGAAAACCATAATTTGAAAATATCATGAAAAATGTAAAAAAGTCTTTACCTATTATTTTGGGATTATTGTTAGTTGTAATGTTTTCCAGTTGTTCTAATAAAGAAGTTATTGACGCTTGCCTTGATGGGCATACGTTTGGTTTTTGGGGCGGGCTTTGGCACGGAATAATTGCTCCGGTTGATTTTGTATTAATGTTTTTTAGAGATGATATTACTATTTATGCTCAGAATACCAATGGAGCATGGTATGCTTTTGGCTTTTTGCTTGGTAGTGGTGGATGGGGATTTTTAGGTGGAAAAGGGGTTTGCAAAAAGAACAAATAGTTTTTTTTCTAGGAGGTTATTATTTATATAGGAAAAAAGAAAAGGATGCATTTTATAAGTATCCTTTTTCTTTTTACCACTTAATATGTTTTCTTCGAACAGGCATAGTCATGCATCGGGCACCTCCACCACCTCGTGGTAACTCAGAGCCTTCGAGAGTAATTACATACTTTTTATAATTTGATAATTCCACTTTCCCTTTTATAACATCATTTGCCCGTACAACCTCAAATCCGTTTTTGTTAAGTTCTTCTATAGTATAAGCATTTCGCTCATATCCAATAACTTTACCTGGTCCAATTGCAAAAAAGTTAGCTCCACTATGCCATTGTTCACGTTCTTGTGCCCATCTGTCTTTTATTCCACCACAGCATAAAGGTTTTAAATCCATTCCTAGGTTTTTTAAGGCCGTAACCATATTTTCTTCATTGTATATTTTGGAAACCTTGCCATTATCAATCTCTATATGAATAGTTTCAAATCTATTGGCTTGTAAAATTAATGGTTCATAAACCATGCAGGTATCTTTATCAAGGAAAGTAAATACCATATCGAGGTGAATAAATGATTCAGGTTTGTAGGGTAACTCTTGTACAAGGATATGACGTTTTTTATCTTTCTGTTTTATAAGTTTTTCGAGTATAAAATCAATTCCTTGTGAGGTAGTTCTTGTTCCCTGACCAATGCACAAAATATCATCGCGGGCAATTAATACATCGCCTCCTTCAATGGTGGTTTGTGGGGTAAAATTGCTACTATTTAATGGATTAATAGTCTTAGTTAAAAACAACTCATGATAATCAAAAATAGCCTCCATTATTAATGATTCTCGTTCTCGAATAGTATTAGCCATTCTAGTTATTAATACATCATTTAACATGGATACAGCTGAATCGCGAGTAAAAAAGAAGTTATGCAAGGGAGCAAGTGCATATCGTTCTTTGCTTAAATATTTAGTAAGTGTAATTTTTTCCTCAACTACACCTTCAATCAGTTGTCGGCCAAGTTCTTCTGAAGTAAGAGAAAATAAGTGCTTGTTCAAATGACATTTCTGTTCATATTGACAGATTTTTTGAATTAGTGTTTCTTTAACTTTCTGATTTTTTAAAATATCAGAAAGCAAATCTTTTACCTGGAATGTTTTGGTAGTTTTTTCAAGTACTCCACATAATTGTGAATACTCTTTATTGGCTACTGATAGATTTAAAATATCACTATATAAAGCTCTTTCAGCATTTTGCGGGGTCATGTTCTCTACTTCGTTTCCAGGTGTATGAATAATAACACCTTCTAGTTCGCCAATCTCTGAACAGACATCAATCTGGATTTTTGCAGCCATAGCTTAAGTTATTTCTTTTATGTTACAGAATGATGCAAAATTACTAATTGTTGACCTATTAACAGACCTAAACAGCGATTAATTTATTAAGTTATTGTTATAAAATTATAGATTGCTTACAAAGTAAATCAATTCAATTAGTATAGGTACAAGAATTGTAAGCACAACACCGCTAAATACTGAGATTATGGCATAATCAGAACCAATATATTTGGTGATTACTGGTAGAGTTGTATCCATTGCTGTTGCTCCTCCCGAAGCAATAGGAGCCAGTTTTCCAAAATATCTTACAAAAACAGGAGTGAGTAGCAATGTAATAATCTCTCTGGTTATATTCGATAACAAAGCAATAACACCTAGGGTATCTCCTGCAATCTCTGAAATAAGAATACTCGAGAGGCTATAATAACCAAATCCAGAACCAATGGCTAGCAAATCACTGATTTTAAGGTTGTCCTGAATTAAGAAGAATGCCGAAACTCCAATGTAGGTTCCAATAATTACAGAAAAAGGAACGAGCAATATTTTTAAATTAACTTCTTTTATAAGATTTAATGCGTTTTTATTACTTCCAATGCCTATACCAACCAGAAACATTAATAAATATAATGCATATAAACTATAATCGTTTTGAAGCAGTTGTAATGGCAGAAGTTCGTATATTCCTGCAATAATGCCAATTACAAAGAAAGCCAGTATGATTAAACTTCCCTTCATCGTTTCTTGAAAAATAAATTATATGTCAACCAAGCCATGAGAATGCTACCAATAACAGCAAAAACTGTAAGAGAAATAGCTTGCCATCCAATTTTATCAAAGTTGCTAAGTATTTTATCATTTGTACCAACTGATAATCCTAAAAGGAAAAGCAATAAGTAAATTGCCCAATTTGTTAGTTTTCCAGTTAATGTAAGGAACTTTTCACGTGCATGAAAAATCCATCCAATAAAAATTCCAAAAGACATTAATAAAAGTACTGTTATCATTATTTGCTTGCTGTTTTAAATGATAAAATATGAATTGTAACACCAGTTGCAATAAGTAAAAGTAATAATATAATTAAAAGATGATTTACCATAAAAAATACTGAAAAAAGAATAAAAATCCACAGTAATGATATCGAATAGATTTTTGATTTTAATGTTATTGTTTTATGAAAGAGATAGTTCTGAATATAATTACCAAAATATTTATGGTTGATTAACCAATTATATAGTCTGCGTGAGCTTCTTAAAAACAAGGCAGCTGAAAGCAGGAAAAAAGGAGTTGTTGGTAATAAAGGAAGAAAAATGCCCAGAACACCCAATCCAAATGAGATTAACCCCAACGTAAGCAAAATAAGTTTTACAATTTTATTTGTTGAATGTTTGATTTCCTTTTTCACTCCAACTTATCTTTTTTCGGTAAAACCAGTTTTGTTGTGTGATCCATCACAAAAGGGCATGTTTGATGAGTGTCCACATCTGCATATTGCTATTGTATTTGCCTTGGCTAGTTTGTTTCCGTTAATATCTTTAATTATAAAATCACCAGATATAATTGCTGGTCCATTCTGCATAATTTGTATCCTTGTCGAAGGTTCTACAGATTCAGTTTCTTTAATTTCATCATTTATAATGGATTCAGGATTCTTTAAATCTTTATTCCACGAAAAAGTTAAAGCGTCTGTAGGACACTGATTTACAATATCAATAATTTTCTCCGTAGTTGAACCGTTCATATTTACCCAGGGACGTTTTATAGGATCAAAAACGGATCGCAAACGGGTATAGCATATTGTAGAGTGAATGCACTTAGATGGTTGCCAGTAAACTGTTATCTCCCCGTTTGTATAGTCTCGGTTATTTTCTTCCATTTTTGCACAAAATTTGTGTTAAAGATATATAAAAATATATATTCTTATTGTACAATATGAAGTCTGAATTGTTTATAAAAGAATCTATTAATTTTGTAAGCAATCAATTACAAAACTCACAACAAATTGCAAATTCATTCGTAATATTACATGATTATTAAATTGGATAATGAAAATTAAGGCTTTACTAATATTAGTGCTTTTTACTGGTTTGGTACTTAAATCCAAAGCACAGAATGTTGTTATTCAAGGCGATTCGATTATTGTTACTAATGCTATAATATTCGAAGGAGATACGATCCCGAATGTACATTTGAGGGAAATCGTTATTTTTCCTGAATTAATCTTTAAAAGTAAACAAGAGGCTAGAAGGTATACAAAGCTAATGCGCGATTTGAAAAGAGTTTATCCATATGCTCAACTGGCAAAAAATAAACTCAATGAATTGGAGCGTGAGTATATTAACCTTCAAACAGAAAAAGAGAGAAAAGCGTTTACAAAAACCATTGAAAAGCAATTAATGGATGAGTTTGGTCCAGAGCTTAGAAAGCTAACAATTACTCAAGGGAGACTGCTTTTAAAACTAATAGATAGGGAAACAGGAAATACATCCTATGAGATTCTTAAGGAACTACGTGGTACATTTTCGGCTGTATTTTGGCAAGCCATAGCCCGCATTTTCGGTTCTGACCTAAAATCTGAATACGATGCAGATGGTATGGATTATTTAATTGAAAGAATTGTAATTCTTATTGAACACGGTCAATTATAAAATGCAAATTCTGCAATTGCAACCTTCGTATTCTAAATCATTTCAAGAATTGCTTTTACCAAATTATTAGCGCCATCACCAATTTGAGAAATGTTTGCATCAAGCATATAGCAGGGTGTGGTAACTATTTTGTTCTTTTTATCGATAACAATTTCTCCATGAGTTGTTTCTCTATGAGTAGCTCCGAATTTTTTTATAGCATCAGATGTCCCTTTATCCTGACCAATGGTTAGCTCAACGTTTTTTAATACTTTCGCTAAAAGAACAGGAGAAATACATAATGCACCAATGGGTTTGTTCATCTCTGCCATTGACCTGATTGCTTTTTCTACATCTTTATTTACAGAACATTCTACGCCATCGAAGGCAAATGTGCAAAGATTTTTTGCCACACCAAAACCTCCAGGGAAAATGATTGCATCAAAATCAGTTGCATTAAAATCATTAAGATCTTTAATTTTTCCACGAGCAATGCGGGCTGACTCAATAAGCACATTTCTTTTTTCCTGCATAGGCTCTCCAGTTATGTGGTTTATAACATGATATTGTTCTATGTTAGGAGCAAAAATTTCGTAGGTACTTCCGTTTTTAACTATTGAGTAAAGAGTAAGAGTTGCTTCATGAATTTCTGCGCCATCGAAAACACCATTTCCGGCTAATACTACTGCTATTTTTTTCATATCAACGTATTTTTAATGTTTCAGATTTTTTATTGACTATTTGTAAATATAAGGTTAATTTGTAATGATTTCAATACTCTATTGTTATGAAAAGAACCTTTGTAGCTGTAAAATCAGTATTATCAGAAGAAAACTTCAAGTTGTTCTCTAATATAAAAAGCAATTTAAGAGATTCTACAGTTAATTGGGTTGATACGGAAAATATGCATCTCACACTCTTTTTTCTTGGTGCAACTAACGAAGAACAAATTCCTGTAATTTGTAGACATTTAAAAGAGGAATTGGAAAATACTACCTCATTTTCATTTAGTTTAAAAGGCTTAGGTGTGTTTAAGAGTTTATTAGATCCAAGGATTTTATGGATTGGTATTGAAAATGCAGATAAACTTAAGGTTATTAAAGAAAAAATTGACAAAGCTTTAATTAAGTTGGATTTTAAAGTTGAAGATCGTGAATTTAAGCCGCATTTAACTATTGGTCGTATTAAATATCTCAAAAAAGAGAATGAACTCGAAAATTTGTTAGACAGATTTACTGAATACAAATTTCAGGAAATAGAAGTTGCAGAAGTAGTTTTTTATGAAAGTATTTTAACCAATAAAGGCCCAGTATACAAGGTGATAGAGAAAATCCATTTAGTTGAAAAGAACTAACGGGGTAGTACTTGGGTTATTAAATATGTCTTCCTTTTAAAATAATCAATATAGTATAAATCATAATTTTAAAATCAACATACAACGACATATTTTCGATATATAAAATGTCGTATTTGAGTCGTTCAATCATTTGATCTACATTCTCCGCATACCCATATTTTACCTGACCCCATGATGTAATCCCGGGTTTGACTTTTTGCAAATGCAAATAATGTGGAGCTTTCAATATAATCTGATCAATATAAAATTTTCGTTCGGGTCGCGGTCCAACTATTGACATATCACCCCTGAGAACATTATAGAAGTTGGGCAATTCATCAAGTTTCGATTTTCGCATAAATTTACCAAAAGGGGTAATTCGGTAATCGTTTTTTGATGAAAGAGCTGGTCCATTAGATTCTGCATCGGCTGTCATTGACCGGAATTTATACAACGTAAATGGTTTACCAAATCGCCCAATCCTTTCGTGACTGAACATTACCGGGCCTTTTGATGTAAGTTTTATACCTATCGCAAGAAAGATAATTAAAGGTGAAAATACAATTAAGGCAGTTAGAGAAATTGTAAAATCAATTACTTGTTTAGTATGTTCTTGCCATGTAGGCATTAAGCTGTGTGAAATTTGAATCAAAGGAGTCCCGTAAATCTGGGCCATTTTTACTTTGCCAGTAAGAATATCGTACATACTTGGAATAACCTTTATAATAATATTTTTCAGCTCCAGGTTATTTATTACCTTTTCAATCTCTCTGTGCTCATTTGATTCCAATGCAATTATTATTTCATCAATTTTAAATTCTTCAATAATTTGGTTTATTTGATTCAATGAGCCAAGGTTTGGTGTGTATTTTTCGAGTAAATAATTTTCTTTCTCAACAAGACTTATAAATCCTACAAACTTATTTCCAGCTGACTCAGTTTGGCTTTCGATATTCTTATATATCTCAACTGCTTTTTTATTATCACCAATAATTAAAGTGTTAAATCCATAAATTCGTCGATGAATCTTATTATTGGTTTGTGTAGTAATTATTAGTCTTGGCAAATAGGTTGCAATAAAATGTATTGTAAGAAGTGCAGTAAAAAGGCGATAATAATTCTGATAAGAAACAACCTCATCATCGAGTAATGATGTAAAGAAAATAACTAGAACACCTATAAGAGTGGTAAGAATGGTTTGTCCAAGCTCTTTTAAACGCGATTTTCGATAGATATCCTTATAATAACCGGTTAAGTAGTATAGTAAAATCCAGAATAAAGGAATTACAATAATTCCAATGTAATATCTGGTTGTAAATTCAATAGGGAGGTCATATCCGAATTTTTGCGGTTCAATGTATACTTTCCTATAGCCATAAAAAGCAGTCCAGCTTATAATAGCTGATATAAGATCGAAAAAAATGTACTTTAAAGTATGTAGCGTTTTATTCATGAAAAATCTATAGTGTACAAGTAAATTCTACAACGAAAATAAAATAGAAATGTTGTTAGGTAAAAATAATAAAAGTACAGCTAATTGTTATTCTGGAAAGTGGGATTTAATAGCTGGTAAAGCCTATCCATAATATTTTGAGTTACTTGTATCATATACAATTCGTTGGGGGTTTCGCTGATTTTTTCATTGTTATCACTCTCAACTGATTTCACAAAGTGTCGTAATTCGATATCAATTGGTGATGTAATATCCATTTTAAAATCTGTGGTAATTATTTGTCCATGAATAATATCCAGTTTGGAGGCCACGTGATTTGAAAAATCAATTTTTATTAATTGATTTGCTTGATAAAATGTTGCAATATTTTGTTTTTCCTTAGATATGTTATTGTATTTAATCGTTGTTTGGCAGCCATTATCAAAATCGAGACGAATATATATAAGACTAAAATGATTTAAATCGATAGGAATAGCATTAACAGAAATCTTTTTAACTCCTGAATTGGCAACTGTTATTGCTAAACTAATATCATTAAAAATCTCGTAAAAGTAGTTTTTAGGTCTAAAAAAGAAATTGTGTTCCTGCGTTATTTCAATTAGTTGGGGTAGCGTTATAGATGAACTGGCTGCTAAATACTCTGGTGCAAACAAATACGCATTTTTAATATGAATTTTAATTTGTGCTTCAACAGTTAGCTTATATAACTGCTTTATCTCATCTAAACTCAGTTCCGATATATCTTCAATAAATAAATGACATGAATTTTTTAATGCATTTATTGCAAACTCGAAGTTGGGTTTTAATGAATTGGCGAAATAAATGGCATCCACATTCTCGAAAAGTAAATGTGCAGATGAAAAAAGGTCCAAATCGAACTGTTTGCTTACAGGTAGTACATCCTCTTTGTGAGGAGAAAAAATACCATATAAGTTATTTCCAAATGCCTGTTTTAGTTGACCAACTTTCGATTCTTCAATCGATGTGTTGATACCAATTATTCCAATTTTCATAATAAATCAGGGTTATTTCTACAAACTTAGTTCATTTAAAAAATTACAGTTCACAATTAGATAGCTATTTATCAACGAAATAGTGTTAATAACCCATTTGGATTTGTTTTATATGATTGTAATTAAGAGAATTAACCAGATTAATCAGGTATTCTTGTTTTTTGTGTTGTATCAAATTAAAAAGCGAGCTTTGAAAAATGTGAATTGTTCTGTTATCTTTGTTTTTATTTTTTAATATCCGGAGATTTATAGATGATTGATTCCTACAGGCACAAAGGATTAAGACAGAAACTTGTTGAAACAATTCGGGAAAAAGGAATTAAAGATGTCCGTATTTTGGAGGCTATAGGAAAGGTTCCAAGGCATTTTTTTATGGATAGTGGTTTTGTCGAATTTGCATATCGCGATCAGGCATTTCCAATTGCTGCAGGACAAACAATTTCGCAGCCTTATACTGTTGCTTTCCAAACAGAATTGTTACAGGTAAAAAAACATGAAAAGGTTCTTGAGGTAGGAACTGGATCGGGCTATCAGTGTGCCATTTTGCTCGAACTGGGAGCTAAAGTGCATACAATAGAACGCCAACGTGAGCTCTTTTTAAAAGCCAAAACGAAACTTAACGAAATGGGATATAAGCCATATTTCTATTATGGAGATGGATATCTTGGCCAAGCATCTCAAGCTCCATTCGATAAGATTTTGATAACTGCAGGTGCCCCCGAAATTCCAAGAGATTTGCTAAAACAACTCAATATTGGTGGGAGAATGGTTGTTCCTGTGGGAGGTTCTTCTGGTCAGGTAATGATAGCTGTTGATAGAATTAGCGAAGAGGAATATAAAGAAACTGAGCATGGATATTTTGCTTTTGTACCTATGCTTAAAGGAAAACAATAATAAAACAATTACTGATGGTGCAAATAAAAACTTTTGTGTTTAATCCTTTTCAGGAAAATACTTTTTTGTTATTTGATGAAACAAATGAATGTGTTGTAATTGATGCAGGTTGTAACGAAACAAATGAACATCTGGAATTGCTAGCATTTATCGAAGAGAAGGGTTTAAAACTAAAGAAGATTATTAATACACATTGTCATATTGATCATATTTTGGGTAATGCGTTTTTGGTCGAAAAATTTGGTGTTTCGTCTGTTGCTCATAAAGCCGATATACCCTTGCTCGAACGATCAAATGATATGGCTATTGCATTTGGTTTCGATCTGAAAAAGCCTCCTATGCCTGATGTTTGGGTTAATCATAATGATATTATTGAATTTGGAAATACCAGACTTAAGGCATTGCATGTACCGGGGCATTCGCCTGGAAGTATTGCATTATATTGCGAAAAAGATGAGTTTGTTATTGTTGGCGATGTACTTTTTAAAGGAAGCATTGGCAGAGCAGATCTTCCTGGTGGTGATTACGATACATTAATAAATTCAATACGCGAAAACTTATTTACATTACCCGATAATATTGTAGTTTATCCAGGTCATGGTGAAAAAACAACAATAGGTTTTGAAAAAAGGACAAATCCTTTCTTTATAAATTATTGATTATGAGATTTGAACATTGGCATTTAATTGTTGTTTTATAACATGCCTTATTAATTCATTACATGATATTTATTATGATAATTCTTTTGTCTAATTTTATAATTTTGAGAGATTTTTAAACTACTAATACTAACAAATATAAAATATCCTAACTATGGCTCTTGATAATTTTATACAACGTCACAATGGTCCCCGCGATCATGAAATAGATTTAATGCTAAAGAAAATCGGGGTATCAAACTTCGATGAACTAATTGATAAAACTGTTCCTAAAACAATCCGACTGGAAAAACCACTAAATCTTCCTAAAGGAATTAGTGAGTATGAGTATCAGCAAAAATTATTTAAGATTGCTGCGAAAAATAAGGTTTTCAGAACGTTTATTGGAATGGGTTATTACGATACGATTATGCCTGCTGTTGTTCAACGTAATATTCTTGAGAATCCTAGTTGGTATACTTCATATACTCCTTATCAGGCCGAAATTTCACAAGGTCGTTTAGAGGCATTGTTAAATTTCCAGACCGTAGTAATGGATCTTACCAAAATGGAGATTGCCAATGCATCATTGCTAGATGAGGCTACTGCAGCAGCTGAAGCAATGATTATGTTTCACAATTCTCGTTCAAGAGCTCAGGTAAAAAACGAAGCAAATGTATTTTTTATTGATGAAAATATGTTTCCGCAAACAATTGATGTAATTGAAACTCGTGCCAATCCTCTTGGAATAGAAATTATAAAAGGGAAATTTACTGAAGTAACTTTTTCTGATAAGGTTTTTGGTGCAATTGTTCAATATCCTGCTGCTGATGGGATGGTTATCGATTATAAAGATTTTGTTGCCAAAGCTCACGAAAAAGAAATAGCAGTGGCTGTTGCTGCTGATATTATGAGTTTGGTTTTATTAACTCCTCCGGGCGAATGGGGTGCCGATGCTGTTATTGGCTCAACGCAGCGTTTTGGTATTCCAATGGGTTTTGGTGGTCCACATGCTGGTTTCTTTGCTACAATGGATAAGTTTAAACGAAGCATGCCTGGCCGAATTATTGGTATCTCAAAAGATGCTCAGAATAAACTGGCCTTACGTATGGCTTTGCAAACCCGCGAACAACATATTAAACGCGAACGTGCAACATCAAATATTTGTACCGCTCAGGCATTATTGGCAACTATGGCCGGAATGTATGCCGTATATCATGGCCCTGAGGGTTTAAAACGAATTGCTCTGCATATTCATAATATGGCTGTAACATTAAATGAAAAATTACAGGCATTGGGCTATAAACAGGAAAACAAAGATTTCTTTGATACCTTGAAAATAAATATTGGTAGTGTAAAATTGGCCGATATTAAGAAATTAGCTATCGAAAGAGAAATCAACTTTAATTATATTGATGATAAAACTATTAGTATCAGCACAGACGAAACAACTCTTATTCAGGACATTAATAATGTAATAGATGTTTTTGCAATTGCTGCAGGCAAAACAGCAGATAAGGCATGCCATGTTTCTGAAAGTGTTACTTTCGATAAAAAATTCGAGCGTAAGAGTAGTTTTTTAACATTAGAGGTGTTTAAAAAATACCGTTCAGAAACTGAGATGATGAGATATATCAAGAAACTCGAAAGAAAAGATTTCTCGTTAACTCATTCAATGATTTCACTTGGTTCTTGTACAATGAAACTTAATGCTGCAACAGAAATGTTTGCTATGAGCTGGCCACAATTTGGAGTAATGCATCCATTTGCTCCTGCAGATCAGGCCGAAGGGTATCATCAGTTATTCAGAGAACTTGAAGATGATCTTAAAGTAATTACTGGTTTTGAAGCAATTTCTTTCCAACCAAACTCAGGTGCTGCCGGCGAATATGCTGGTTTAATGGTTATCCGTCAGTACCATATTGAGCACGGCCAAGGTCACCGCACAGTGGCCCTTATTCCATCATCGGCACATGGTACAAATCCTGCAAGTGCTGTAATGGCCGGAATGAAAGTAGTGGTTGTTGAGTGCGATAAAAATGGAAATATCGATGTTGATGATTTGAAGAAAAAAGCTGAAGAACACAAAGATGATTTAGCTGCTTTCATGGTTACATATCCATCAACTCATGGTGTTTTCGAAAGCCGAATTAAGGAAATGAATGAAATTATCCACAAAAATGGTGGTTTGGTATATATGGATGGTGCCAACATGAATGCCCAGTTGGGATTAACAAACCCTGCAACTATTGGTGCCGATGTTTGTCACTTGAACTTACATAAAACATTCGCAATTCCTCACGGTGGTGGTGGCCCAGGCGTTGGCCCAATTGGTGTAAATGCAAAATTGAAACCTTATTTACCATCGCATCCTGTTGTAAAAGTTGGTGGCGAAAAAGGCGTAAAAGCTGTTTCTGCAGCTCCCTGGGGTAGTGCAAGTATTTTAACAATTTCTCATGCATTTATCAAGATGATGGGTGGCGAAGGTCTTACAAGTGTTAGTAAAATGGCAATTCTTAATGCAAATTACCTTGCTGCATCATTGAAAAAGCAATTTGATGTATTGTATTCAGGCGAAACTGGTTTTGTAGCTCACGAAATGATTTTAGAGTGCCGCAATTTTAAAGCAATGGCAAACATTACCGAAGCGGATATTGCAAAACGATTGATGGATTATGGATTCCATGCTCCAACATTGTCGTTCCCTGTTCATGGTACATTAATGGTTGAACCTACAGAAAGTGAATCATTACAGGAACTTGATCGCTTTGTTGATGCAATGATCTCAATATATAACGAAATAGTTGAGATTAAAGATGGTAAAGCAGATTCAGAAAACAACGTACTTAAAAATGCTCCACATACTCAGGAAGTAGTTATTGATGATAAGTGGAACAGACCCTATGCAAGAGAAAAAGCTGCATTCCCTTTAGCATGGATCCGCGAAAACAAATTCTGGCCAACAGTTAGCCGTATCGACGATGGTTATGGCGACCGCAACCTTATTTGTTCTTGTGCTCCAATTGATGATTATCGTGAAGGTAAGTTTACTTTTGAGGCCGTAAAATAACTCTAGAATAATTTATAATAGAAGAGCCTTAGTCCCGATTGCCATCGGGATGAGGCTCTTTTTATATTACAAACGAATACGATACCAATATTTAAAATTTGCTTTTTGAAAGTGTTAAATATGTATTAATGAATTTTTCTGACGACTCAGCTATTAAGGCAGTTAAGTTTTCTCTTCCTGATTGGCGGTCAATTTCTTGCGCCATTAATGCACCAACCCTGTACCATAATCTTTTGGTATCTGAAAATATAGATAACTTCTCCCAATCATCTTTAGTTAAGAGCCTATCCGGATTTTTTTTAAAATAGATGTAAACGTCAACGTATTCTTTTACAAGTCCTTTCATCAGCGATGAATCCTGAAGGGCAATGTAATCTTTATCATTATTTAATGCGTTTTCTTTTTTTCTTAAATCCAGTGCTGCATAAGTTGCCATTCCTTCAAGATGAGTAAAATACTCAATTAATTCTGCCATTTCCTTATAGGTTGTAATTTCAAGTGATGGCATATAATTTTTCTTAAGTGCAACAAATCCTGCATGATGTAGCTCATGAATTGCATAATACTTTATTTCATTATGGTAATTTACAAAACTCTTATATGCCAGATTGAGGCTTGCATTGTTTTCATAAACTACACCTATATCATATCCAAACGTGAAAAATAGACTGCCCGAATAAGTAAAACTATCAGGCAGGTATTTCAAACACTCGGTTTGTGCCAAATCAATAGTTGCAATTTTCTCTTTTGCAAACTCCAGATTTCTTTTAACCTCGGGTAATAATTTATTTTTTTCCTGAATGGGCGAAAGTAAGAACGTAACTAAATCAATTTTTGAGTTTTTTGGAACATCATAGTTATATTTAGCTGCATGATTGAAAATATGATCTGTAGAATTTAGTTCAGCAATCTTTTGTAAAAGGCTAGAATCTTTGGTTTCGAGGTATTGAATTGCAAGTTCGGCAAACCTTAAATCGTATGTTAAATTGCCTTTTTGAATTATAGCTTGACCTTTGCTCTGGTTGCAAGTTACCCAAGGCAATAAAATCATCAATATAAAAGCATTTTTTTTCATTTGTCAGTATTGGGGTAATTTAGGTTTGTGCAAGCAAATCTTCTAATTTGATAATAAACTAATCAATACTTGTCTTTCCCGTAAGTCATTCTTTAAAAGATCGATGAGAAACCAAAATTAAAACAAAATTATTTATCAATCTTATAATATTTTGCATACTTATCAAAAGATATTTTTAATAGATAAGGACCTGCTGCAACACTATTATTTTTCTCATCTGTTCCATCCCAGCTTGTTGAGTATGAGCCAACTTCTTTTTCATCTTTAACAAGTGTCTTAATAAGTTTCATTTTATTATCCAAAACTGATATTGTTACTCTCGATGGTTTTCCAACCGAATATATTATTTCAGTAGCTGATTTTACTTGTATATTGAAATTTGAGTAATCTGTAATTTCGATGTTATCACTTTTCTTATATCCCTCTTCAAGTGCATAAATATAACCATCGGTTGATGCAAAATAAACATTTCCATTTTCAATAAAGGGCGATGATAAAATACTTCCTGCACTTGAAACTATTTGTTCGATACTCTTTACCATTTCCCAGCACATTCCTGTTTCGTAAATATCTTTTGCATTTTCATTATTATAATCACCTGATTTGTTAAAGTATAATGAATTTAATGAAGCATCGGTCGAGAAAATCCATTTTGGAAAACCGGTTTTTATATCAAATGAGTATAATTTACCATTCATGGCACCAATAAAAGCACTCTGGCCAGAAATTGCTGGTGACGAAAAGGTGTAGATTCCGGTACGGTATTCACTTACAATGTTTCCGGTATTTTTATCAAATATATAAAACTTCAATGCATCAGACGAGCCCAAATATAGATTGTCGCCACTAATTGCAACAGAGCATGGTAACCATGAGGAATGGGGATCTCTTTTTTTCCAAATCACATTACCTGTGGTTGCTTCCAATGCATAAAGGTTTGCATCTCTCGATCCACAATAAACAATTCCGTTTTCTATTGCCGGACTCGCCTGTATGCCAACAAAGCAGTTATAAGTCGTATCTGTTCCACTTTGGAAATCCCAAATTAGTTTTCCTGTTTTTGAATCCAATGCATAGATTTTACTATCCCAGCTACCACAAACTACTATATTATTATAAACTGCCGGAGAAGAATGAACAATACCATTTGTTTTGTAACTCCATATTTTATTTCCATTTTCGGCATTTAAACAATAGATTGAACTATCGCCGCTACCAAAGTATACAGCATTGTTATAATACAATGGAGATGATGAATAAAAATCCCATGGATCCGGACAATTAAGTCCACCGGAATTGATACCGAATATATTTTTTGCACTGAATATTGTTTCTCCACCCGTTTTAAAATGCCATTTTTCTACTCCGGTTGATGCATCAACTGCATAAAAAGAACTGTCCGAACTTCCAAAATATACCGTTTCGTTAACAACGCATGGTGTTGATTTAATTCTTCGTCCGGTTTTAAATTTCCATTTTAAACTTCCATCCTCAGTATTTATTGCATATAAGTAAGAATCATTACTTCCGATGTATAATACATTGTTTAACACTACTGGTGATGAATAAATTTGTCCGTTTGTTCTGTACTTCCATTTTATAACAGGATTTGTAATTTCAGATGAATTAAAAGTTCCGGTATGTTGCTCATTTCCTCGAAACATTGAGCTTGTTTGCGCTTTTACTTGTATTGATAACAAGATAATTAGTGCTGTAATAATTGTTTTGTTCATAGTTAATTTAGTTTTGTTTTTTATTTTTTATTTAGTACGAAAATTATCCATGGAGCTATTTCTAATTCAGAAACCCAAGTAAAAGGTTCATTATTAAGTCCTAATGGTTTATAAATAGCTTCAGCAGTTAGATTGGCCAACTCAAATAACGTATAGTAATCTTCTTCTGTCCAGAAAATATCTTCCACGGGCCTTCTATCATCAACATCTGTCATTATAATTTTTACAATATCGCCAGTTTTAGCTTTTTTATTTTCCGGAAAGTCCTTTGTTGAAAATGATGCCCACTCGTTTTTATATATTTCCGGATTCGAATCAAGTAAAATTATTTTGCCGGTAGGAGTTAATAATTCAGAGAGAGATTTAAGAATATTTGTTCGTTTGACCCAAACTGGAATATTATCGAATGTAAAAATGGATTGAATCAAATCAAACTTGCCACATTCCAACTGATTGTAATTAGCATCGGTAACAATTGCATATTCTCCGGTTGGATCAATTTCTTTGGCATAATCGAGCATATCCTGAGAAATATCGATGCCAACTGTTGTAAACCCAAGCCTTTTTAAAAACCTTGTCGAGCGTCCTGTTCCGCAACCAAAATCTAGTGCAGATTTTCCAGATATATGTTTAGTAATAATTTCTGGTAAATCTCTGTATGCAAGATGATATGTATTAGGGAATTCTAATCTTGAGTAAGATTGCGATCTGGTAGAATTGCCCCATGAGTTTTGAAATTCCATAAAAAAGAGTATTAATTAATAGTAAATTGAAATGTGCTTTACCTTATCTTTTAAATAAACATAATGATCGTCACCAGTAATTATTACTATGATCTTTCCATTATACTTCTTAACAAGTTCATTAATGTTGAACAAGATTTTCTCATTTCTTTTTTTATTAAGTTGAGGAATTAACTCATAGTCTGTTCCTGATAATAATTCAGAATAGCAATCGTAATATTTATTGCATAGCGTTGCATCATCACTTTCGAGTATTTCTTTAAGAGAAAATGTTTTTAAGATTTCAAGCCTTGCATTTGCAAAGGAGTCGCATTTAGAGATGCTGGCAGTATAAATGCTATCAATACTTAGAGCTTTTTCGCATTTTTTTATTGCCGAAATTTCTTTCCAGTAATTTTGTGGAATTGGGTTGCCCTCTATATCATCACCTAGCCAATCAAAGCCTTCAATTTTTGTTGATGAAAACCAACGTGGCATCATCCACATTTCATACGGATAGTTCTTTTTTAAGTAGGATGTATCTGCAGAAATATCAGATTCTCTTATTTCCACAGCAATTATATCCGGATTAATTCGATTAATAATTGACTTTAAGGAATCGTATGAATAGTTGTTATTAATCTTGTGTAAGCTATGTAAAGTAGGGATAAGATAAACTTTTGTCTGGGCAAAACCAGTAATTGTTATTAAAATGAAAAGAGAAAGGATTAATTTGATTTTCATATTAACTGTTTTTAATAATTCCATGTTTTGAATTTGACATGATCAAAATTAGGAGGTGGAAATTTTAAAATCGACAGAATACATGTATTAGGACAATTATTGTTTTATCTAATTGAAAAACAGCAGTATAAATTTGTACGAATACGTGTTTTCGTACCTTTTATGTAGAAGTAAGATGGAGTTTTATAAAAGATTTGAAAAAAACAAGTCTTATTTTTGAGTCTTTTTAAACTCCGTGGGAGTTATTCCTGTACACTTTTTAAAGGCAAGATTAAATGTTGATTTTGAGTTAAATCCGGAATCATAGAGTATTTCCTGAATGGTTTTCTTCTTAGAATTCTCGCTAATAATTAGTTTTTTAGCCTTTTCGATTCTATAACTATTTATAAAATCATAGAAGTTCTGATTTTTGTATTGATTTATTACTCCTGAAAGCAGACGTTCCGGAGTTTTTATTTCAGAGGCAAGTTGCTTTAACGATAGCTCCGGATTAAGAAAGGGCTCGTTATAAATCATGTAATCATTTACTTGCTTAAGCAAAAAATAAGCTTCTTGTTTTGGAATACTATGCGTTTTGGTTTCCTGTTTTTCCTCTATTTTTTGGAAAATCTCGGGATTTGTAATCGCATTAAAGAAGAGCAATATAAAATAAATGAAGAACGAAAAAAATGATACAAAAATAAAGAGCTCCCTAAAATCATTTAATACGTAAAGTCCTAAACGGCATAATGTTGTAATAAGATAAGCTATTAAATAACCATATATAAATATATTTAACCAGGTGTTTTGATTCTGATTGATATTCGATTGTTTATTTTTTAATTCTCTTTTGTATTTATAAATCATAACAAAGACAACTATCAAATAAACAGCTATTTGAATCGTAATAAATATATTTGCCAATGATACAATCACATAATTATTTAATTGTTTTTCCTTAATTATCATGATCTTTTCATCAACACTTTGAAAATGGAAGAAGATTAAGAAGAATAAAAAATAAAAAATAAAGGGTAAAAAGTGAATTCCCTGTTTTAATGAAAATCGAAAATCAGAAAAAAACAAAGATTTTATATAGAGGTAAAATAAAGGAGCCCAAAGCCATGTAAAGGGAGTACTAACATAAAATAGATGAGGCGTTATTTCAAGAAAAAAAGCTTCCTGACTTAAAATAAAGTGACTTGAAATTCCCAGAAATTGACTAAAAAAAAAGAATGCGAGCAGCAAATTTGAAATGTTTTTTTTGCTTTTATTGAGTAAAAATGCAATAAAAAGTACTAATTGAAACAGCGAAATACTATTTAAAATATCTACAAATTTTAAATTCATCTTAGGAATGTTTTCAATTTATAAATTTAGTTATTTCTATCTACCAATCAATAGTTAGGAATTCTAAGTTTAAATTATTTCATAAACCATTTCAAATTTGTGAATAGGCTAAGTTAATTATGCAGTTATTATTTATTTGAGGATGAATAGTATATGTATTAAAATAAAAGAGTCTCAGTCCCGATAGCCATCGGGATGAGGCTCTTTTTTATTACTTTTTGTTCAGTAATTCTTTGCAAATAGTAATTGTCTTTAACCATTTTTCGGCTAACTTAAACTCATAATGCATTGCTATACCATCATATTCTGAATTATAAAATTCAATCTTTTTATTAAGTGGTATGTTATTCGCAAAAGTAAATTCTAAAACTAAACTTTCAGTATCTGTTTCCAAATTTCTTAAATTGTTTATTTTACAGTTTTTAATTTGTGATACGTCAATTTTCTCTATTTCCTCTTTTTTATTGAGCATTGAAGAATAATAAACCGTTCCTCTCTGCAAATCAATTCCTATAGCATAACTATTCCAATATTCGAATTCATTTATTTTTCCATTGTTCTGCTTGGCCTGTGCCTGGAATTTGAAGTACAGTTTTTGTTTTTTTCTTTTTCTTAAAAGATTAATTAGAAAAATAGGTGCAATAATCAAAGCAATACAACCTATTCCAATTAAAATTGAATATGTTTCCATAAGTAATTCTGTCTTTATGTATAATTAAAATATCACTCCTGCTTATTAAAGCAGCAATAATTCTATCTAAAAAAACTGTTGTTATTAGAAATTTTGTTTACCAGAAATAATGAAAGGGAAAGATTACAATTATGGAATTGAAGCTAAAAAGAATAATATCAGAAGCTGATTCTATCTTAGATATTTTGTTTTCGTACAGAAATTCGATTAATTCCTCTTGAAAAGAAAAGTCAGTTAAATGCTTCTTGTATATCAAGTTATAATTAATTGATATAACATTATTTAATTGTTCTTTTTGAAGTGTTGAGCAGAATAAATCCAGTTTTTCATTTAAAAAATATTGACTTGGTTCTTCTTGTAAGGGTCTTTGTTGATTTGAAATGGTTGAAAAGCTGGTGGAATTGATATAAATAATAAATATCGAAAGTGTTAAAAGTGTTGATTTTCTAATATTTATTATCAGTTTATTCATTCGGCAATATTATAAAATTTAAAACGAGATTAATTGATTTAATTAGAATTTATTTTATACTAAACTCAATTTTGGGGTCAGGTACATTTAACTCATTATAAAACTCTATTCTGTCAATTATATCACCTGAAAAAACTACAAGAAGTATAGTGTAAATAGATCTTTCGTAGTATAATAATATTAATCCAGCAAATAAGAATGCAATCCATAAAATTGAAATTATCCATTTTGGTTTATCCGATTTTGTTTTCCTATATAAATGAAGGATTACGCGAAATGCAATTATTCCGGCAAATAACTCAAACCAGTTTACAAATAATGCATAAAATGTAATTCCGATTAATAGTGTTTGTGCTGAATGAATTCTTATTGGCCAACGCCAATCTGCAAGTCGATAAAGCATGTCAATTGCAAAAAGAAACAAAATCCCAATAAACGAAATAAGTAAATTGGGAATATCAAAAAGAAAAAAATCACAGAAAATCCCTGCAAAGAAAAGTGAAAATAAAGCAATCTCTCTACTAAGCCAGGAATTTTGAATATTAATTATTGAGCGCAATGCCCTAAGTTTTTTTCCAAGATGTAACATACTTAGCAAAGCAGCTAAAGCTCCAAAAAACAGGTATGTAATTTTAAGTCCTAAGGTAAAATTATTGGTTAATTCAGCTGCATATATACTTACAAGCAGAGCCGAAAGCAAAGTGAATATTAGTAAAGGCCATTCCTCGTTTGCTGATATTTTCTTTTTAATCTTCTGCGAAACATGTTTTGGCTGGTCTGTAAAAAGGTTCAGATCCATTTCTGGTCCGCTCTTTTTACGCAGTTTGGTAATTTTTATTCCCGATCCAACATTTACAGGCACTGGACTCGATTCTATAGACTCTTCTCTTGAAAAATCAGTGTATTTAAAATCCAAAGCACCCATAGGGCACAAATTGGCACAGGCAGGCTTTAAATTTTCTTCTATTCTGTGATTGCAAAAGGTACATTTCTCGACAACTCCGGTTTTGGGATTAAATTTCGGAGCATCATACGGGCAAGCCCATGTGCAATATTTGCAACCAATACATTTTTCGGGATGATGAATAATAGTTCTTGTTTTTTCATCTTGTGAGTAGGCGAGGGCAGGGCAGTTTTTTAAACATGGAGCGTCTTCACAATGATTGCATGCCAGCGAAAGATAAAACAAAGGAAGATCAGGAAAATGGAAATCTATTGACTTATGTACATTTCTCCATTTATCTGGCGACTGAAAACCATTTTCGTTCATACATGCAACAACGCAGGCATGGCAACCCACACATTTGTTCTCATCGAAAATGAAAATGTTTCGTTCCATTATTTTGCAGCCTTTTCGTAATCCACCATATTATCGTGAAAAGCGGATCCATGCCCCATATCTGTTTCACGACCTTTAGATAAAGCATTTGGGCACGATCCTTCCTGATGCCAATAGCCATTAATAATTACAATATTTCCGGGTCGCAAACTGGCATCAATTCGTGCTTTAATGGTTAGCTCACCGCGATCGTTAAAAACCCTGATAAGTTCATTATCATTGATTTCTTTTTTTGCTGCATCACCCAGGTTTATTGTAGCAAATGGCTCTGAATCAATAGCTTTAATGCTTTCAAGATTTCCAAATTGTGAATGAATCCTGTTTTTGGTATTGGGCGACATCAGGTTAAATGGGTATTTTGAAATTGTGTTTTGTTTTCCTTCAACCATTTTTTCATATGTTGGCAAAGGATTTACACCCCAATTCTTATGCGCTGTTTCGCAATACAACTCAATCTTACCCGAAGGAGTATTAAATTTGTAATCGGAGAATGCTATTTCCTGCAAAGCTGGTGTTAAAACCGGACCTTGTTTTAGTTTTTCAAGTGTGATTTCAGGAAATGGTTTTAGCTTTTCAGTCAGCCATTGTTCAATTGCTTCATCCGAAGGATAAGGAATGTTTTTTTCAATCTCAGAATCTGTAAAGCCCATTTTTTTTGCAAGCAGATAATAAATTTCTGTTTCTGGTTTTACTTCTCCAATCGGTTCAATAACTTTTTGGCGTAGCTGAACATAAGGATTCCAGTAAGAAGAAATGATATCCGATTGCTCAAACATGGTTTTGGCAGGTAGTACAATGTCTGCTTCCTGGGCAGTATCGGTTAAAAATTGCTCAACTACAACTTTAAATTCGAGCTTTCTGAATGCTTCTTTCACTTTATTGCTATCTGGATTCTGAGTTACAGGATTTCCTCTTTCAACCCATGCCATTTTTAATTCGGGATTTGTTAACCGAAGCATGTCTTCGCCAAGCATTGCTGTGGCTATCTCACGACGGAAAACACCATCTGGTTTTTCGGGTGGAAAATAATTCAATGGTTCTTTTACATCACTAAAAATATCTCCCTGCAAATTGGCGTAATGCCAGCATGCGCCTGGTTTGCCAATGTTTCCCGTAAGAATTGATAATGCAAGTAAACAACGTGTTGTTTGTCCACCATTCGTATAGCGTTGCATTCCGTATCCCGGAATCAATGTCATGGGTTTAATAGTTCCTACAAAATCTGCTAGTTTCTCAATAAATGGAACAGAAACGCCGCATTCGATACTTGCCTCATCAATAGTTATTTTTTCTAGTGATTTTTTAAATTCATCAAATCCTAAAACATGGTTTTTAATAAACTCATGATCGATTTGATCTTTCTCAATTAGGATTTGTGCAATAGCTAAAGCCAAAATTCCATCTGTCCCTGGAATCGGCTGAATCAATAAGTCGGCTCTTTCTGATGAGGCTGTTCTTCGTGGATCGACAAATATCAATTTTGCTCCTTTTTGCTGTGCTAGTTCAATCGGAATCATTTGTTGTATATTTGATTCAGCCGGATTTTTTCCCCATACAACAATAAGTTTGGAATTTTCTAAATCCCACGGTACATTATGTTTGTTTTCACCCAGAGTTAATCGGGAGGCTTCCAATCCTGCTGGCCAGCAAAGATTTCCATAAACTGTGGTTGCTCCACCATACATTCGCCAGAAATTCATGCTTATAGAGTTCAACAATCCTGACATACCGCTAGCATAATAGAACAATACAGATTGTGGACTGAAATTGGATTTGTAATAAATTAGTTTTTCTGAAATTTTATTTAATGCTTCGTCCCACGTAATTTTAACAAATTGACCATTTATCTTTTTTAATGGATACAAAATTCTTTTTGGGGAATTTACCCGTTCAACATAACTAAGTCCTTTTAAGCATATACCTTCGGGCGTGGCAAGATTTAAGGGATGCGGGTCTATATTTATTACTTTTCCATCTTCAGTCCATACCTTAAACGAGCATGTACTGTAACAATTCCGTGGACAAGCAGTGGTATATACCCTTTTTGATCCCATTATTTTTGATGTCGGTTTAATGAATCTTCAATAATAAGGCCAAAAATATCTTTCATATTTAATCCTGCTGCTTCAACTTGCTGAGGTACAATACTCGCAGCACTCATTCCAGGAACGGTATTTACTTCCATAAAGTACAATGTGTCTTTTGAATATATATAATCAATCCGAACGATGCCATTCAAATTAAAAATATCATAAATCTGCGACGATAATTGCTGAATCTCAATTGTTAACTCTTTCGAAATTCGAGCTGGAGTAATTTCATCGCACATACCTTTGGTATATTTAGCTTCGTAATCGAAAAACTCTGTCTTGCTTACAATCTCAGTTGGAGGAAAGATAATTGTTTGTTCCTTCGTTTTTACGAGTCCACATGTTAGTTCAGTGCCAGAAAGAAATTCTTCTATAATTACTTCATTATCTTCTTTATATGCAAATTCAATTGCTTCGAATAACTTGTCTTTTTCTTTTACTTTTGAAACACCAAAACTGGAGCCTCCACAATTGGGCTTTACAAAACAAGGTAATCCGGTAACTTCAATTATTTTATCAGCATCAATAACATCACCTTTCTTGAGAGTAATAAAATTTGCTAATGGAATATTGAATGGTTTTAAGTAGTTTTTGCTGAAAACTTTGTTAAAAGTTATAGCTGATGCCAGAACATTCGAAGTAGTGTAGGGGATATGCAATGTATCAAAATAACCCTGCATTTTACCGTCTTCACCTGGTGTGCCATGAATAGTAATCAGGGCGCAATCGAAAGTTGTTTTCTGGTTGTTATACGAAAAGCTGAAATCATCCTTGTTTAGCACCAGATCACAAAATTGTTCACTTTTTACAAACCAATCCGTGCCTTTTGCTAAAATAGTGAATACATTATATTTGTCCTTATCAATCCATTTAGCAATCTGTTCTGCACTTTTTAATGATATTACATATTCCGATGAGTCTCCTCCTGCAACAATAGCTATATTTTTTTTCATTTTTTTACCTGATTTTTAATACTCAAAAATAAGATTTATCCTGATAAGGTTGTATTATACTTTATAAAATCTATAAAAATTGCAAATAAAAAAGGAGCTTTAGAAAGCTCCTTGAATTATAATATTATTGTGTTGGGTTACTTAAACCAACCAAATTTTAAACTTAGATTACCACCAAAACCAGAAAAATCCTGATCAGTGTAACCGTTAATCTGGTCAACATCAAATGCGAAGTTATAATTTACACCTACACCAACACGTAAAAATCGAAAAAGATTAATCTCTGCTTCAATCATTGGATTTAGGTTGAAAATAATATTATCATCTATCCATTTTTCTGTTAAATCGTTATAAACTTCAAGGTTTCCTTTTCCAGCATAAAGAATTGTAGTAAAATGCAGCATTTTCTTAGGCATAAATATATACCCTATGGAGATTCCCTGATGATCAAAATTCATATCTGCTCCCAGATAATCATCGTTTTTTGAATACATTGGAGTTTCGAGAACCTGGCTGTAAAATCCAAATAAGATCTTGTCGTTAAATATTCCCGATGCAGTAAATCCCGACATATAAGCAAATTCTCCATCAATATTCGTGAAATTCATTAATGGACCAACATATCCCCTGATTTTGGAAGGAGCTTTAATAAGAGTTTGCATTTTTTCATCTTCTTGCGCGAATATTAATCCTGCAAAAGATAGAACTAATAGGGTTAAAAGAATCTTTTTCATAATTATAAGGTTTTATAGTTTATGCTTGTTAACCCAATACCAATAACAAATTGTTTGCCAAATTATCTTTTGGTAAAAAGAAAAACGCCACAGGACGTGGCGTTTTTCATCGTGTTAAATTATTGAGCAGTTGCCTTGATCTTTGCCCAATTTTCCCCCCTCTTTATTCTTGTTACCTGCATCTCGCTAATTGAGAACAGCTTAGCTATTACATTTTGTTTTATTCCTTTCTCGAGCATTGATTTTAGCCTTTCAACATCTTCAGGTTTTAGTTTCGAATTACGAACTATTCCTTTGTTTTTGATCTTATTAATTTCTTGCAATCGAGGCATTATTCGGTCATAGGCTTCTTGCCGAGTTACCCACTGAAGATTTGAGTAGTGATTATTTCTTTTATTCCAGTCGAGGTGAATAGCAATAACCTGATCTTCGCTGGTTTTCTTAACAAACATCATTGCTACTAGTTTGTGAACAAGGAAAGTTTTTTTCTTACCTTCGGTTTTAAAGGTAACAGTATGGAATCCTTTAGTTAAGCCTGGTTTTAATATTCTACCACCATTCTTACTATAGCAGAAGCTTTTTACTCTACCATAACTACTTACTTCATATTTCTTTTCAGCAAATGGGATATCCTTCCACTCTTCATCATCTATTTTTCTGAGATTTCTTTGTGTCATATCTTCTATTAATATTATAACGGTTATTATGCTTGTTTTTCTCTTAATTACGGATTGTTTAATAATTTGTTCTAACGTTCTGACGAACGAATCCTTTTTATTGACAAGTAAATACTATGACACGACAAACGTTATTCGAGTTCTCTTTTACTTAAATGAAGGGTTTAAACAATTTTTACTTAAATCATTTTATATTAATGTACGGTTTTAACCAGAAGGTCTATATTATAATCTTTTTCTTTTAGTCGATTTATTATTTGTTGATAAATTGCATCATTCAGTTCTGGTGTCCTCGATAAGATCCATAGGTATTTGCGATTTGGATGACCAACTACAGCGTAACTATAATCAGGAGCTAGATCAATAATCCAGTATTTAGCTCTCATTGGCCAGAAAAACTGAACCTGTAGTTTTGAGTTATTCGAGTTCTTTACAATAAATGCTTTCCCTTCGATTTGACTAACGGGGCCATTTACCGAATCTTTCCTGCACGAATTTTTTACTTTAACAAAACCCTGCTCAGAAAGGGTATATTCAGCAGTTGTGCAATGGCACCCTTTTTGAAATCGTTGAGGGATAGTAGATATCTCATACCATTTGCCCATATATTTCTCCACATCAACATTCGAAACAGTCTCTAATGGTTTGTAGTTTGTACATCCGAAAACGAATCCTATACTCATAATAAGAAATGATTTAAGAATAATTGCATGCAGTTTCATAGTTTATTTCGTGTTATAAACTACAAATTACAATTTTTTTGGAAAGGACTATAATAAAATTATGAAAAAAAGTACGAATCTAATTATCTATATCTCTGCCCGATATATATCTTCTCCACTTTTCAATCACTTGTTGCATATCATCAGGTATTTCAGAGTCGAACTGAATAAATTTGCCTGTTACCGGATGTTTAAATCCGAGTGTTTTAGCATGTAAAGCTTGTCGCGGAAGTATATTAAAACAATTATGTACAAATTGCTTGTATTTTGTAAAGGTTGTGCCTTTTAATACCTGATTACCTCCATAATCGCTATCGTTAAATAATGGGTGGCCGATATATTGAAAATGGGCTCTGATCTGATGTGTTCTTCCTGTTTCAAGCTTACATTCAATGAGGGTAACATATCCCAGTTCTTCCAAAACTTTATAATGTGTGATTGCATTTTTTCCTTGAGAACCGTCGGGAAAAACCTGCATTATTTTACGGTTTTTTATATTTCGTCCAATATTTCCGGTGATAGTACCTTCTTTTTCGTTAAATGATCCCCAAACAAGAGCGTTATAAGTTCTTTCCGATGTTTTTTCGAAAAATTGTTTTGCCAACTTATTAAGTGCTTGTTCGGTTTTTGCAATTACAAGCAATCCGGATGTGTTCTTATCAATACGGTGAACCAACCCCGGACGCAGTTCGCCCGAATTAAATAAAGGTGTGTCTTTTAAATGATACATTAATGCATTAACAAGGGTTCCGGTATAATGGCCATAAGATGGATGCACAACCATTTCGGGTGTTTTATTTACAATAATCAAATAATCATCTTCGAAGACAATATTTAACGGAATGTTTTCAGGTGTAAGCTCAACTTCGCGTGGTGGATGAGTCATAACAACAGAAATAACATCAGCTGGTTTAACTTTGTAGTTTGACTTAACAGGCTTGTTATTTACTAAAATACAGTCGGCATCTGCAGCACTTTGTATTTTGCTTCGCGATGCATTTTCTATTCGGTTTGATAAAAACTTGTCAATTCGCAATTGACTTTGACCAGGATCAACAACAAACCTGTGGTGTTCAAATAATTCCTGATCATCATTTTCCGGTATATCATTCCCGATTAAATCTTCTTCTTTCATTTCTCAATTTTATAATTACCGGATTACTACAAATTTTTTAGTGCCTGATTGTCCGTTGGGTTTATTTATTCTGATAAAGTAAATACCTGATGGTAGTCCAGAGATATCTATTTCTGAATGGGTAAAAAGTTGGTCATTGTATACTCGTCCATGCATGTCAAATATCGAATATCTTATTTCGTAAAGATAATCAGAATCAATTTCAATATTCAGGTTATTTTTTGCTGGGTTTGGATACAAACTAAAATCAATTTTCTCAGTTATTGTAGGCTGATTTATACTCGTTGGAATATCTTTTCCAAACATTGGCCTGATCATTACAGTTCCTTCTTTATCAGATTGATCCCAGCTTCCTGAAAAGTTTTTGAATAGTTTGTCACTATTATTTCTGTTTACATCAAATCCAATGTTTAAAGAGGTAGCATAAACTTTTTGCCAACCAATATAAAAGTTATTTTCAAGTACTAAATCTATGTCAAAAATATAATTAGTGAACTTATTTAAGCTGTCCTCATATATTGGTTTTATATTCTCTTCAATATAGATAATATTGCCTGGTTTTTCGTTAATTTCATTCCAAACGATAAGCTTAAAATATTTATTGCTGACATCATTTAATGATTGATTGAAATAAATCTGAATTCCTCTTAAAGTATCTTTTTTGTAAGATTTAAATCGCATTGCAACCATTCCATTTTCTGTTCCATCTCCACTAAGGTCATAACCACTTTCAGCTGTTCCATCATCGTAAGCGTAGTAATTATAAAACTTTTGGAGATAACGCAATGTATCGTTCCACCGGTATTGCGACCTTATTTTAAAGGTATCAGTAACCAGGTAACTACGTATTTCAAATAATGCTGAATCATTAGAAGGGTTATACGGAAAAATGTAGTTTGTTTTGGCCTTGTAAATTTCAGTTGTAAAAGGGGCAATATTATCTCCTGTAACACCAGTAAAATAATATATTCCGGTTCCTCCCCAAATATCTTCTATTTCGAATTCACGATTTCCGGTATTTCTTTTAATATTGCTTCTATTTGCATAAACTATGGTTATGCTATCGTCCATTTCGTATGCATTTGCTCTTGAAAAATGAGTCCATGGCAGCGATTCATAATTATTTAAGAGAGACCCAAGTGGTTTTACGAAACATAAATCATTAACAATGGTGTCGTTAATTGTTCTTGCAGTATCGAGTCGCACAAAATCGATATGCCATTGATCACTGCTTCCAGTAACAAGGGGTGTATTGCCTGTATTAGCAAGGCTTGCCAAATTGCGAAAACGAAATTGAAAATTGCTTTTTAGGTATTGATCATCGTTCACAGGAAGAATAACAGATTTGAAATTCTTAACAGCCGGTTTTTCTATATCCTTGGTAATCTTAGTGATTGAATTATAGTAGTAGTATTCTGTAAGCGATGAGTCGCTGTTATTATAACTCACATTCCATACAGGAAACCATTTTAATGAGTCTGGTGAGTAATAATCAACGTAAAGTTTATCTTCTACTTCTGGAATATCGCCATACCCTCCGGGTTGGTAAAAGAAACTTAGAAATATAGTATTGTTACCTGGGTAATATAGATTAATAGGCCTTGAGGTGAGAGTATCGGCACCAAATGTAGTAGTGCTTGCATTTAAATAAAGTGCTCCGGTTTCATCTAGCGGATCAAAGGTTGCTACTCCTACAGATACAGGCTCGTATGGATATGAATTGTTAATAAAAACCTTATTATCTACCCATTTTTCTGTATCAGGATATCCATTGGATTTTGCAAAATCATCGATAAATGGTAACTCATAAGATACTTTAGAATTATTGATTTGGAATTTTATACCATTCTCTAATAGTTTTTTTAATTCTGGATTTGATACCAGATTAGTAAGAGTTTCCTGTGCAAATGCATTAACCTTAATAAATAAGGCGGATATAAGAATTATATATTTTATCGTTAATCTCAATAAAAATAATTTTATGGATTTATAAATAAAGTATCTGAATCAATAAACTTTAAAGAATCAACACTTAACCAAATATCGATTGTTGAGCCCAAATGGAGCGTTTTATTATTCTCGAACGATGGATACTGACGCCAAACTCTTGCATTGATCGAATCTGCGCCATCAATTATTGATTGATCATAAATTACTGCACCTAAATTAAATGCAGAACGTAATATTCTACTCTTAGCATCCATTAATCTGGAGTTATACAAATCGGGTATTTGAGTTTTTTCATCACTTAAGCCACGACCTAAAACCAAATCTATTTTTGAACCTTTTGGAACTAAATCACCCTCAAGGATTTCAGTACCATTAAATCGTTGTTTTAATACATTGTTTAGAGCAATATCAGGAATGTGTATAAGCTTTCCAATTTCGAGTCCTACGTTCTTAAGCATGGCTTCTGCCTGACGATGAGAAACTCCAACTGTGTTGGGCATTTTTACATTTTCAGGATTTACAGCATTAAGAATTACGAAAATTCTCCTGTTAGTTTTTACCTTAAATCCAGCTTCAGGATTTTGCTCAATGATAGTACCTTTAGGCAAATCATTATTAAATACCGAATCGGTAACTTCTACTCTGAAATGATTCCTTTTTGCTTCCAACATTGCTTCTTCTATTGAAAGACCAGCAAAGTCTGGTACAGGAATAGCTTGTCCATGATGTGTGTAAATTCTCAATACTACAAAAAAGATAAGAAATAGACCTATTAGCAATGCCATTGCATATAATAGGTTTTTTAAGAATAATTTGCTTATTAAAAATTTTAAAAAGGTCATTGGGATGTATCTTAATTAAACATCAATAACATTAACGGTACGGCAAATATAAAATTATGTAGCGATAAACTAAAATTAATTTTGGACTAATTAACTAGGGTTTGATTTAGTATTCGTGAATGATATTATATAATGTATCTCTTTCGATAGGAATTTTTCCTGCATTTTTGATAAGGTCAATAATTTCGTTTGATTTCATTGTTGGCTTTTTATCTTCAGCGCCTGCCATGGAGTATATTTTTGTAGAATCATCTATTGTTCCATCAATATCATCTACTCCAAATGATAATGTAATTTGTGATACATCTTTACCAAGCATCGGCCAGTATGCTTTAATGTGATTGAAGTTATTGAGGAAAATTCTTGATATAGCAAAGTTTTTTAAATCCTCCAGGGTGTTTACTTCTCCAATGTACGATAAGGAGTTATTTTGTTTTCGGTATTTTAGTGGAATAAAAGTATTAAATCCATTAGTTTTGTCTTGTAACTGGCGCAGTTTTTCAAGATGTTCAATTCGATGCAGGTGTGTTTCAATATGTCCATATAACATAGTTGCATTCGATGGTAATCCAATATTATGGGCAGCCTCATGTATTTTTAGCCATTGTTCAGCTGTTGATTTCTCGTGACAAACCTTTTTTCTGACTTCAGGATTGAATATCTCTGCTCCTCCTCCTGGAATACTTCCTAAGCCGTATTCTTTTAGTTTGATTAATCCTTCGGTAAGGTTTAGTCCGGCTTTTTTAATCATATGATCAAGTTCAACAGCCGTAAAAGCTTTAATGTGTACTTTCGGAAGAATATTTTTTATTTGCTTAATCATTGATCCATAATAATCCAGATCACGGTGTGGATGAACTCCTCCAACAATGTGTATTTCAGTAATATCACTGTTTTTATAGGGTTCTACTTTCTTAATAATATCATCAATGGAATACTCCCAGCTACCTTCTTCTCCAAATTTACGATGATAAGAGCAGAACTTACAGTTATAAATACAAATATTTGTAGGTTCAATATGGAAATTTTTATTGAAATAAACTTTTCCTTGATTTTTATGATAATTGATATGAGAGGCAACTACTCCTAAAATACCCAGATCAAGATCATAGAGTGCGTGGCCTTCAGAAATAGTAAGTCGCTCAAAACGAATAGTTTTTTCTATAATTCGTTTTTGCTCACCCGATAATGATTTTATTGAAAGTAATTCTTGAATCAACATGATAGTATTTGTTTTTTGTAAAAGTAATGCTTTTTTATGCAAGCCATTATTTCAAAAACAAAGAATGAAAGGAAAAGTTAATCCGAATTATATAAATAAAAAAGTAAAGGACAATAGATATTATCCTTTACTTTCAATAATAATAAGTTGTAAAAAACTATTTCTGTTGAGTAAACTCGTCAGATACAGTTAATTTTTTTCTTCCTTTAGCTCTTCTAGAAGCAAGTACTTTTCTTCCATTAGCAGTTGACATTCTTTCACGGAACCCATGCTTGTTCTTTCTCTTTCTGTTGGAAGGTTGAAATGTCCTTTTCATCTTGGAAACGTTTAATATGTTGTTATTTTACTTTTTATTTTTGGAATTGCAAAAGTAATGTTTTTTTCTATTTTGCAAAACGAATTCGAGAATTAAATTGATAAATAAACAATTTTTTTTGTTTCAAAGAATGCTTCATCATAGAAATCAGCTATTTCAAAAACCCTTGCTTTGGATTGAAAATCTTTTAATTCCTCATCCAGATCGCCACCTTTTAAATAAAGTATTCCATTTTTTATTGAATTAAACGAACTGGTTTTAATGGTATGTATAACCCAGTTGTAAAATTCAGGAAGTGATGTAACTGCTCTGCTAACTACAAAGTCGTATGTGCTATTTAATTGTTCTGCCCTTGTTTGCTCAGAGGAGATGTTTTTAAGTTGTAACGAATCTGAAACAGCCTTAACAACAGTTATTTTTTTACCAATAGAATCTACCAGATGAAACCTGCAATCAGGAAAGAGTATAGCTAAAGGAATTCCTGGAAAACCACCACCTGTGCCCACATCAAGAATTGATGTGTCCTTGTTAAACGAAACAACTTTTGCTATAGCTAGCGAATGTAAAACATGGCGTTCGTATAAATGATCAATATCCTTACGAGAGATTACGTTTATTTTATTATTCCAGTCTGTGTATAGCTTTTTTAATTGCCCGAATTGATCAATCTGCCTATTAGAAAGATTAGAAAAATATTTTTCTATTATTTCCATTAGGTTATTTAATGTTTGGATTGACGCTTTTTAGAATATTATAAAGTAATTCACGTGCTCTGAAAAGTTGCGCTTTTACTGTACCTATTGGTAAGTTTAGTTCAGCAGCAATTTCTTCATAGGAGAATTCTCTAAAATACCGAAGTTCAATTAGGGTTCTGTATCTGGGTTTAAGCTTGCTCACTACGTTTCGCATTAAAGCAACCCGCTGGCTTTTTATCATATCTTCTTCAGGATCCGGTGAGTCTGATTGTAATGGAGTTCCCAAATTATCCTGATCGTCGGAGTTTTGATCCAAAGAGACAAGGTTTGCTTTTTTCTTTCTTATAAAATCAATACAATTGTTGGTTGCAATTTTAAATAACCATGTACTAAATGCATAGTTTGGAGTATATTGCTCAATATTTTTAAAAGCTTTTCCAAAAGCTTCAATGGTTAAATCTTCAGCATCGCTCTTGTTGTTTACCATTTTTAACAACATATAATAGATGGCATCTTTATATCGGTCAAGAAGTTCAGCGTAAGCTTTTTCATGTCCTTTTATTGCAAGAAGAACTAGCTTATAGTCGTGCTTTCCTTTTTCCGAGAGATTAGGGTTTATTTCCATTTAACCTGACTTGTTGAGAAAATATTTGAAACATAAAATGCTAAACCTAAAAATGGTAAAATTATATCATAAAACAACGAAGATAATAATAAATATTTTTCCTTCAAATGCTTCATAGCAACTTTGATAATTATTAATTGTAAAATCATTCGCACAACAAAAATACTTATTATAAACGGAAAATATTGAGGAAACCATATTAGTGATAAAATAAATAATACATAAAACAGAATACGGCTGAATGGTTCAAGAAATAATCTGATTTTTGTTTTTGTTTTATAGTATTTTCCTGTAGTAGTATGACGTTTCTTTTGTCTGAACCATTCATGAAAACTTTGTTTTGCAATTGTTCGTGTTATTGATTCGTGCGAAATTGAACAGGTTGTGTTGTTTTTAGTTGCTACTTCGCCTACAAACAGATCGTCGTCGCCTGATATAACTTTATGATGATTGGCAAATCCCTTGTTTTTGAAAAATACGGATTTGCGATATGCCAAGTTTCGTCCTACTCCCATGTAAGGTCTACCGGCCATTGCAAAGGTAAAGTACTGTAGTGCAATAAATAACGCATCGAAACGTATCAGGTTATTTAAAATACCCTTTTCTCTTATAAATCCGCCGTAACCAAGAACAATGTCTTTATTCTCGAAAAACTTACATTGCATGCGCTCAATCCATTTTGGGCTTTCAGTTATGCAATCGGCATCGGTAAACAATAGCCATTCGTTTTTGGCAGCTTTAATGCCAATTGTTAAGGCAAGTTTTTTACTATGAATAAATTTTTCGTCTTGTTTTATAGTGGTGACTTTGAGGTGTTTGTATTGTTTTTGAAATTGATTTAAAATAAATTCAGAATCATCCTCAGAACAATCGTTAACTACTATTACCTCAAAATTTGGATAATTCTGATTTAGTATACTTGGAAGATTCTTTTTTAAATTTTCCGATTCGTTTCGAGCACAGATAATTACTGATACTGGTTGATTAATTCCGGACACAGGATGAATTTGTTTTATAAATAAAATCCTTAGATAATAAAAAGTATAGTAAAATAATTGTATTAAAAACGCCAGACCAAATAATCCAGGAATTAACATAAGTGGATCATTTGTAATTATTTCGATAATTTTCACTTTTGGTATATTTGTAAATAGAGTTAATTGGCAATTTTATTAAAGTTTTTTGGCTAAAACAAGAATTGTGATTTGAAGAAATGAATATTTTATTCACATTTCGTTATCTTTGAGTCGAAATTTTTTATTTATGAAGTTTGAAATTTGTGCGAAAGATTTAAAAACAAAGGCGAGAGCAGGGGAATTAACTACTGATCATGGTAAAATACAAACTCCTATTTTTATGCCGGTTGGAACAGCAGGAAGTGTAAAAGGTGTTAATCAGCGTGATTTGATTGATGATGTGGGTGCACAAATTATTCTTGGAAATACCTATCATTTATATCTACGACCCGGGATGGATACTATGCAAATGGTTGGAGGTCTTCATAAGTTTATGAATTGGGATAGGCCAATATTAACTGATAGTGGTGGATATCAGGTGTTCTCGTTGTCGGCAAACCGAAAATTGAAAGATGATGGTGCTCATTTTAGTTCACATATCGATGGTTCTAAGCATTTATTTACTCCCGAGAGTATTGTTGATATTCAGCGTATAATTGGAGCCGATATTATCATGGCTTTCGATGAATGTACACCGTACCCATGCGATTACAAGTATGCCAAAAATTCAATGGATTTAACACATAAATGGTTAAAACGTGGACTAAATCATTTTGATTCGACAGAACCTTTATACGGACATTCACAAACTTTTTTTCCAATCGTTCAGGGAAGTACTTTTGCCGACTTGAGAATTGAATCCGCAAAAACAATTGTATCTCATCAACGCGATGGATATGCCATTGGTGGACTTTCTGTTGGCGAACCCGAGCAGGAAATGTACGATATGATAGAGGTTGTTAATGAGATTTTACCTGAAGATAAACCCCGTTATTTAATGGGTGTTGGAACTCCAGTAAATATCTTAGAAGGAATAGCACGAGGTATTGATATGTTCGATTGTGTTATGCCAACCCGAAATGGGCGAAACGGTATGCTATTTACAAGTGAAGGAATAATTAATATTAAAAATGTAAAATGGAAGAATGATTTTTCTCCAATCGATGAGAATGGCTCGTCGTTTGTTGATATGAAATTCTCAAAAGCATATTTGCGTCATCTAATTATTTCTAAAGAAATTTTAGGTGCACAGATAGCCTCATTGCATAATCTTGGATTTTATTTGTGGTTGGTAAAAGAATCACGCAAAAGAATAATTGATGGATCTTTTCTTAGCTGGAAAAATATAATAACTGAAAAACTATCTGCACGACTATGAGCATGAATGGGTTTAAAAAGATAGATGTTTATATTATTATAAAGTTTCTTGGAACTTATTTCTTTGCTATCGCACTGATTATAAGTATTGCAGTTGTGTTCGATTTATCGGAAAAGGTTGAAGATTTTCTCGAAAAAGAGGCTCCTCTTAAAGCCATAGTCTTTGATTATTATATGAATTTTATTCCATATTTTGCCAATCTTTTTAGTTCGCTGTTTACATTTATTGCAGTAATCTTTTTTACATCCAAAATGGCTTATAATACCGAGATTATTGCCATATTAAGTGCAGGTGTTAGTTTTAGAAGAATTATGCTCCCTTATTTTATTTCTGCTTTTATAATAGCTATGTTCTCGTTTTTATTAATGGCTTATATTATTCCGCCTGCTAATGCGGTAAGACTCGATTTTACATATAAATACATTAAAAATCCAATTGATAATTCAGAGCGTGATATTCATAGGCAAATAGAACCAGGATTATTTGTTTACATGCAAAGTTATAATATTAAAAGTGATGTGGGTTATAAATTTGCAATGGAACGATTTGAAAATGGTGAGCTTAAGTCTAAGCTATTATCTGAATATATAAAATGGGATACTACGTTAAATAAATGGACCATAAAAAATTATCATATTCGAGATATTGAAGGATTACATGAGAGTATTTCTCATGGAACATCAATCGATACAACTCTTAATTTGTATCCCGAAGATTTTAAACGATATGCACAATTTGTCGAAACTATGAGTTTGCCAGAACTAAATGAATATATCGAAGAACAGAAAATGCAGGGCGCTGATAATGTGGTTAGTTTATTAATTGAAAAATATAATAGGTTTGCTTATCCGTTTTCAACATTTATTCTTACTCTTATAGGAGTTTCCTTATCATCACGAAAAGTTAAAGGGGGTATAGGTATGCATATTGGGTTGGGTTTATTACTTAGCTTTTCGTTTATTTTATTTATGAGGTTTGCTGCTATGTTTGCTGTAAGTGGAAGCATGAAACCTTTAATAGCTGTTTGGTTGCCAAATATTTTATATGCCCTTATCGCGATTTTCCTTTATCGTCTGGCCCCCAAATAAATCAATTGCATTTTTGCTTAAAAATTTGTTACCTTTACTGAATGTGTCTGAAAATTAGCTTTAAATTATTGAATTGGTTTGCAATAATTTAAATAAAGGTGTTTGCTGAATGTTCTTAATTAATTTTTATTAATAAAATTCATTTTGTAACGTTGCAGTTAAATTTTTTTAAAAATCGGCCTTCGATAATGGTATCTTAGGTTAATACTAACTAATTGTACAAGATATGTCTTTGAAAAGAAAAATTCTTGAACTTCAGATGAAGCGAGAAAAAGCACTGCAGGGTGGTGGCGAGAAAGCCATTGAAAAGCAGGTTGCTATGGGTAAAATGACCGCTCGTGAAAGAATTATTACGCTTTTAGATGAAAACTCATTCCACGAATATGATTTATTCGTTGAGCACGAAGCTCGCGATTTCGGTATGGATGGAAAGATCTTACATGGCGATGGTGTAATAACCGGAACAGGAACAATTTATGGAGCTCCAGTTTGTATCTATGCACAAGATTTCACAGTTGCAGGAGGTTCATTAGGTTTAATGCACGCTCGAAAGATTACAAAAATTATGGATCATGCCATGAAGATGAGAGTGCCTATTATAGGTATTAATGATTCTGGTGGTGCTCGTATTCAGGAGGGTGTAAACTCACTGGCTGGTTATGGCGAGATATTTTACCGCAATACCATGGCTTCTGGAGTTATTCCTCAGATTTCAGTAATCCTTGGTCCTTGTGCCGGAGGCGCTGTTTATTCGCCTGCACTTACTGATTTTGTTTTTGTGGTTGAGAATATCTCAAAAATGTTTATCACTGGTCCCGAAGTTATTAAAACTGTGCTTGGGGAAGAAATTTCAATGGAAGACCTTGGTGGTGCTCGTGTTCATAGTGAAATTACCGGTAATGCTCATTTCTTTGCCGAAAGTGAAATAGAATGTTTTGATCAGATTAAAAAACTGATAACATATATTCCATGGAATAATGGACAAAAAGCTCGTCCTTTTGAACCAAAGGAACCTTTAAGCAATAAATATAAAATTGACGAAATTGTTCCAGGAAATCCAAAAGAACCTTACGATGTTCGTGATGTTATAAGAGCTATTACTGATGGATCAGAGTTTTTCGAAATTATGGAACTTTGGGCAAGGAATATAGTAATTGGATTTGGTCGTATGAATGGTGAAACAATAGGTTTTGTTGCTAACCAGCCTATGTATCTTGCCGGAGTACTCGATGTTGACTCATCAGACAAAGCAGCCCGCTTTATACGTTATTGTGATGCATTCCAAATTCCAATTGTTACACTGGTTGATTTACCAGGTTACTTGCCAGGAGTTGATCAGGAACATGCAGGTGTAATACGCCATGGAGCAAAATTACTATATGCTTATTCAGAGGCAAATGTTCCAAAAATGACAGTTATTCTTCGTAAGGCATATGGTGGTGGTTATATTGCAATGAACTCTCGTCACCTTAATGCTGACTTTGTATTTGCATGGCCAGGAGCAGAAATTGCAGTAATGGGACCTGAAGGCGCAGCTAATATCATTTTCCGTAAAGAAATTACCGAAGCTAAAGATCCTGAAAAAATGCGTAAGCAAAAAGTTAAGGAGTACAAAGAGAAATTTGCCAATCCTTATGTTGCTGCTGCAAAAGGTTATGTTGATTCGGTTATTGTACCAAGAGAAACACGTAAGTTCTTGCTACATGGTATAGAAGTATCTAAAAATAAGGTAGATAGAAAACCGATTAAAAAACATGGAATTCCTCCATTTTAAACGAAATATTTATGACTGAAAAATCGAAAACAACCAAAAATGATATCGTAGAGCCGGTTATAAATGAAGAGGAATCTTTAAAAGCCCGCTTTCATACTCTTAGTATTGATGGAGATAAATACAAAACTCTTTATACCGAGAAATATAAATTAAGAACTCCTTGGGAAAAACCTAATTTTAAGAAGATTTATTCTGAAATTCCTGGTACCATAATTAAAATTCATGTTACCGTTGGTCAGAAAGTAAATGAAGGTGATCCGATGATGGTTCTTGAAGCGATGAAAATGAAAAATAAATTAATCTTTCCAATTAGTGGAACAGTAAAAAAGATTTATGTTTCAGAAAACGAGAGGATTCCAAAACAACACTTGATGATTGAATTGAAATAAATCATAAAATTAAAATCCGGAATAAAATTTCCGGATTTTTTTATAATAATTCTTCCCAAATTAACTGTTTCTCAAATATTTTTTGCAAATAGGGTTTCTCTTTAAACAATCCAAAAACGGAAGATCCGCTTCCCGACATTGATGCATAAACTGCACCCTCATTATATAACTGGTGTTTTACATTTTCAATCTGAGGATAGTCTTTGAAGATAACAGGTTCAAAATCATTATAAATTAAACCTCTCCATTTCTCTATTGGATTCTCAATTAATTCTTTAAGGGAATGTTTTGGTTTTACAGGTTTTGTTTGTGAGTATGCTTTTGCTGTATTGATATGTATTCCTGGGTTAATTATTACCAGGTAATAATTATTCAGGTTTATGCTTATAGATTCGAAAATATTACCCGTTCCAGTTGCAAAAACAGGTTTGTTTAACATAAAAAATGGACAGTCGCTTCCTAATTTACCAGCGTAATTAATTAATGTAAAATCATCAATATGTAAATGCTGCAACGAATTAATAACTTTAAGTGTGAAAGATCCGTCGGAAGAACCTCCTCCCAAACCAGCCCCCGATGGAATTATTTTATGCAAATGAATATTTACCGGTATAATCAAATGCTCCTCTTTTACTATGTTATAGGCTTTGTAGCAAATATTATTTGCTGCATTTCCTTGTTCTATAATTATTCCAGAATTTACAAAAGAAAAATCCCTATCACTTGTATTTATTTCTAAAATATCACGAAAACCAATGGGGAAAAAAATGGTTTCAATATCATGGTATCCATCATCGCGTTTTGCGACAATGTTTAAGCCTATATTTATTTTGGCGTTTGGAAATACAATCATCAATTCAGTATTAATGGCTTAAAAGTAGTAATAATTGATGAAATGATTAAGTTATTTTTCTTGTTCTTTAAAAGGATAAACTAAAAAAGAATAATTAACAATTGTTAATAACTGTCGTTAAAAAAAACAATAAAATTAAAATTTAAAAAAGCTTTTTTTGGGGTCGGTATTATTACCTTTGATTCCCTAAAAATTAAATCTGAGATGGTGGTTAATACAAAAAATACAAAAAAGACGATTAAGCAAGCTATACCTAGCAGTGAATATGGTAAATTGCCTCCTCAGGCAATCGATCTTGAAGAAGCTGTTCTTGGTGCCATAATGCTCGAGAAAGATGCTATTATAGCAGTTATGGATATTATCAGGCCTGATAGTTTTTATAAGGATGCACATCAGAAAATTTTTAGTGCTGTACTCGATTTATCACAGAATCTACAACCGATTGATATTTTAACAGTTACCGAAGAGCTTCGTAAGCGCGAACAACTTGATGATGTTGGTGGACCTTTTTATATCACAACCTTAACAAGCAAAGTTGCATCGGCTGCACATATTGAATACCATGCTCGAATTATAGCACAAAAATATATTCAACGCGAATTAATTCGTGTTTCATCGGAAATACAAACAAAAGCCTACGATGATAGCATGGATGTTAACGATCTTATTGATTTTTCTGAATCGGAGCTATTTAAAGTGGCCGAAGGAAATATTAAAAAGGAAACTACCAAGATTAATGTATTAATTCAGGAAGCAATTAGTCAGATTGAGGAAGCATCGAAGCGCGAAGACGGATTAAGTGGTGTTCCATCGGGTTATACAAAGCTCGACAGGGTTACTTCAGGGTGGCAGAAATCTGATCTTGTAATTATTGCAGCCCGACCATCAATGGGTAAAACAGCTTTCGTGCTTTCTATGGCAAAAAATATAGCTGTTGATCATAATCGTAGTGTAGCATTGTTTTCGCTCGAAATGTCGTCGGTGCAGTTAGTTAATCGATTAATTGTTAGCGAAACTGAACTACCATCCGACAAAATCAGAAATGGACGCCTAGAACCTTTTGAATGGGAGCAATTGGAATATAGAATTAAAAAACTGGTTGAGGCACCAATATATATTGATGATACTCCTGCAATATCGGTATTTGAATTACGTGCAAAATGCCGAAGATTAATGAGTCAACAAAAAATCGATATAATAATTATTGATTACCTTCAGTTGATGACTGGAGGATCGGGTGATGGTAAAGGAAATCGCGAACAGGAAGTTAGTTTGATCTCACGATCATTAAAAAGTATTGCTAAAGAGCTTAATGTACCTATTATCGCCCTTTCACAGCTTAATCGATCGGTTGAGCTCCGTTCAGGTACAAAACGACCTCAATTATCGGATTTGCGTGAGTCGGGAGCTATTGAGCAGGATGCCGACATGGTTTTATTTATTCATCGTCCTGAAAAATATGGACTTACCGAAGATGAAGATGGAAACTCACTTGTTGGAATAGCCGAGATTATTTTGGCAAAACATCGTAATGGTGCATTGGCCGATATAAAGCTTCGATTTAGAAATGAACTAGCTAAGTTCGAAGATTTTGAAGATGAATCTGTTGGTGTAATTCCTGACGAAAATTTTAAAAATGGAGGAGCTTTAACGTTCGGTTCGAAAATGAACAAAGATAAAGGTTCGGCTGGTAAAGATATTTTTGATATTGGCCATAATAACAATTTCGACAACGAAGCACCATTTTAATATCTGGACAAAAAAGGTTTAGTCTAAAGAAATCCCTTTAATTCATTAAGTGACGATATTTCGTAGGTTATGGCTTCGTTATGTCTAACTTTATCTGTATTAAAATAAACCTGATCGATACCCATATTTCTGGCACCTAAAATATCTGTTTCTAAGTCATCGCCAATCATTAAGCATTCATTTATTTCTGCATTAGCAATTTTAAGAGCATGTTCAAATATTATAGGACTAGGCTTTTGTGCACCCGCTTCTTCTGATGTAAATACATGAGTAAAGTATTTATCAAGATTGCTATTAACTAGCTTAATGAATTGTATCTCGCTAAAACCATTTGTTATAATATATAATTTGTATTTCTCTTTTAAATACGATAAGGTTTCGTGAGTGAAGGGAAATAATTGTTTTTTAGTTGGACTAATTAAAACATAATCTTCTCCAATATGCTTGGCAAGTTCATTATCTATAACTCCAAATTCTTCGAGCGTCAACGCAAAACGTTTCCAGCGTAACTCCGATTTCTCAATTTTGCCGTCTCGGTAATCTTTCCAGAGCAGATCATTGTATTTGTTATAGGTATTATAGAAAGCGTCAAATGAATTAAAAATTGAATTCAGATTTCGTTTATTATATATTTCGATAAAGGTTTCTCTTGCATTGTTATCAAAGTCCCACAGAGTGCGATCCAGATCAAAATAAATGTGTTTGTATTTAGTCATAAAATAGTAATAAAACAGTGCTGAATTAAGCCCACAAATTTATACATTTTGAATTTATCTATGGTTTTTAATTAGATGTTTTAAAATAGTATTAAATTGGTGCATCAAATTTAAATCTGCAAGTATGAAAAAAGCAATTTTTATTATTGTAACAACCATTGCAATAATATCATGTACCAATAAAAACCTTGATTTTAATCAAGATTCTGCTATTGTTGAACTAAACGCTGTTATGGATAATTGGCATTATGCTGCTTCAATTGCAGATGAAGAGGTGTTTTTTAATACATTGGATACGAATGCAGTTTATCTAGGAACTGACCCTAAAGAGCGATGGTTAAAGCATGAGTTTGAAGAATGGGCAATGCCTTATTTTCAGAGAGATGTAGCATGGGCTTTTAAACCGTATAACAGAGTTTGGGCGTTTTCTGAAAATGGAGAAATAGCTTGGTTTGACGAGCTTCTTGAAACACATATGGGTATTTGCCGAGGCTCTGGCGTTATGAAAAAATATGAGGATGGATGGAAATTAAAGCATTATAATCTTGCACTAACACTTCCTAATGAGAAAATGGATGAATTCAGATTAATTCAAGGAATATAAATTACAGTTTTGATCAAAGTAAATATTTAAAATTTCAATTAATTTTCTTAATTTTATTAACTGTTAAATTAATACTGTATCACATGAAAAAAATAAATATCCAGAGGGCATTATTAGTTTTGGTGGTACTTGTATGTTTAATAGGATGCAAGGATGAAGGACAAAAACGATCCTATTTTAGAAAACTGGAACGAAGTTATGAAACCATTGCTGTGGGAATCTATAAAACAATTAATCCAAATCTTATAAACATAAGCAATATAATAGAGGCTCTCAAAATTGATGCAGGCATTGTTGCTGTTACTCTTACCGATGAGGATATTTTACGATCTGAATTAGAAAACATTGATGTGTTGATTTTTCCTGGTTTAAACTTGGAAGAATTAAGTGATACAATAAATAACGAAGTTGTGCAGATTATTAGAAGATTTGCAGTTGAACGAGGCAAAGGTACAATTGGAATTTGTGGTGGGAGTAATATTTTCTCTGTACTTGACAATGAATGTAAAACGGTTGATTTGATTGGTATTGAGAAAGTAACTTTAATCGAAAGTGGCAAAACACCAGGAATAATTGGATTTAATATTAGTGAACAGGGCAAAGACATTTTTCCGGAATTGATTGATTCAATAAATTATTTTATTGATTATCATGGTGATTTGGTATTTAGTATTGATGAAGATACAAATCCAACTTTTAATAACGTTGCTCAGCATATGTACGAAGGGAAGTCGTTTCCTCTATTTGTGACATTAAATCTTGGAAATGGTAAAGTGTTCTTAACAGCCAGTCATCCTGAATCTACTCCTGGTATGCGATGGATGTTGCCTCGAATGGTGCGTTGGGTTATGGGTCGAGATTTAGTTACGTATGATCAAAATGTTATACGCCCCGAATTTTTTAAAAAAGAGATTTTATATAATAAACAGTTCACAAATCGTTTTGAGTTTCTTATTAATCAGCTTGATGAAAAAAGAAAAAAAGACAAGATAATGGCTATGGATGAACTTCAGGAGTTTTATCCCTGGTTTGCTGCTGAAAAGGTAAGACAACTTTTAGATGATAAAAATTCAGAAGTTCGTATAAGAGCTGCAAAATATTTGTCTGATATTGAGTATACTATGGCTATTGAAGATTTAGAAACAAGAATTGATAAAGAACGAAACAAGAAGAATAGGGAGCAACTCAAACAATACCTAAGTAAACTTGAAAGCATGATTGAACAAAGCTCTGGTTTATATTAACTATAATGAAAGATATATTGTTTTTATTTTTAGTTGCTGCTGCGGGATTCGCGGCAGCTTGGTTTATTGGCAAATTGGTTTTTGCTAAAAACAAAGGATTATCAAAAGAGGAATCGGAGAACCTTCTACAGGAGTTTAATACCATTTCCACCGAGCTTAAAGTTAAAGAAGATCGTTTGCAAAGTGTGAATGATAGTCTCCTTGAACTTAAAAACGGTATTATTAGTAAAGATAATCAGCTGGTTAATCTCCAAAAAATGCTCGCTGGCAAAGAGTCGGATCTGAAACATATTACTGAACGGCTTAATGAGCATAAGATGGAAGTAGAGGCGTTGCAGAAGAAATTTACTATAGAATTCGAAAATCTTGCAAATAAAATTCTCGAGGAGAAAACAGGGAAATTTACTGAGCAGAATAAAACAAATCTAGATGCAATTCTAAAACCATTGCATGAAAAAATTAAGGATTTTGAAAAGAGGGTTGAAGAAACACATAAAAAGGATATTGAAGATAGAGCTTCTATACAGGAACGTATTAAAAACCTTGTAGAATCGAGCAATAAAATTAGTGAAGAAGCCAATAATCTTACAAAAGCATTAAAGGGAGAATCAAAAACACAGGGTAACTGGGGCGAACTAATTCTGGAGAATATTCTTGAAAGATCAGGCTTGGTTAAAGATCGTGAGTATTTTATTCAACAGTCGTTTCGCGACGATTCAGGAAGTCGTTTTCAGCCCGATGTGGTAGTTAAATATCCTGGCGACAGGAATGTAGTTGTAGATTCGAAAGTATCACTTGTGGCATACGAAAGGTTTGTTTCAGCAACCGATGACAAGGAAAAAGAAAAAGCATTAAATGAACATTTATTATCAATAAAAAACCATATTCGTGGCTTGGGTGATAAAAGTTACCAGGATTTGTATCATTTAAAAACACTCGATTTTGTAATGTTATTTATGCCTATTGAGCCAGCATATCTTATTGCCATACAACATGATCCTGAATTGTGGAATTTTGCATACGAAAGGCGTATTTTGCTTATTAGTCCTACAAACCTAATTGCAGCACTTAAAATGATCGCCAGTATTTGGCGACAAGAATATCAAAGCCAAAATGTGTTGGAGATTGCTCAACAAAGTGGTGCTCTGTACGATAAGTTTGTTGGATTAGTTGACGATTTGCAGGATATTGGTAATAAACTCGAATCTACCCGAAAAGCACACGATAGTGCCATGAATAAATTATCGACAGGGAAAGGAAACCTATTGGGACGGGTGGAAAATATTAAAAAACTTGGTGCACAAACCAAAAAGGATTTACCAAAAGAATTGTTAGAAGAATAACTAGGTATAAAAAGTGATTTATGGCTGTAAAAGAAATTCTATTGTTAGGTAATCCGATACTTAGAAAAAAATCGATCAATGTTGTTGATTTTAACAAAGATCTCGATGAGCTAATTAGTAATTTGCATGATACTTTAATTGATTTTCAAAAACGTAAGCAAACAGGCCGAGGTATTGCTGCTCCTCAGATTGGTGCTCTTAAGAATGTTATTTATATTCATCTTCCTAATCGGTCGTTTGCTTTAATTAATCCTGAGATTATTGAAAAAAGTTCTGAGATTTTAGAGGTTTGGGATAGCTGTTTTAGCTTCGATGTGGCATTTTATATACTTACCAAAAGATTTAAATCAATAAGAGTACGATACCAAACAAACGAAGGGAAACTCGTAGATGAAAAATTTTCTGGCGAACTTTCAGAGTTGCTTCAGCACGAAATTGATCATTTGAGCGGAATATTGGCCACAGATTATTTGGTGGAAAAAAGCCAGATTATTATGCGCAAAGAGTACGAGAAGATCGTTAAAAAACAAAATTGAAAAGTAGTAGCAGGTATTTGAAAGAAGGAGTAATATAAAAATTAATAAGTAGATAGTTGTCTGGTAACTAGTTATAATAAAACTATTCTGAAACTCTATCCAGATTTTAACGTTATAATCTAATATCCTTTATTAAATTAACTTTATGAGTCGTTTAACTCTTGTGATATTATCAGTAGTTGTTTTAGGTATTATTGCCAGAATTGAATATTCATTATTTTTCCGAGCATCCGATAGTTGTGTAATCAATGATTCAAAATATATATCGTGGAAAGAAACATTGATTGATTCAGTTGGAATTCCTGAGCCTGCAATTAATTTAGCATTTAATGGATATTTACATCTGAAACACCAAAATCTGTTAAGAAATGACTCTCTTCTTACTATTATTGATTTTAGTCGCCCATCCATCGATAAAAGACTTTTTATTCTCGATTTGAGAAATGAACGAATTGTTAAAAATACTTTAGTTGCTCACGGCATGAATACAGGTGGTCAAGATGCTGAATCGTTTTCGAACGAGATGGATTCGAATAAAAGTAGTTTAGGCTTATTTATTACACAAGGCACTTATGAAGGAAAACATGGATATTCGCTCCGAATAAAGGGAATGAGCAAAGGCTTAAATGATAATGTTTTTAAACGAGCAATAGTAATTCATGGTGCTGATTATGTTAGCGATAGTTTTATTAAGCAAACAGGTCGACTTGGTCGAAGCTTTGGTTGTCCTGCATTACCTCTTGATGAAACAAAAGAAGTTATTGATTTAATTAAGGATGGAACTTGCTTATATATTTATCATCCGGTACTGATTCCTATAACTCAATCTGATCTGGAAAAATTGCCGTAATTTCCTGTTTATCTAAATTGTAAATATCTCCATAAAATTCCATATCGGAATTTTCATTTCCTGAGCAGGTAATATATTGTATATGGATTTTTACCTTTTGCGCCAAAGTTATTTCGTTATTCTTTTGAGATGATATTAGATTTTTAATATTATGATAGCTTTCTGTATTGTATTTGTTGGTTAAGTATTGAGCCAGTTTATCTGGATTTTCGAGTCGTATACAACCATGAGAAAAAGTACGGTTTTTTACATTGAATAATCCTCTGGATGGTGTGTCGTGTAAATAAACATCGTGTTCGTTAGGGAAAAGAAATTTTACAAGTCCTAATGCATTTGATGAGCTGTTTTTCTGACGCAAGTAATATTTTACACCTAAAGGATCACTGGTATTCCAATTTATAGTTGACATGTCGATTGTTTCTTCGCGCCAGTTAATCACGCAATATCCATTTCTTTCGAGATAGGTAGAGTCTTTGCGTATTTTCGGAAGCATTTCGAGCACTATACTTTTTGGAACAGTCCAGTATGGATTGGTAATTACTTTTTCAATGTTACTTGAGAATATAGGAGTTGGAGTTTCCTGCTTGCCTACTATCACATTAAATATTTCTTTTTCTTGTTTCGATTCAATAACGTGTAATTTAAATTCTGGTATATTAACAAAAATGAAGTCCTCATCCGTGCTCTGCAATGCTCTTAATCTTTGTAGATTTAAGCATGTTTGATAGTATCGATATTGCAATAGATTAACCAGGAATTGATGCGTTGGACTATTTAAAATGGAATCTTTAGGTAAATTAAATTTTTCCTGCAATTTGTAAATAGCCTTGGAGTTATTATCACTAGAGTCTATCTCGGCAGTTTCTGTTACTCCTGCATAGTAAAGTCCTTTGGCTAACAAATTATCATCGATAAATTTTGGAGTAGTAAATTTTATTGATAATTGTAGATCAATAAAATTTGGCAGCGAAGTAATAATTTTCTGAAACTGAACAAGGTCTGGTTGAAGGGCTAGTATCTCGTTTTTAAAATTACTTTGACTGAGTGCATTTTGTAATAAAGCAGGCAAGGAGTTTAAAAATTCAGAATAAGCTACTGAGGTATCTTTTTCGGTGATGCCACGATTCATGTAAAGCATTAACTTAAATGCCGAATTTGTTGTAGCAAGTTCGAGGTTTATTCTCGATGCTAATGATTTAGTTTTAGTAAACTCATCTTTTAATGCCTTAATGCGCAGATTATCAAAGTAATCGATTGGGAATCCATAATACTTCGTGCTATCGAGTATATTGGCAAAGGTTTTAAAATGACTATTTGATTCGTAATCAGTTGTCCACACTGGTTGGTAATTTCTATTTTCATAGAAGTTTGCCACTAACTCATTTAACTTGTTTTTTATATTTTGTGATGTTTCTGATGAGATATTATCCTGTAATGTAATAACCGTATTTTGTATATTTTCTTGAAGTTCGTAAAGGGAATATTTTATGCGAATATTGGCACCATTTAAATTTGGATTATTATAGCTGGTTAATAATATCAAAGAAACAACAGACATGAACTTGATTAGAATTCCCGACAAAACCTTGCTTCTGCTTCTAGGTGATGAAAAATCAAACTCTAATATGGTTTCGTGGTCGTACATGTAACTTATGTTTTCTATTCACATATACGGTAATTTCTGACGAAAGAATTATTTTTTAGATGAACGAACACCCTTTTTTGATAAACAATATAAAACAACAGACCAACGTCTTTTAAATTCTTAACAGTCAATAAATCAAAACAATACAAACGATGATTTAGATCACCATTTGTGGTGTTGTAATGAATAAAACCCAACTAAAGTAAAAAGGGAAAAACATGTGTGTTTTTCCCTTTTTTTAAACCATGTTAGCATGGTGATATTATTTAGAGTTATGGTGTTCTTTATTCATATCTCAAAGTTTGTGCCGGATTAGTATTGGCTGCTTTTATAGCTTGAAAAATAACTGTTAAGAATGCGATAACGATTGCCATAAGTGCTGCTAATGCAAAAACCCACCAGCTTAAATTCGTTTTGTAGGCATATTCTTGTAGCCATTTGGTTAAAAGATACCACGATGTAGGTATTGCAATTACTATTGCAGCAATAACAAGCTTGATAAACTCTTTCGATAGTATATAAATAATTTCTGATGAGGTTGATCCCATAGCTTTTCTTATTCCTATTTCTTTGGTTCGTTTTTCAACCATAAACGAAACCAGTCCGAATAAGCCTAACGATGCAATTATTATTGCAATTATAGCAAAGTATTTTATTAAGCTACCCATGCGCTCCTCAGATTTATACATAGTATCATATTCATCATTTAAAAAATGATATTCGAATGGATATTGTGGCATTACGGAATTCCATGTGTCTGTCAGGCTTTCGATTGTCTTGGTCACATCACCGGGTTTAACTCTCAGAATTATGAATCTAATATATTGGTCGTAACCAGTTGCAATTGCAAGAGGCTCAATTTTGTCGCGCATAGAGTAGAAATGGAAGTTTTTCATTACTCCAATTATTTGTCCTTTGCTTACTCCCATAAATGAAAAGCGCATTCCAACAGGATTGTCTGTATTAATAATTTTTTGCATTTCTTCATTTATAAGAAAAGCACCTGTGGAATCAGCTATAAGATCTGATGGAAAATCTTTGGAAAAACTACGGCCATTTACAATAGGTATTTTTAGCGTTTCTGTATAATCGAAGTCTACTATACTCATGCTTACCAAAACAGTTAGATTTGGATCTTTCCCTTCCCAGTCTACACCTCCTGAATTGCTTCCTATATTACTTGGTAAGTGCGATGATGCAGTTATATTCTCAACAACCGGATTCGTTCTAAATGCGTCTTTTATTACTGAATAAGATTTATTTATATCGCCATACATCTGTATGTAAAGAATATGTTCTTTATCGTAACCCAATTTCTGCGCTTGCATAAATTTAAGTTGTTTATAAATAAAAATGGTTCCGATAATCAGGATTATGGATAAGAAAAACTGGAATATAACAAGAAATTTTCTTAACATTCCCTTTGTTGATGCTTCGCTCATTTCGCCCTTCAGTACCTTAACAGGTTTGAATTTTGAAAGATAAATTGCAGGATAGCTTCCGGCAACAATCCCAGTAAAAAGAGTTATAGCAATAATGCCAAGGATAAATGCAGGGCTTTCTAAAAATTTAAGCGGTATTTGTTTTCCCGAAAATAAATTAAACTTAGATAAAAAGATGGCTACTAATCCCAATGCAATAATGGCTGCAATTATGGTAGTAAAAATTGATTCGCCAAAAAACTGCAAAATAATACTTCCTCTATGGGCGCCTGAAGTCTTACGCATTCCAATTTCTTTTGCTCTTCTGGTTGATCTTGCCGTAGATAAATTCATGAAATTAATACAAGCAATAAGCAATATAAAAAGACCTATTGTAATAAAAATATATACATCCTGAATTTTGCCTGGAGGATTACCATATCCAAAATATTGATGCAAATGCATTTCTTTTAATGGAGCAAGCATAAACTTTGTTTTGTAATCACTTTCCTTAAAATCATCATCAAATTCAATATGACTTTTTACTACATCTGTTAGTTTTTTATTTACAGGAGCTGGGTCTGTTCCGTTTTTTAGTTTAACATATGTAAATATTGAATTACTCCCCCAGTGGGGTTGATAGAATCCAATAGTTTTTATAAAATCGAAAGGAACAAGTAAACTCAAACGTAAGCTTGAATTTGCTGGAATCTTTTTCATTACACCTGTAACCGTAAACTCATACTGATTATCGACCCGAATAATTTTTCCAATTGGATTTTCATTACCAAAATATTTTTCGGACATTTCCTTTGTTAAAACCAAACTTAAAGGTTTTGTCAAAGCAGATTTAGGATCGCCATATTCGAGATCGAAACTGAAAACTGAGAAGATTGTTGAGTCTACAGCTACAATTCCGGATTCGAAAAATGATTTTTCTTCATACTTAAGTAATAGATTACCTGTGTTTGCAAAGCGAATGGCATCTTCTATTTCGGGTACTTCCATTTTCCATCCTTCGCCAGAAGGATAAGGTGTTACATTAACATGATAAGCTTCACCATTATAAAACTGGTCTTGCTCAACACGATAAATCTGATCGATTTGTTTATGAAATTTATCGAAAGTAATTTCATCGTAAACCCACATAAAAATGAGTAAAGCACTTGCTATACCAAGTGCTAAACCAATAATATTTATAAATGAAAAGCTTTTGTGGCGGGCAATATTGCGAAGAGCAATCTTAAGATAATTTAGTATCATATTATTTAGTTTTTTTAAAAGACGATTGAAAACTTAAACTGTTGCATATTTGTTATTGAATTAATTAATTAAATTGATTAAATTAGTTTACCAATAAAGTAAATCTGGCATGAATAAACAAACGATTAAATTAATTCTGGCAGTTATTTCTCCAATGCTTATTTTCAGTCAGTGTTCGTTATCATATAAAATAAAGAAAACACCCGATAAATTGATTCATGGTTATGTAGCTCCAGGTTTTGAAGAAGTAAAAGCTGAATTTATTAGAAACTTTACAAAAAGGAGCGAAAATGGTGCAGCTTTTTCAGTTTATTACAAAGGAGAAAAAGTTGTTGATTTGTGGGGTGGATATAAAGACGCATTATCAAAAGAACCATGGGAAGAGGATACTAAGGTCCTTGTTTTTTCTACAACCAAAGGATTGGCAGCAATGTGTCTTGCCATTGCAAACTCAAACGGATGGCTCGATTACAACGAAAAGGTTGTAACTTATTGGCCTGAGTTTGCACAGAATGGAAAAGAAGATATAACCGTTCGGCAATTGCTGGCTCATGAGGCTGGCTTATGTCTTGTTGATGAAATTTTTACTATTGACTCACTCTTTAATTTCGATTATATAGCAAGTGTAATGGCGCGGCAAAAACCATTATGGGAACCTGGAACACAACATGGGTACCATTTATCAACCATGGGAATGTACATGAACGAACTAATGCGAAGGGTTGATCCCAAACATCGTAGTATTGGTGTTTTCTTTGCAGAAGAAATTGCCAAACCATTAAATGTTCAGTTTTATATTGGGCTGCCAGATACTGTATCTGAGGAAAAAATTGCTAAAGTTCTTTTGCCTTCAATAGGACATTTTATTTTTAATATGAACAAAATGCCAAAGAAAATGAGAAAAGATCTACGGAACAGGAAATCAGTCTTGGCACAATCGTTTAGTATACCAGAGAAGTTTCATCCTAATGATATAACAACTCATAGAGTAGAAATGCCTTCGGGAAATGGGATAGGAGATGCGCGTTCAATAGCAAAAGTTTATAGCGTTTTTGCATCAGGTGCAAAAGAGCTCAATTTGAGCAGAGAAACATTTAACGAACTTACAAGCAAAGCAGCTATCCCGCCATTCGGAGCTTTTGATATTGTTATGGGGATTGATACATATTTTTCATGTGGATTTATTAAACCCGGACCTAATTTCGAATATGGTACCAATTTTTCCTCATTCGGAACACCCGGGGCAGGTGGTTCGTTCGGTTTTGCCGATCCCGAAAAACAAATAGGTTATGCATATATAATGACCAAAATGGGAGTTTCTCTGATTAACGATCCACGAGAAGTAGCACTCAGAAACACCTTATATAAATGCATAGAACAATTGGAAAACTAAGCGGCAAAAAATAGGGGTAATTCAAAATAATCTAAAATTTTATGGTTAGTTAATTCGAATTGATTAATATTGAAATCCTAAAAAAAAAGGATCTTTTCCATGAGAAAACTTTACTTATATATTTTTTTATTAATCAGTTTAACATCATCGGCGCAAAAGTTAAATAAAATAGGCAAAATTGTATTGGATGAATTACCTCAAGCACACGAATACAGAGTTATTAAGGAAGGGTTAAATAGTACTATAAACTATAAGGATTCTTTATTCTTTAATGGAAATGTATTATATGTACTTCCAAATGCATTTATTGCAAACGAAGAAACGGCCGATGATCGTCCCGATCGTATTAATTACCATGATAGTACAGGGAAGTTAATAGTCTCGATAATTACTCCCCGGATAATAAATTTTAAAGTCTCTAAAAAGGGTAGTTTTGCAGCTTTTTATAACCAGGAAAATATATTATTAGTTAATTTGGTAAATTTTACCATTGATACTTTATTTGGTTCACACTCATTTACTTTTACCAATGACGAAAAATTAATTTACTATGATTCTGAAGAAGGAGTTATAGTATATAACGATCAGCTATATGCCTGCAATGAATTCCCATATATGTTTCTTGATTATAATTCAACAATTTTGGCTTTTACATCGTCAAAAATAATTCGATTATCTGGTAACGATTTTATTACCATACGCGAATTTGAAGGTTTCTTTTATGATGCCCGCATTATTGACAATAATCTCTATGTTGTAGAGAAAATAGTTAAACGCAAGGATGCAATTTATACCCTTTATAAAACTTCCGATTTGGTAAAATTCGAAATTATTGAAAAAACAGATTATAAATAAACTGTGAAATTTAAGCTGCCAATTAAAATCTTAAAGACAAGCAACTTAGTCCTCCATCCATTTTCTGAAACTCCGATAATTCAAGCTCAATAATCTTATATCCTAATTTCTCTACATTTGATTTGGTTTTAGGAAATCCTTTAGGAACTAAAACGTAATCATTAACCCGAAGGCAATTGGCTGCATAAAATTCATCCTGCTCAATTATAATATGATTATAGCTGCTTAATTCATTTAAACTACATATTCCTTCTTGTAGCAGTAAGTTATTTTCGCCCAGATAGTTAACTCCTGTTTTGAAATGCAGGATATTGCAAATTGGGATTACGGTTACATCATAATTATGTTTCTCTAAGATTTCCTTTAATTGCCTTGATCCGGTAAGATTCGTTCTGTTCGATAAACCAATAATAAATTTATTATCTGCTTGCATTACATCACCTCCATCGAGAGTACCTGGTTCGGTAATTGAATATAATGGTAATAGTGGCTCGAGAACTTTTTTTATTTCAATTTCTTCGCCTTGTCGTTTTATATTACCTGGTCGTGCAATTACTCCAAAGTCTTTAGTAACAACAGCTGTATCTTCAACAAAACATGAGTCGGGAAATTCTGGATTAGCTTCTAAGATAGTTAATTCCAATCCACATTTAGCAAGAGCTTCGCAGTATGCTTCGTGTTGCTTAAGGGCGATTTTATAATCCGGTTTCCCAAGATTTGCTTCGGTTATTCCGTTGGCAAAAGTATGTGCCGGTTTTCGAACAATGGCTTTAGTAAACATATAATATAATTTAAAAATACTTGCGCTAAATTAAACCTTTTCTCGAAATGATTTTCTAATTTTAAAATCTAATAAAATTAAAATATGAGAAAAATAGTTTTACTGATTTTAACTTCAATTTTTATTTTTTCTTGCCAATCAGAAAAAAGTAAAAAAGAACTCCAAATAAAATCTGAGCTTCAAAAAATGATTCAGGAGGTTGGTATTCCTGGAGTAAATATGGCAATTTCAATGCCCAATAATGAAATATGGACAATCTCAGAAGGTTTCTCTGATAAAGAAAAACAAGTTTTAATGAAACCAGAGGATGTTATGTTCTCGGGTAGTACAGGAAAAACATTTTGTGCTGCACTTATTTTGCAATTACAAGATGAGGGTAAATTAAATGTTGATGATTCGCTTTCGAAATATTTTGGAGATGAGGAATGGTTCGATAAGATACCAAATGCAAAGGGTTTAACATTGCGCATGTTGTTAAATCATACAACTGGTCTTGAACGTTATGAATTCGATGATTCTATTGCAATTAAACTAAGCCAAAATCCAGATAAAATTTGGACAGGAGTTGAACGATTATCCCATATATTTGGAAAGCCAGCCCTTCACGAGCCCGGAAAAGGATGGGCATACTCCGATACTAATTATATTATTTTAGGAATGTTGATTGAAAAACTAATAGACAATGAATATTATTCAGAACTGGAAAAGAGATTCTTTCAGCCTTTACAATTGGAAAGTACTTTTCCTGGAAATACAAGAAAAATTGAAAGGTTAATTCCCGGTTACTCCATCTATTCAAAAGAATTTGCAGTACCTGAAAAAGTATTGCTTGATGATGGAAAATTTGCTTTTAATCCGCAAATGGAATTTACAGGAGGTGGTATTGCTTGTACTGCTTCTGATCTAGCAAAATGGGGGAGATTGTATTATTCAGGTAAAGTATTTTCGCAGGATTCATACAGACTAATGATAACTCCAGCTGCATTTCAAACTACATTGGAAGATAATGCAAAATATGGAATGGCATGTATAATTTGGAATAATGATGGTATTGTTTCTTTTGGTCATACAGGTTTTTTTCCTGGGTACGTAACTATTGTTGAGTATATTCCCGGACAAGACATTTGTATTGCAATGCAATGGAATACGGATAAGAAAAATCCGGAAAAATCACTACATAAATATCTTGATACTATAAAGACAATTATAAAATCAAATTAGCAAAAATACTAAAAGCCCCTTTTTAGGAGCTTTTTTTAGATCCGACCTTTTCTATCTAGTTGTATTTTTTATTCATAATTAGTAACTTGTAAATAAAAAATGCGAAATATTGTTACAATTTTTTTTATAATATTACTTTCTTTTGTTTCCATTGCCCAACCTTCTGTCGATACACTTTTTGAGAAATTAAAAGATTCGAAACCACAGGAGAAAGTTGATATATATTTGGCAATTGCAAAGATAAACTGGCGATATTCTACCGATTCGATTTATAAGTATAGTTCATTAGCCTTGGACCTTGCTCAGAAAATAGCATATACTAATGGCGAAGCCAAAGCATTATCCTATATCGGAGTTACATATTTCTATAAAGCCAAATACGATAGCGTTCTCCTTTTTTATAATAAGGCTGTCGAAAAATTTAAAGAGAGCAATGATTTGAGTGGAGCTGCAATTACTATTAATAATACCGGTGTATTGTTCAAGAGAATGGGAAATTATATTAAAGCCTTGGAGTGTTATAACGAAGCATTGGTAATACAGGAATCGCTTGGTAATATGAAAGAAATCGGAGGCATTTTTCTGAACATTGGTATTATTTATTATGTTCAGAATAAGCTCGATGAAGCTTTAGGTTTTTATTTTAAAGCTCTGGAAAAGTTTGAATCAATAAATGACAACATAAAAATTGCTGGGGCTTACACCAATATCGGGCAGGTTTATTCAGATTTAAGGCAAGAAGCTAAAGCAAAGGAATATTATAATAATGCGTTGATTCTGCAAAAGGAATCGGATGATTTGTACGGAATAGCCAATTCGTTATCAAACATTGGAATAATTAACAAGACTATGAATAATTATTCTGAATCAGAAATTAATCTGAAAGAAAGTTTAGATCTCTATATAAAGATGCAGGATCAGGATGCCATTGCATTTATTTATAATCATCTGGCAGAACTATATACTTTAATGAAACAATGGAACAAGGCTTTAGAGATGTTTGCTAAAACAATTGAAATAATGGAGTCGATTGGCGATAATGAAGGTCTTGCATATGCCAAAATAGATTTTGCAAATTTATATTTTCAAAAAAAGGATTGGGAAAATGCAATAATGAATATTGAAAATAGCATTGAACTAGGCAGGAAACTTCATATTCTCGATGTTCTTTATCGGTCATATCTACTTTATTCGAAAGTTGATTCTGCCAAAGGTCGATATTCTGAGTCGCTAGCTCATTATAAACTATATTCAGCTTATAAGGATTCGATTTTTAATGAAAAAAGCAGTCAACAAATTGCCGAAATGCAGACAAAATACGAAACTGCAAAAAAGGAGCAGGAAATAAATCAATTACAGCAGGAAAAAGTAGTTCGTGATTTAAAAATGAAGAATAATCGAATTGTCTGGTTATCTAGCCTTTCTGTTCTATTCATAATATTTCTCATTTTATTAATTCTTTACCGCTCGAAACAACGAAAACATGAGGCCAAGCTACTTCTTAAAAATACTATGGAGACCGAAGATAAGGAACGAAAACATTTTGCTGAAGAATTGCATGATGGCATTGGACCATTACTTTCGACCGTTAAAATGTACGTAAACGAACTCGATGATGAATTAACGAATCCTTCCACAAAAACATTATTAACCGAGTCGAATAAAATAATCGATGAAGCAATCTGTTCGGCTCGAAACCTATCGCATAACCTTATGCCACAAAATATCGAAAATGATGGCCTTATAAAGTCACTGCAGATATTTTCTAACAGGGTTTGTATGCAAGGTAAACCGAATGTGATTCTTGAAACAACAGAACTATGTAATTATGGAAAATGGCAACAGGTAATGATTTATCGAATTCTTACAGAGCTGATTAATAACTCTATTAAACATGCTCCATCTAGTATAATAAAGATTAAAATGGAAGAAAATGAAAGATCTTTGTCTGTATTATTTGAAGATAATGGATATGGATTTGTTGTTGAAAAAGCATTGCAGAACTCAAATGGTATTGGATTGCAAAATGTAGTATCAAGAGTAAAATCGCTTAATGGAACCATTCATTTTGATTCTCAACCAGACAAGGGTTTTAAAGCAAAAATGGATTTTTTTCTTCAAAATCTAACTGAATTTTAATCTAAATAACTATGGCAGAAAAGATTAGAGTTATAATTGTTGATGATCATGAGATATTTCGAAATGGTTTGCAAACTATTTTAAACAGAATGGAAAATATACAGCTTTGCGGAATAGCTGCTAATGGATTGGACGCAATTGAATTAATTAAAAGCAAAGATGTGGATGTTATATTAATGGATATTAAAATGCCCGTGGTTGACGGAATTGAAGCTACAAAAAGAATTATTGCACTCAAACCTGATTTGAAAATTATTGCTCTTTCCATGTTTGGTGACGAAGAATACTTGCAACAAATGATTCTGGCTGGTGCAAGAGGATTTTTATTGAAAAATGTTACTCGTAAAGTATTATGTCATGCCATAGAATTGGTTTTTAACGGTGGAAATTATTACTCCGAAGAGTTATTGGGGTTTTTTACAAAAAAGTATATACAAGAAATCCAACCCGAAAATGATGATTTGCAGATTACCAAACGCGAATTAGAAGTTATCCAACTTGTGGCCGAAGGATTATCAAATCAGGAAATTGCTGACAAATTGTTTATTAGTAAGCGAACCGTTGATGGTCATAAAAACAACCTTATTGTAAAAACAGGTTCAAAAAACATGGTCGATCTGCTTGTATATGCAATAAAAAATGGATTAATAAAAATCTAAAGTTTTGCTTAGGGACTAAAGGTCTCTTATTAATTGACCTATGAAATGAAATATGCACAATTGCTTAAGTCTATTTCATATGAGTAATCCAAAAACAGGTAAAATGCCTATCTAAAACAGGAATTATCCTCTTACAATTCTTTTTTTTCTTCTATAAACTTGTATTAGCGCATTTTCTGATATTGTGGAAAAGCCTTTCTATTAATTATCATTAAAAAACCTAATGTTATGAAAAAAAATTACTCAATTACACATTTTGGAAAAATACTCCTATTTTTCCTTTCAGGCACCTTCCTTCTCTCTCAAAATTCGTATAGTCAATTAACCGGAACATATACTATTGGTACAACAGGTGATTATACAACAATTTCTGCCGCTGTCACAGCATTGACTAATGATGGTATAAGTGGTCCCGTAACTTTTAATATATCTGCAGGCGATTATCACGAACAATTAGTTATTCAGCAAATAAGCGGTGTATCACCCATAGATACCATAGTTTTTCAATCAGCCTCAGGTGATACAGCCGATGTTAAAATCTATTACGAACCATCTAGTAGTTTAAATTATGTTATTCATTTGGATGGTGCTGATTATATATCCTTTAAAGATTTATCATTGTTTGCTAAAGGAGCAGATAACTTTGGTGTTGTTGTAAAAATTACCGGAAATTGTAATTACAATAAATTTATCGGAAACCATTTTTACGGTAAAACGGGTACCTCGGCTAATTTAGGTGATAAAGTAATTGTGGCAGGTGACTTAGGTTCAGTGGATACAGCCACAATTTTCGAAAACAATAAGTTTGAACATGGTAAATATGGTGTTAAGTATAGCTATGGAAAAGATATTGTTTTTAAAGAAAACATATTTATTAGTGGTGAAAGTGATCAGCTTACACTATCAAATTTTAAAAGTGCAGATGTGTTTAACAATAAAATTAATGGTCCCGTGAATTTTAGTTATAATGGAACGTATGGTTTAAATTTCTATTCAAACACTTTAATTGGTTCTGTAAGCTTATATAGTTTATATCCTACAGGAGATTTTAAAACTAAGATTTATAATAATTTCATTAGTGGTAGCATTTTTGTTAGTTCGTGTTCGGGAGTAAATATTTATTATAATTCTGTAGTGGCCAGTGGATCTTATCCGTTAAGACTTTATTCAGGTGGAAGTAATTACAAAATATTGAATAATATTTTTAAAAGTTTAAATGCTTCCTATCCCGCAATGAGCATCGGTGATATCTCATATGTTGATACTCTTGATTATAATAATTTATTTACTATTGGTGCTCTTCTGGTTGAGGCGGCGACTATCAATTATGCAACATTATCCGAATGGCAAGCTGCAGTTAATCAATCTGCACATTCCTTTAACGATGATGTTACATTCGACGATTGGACGAATGCTGATATGCATATCAGTTTGGGTACTCCCAAACTATTTGGTACATCAATTAGTGAAATAACAACAGATTTTGATGGTGATGCAAGATATATGCCTCGCCCAAATATTGGTGCTGATGAATATACTAAAGCTCCTTTGAGAGGAACTTATGTTGTAGATAAAAGTGGTATGGAAGATTATATTTCGTTTGCTACTGCAATCGCAGATCTTAACAATCGAGGAGTCGATAGTGCTGTAGTTATTAATGTAAATGAAGGAGAATATAATGAACAAATTGAAATAACTGAAATAGAAGGGTCTTCTGAAATAAATACAATAACAATTCAATCTGCATCGGGCGATACAGCTGATGTAAAAATTTATTACGATCCTGCAACAACCGATCTAAACTATACCGTTTATCTGAATGGCTCAGATTATTTACGTTTTAAAAACCTTTCTATTTATAGCAGTGGAACAAGTGCTTTTGGTAATGTTATTTTACTTAAAAATGAGGTAAAAGATATTCAATTTGATGGTAACCATTTTTACGGTAAAACAGGGGATTGCATTTTTAAGGATAAATATCTTGTAAGGGATGATCTCTCAACAAATGATACGAGTATTGTTTTTACTGAAAATACCTTTGAACATTCAAGAGGGTTTTTATATATGGATTACAACATAAATCTAACCATTAGCAATAATTCATTTATAAATGGAGAAACAAACTATGCTGGTTCATCTCTTTCATTTATCGAAAACGGACTTATCGAAGGGAATTTTATGGAAGGTTCATTAAATCTAGATTATGCTCTGGGAAACTCTTCAAATATTGTTAGAAATAATGTTATTACAAATATTTTCGATTTATATAGTTTGAACACTGTGGAAGGTAAAGAAGCGCTTGTTTATAATAACTTTATTAAGTACAAATTAGTTATACGGTCATGTGCATATACCAAAATTTATAATAATACGGTGTCAAGTACTGCCTGCCCTACTACTATAGATAATCTTTGTAGTAATATTACATTGCATAATAACATTTTTATTACCAGCAATTCTGGTTATTCGGCATTGGATATTGATGAAATTGCCGATATCGCATCAGAAAATTATAATTGTTTGTATACACCAGGAACAACTTTGGTAAAATGTAATTCAGTTAATTATTCGACTTTAGCCGACTGGCAAAGCTTTTCCGGAATGTCAGCAAATTCTTATAACCAAAATCTAACTTTTGTTGATGCTGCAAATAACGATTTGCATATAGCTTCTGGAAATCCCGATTTGCTGGGTATCCCAATTGCTGGTATTAACCGAGATATTGATGAGGAAATAAGAAATGTTAATACTCCAAATATTGGAGCCGACGAATATTCAGTTCAGCCAATGTCTGGAACCTACACAATAGGTAAAAACGGAATTGAAGATTATACTTCATTCTCTGAAGCCGTTGAAGCATTAGTTTTTAATGGTATTTCAGAAGATACATATTTCGAAGTTTCTTCAGGAATATACGAAGAGCAGATCTCAATACCATCAATTACTGGAGCATCGGCTGATGCAGGTATAGTTTTTTATCCAAAATCAGGGAATCAAAAAGATGTTGTATTAACTTATAAAATTAATGATGTAGATAAAAACTATATTGTTAACCTTGCGGGTGTCGATTATATTTACTTTCAGAAAATAGAATTTTTAGTAGATCCGAGTTCTTCCTATGGAGTAATTTTTGATTTTAACAATGGCGCTTCGCATAATGGAATAACCTATTGTGATTTAAAAGGATTAAATATTGCAAGCCAAACAGATACCTATTCGTTAATCTTTTCGAAATACAATGGTTCTAACGATAGCTATAATATCATTTCAGATAATACATTTAAATATGGATCAATGGGGGTCTATTTTTCGAGTTTATCACCCTCAGATATGGAGCTTGGTAATGAAATAAGTAATAATAATTTACTGGATCAATATTATGCAGCTATCAATTTGGTTTTTCAGGATTCATGTACTGTAAAATCAGATACAATAAATATATCATCGGCTCATTTAAATCCATATGGTGTTTACCTTATGTATTGTAAAAGGGAGATGGTATTCAACAACAATATTAAAATTGCATCCACAGCTTTAACTGCAGGGGGATATGGAATATATGATTATTATGGTACTGGCGAATACAACAAGAGAGCTTCAATATTTAATAATTTTATTAAAATTATTACCAGTAACGGAACTGTTTCGGGTATCACATTGAACAATACTCCTTATCGCGACATCTATTATAATACTGTTGATATTTATGGTTTGAATATAGTTAGTCAGGCCTTAAGGGTTATTAATGCCGCAACAGAGGCATTTTATTCGAACAATAATATTTTCTCAAACAGAGCTGGTGGATATGCATTTTATACCGATGTTTCGTCATCAATATTTGCAAGTAATTACAATGATTTTTATACAACTGGGAGTGTTTTAATTAAAACAACTGATACCGATTGTGAAACATTAGAAGAATGGCAAACACTTGCTAGCAGAGATGCCGATTCATATTCAGTAGATCCAAGATTTATTTCTGATGGGGATCTTCATATCTATCATGCAAATAAATACCTTAATGCAAGCGCACAATTAGTAGCAACAGGTAATTCAAACCTTGATTACTATCTGATTCGAGATATCGATCTCGAATCCAGAAGTAATCCTTGTGATATTGGTGCTGATGAATATACATACATAAGCGAAGAAAACGATTTCTTAACTTTTAGTTTAACACAACAAACCGGAGATGCTATAATTAATACCGAGAACCATACCATTTCAATTGAGGTTGATTATGGTACAGTTTTAACAGCACTTGTAGCTACATTTACAATATCAGAAAACGCAGCAGTAGCAGTAGGTTTAAATGCCCAATCAAGTGGTACTACGGCAAATGATTTTACATCTCCGGTCATTTATACTATTACTGCCCAGGATGGTACAGCTCAAAACTGGATAGTAACAGTGACTACTGCTTTAAACGACGAAAACGATATCTTAACATTCAGCTTTGCTGAACATACTGGTAATGCAGTTATAAATGCAACTGACCATACCATTGATATTGAGGTTGAGTACGGAACAAATCTCAGTGTATTGGTTGCGACATATACACTATCACCTGATGCTACTGCAAAAATTGGCACAACAGACCAAACAAGCGAAACAACTGTAAATAATTTTACCAGCGATGTAGTTTATACTATTGTTGCTCAGAATGGCGATGAACAGAATTGGACAGTTTCTGTAACGACTGCTTTAAACAGCGAAAATGACATTGTGAGTTACAGTATGGCTGAACAAAGTGCTTCTTCAACAATAAATACAACGAATCATACCGTTGCTCTGCAGGTAGTTCCCGGAACTAGTTTATCCGATTTGGTAGCAACATTTACACTTTCTGGTGATGCAAAAGTATATGTAAATAGTAATGAACAGGTGAGCGGAACAACAGCCAACACTTTTACAAATCCAGTCGTTTATAAGGTTGTTGCTCAGGATGGAACAGAACAAGACTGGACAGTAACAGTAACTGTCGAGCCATACCATGGGAAGGATATCCTTACTTTTAGCTTTGCTGAACAAACTTCGGCTGCAATTATTAATAATACAGCACATACCGTCGCTGTTACTGTAAATTCATCAGCAAACTTAAGCTCATTAGTTGCTTCATTTACCCTATCTAATGCTGCAACTGCAACTGTTGAAGGTACGACACAGGTTTCTAGTACTTCTTCAAATAACTTTACATCAGCAGTTACATATAGAATTACTGCACAAGATGCAACATACCAGGATTGGATCGTGACGGTTTCGAAAGTCACAGGTATTGATGATATTGAAAATATATATTTTGCAATATATCCTAACCCAGCTGTAAGTTATATTAATATTGAAACAGAATTTGGTATTGATGAGCTCATATTAATAGAGATTGTTGATGTAACTGGCAAAGTTAAATTAGCGCAAACCGAATATGCCGAAAGAGGCTTGAAAGCAACAGTTAATCTGCCTTCGGATATAAATGCAGGATTGTATTTTGTAAGTATTCGATCAGAAGAAAGAACCGTAACAAAAAGATTGATTGTTAAGTAATTTATAGAATAGTTTACAAGAAAAGAAAGAGCGATTATTCGTTCTTTCTTTTTTATTTCTATAGCCTACCTATTGTAAAAAAGGAATTCTCACCAAAGCTACAAAAACTAAGGTCGAAAAAACTAATGGACTTACCAGAATTCAATTCCCAACTGATCAAATAGAAAATAGTATTCATACAGCAATTTTTCAAATGCATCAACTGGTGTTAATGCACCTCCATGCCCAGCTCCCGGAATAATATATAACTGATAAACTGACTTTGAACTACCTCGAGCTTGTAGGGTTGCTAAAAATTTATATGAATGAAAAGATGGAACTCTGTCATCATTATCACCAGATAATAAGAGAATATTTGGATACTTTTCATCATCTCTAATGTTATGCAAAGGAGAATATGATTTTAGATTATTGTAATCATAAAAATTTGTGACTGAACCAAATTCGTTTACATTAGCATCTGCAGAGCCAATAGTAAATTTTTCGAATCGCAACATATCATATACTCCAGCCTCGGCTACAACCGCCTTAAAGAGTTCGGGTCTTTGCATTGCAACTGCTGTCACAAGTAGTCCTCCATGAGATTTTCCTCTTATTGCTAATTTATCTGGGTTGGTATATTTTTCTTGAATTAAATATTCTGCTGCAGCAATAAAATCATTGAAGGTGTTCTGTTTTTTCAATCTACGACCAGCTTTACCCCATTCACTACCTTCGTCACCTCCACCTCTTATGTTTGGAACAGCCAATATGCCTCCATGAAGTAACCATAGGGCAACAGATTCGTTGAAAAAAGGTTCAATTGTTACTCCATAACCACCATATCCATAAAGCAATGTAGGATTATTGCCGTTTAATTTTGTGTCTTTTAAACATGTAATATACATAGGGATTTCTGTTCCATCTTTTGAAATGTACTTTATATATCTTGTTTCGAGTTTCTTTGCATCATAAGGTATCCAGATATTACTGATTGGCTTAAAGCTAAAGTCCTTTAATGATAATTGATACCATATATTTGGATGATAAAATGATGATATACAAAAATCAGTATATTCAGCTTCTGGATCATTCTCGTAAAATGATTTAACAGATTTCCCAAATGGGAAATCAATTTTCTTTAGTAATTCACCTTGCAAATTAAATATCAACACAAAATACTGTCCATCATTTCTATATGTGCATGCAATCATATCTTTACCCAATCGGTTTGCAGAACGCATTGGAACATCAAATTCGGGTACAAGTTTTTCTAAACTATTTAACTGGTTAATATTGGCTGTCATTAATTTGCCATTTGGTGTATCCCATGTAGTACTTAAAATTGCAGTATCGCCAAAAAGCTCCTCGATTTTAAACCCAATAGAATCGCTCTTTGGGTAAAGTAGAAAGTTCTTTAAGAAAACTGACTTGTTTTCATTAATATTTCCATATGAAACAGCATTGTATATTTTCCCTTTGGATTGATACTGATGATAAAAAAATAGTTTGGTACTATCTTGTTTAAAATAACGAAAACGATAAGCACCAGTTGTATCAGGGTTCTGATAAAGCATTAAATCGTTTGATTGGGTTGTTCCTATTTTATGATAATAAAGTGTTTGTCCTACGGCTTTATCTAAAAGCTCTCTTCCTTCTACAGGCTTTTTGTAGCTATCGTAATAAACTCCATTACCATTCCATATTACTTGACTACCATTTCTAAGGTATTTTAATGTGTCTGACAATTGTTGGCCATTTTCCAGATCGAAAAAGTATACTTCGCGCCAATCGCTTCCGCTATGCGACATGGAGATTGCTGCGATATCGAAATCAGGGCTTAATCCAATATTGGTTATTATTACATTATCATCCTTTGTATTTCTAAATTCCTTAATCTTAATAAGATATTTGTAATTAGAATCGCTGTTTTTCTTGTAAAGCAAGTCGGGAGCACGATTATATTCAATGTATTTATCCTTAAACTCATATCTGTCTTTGTTTTTTTCTTCTTTCTCGACATATCCTTCAATTTTTTCTCGTTCAATGTTACTATACATTGTTGCTATTTGTTCTCGCAAAGTCCAAATTTGAGTCTGCTTATGCCCCAATTTTTCTGTAAGTTTTTTTTGATCATCAATCCAGTCTTTTAGTCTTGGATCTGATGGGTTTTCCATCCATTGATAGGGATCAAAAATTGTATCCGAGAAATAGATATCCACAACAGAATCTTTTGGTGCAATTGAGTATTTATATGTTTTTTGCGAGTTTGCTGTAAATATTGAACAAGCAAATATAGCTAGTAGTAAGAATTTTGACATGAATTTAAATAATTTTGAGTGTTTGAGTATTTTTTTTATTGCTGAAGCAAAAATATACAACTAATATAAGTTTTAAAAGTAAGATAATATCCAATAATTTAAAAACTAACCTTCTCTATCCTTACTTGTGACCAGCAGATAGAGGTTCTTGTCTTCTAAAAACAAATAACCCTGCTCGTAACAGAAATGATAATTAAATCCTTTCTGGGTTTTGTAGGTGTGTGTGTTATAGGTGAAATTAAATCCATTCGAAAGCAAGGTGTCTTTTGTAACCATTGTTTTTCCTGATTGTTTGTTTAGCTCCTGTAGTATACGACGGTTTTTTCTCAGAATGTTATTAATATTTCGCACCGTATTACTGGCATCGCTGTTAAGCCTATTGTTATATGTGTTACGGCACTGATCGGAGCAAAATTTCTTATCGGCTCTGCCAATTAATTTTTCACCACATTCGGGACATGTTCGGGCTAATTTTTCATTCATAATTTCTCTCATTTAATCATCTTGGAAATCAAAGATAAAAATATTCTCAAATAATTACAAACGACAACAAACGAATGTTAATCGACTATACCTGCTTAACAACCGAATCACCTTTAAACCCTGATGTTAATTTGTATCAATAAATTTTTGTTAAACCTGTCTGCCGACTGGCAGGCTTTAAAAAAACGTAAAAACATGGAAGCAACAATTAACAAAGTAGAAATTCAAGGTTTTCTTGGTCGTGATGCAGAAGTAAAAACATTTGAAAGCGGACGCACACTCGTAAGTATGAATATAGCTACAAGCGAGAGTTATAAAAATAATAAAGGTGAGTGGGTAACAAACACAACATGGCACAACGTATCTTATTGGAAGATAAAAAAAGATGAAGATACTGATTTTCTTAAAAAAGGAGAGCTTATATCTGTAACTGGTAGGTTAAACACCCGCAAGTACACCGATAAAAACGGACAGGACAAGTACATTACCGAAGTGGTGGCACAAAAGATCGAGCCTGTTAAGGTTGAGCTGTAGAGAAATAGCCATCATTGTTATTAACCTGAATGAGGACGCCCGTATTATTGCGGGCGTTTTCTTATTAATATTATTCCGGTAATCTTCCAATATGCAATTCCTTTTGAGCCCTGGATAAGTATTTGAAAATTTCCATTTCTCTCAATTTTTCCACATTCTTTTGCTTATTTACATTAGTTATAACAATATCTCCTCTTACTTTTCCAAACTCACCTTTAAAATCATAAAATGCAGCAATAATTGTAAGTTTTCCAGTTTGAACCAGATCTTTGTATTTTTTGAAGGCTATGTTTATCTGATAATCGAGATTTTTTTCAATTATCCGGGTATATAACCTTCCAGAATCATCTTTATGATCATGTTCTTTAATAAGTGGTTGTAAAAAATCAAGTTCGTGCTTTATTCCATATGTTTCTTCATCAAAACCCTCTATATACGATTTTATGGCTCCACAATCTGAGTGTCCTAAAAAGAACAATATGGGTGTTTTTAAATTGTAAATGCCGTAATCTACTGAACCCTCAGTTGATAAAATTTGGTTCCCAATGTTTTTAATAGTAAAAACTTTATTTGAAGTATCTGGCAAAAGAGCATTTAGTGGTACTCGTGAGTCTGAACAAGTAACCAAAGTTATATAGGGCTTTTGTTCATAGCTAAAGCTTTCAAAATATTCTTTGGGATGGGTTTGTGTAAAATAGTTGTTACCCAGGATTATTTGTGTGACAATATCTGGTATCATCAAGGTTTTTGGTTTCACTGGAGCCTTTTTAATATCTGGTTCTATTTCGCCCAAAGCTGCTACCACATCATCATGAAGATTGTCTTTTCGACTTATGTGTCCAACCAGTTGTTCAACTTCCTCGTCTCTAAGAATGTCTCTTACACCAGAGCGGGCTTCAGTAAGTTCAAGTGTAATTCCTTTTTGTTTTAAGTTTTGAAATAATCGTTTAATTAGTTTAGCTCCACTTGAATCAATAGTTGCTGAAGTGCTTAAATCAAATATTACTGTTTTTAATGAAGGACCCGAGTCTAAAATTTTTTTCCAAACAGTATTATAAACATAGGCAACATTGAAATATACCAGTGTAGATTCAACTCTGAAAATAAGAATTCCAGGTATCAACTCATTGTCTGGGTGTCGCTTTATATCCGAATATCTGTTTGTACCAGGTATTCTGCCCAAGAATGCAACATTGGGAGCAGAAACATTTCGAATTATTAGGATTAAAGAGAATAAAGCTGCAATTAATACTCCCTGTAATATTCCAAATATAATTACATTAATTAACGCTACTATAGCTATAATAAAGTCAAATCGATTAATTTTTAAAAGCCTTTTTAATTCTTTTATATCGATCAATCCTCTGATAGCGACTAATACAATTGAGGCTAATATTACAGTTGGTAAGTTTTTAAGTAGTCCTGTTAAAAATAATAAACAAAGAGCAATAGTTCCTGATGCAACAACAAGTGATAATGGTGTTTGAGCTCCTGCTTTTTCATTTACTGCCGATTGTGATAAACCACCACTAACAGGATATCCCTGACCCAAAGATGTAGCTAGATTTGCTACTCCCAAAGCCAACAACTCCTGACCTGCATCTATGTCGTAACCATTCTTCTGTGCAAGAGTTTTTGCTGCTGAAACACTCTCGATATAGGCCAAAAGGAAACAAGCAAAAGCCAAGGGTAATATATTTCCAATATCCTGTAAGTTTAAAGTTGGTAAATGCAGCCTAGGTAAACCCTTAGGTATAATGCCAACCGTATTAAAACCCATTGATCCCAATGGAGTATATGAAATAGCAATTACTGATATTGCCACTACAATAATGGCAATTGGTTTGCCTGGCAATAGTTTTTCTCCTAAAATCATTAAAACAATTGCAACTATTCCAAATAGTAAGACATAGATATTCGTATCAGGTAATTGACCAAATAAATCTACTAAACGACCATAAAAACCATGTCCACTACTAGTTACTCCAAAAAGTTTTGGCAACTGTGTAAGTCCTATTGTTATTGCTGCTCCAGCTTTAAATCCAAGTAAAACTGTTTCGCTAATAAAATTAATTATACTACTCAATCTGAGTATATAGGACAGAATACTCATTGCCGCAAATATAAGGGCCGATAGAGATGACAGATCAATCCATCGCTGAATATCTCCATTTGAAAGGTTGGCAAGAGTTACCCCGATAATCATTGATATTGCTGATGTAGGACCAACGGCAAGTTGCTTTCCTGTACCTAGCATCGCATAAAACAAACCTCCAATAAGATAACCATAAATACCATATTGTGGGGGTAATCCGGCTAATGTTGCATAAGCTAAAGAAACAGGAATAGCATAAGCGGCCAGGGTCAATCCTGCTATAGTATCATTACTTAAAATTTTAAGGGAATACTCAGAAAGCCATTCAAGTGCTGGAATATATTTAAATAGTTTCTTCTTGAAAAGCCCTTGATTGCTCATAAATTAAAATATTGACATTTCAAATTCCGTAAAAAACTAAAATAGTATAATTCAGTGTATTATGCAAGCATGATGAGATTAATTCAGATTCAATTTTGAGGATTTTTATGATGATTTCCTTCGTTTTTAACTGAATATCTAAATCTATTATTAAACCTTACGAACAAACTTTATTTATTGATAAATAATGGGTGACCTATTTTTTAACAAAACCTTTAACTTGAATTGTTTTTTAATCGAACCAAAGGGTCTTTTCTTTTCTTTTCTACTCTTTTATTGTTAGGTATATACTCGGGCCACAGGTTTTAGTGATCGTCCACTTTGCCTCTGTTCCCCAGCGATATATGCCATAATGATTCTTTTGATTTTTAAAAAGAATATAGGCATCATGAATTCTATCATTAATTTTCATGGCACGATCTGTATTATTACCTGCTACTCTTAACCATTCTAACGTTATTGCAATTTCACCACTATGAACAAGATTATATTCATCTAAATCAATTTTTGCCCAGCCCGATTCATTTGTAATTGAAACTATAATGTTGCCTGTTAAAAGTTCGTTGGTTACAATGGTGTCATTAATTTCACGAATATGTAATCTATAAAAACTCGTATCAAATGATTGGCGATGCAGTTGTATGTGGAGGCTTTTTATTATTACAGGTTGATCCCCAAGTTCGATATTCGTTCCAATTTCGTAACCCTTTCTTTCATTTAAACCACCCCATCCACTCAACCCGCATTTCTTGTTATGTCCTGTTTTGCCAACTTTTCTTTCTTTGGTAGTAGGTTTAATTATAATTTCTGCAATTTCAATAGGAGAGATAATAAGCTTTATTATATTTTCTCTATTTTCAAGCTCCTTAATAGTAAATAGTTGGGGTTTGTATCCAATCATCGATACTCTTACTTTAGAAGATGGATCTTGTTCCCTTGCTTCTAGTTTGAAATAACCATTTTCATCCGTTATTACTCCAAATGACGTGTTCACAATTCCAATACTTGCATATTCTAGAGGCTCACCGTTTTCAGAGCCAAGAATTCTTCCATAGATTATTTGACTTTGTAGGTTAATTGTTAATGATAAGTAAAATAATACAATTAGAAATATCCTCATAAAGTAGCTATGGATTTTTGAACCATTCAGGTCTTATTATGAAATAGGATTTTATTTGGTGATTTATTCAATTATAATGGCAATTTGATAAAAATTGTTAACTCCACCTAAAACCTTATATTTAATATAAAATGAATTACTCCACTCTTTCAATGCTTTAAATTCGTGAAGAGGAACACTAAATTCATCAAAAAAGATAATATCACCTGCTTTAAGGTAAGGAGTAATAAGGGTTAATACATAGAGAGTAGCAGAATAGATATCTGCGTCCATATGAATAACTTTTCTTTTGTTAGATTTATAATTATGGAGGAAAGGAATTAAGGTTTGTTGAAAAAGACCTTGGTGAAATTCATGTCGGTTATCATCAATTTTAGGTGGTTCATTTCCATTGCCCATGTCTCCCGCGTTAAATGGGCCCCATGCTTCCGGGAGTCCTGTAAATGTGTCGAATCCATAAAATTTTGCCTCGGTATTTTTTATTCTGTTTATCCACCATCTGAAAGAGTTACCATTAGAAACACCAAATTCTAAATAATCAATATTAGAATCTAATTCATAAGTTGTTATTACTTGCTCATAGAGCGATTCGCGTTTTTTATAATTGAATTTTCTTGAGTAGAAATCGTTTGGACATTTTTTTTTGTACTCCGAAATCCATTTTGACAACTCTGCAAGATTTGCAATGAAATGAAACAAGTGAGTAGGAATAAATAAATCCATACGCAAAACAAAAAATAAACCTTTTATTTTGCCAGGTAATCTAAGCAGTCTTTTTTTTATATTCATAAAATAAATTTATCGTTTCTTTATCATTTCTCTTTCAAGGCTATCGACAAAAACCTATTTAAAAGAGTTCGGATTAATTAAAAAGCTTATTGCAATTATAGTTATAAATTTTTTATCGTTCAAAAGTAATAATAAAGATTGCTCCTATTAAAGATTTATTTTGTTTATTGTGGATATGTTAAAGAAATCATTTTATCGGCTAGTCTAAAATAAACCCTTTATAATGATTAGAAGAATTATAAATGATATTTATTAGTCTTGATTATTTTTAATGGTAATTGGGTATAAAGCAGTGCGTTAGTTTTACACCTTGCCTGATAAGTAACTGCTGAAAACATAAACAAAGAGAATACTTTAGTCACCAAAGCACTAATCACCTGCAATCTTTATTACCAATTTTGTGTATAGATATTTTTTATCCAAAGTTCCCTCCAATTCTACTATATATCATTTCAGGTTTCCATTCAATGTCACTCCCTAAAATCATTCTTTTTCCAATCGTATTTGTTTCAATAAAGCCCAACTCCTTAATAAATTCGATTCCAGCTTGATTCTCATCAGGCAAAGTAGCCTTATCAATTGTAGAATATTTAAATCGCATTAATTCCTTTCCAGCATCAATTGTTATAGCAAAAATTGGTCCTTCTCCTAAATCGGGTATATAAAATCCATCTATTACGTTGTTGTTAATATGAACAAATGATTTGATTAAATAACCTTTAAGTAGATTTTCCCTGTTTTCACCAGAAATATATTTATCAAGCTTGATTATGTCGCTATAAAAACCTGCTTTATAGGGTTGAATTTTACTTGTGAATTGATTGTCAATTTTTGATGAATTTCTTTTGAAATAGCGATAATTAGAAACCAGACGAAATCCTGATTTTAAATATAAAGGTTCTCCCAGTTCAGTTGCTATTAGCAAAGAAGTTTCAATTCCTCTTTTCTTAATATCATTTAATAAATAATCAACTATTTTGTATCCAATTCCTCGTTTCCTAAACTCAGGATTAACGATGATATGGGCTAACCATGCTGTTTTGTCAAAAAAAATTGAACAGCCAATCCCCACGATTTTACTATCTATTGTAATTTTTATTGGATTACAAAAATCACAACTACAATAGAAACGAAAAACATCAGTAATATCAGGCCATCCTTCAGGCTGAAGATAACCAATCTTATCTATCTCTGAATATGTTAATTTATCATACTGCATGTCTTTTCTCAATATTTGTACACAACAGCTATGGCTGAGATTAGCGTAAATTTTCCTCCTACGTTCCTTACCCTAGTTTAGTGTTTAAAATTAAAAATTAAATGTCAAATGTCAAATAACCACTTCGCCAAGCATAAAATGTGAACCGATATTCTTGCTGTAAATGATTATATATTTAATTGATTTATAAAATATTAAAAATAATAATTGACTTTTATTTTAAAAAATTCGAAATTTGATATAACAAATATCCATTTAATAATAACTTAAAACTTAAAGTATGAGAAAGATGTTAGGATTTTTTTGCATCCTTTTCATTTTAATCGGATGCACTTCCACACCCAAAGTGGATACTCTTAAAGAAGCAGAAATAATTCGCAATCTTGAAGATCAATGGACTGCTGCACTACTGATAAAAGACATAGAAAAAATTTTAAGTTTTTCATCGTCAGATGGTGTTTATATGGATCCGAACGCACCTATTTATATCGGCACTGAAGCCATACGCAAATCAAATGAAAAATGGTTTGCTGATACAACTATTCTTTTTGATTCATATACTTATGGTTTAGATACTATTGAAGTTTCGGAATCAGGTGACTTTGCTTATGTTCGAGGACATTCCCATTTTAATAAAAAAACACCAATAGGAATAGTATCAACAAATAATAAATTTGTTGATATCTGGAAAAGGATTGATAATCAATGGAAATGCATTTTAAGTATAGGAAATAGCGATATGCCAAATTAAGTTAATCATTAAATGCATCGAGAGATCAATAGAATAAAACTAGCCTTCAAAATATTCAGAAGGCTAGTTTGTTATAATAGTTTATTTGGAGGCAAACCCATAATAATTAATGTTCTTGTTTGTTAGTTGCCATAGCATGATGATTCTATAGTTGCGATTTTGTTTTGTGCAAGTTTCCAGCCTGTTTTATTGTTCCTCGTTGGATAACCTAACGAATCTAATGTTTTGCATGCAAACCTTTCAACCTGCGTTTTTGCTGAACAAATGTTACAAATAGGGCGTTTTTATTAAAAATCCTATCTTTATTATTCTTCAATAAAATTTATAGTCTTGGTTATTGAATTTTTTGAATCATCTCCAATCCAAAACAAATGTCCCCACTCGTTATTAAGAACTTCGAGTTTGAAATTTTTAATTTTACTGTTGGAGTATTTAGCAAACTCTATGGGAACAATATTATCACTTTCGCTATGAATAATTAGAGTTGGACATTCAATTTTTTGAATAATATTGTCATCAATATTTTGGTTTATATCATTTATAAATCCCTTTTTTGAACGGAACTTTCTTATGGTTTTTATAAGTTCCAGGATATCTTTTTTAGTAAGGTTATGTTTTAAATTTTTGGTAAAGTTTGGATAAAAGCTTTCTGCAATCAATCTTGGGAAAATGCCAGATAACATACGAATAAGCCCCCAGGTAAGTTTTTCACTAAATGGATTAAATATTTTATTTGCAATTTCAAATACTTTATCATTTTCACTTAACCATTTTTTAGAAACTGCTGATGCTAATATCAATTTTGTAAATCGTTCTGGATAGTTACCTGCCAATTCAATACCTTAACGCAATAAAAATTATTTTTCTCATAGAATAAAAGTTAGTTTTGAGAAATGGAAAAATTTGATTTTTTAACCTTAACTAGTTGTTTTTTTCTTTAACTTCTTAAAATCTTTTTTTATTTTCTTGCCTGTTTTTTTTGATTCTTTTTTAAGTTGTTTGGAGTCCTTTACAATTTCTTTTCCTAATTTTTTAAAATCTTTTTCCAAATCATTTATCCATTGTTTATGCTTCAATTCCGCTTTTGCTATCTTAATATTTTTTTCTGTTTCTTTAAATACTGCTTTCTGTCCGTTTTTTACCTCATTTACTAGCTTGTCAACTTTCAGTTCCACTAAACCTGATTCAACTTCAACTTCTAATTCGTTTCTAGTTGATTTAACATTAAATTTTGTTCCAAGAACTTTTACTTCTCCTGATTCAGTTTCCACAATAAAACGATTGTTTCCTTTTGTAACTTCATAAAAAACTTCACCTTTTTGTTTAATGATTCTATTTGTAAAATTCTTATCATATTCAACGGAGCTATTTTTATTCAAATAAGCAAATGAACCATCTGGGAAATTAACAGTCTCATAACTATCTTTTGCAGATACTTTGACTTTAGAACATGAGCTTAAGAATATAGCTAGCATAAATAAAAAAAACAGATTCGATTTCATAATCTTCATAATGTAAAATATTAGGATATAAAAATAATTTAATAAAAGCATTTTTTTCTATAAGAAATACATATTTGTTAAAAATGCAGAAATGGGATGGAAAAAACTAAAACAACTTTTTTCATGAACGAAGTGAGTAATTTTCTATCATACCTACTAAAACTATATTGATAAATTTAGTATCAATCAGCACGAATAAAAATACCTTAATTGTCAGAATGTAAATTCTCTTTCATAATATAAAATCTTTCAGAACGCAAAAAAAGATTCTTAAATTTCATACCTGTCTATAAGTGCTGAATTGCTCAAGTTTTATAATTTTTCGCGGCTTATTTATAACGGTTTGCGCTTGTGTTTTGTGCGGGTTTTCGCCCTTCATAGCTATCCGCCGTTAATAAAGTTTAAAAATAGTAAAAATGTTCGAGTATTCCTTCACCCCGTATAAAATGCGAAGTGCTGTTAGCAAACGCTTTTATTTAATTTTCTTCGAGTCTAATAAAAGTTTCCCTTTTTCATATATATTCATTTTTGTAACAATATTCATTTCGTCTTTAATGAATTCATATTGATAGCCAAAGCCTTTTATAAAAAATCTATTTTCTGATTCAGGTACTAATGTCATGAATGGCACGCCATCTCCTGATATTATAAGTTCGTTTCCTTCTCTTTTGATTATTAAATTATATCCGCTAACATCAGAACGACTGTATGTTCCTACATATTTATCTAATATTTCATTGGATAATTTTATTACAGCAGCATCATAAGCATTATTTGAAATATCTAAAAACGCTTTCCCTAAATCAAGAGACTCACTTATAATTTTATTGTAAACAAATATTCCATTATCTCCATTGGTCAAAACAACAATCCCCCGCTTAGATTTTGGCAAAATAAAACCTATAGTTTTAATTCCAGGATTTCCGCCATCATGCTCAATGGCATATTCAGCATTTGGTAAATCAAACACTAAACCCCAACCTAAACATCTTGCAACATGCTCCCGTACATTTACCTGAGGACTTATCATATCATTATATAATTTAGGGGAAAGACCTGCACCGTTCATTACATAAATCAGAAATTTACCGAAATCTTCTGTTGACATAAGCATGCTTGCTGCTGCATTTACAGAACCCCAATCCTGACCTTCATATATATCGCCTTGACCATCATGACCAAAAGCAAATCTTGTATTTTTAATATTATCATTCCATACAAAATATGAATCATTCATACCTAATGGCTTAAATAAAACAGAATCAGATAATGCTGCTAATGATTTATTAAACTTATGTTCTAAGGCCTTTCTTAAATATTCATATCCTTCGCCCGAATATTTAAATTCAGTTCCAGGCTCAAATTCGAATTTCAATTTATTATCAGTACGCCAATTTGGAAATCCGCTCTGATGACTCAATATATAACGTGTAGTTAGCTTTTTATGTAAGGTGTCATTTAAAACATCGGGGTCTATCCAATATTTATCGAGTGATTCGTCAAGATTCCATTGACCAGATTCTACTAATTTCAATGTAACTATCGCAACAATTGGCTTTGTCATTGAAGCTATATTGAAAATAGTATTCTTAGGCGCAGGAACATCCTTTTTAAGTTCTCCGAAAACATTTACATATTTAAGCTCCCCATCTTCTATAATGCCTACACCTAAACAAGGAACTTTGTTTTCAGCCATCCATACAGGTATTTTTTTCTCGAAACTTATGTTTGTTTTTGTGTTTATCTGGCCTTTAATTGAGCTTACTAAACAAAAAGTTATCAAGAATAATATTAATTTTTCCATAATTTTTCCTTATATCTTTATCTGTTTGACGTTATCTATAAACGATGCTGATGTAAAATGCTTGCTAGCGGTTGAGGCTTTTTTTTGTGCGTGATTGATCATTTTAGCTATCAATCTACTGCTAATAATTTAAAAAATAGTACAAATGTTCGAGATTTCCTTTACCCCGCATGCCCTTTTGAGCCGCTGTTACCAGTTTTTAATATTTATTTTATTACATGTGGTTGGATTCCATGCATTAAATTCAGGTTATATTTCTTTAGAATATAATTAATACTATCAGAATACTTAAATTGATTTCTTTTTAATATTTCATAATACTCCTGAATTATCATTCCAGATTTAGTATCAGCATGATTCTTTATATAGCTTTCGTAACTTTGCTTTACTTCATGTAAAAGGATTCTACTTTCCGTGTCAAAAAGTCTTGTATTATCCATTCCAGTTAAGAAAGTTTCACGGTAAATTTTTAAAAAGTAATTTGCTTCATTTTTTAATTTTGTATCAGGATAGTCATTTAGATACCTTTCCCAATTGTAGATTCTATGAGCTAAATCGTTAAAGGATATTAAAAGTATTGCATTTTTTGAAAAAGCGTTTTTCAATTCTCTATCTCTTAATTGAAGAAAAGTCTTTAAAGAGGGAGACGAATTATCTTTAAAGGTTTCGTAGAAGAAGTCTGGTTGAATTTCTACATTAAAATATCCGTCTGTCGTATAAAGGTCTAAGCCACAGTCGTCTAAAAGTCCCAAAAACTCTCTTACTTCTGAATCTTCTTCATGTTTATATAGTTTTTCAATCAAATTAGGGTATTTTATTTCTACACTATCTCTCAAGTTTTTTGCTGAAGTATAAAAGAATTCCATGAATAAATAGTAAGCAGAATCAGCAAGCTCATCTGAAACATATATCTTATTAATAACATAATTCTTTAAAACTTTAATTGATGAAATGTCATATACATTCAAACTGTCAATCAAAGTAATATATTCATCAAGATTTGTTAGAACTTCCTTTTCAATAACTTGAGCTTCAGATTTGACTGATTCAGATACAACAGTTTCTTCTACTTGCTTTGAACTTTCTTTACAGCCCAAAACTGCTAAAACTAAAAATATGTAAATAAGCTTTTTCATTTATATAAATATTAATTACTGGAATGGTCTTCAAATACAAGTGTATTTTTGTTTTCTTGTTTCCCTTTTCAGACCGTTAATTAAACCTAAGGTAGGTAAACTTTATCAAACTGCAAAAACTAAAAATAAGTAAATGAATTTCTTTTGGATTTTTATAAATATTAATTACTTGTAACGGTTGAGGCTTTTTTTTGTGCGGGATTGATCACATTAGCTATCAATCCGCCATTAATAATGTTTAGAAATAGTAAAAATGTTCGAAAACCACTTCACTCCGCATTTTTTTAGAGCCGCTGTAAGCGTTTGTTTTATTGGATAGTACTATAATAATAGTTTCGCAAATTAATTGTCACCAAAGATATGGAATTAAACGATATCTAACTTTTTGACAGTATTCATCATAGCCGGTTAACTCCTTCTTTAAGGTTTTTTCTTCGTTTAATATTCTTAGTATCAAAACCAATGGTAAAAACATGTATATTAATAAAGCCCACCAAGAACCAAGCGCAAGTGGAGTGAATAAAAACATTACTATCGTTCCAGAATACATAGGATGACGAACGAAAGAATAAGGTCCTGTAGATATTACCTTCTGATCTTTTTCAACTTCTACTATCCGTGATGTATAACTATTTTCTCTAAAAACGAAAAATATTAAAAAATAACCGAGTAATACCATAATATTAGCTAATAAGACTAACAATGTTGGTACTTCTGACCAGTTATAACGATAATCGATACCTGGTAGTAAAAATCCAAGAATAAAAGGTAATCTAAATAAACGAACAATTATCTTCTGGTTTTTTTCTCGTTCTTTTGTTCTTAATCTTCGTTGTAACAGAGCTGGGTCATTTTTTACTAAATAAGATAATGTTATTATCATTGGGATAAAAAGTGCAAATGAATATATCCAAGCTTCCCAAAATTTCCATGATCCTGCTGGTAAAAACAGAAAAACACAAATAAAAAGAGGATAAAAAATTAATACTTTTAAAATTAATTTATTCATCATAAATATTTGTATAAGTACCTAAAACAAAATTAGATAAATTTCAATTACATCAATTAAAAGCAGTCAATTATTTTTCATTTGTTGCGTTGAGTTATTGAATTCTGCGAGAGTCTGTATCGTCCTAAAATAAGTTTACACTTTTTAGGTTAATTATTATTAGTTAAAAATACAGTTTTATTTTCAACCAAGGGCATGCCCTT
>MEOE01000011.1:76566-276053 GCA_001768565.1 Bacteroidetes bacterium GWF2_33_16 | reverse complement strand
AATATCTTAATTATAACAAAATAAATCTATCCTAAATTATTAACAAAAAAAAGAAGCTGTCCTTTTGAGACAGCCCCTTTTTATGTTTATTTACGAATCTGAATTTTTTCGGTATAAATTATACCATCCTTATTTAACCTGATTAAATAAATTCCGGTGTTTAAGTGCTGAAGATTAAGTTGATTCGATGATTCATTTAGTATTTGTGAATAGACTTTTGAACCTGACAAGGTATAAATGTCAACAGTACTATTTCCAATGATAGATGAAGGTAAATCAATATTAACCAATCCGTTTGATGGATTTGGATAAATTTTTAACTTTTCGACTTCTAATCCAGTTCCTAAACCCAACAAGGTTTCATAGAAAATCCTTACAATATTTGATTGGTATGGTTTACTATCTTTAAAACCTATAAGATGTATTTTTGAATTAGTTTGTGAAGTAATAGTACATTGAATAACTGAAGTCCCAGCAGTTACATTTTGTATTGATTCGTATTTGCTGTTATTTAAGTAAACCTGAACTGAATCATACGAAGTATTGTATTTTACTTGAGCACTTAACGTATTATTCAAGTGCGTTAGGGCAGATAATTCGGGTAAATAACTTAATTCGGCAAATGATGCTGTCCAAATACCTCGGCCATGTGTAGCAATAACAACTTTATCATCCTGAACAAACATATCGTAAACAGAAACTGCTGGCAAACCATTATCTGAAAAATGCCATGTTTCTCCATTATCGTTTGATTCGAATAAACCAATATCTGTTCCTACCCAAATAGTTGATGGATCATGCGGAAGAACTACTAATGAATGTGTAACTACATCCGGGAATCCATTTGTGCTTTCTGATTTTCCATAAAAACCTGAAATATCTTCCCAAGACTGTCCCATATTTGTAGTTCTTATAACTTTTGGTTGACCCGGAAGGGAGAATAAGATATAAGCAATTGAATCATTGTATGGGTGAGTTGCTATTCCACTTATATATCCGCTTATACCGCTAAATTCATTTACAGCTTTAAAAGACTCACCTCTGTCTTTCGAAATAAATAATTTCCATCCATTTGTAGCAGACATGGCAGCACCTGCCCAAATTATATTTTCGTTTGCAAGTGAAACTTCAATGTTATGTTGACTGGTAACTTCAGTAATGCCTGTTCCTAACCAACCAGCACCGACAGCTTTTTTAACCCATGATGCAGCAAAATTTGTTGATTTGTAAATGCCATCCTTGCCAACAGCATATAGATTTTCAGGAGTGTTTTTATGACTCGATAAACGAGAAATAAATGGTCCATCATCAACTGTAATACCTGTTGATCCAGATGTCCAATTGCTTCCTCCATTTATTGTTCTGTAGAAACTATTGTTATAAACACTACCAATTATTTTGCTAGGATTACCATAATTCCAAACACATTCAAATCCGTCGCCACCAATCTGAAATAGATAGTTTGAGGTTATAGATGCACTCTGACCAGCTTGTGATCTCCATGTTCCATTATCCTGCATTCCTCCAATAAACTCATTTTCTCCTGGTTTTTTCGCAGCACCATAAAATTGAGTAGTTATGTAGTTATTAGGTAATTGATTAAATGTTATGCCACTATTTTTAGATATAGCTAAACCACCATCATTACCATTAATAATTAGAAAGCTATCTCTAGATTGATTTATAGGTACAATTTCCATTGCATGATGATCAGGGTGTAAGCCAGGAATAGCCGTTCTTCCCATTCCAATATTTTGATTATAGGTATTGTTTCCTGAGATTGAGCCATATGCATCAGAAACATTTGTTGTTGTTCCCTTAGTTAGATTAATCGATCCATAATTTATTGAGATATTTGAAATAGGTAAATTGGCATCGTCCCAGCTTGCTCCAGGTAATAGAGTTGGCCAGAAAAAGTACAATTGTTTATAAGCATGTCCACCTATTTTTGCAATATCTGCTGATGCTGTGGTTGCAGAATATGGAACAGCATTTATAAATAGGTATTCGCGACCTTGTGAATCTGGCAAACCAGTTCTATCATATAGATTAAACTTGCCATCCTCATCCTGATCTCGGAAAGATACCATAAGTTGTCTATTATTTTTTGTATCCCAAACTTGAAAGGGAACATCAACGTAGTTTCTATAAATATAACCTGTTACTGGAACTCCAGCACCAATTCCACCTACCGTAAAACGATGTGCTTTTTGAGTAATACCTGGTCCAAATCGAACTTCAACAGAAGACCAATCAGCACTAACAAGATTTGTTGCATTATTTTTATCTCCTGTTTCCATTCCACCACCTAGAAAAGATCCGCCAAAGTTTACAAATGTTAGAAACGATAGAGTATTGTTTTGATCAACACGTGTTACCATAGGTAGACTTATACTATTTGTCCCCGGGTTTCCAAAATCTACCTTCCAAAGATTTACACCTCCAAGAAAAGCAATATTCTCATTGTATGGGTGCGCAACTATAGTATTATCATATGTTCCTTGTCCACCCAAGAAATTCTGGTTTGCATCATTTTTGTCATCAAACCGAACCCAAGTGTTTCCATAATCAACAGATCTATAAATATATGAAGAGGTTTCACTAACATTCGCGCTGAGGTAAATTTTTGCTGTATTTACTGGTGAAATAGCCAATTCAAAGCGATTACCAGATGCAATTCCAGTAGAAGAAACAATCCAATTATCACCGGCATCAGTTGATTTTACAACTCCTATACTATTTTCAGTTGCATACAGCAAGTTAAAATTAGTTGTATCTGCTTTTAAATCTTCGACTCCTAAACTACTCCTATAAACTTTTGTCCATGAATTGCCACCATCAATTGATTTCATAATTCCAGATTCAGTAGCAGCAATAACAATTTCTTCATTATTAGGATCAACAGTAAGTCGATTAACATAATTGAAATTTGCATCGCTTGCAGTTGAAGCTAATTGTGTCCAAGTATCTCCTTTATCTATAGACTTAAAAATACCACTTCCTTTAAGATATGTACCACCAGGGAAGCTCTCGCCTGTTCCTGCATAAATAACTTGTGTGTTGGATGCGGCTATAGCCAATGTATTTGCCGAGAGGTTAGGAAAATTATCAGTTAAGCATGTCCAATTTGCACCACCATCAGTTGTTTTCCATACCCCTCCAGTAGCAGCTCCTGCAAACCATGTTTTATGTGTTACATCATCAGGGTCAATAATCAAACCTCTGGTACGGCCACCAACATTTGCGGGCCCACGCTGTTCCCACACAGGCGATTCTTTTTCATTTGTTTTGCCATGTTTTTTTCTTGCCTGTGCTTTTTCAAACTCATTCATCTTATAATTAAACGGATACTTACTTTCCTCTTGACCAAATGGTGTTGTAATAGCTTTAAAGTATTTCGTAAATTCATTTGGCTTATCAGCTTTTGAATATCCTTTCTTTCTTTTTTCTTTTTTAACTTCATATTGGTATTTCCAATATTCTTCAGGAGTAAAATTTTCTCCTAATTGTATTTTGGTTGATCGACTAAAAATTATAAATATTCCTGCAGCTCCAATAATAAGGAGGAAAATAATTGTGTAGAGTTTTTTCATGATGAAATGTTCAGATTTTAGGGGTTAATAATATTAGATTCAACTTCAATAATTTCATTAGATTGTAATCTGATAATAAAGTATTTTATATTACTGCTGGTTATAGTTTCGGCAATACCAAAAAATTGGGTGAGCAATAGCTCATTAACAGAATGCCATTTAACCAGTGAGTTGCTAAACCCATTTTTATAAATTATTTGTTTAGTAACCGGATCGATCACGATAAATTTAATATTACTGTTTGGGTTTGCAGCATTTGTAATAGTTTCAACTAGTAATAACTGTAAAGAGTTATCTTTATTTGAAAGGATTTGTACAGAATCAGTTTCAGCAAAATTTATTTTTATTACTTCCGATAAATTATTATTCGTAGTTTGAATTGGCTGCGAATTATTTGTTTTGGTCACATTGCATGAAAAATGACCTAATAAAAGAATACTAAAAAGTACTGTCTTGAATTTCATAATTAGATTTTATTTTATATAGACTTAATATACTTCAATAAGCCAATTAATAGGCTGCATATCTATGGTTTGTAATAGTTAAAACAAAAAACAAAACATGCAAATCTATAATTAATTATGAATTAAACAAATTCTTGATTTGTAATAAAATAACCTATTTGGGGTAACAATTTTGTTTATCGATTATCAATAAATTACTTACGTTATTATTAAATGAAAAAATCTATTTTAATTGACTTTTGGATTTTTAAGCAAAATTATTATTTGCAAAATATTACATTTGTAGATTATTTTGAAACATATATTAAATATTAAAAGATAAAATGAGCTTATTAAATAGTTTTTTGACAAAGTTTTTTGGGAATAAATCAGATAGAGATATTCGCGAAATAAATCCCTTTATAGAGTTAATTAAAGCAGAATATGACAGCATAACTCAATTAAGTAACGATCAGTTAAGAGAAAAGGCTACTCAGATTCGTAAGGAAGTTTTGGATTATATTAAACCCGAAAACGATAAAATAGAAGAATTAAAAATCAAAGCAGAGAATGATGAAACTGATGTAGACGAAAAGGAAAAGATTTATCAGGAGATTGACAGGCTTGAGAAAGAGATAGATAAAAAAATTGAAGAGAAACTTAATGAGGTTCTTCCCATTGTTTTTTGTATTGTAAAAGATACTGCACGTAGGTTTAAAGAAAATGATTACATTGAGGTTACTGCTAACGATTTCGACCGTAATCTTGCTGCAGTGCATCAACATGTTGAAATATCAAATAATCGTGCCAAATATTTTAATACCTGGGTTGCTGGTGGTAACGATACCAAGTGGGAAATGGTACATTACGATGTGCAATTAATTGGTGGTGTTGTTTTGCATCAGGGCAAAGTAGCTGAGATGGCTACAGGTGAAGGAAAAACATTGGTAGCAACATTACCTGTATTTTTAAATGCCCTTACTGGTCGTGGCGTGCACGTTGTTACAGTTAACGATTATCTGGCAAAACGTGACTCAGAGTGGATGGGTCCAATATTCCAATTTCATGGTTTATCTGTTGATTGTATTGATAAACATGAACCTAATTCTGATTCACGTAGGAAAGCATATCTGGCAGATATTACTTATGGCACAAATAACGAATTTGGTTTCGATTATTTGCGTGATAATATGACTGGAAATCCAGATGAATTAGTACAGCGAAAACATAATTACGCCATTGTCGATGAGGTTGACTCGGTTTTAATTGATGATGCAAGAACTCCTTTAATTATATCTGGTCCAGTTCCTAAAGGCGAAGACCAACTTTTTGATGAACTAAAACCAAAAGTTGAAATTTTAGTCGAGGCTCAGAGAAAACTAGTTAATCAGTTATTAGCTGATGCCCGAAAAGCTTTAACTGATAAAGATAACGAAAAGGGAGGTTTCCTTTTATTGCAATGTTATAAAGGTTTACCTAAAAATAAAGCACTGATTAAATTGCTTTCAGAAGAAGGAAATAAAAGTCTTATGCTGAAAACGGAAAACTTTTATATGCAGGAGAATAATAAAAACATGCATAAAGTTACCGATGAACTTTTATTTATTATTGACGAGAAGCATAATTCGATTGAAATGACAGATAAAGGTATCGATCTGATAACATCAAAATCGGACGATGCAAATTTCTTTATTTTACCCGATATTGGTTCAGAAGTAGCAGATCTTGAGAAATCAAGTTTAGACGAAAATTCTCGCATTGCTAAAAAAGATAAGTTATTACAAGATTATGCTATTAAATCAGAAAGAGTTCATACTATTAATCAGCTATTAAAAGCATACGCTTTATTTGAGAAAGATGTTGAATATGTTGTGGTTGAAAATAAAGTGAAAATTGTTGATGAACAGACTGGTCGTATAATGGAGGGGAGAAGATATTCTGATGGATTACATCAGGCTATTGAGGCAAAAGAACGAGTTAAAATTGAGGCTGCCACGCAGACTTTTGCGACAATTACTCTTCAGAATTATTTTAGAATGTACAAAAAACTTGCTGGTATGACTGGTACTGCCGAGACTGAAGCAGGTGAACTTTGGGATATCTATAAACTCGATGTAGTTGTAATTCCTACCAACAGGCCAATTACAAGAATTGATTATGAAGATCTTGTATATAAAACAAAACGCGAAAAATACAATGCATCAATTGAAGAAATTGTAAACTTAATCAATAAAGGCAGACCAGTTCTTGTTGGTACAACATCGGTTGAAATATCTGAATTATTAAGCAGAATGCTTAAAATGAAAGGTGTTAAGCACAATGTGTTAAATGCGAAATTACACCAAAAGGAAGCAGATATTGTTGCTGAAGCAGGTAAATCGAAAACAGTTACTATTGCTACCAATATGGCCGGTCGTGGTACCGATATAAAATTATCAAAAGAGGTAAAAGATGCAGGTGGTTTAGCAATTGTTGGTACTGAGCGACACGAATCTCGTCGTGTCGACCGTCAGTTACGTGGTCGTGCCGGACGTCAGGGTGATCCTGGTTCAACCCAGTTTTTTGTTTCGCTCGAAGATGATTTAATGCGACTGTTTGGATCAGATAGAATAGCCAATATAATGGATCGATTAGGTTTAAAGGAGGGTGAGGTTATTCAACATTCTATGATTTCAAAATCAATAGAGCGTGCTCAAAAGAAAGTTGAAGAAAATAACTTTGGTATTCGTAAACGTTTACTCGAGTATGATGATGTTATGAACTCTCAACGTGAAGTTATTTATAAACGTCGTAGACATGCCTTATTTGGTGAACGATTGAGTGTTGAAATAGCCAACATGATGTATGATGTTTGCGATAGCTTTGTAAATGAATACCAGAATAATTCTGACTATGAAGGATTTAAGTTCGAGCTAATTAGAACATTTTCAATTGAACCACCCGTAAATGAAGAAGAGTTTTTAAAAGAAAGTGCAAACGAACTTGTTGAAAAACTATATCGTAATGTACTTGCTACATATAAGCGCAAAGAGGAGGCCATTGCAAAACAGGCTTTTCCTGTAATAAAAGATGTGTTTGAAAAAAGCGGACATACATACGAAAATATTGTTGTACCAATTACTGATGGACAGAGAACGATTCAGATTATTACAAACCTTAAGAAAACAGTTGAAACTGAAGGACGTGAATTAGTAAAATCATATCAAAAGACAGCGATTCTTGCCAATATTGATGAATCGTGGAAAGAACATTTGCGCGAAATGGATGATTTAAAACAATCTGTTCAGAATGCTACATATGAGCAAAAAGATCCTTTATTGATTTATAAGTTCGAATCGTTTGAGCTATTTAAATCAATGATAGATAAAGTTAATAGAAGTGTTGTTTCTACATTAGTGAAGGGACATTTACCAATTCAGGATCCAGATCAGGTTAGAGAAGCTCAACAACGTCGAAAAACAGATTATAGCAAATACCAAACAAGCAGACCAGATGGTTCTGGTGATACACGTGAAACGCAAAGAACACAACCAGTACGTGCCGAAAAGAAAGTAGGACGAAACGATCCATGTCCTTGTGGAAGTGGCAAAAAATACAAAAACTGTCATGGACAAAATGAACAAGCTTAAGTACTGATAAAAAAAGCTAAAATAGCCCAACTTTAGTACAAGTTGGGCTATTTTTATTTATTAGATTTCAGACTTCTCTATAAGATGATTATTGATTAAGAATAATCCTTTTACTTACTTTCTGTTCGTCAAGCCAAACAAGCTGTTTTGTTTCGCAGTTTAGTAACTCTAGTATTATTTTATATTGTATAATTTTTTCTTTCCTTTTTAATTCCTGGGTTGAATTAATAGTCGCACTTACTACAAAATTTGCTCCCATTCTGGCAGCCCATTTGGTAATTGTCTCTATTGTATCTTTATTATTCTCATTTGCTAAATCATTCAATAAAAATTCTTTTTTATTTGCTGACTGAACAAAGCGAACCAAATCACCTTTTATAATTGATTTTTCAATGTCTTTAGTAAATAGCTTACTATCAAATTGTTCAAGACTAAAATTGCTGGTTAATCCCATAATTAAAATTGGACGCATATTTTTATGCACATGCATATATTCGGTTCTCCAACGATCAGAAAGCATCTTCGTTACTAATTTTTCTGCAATAAGCCTTGAATCATCTGCATTCCAATAACCTAAAGCTAAGGATTGGGTAGTTTCTTTAGATTCGGTTTTACTTGTTTGTGAAGATTTGCAACTTGTTAAAGCAATAGTGATAATTACTATGACACAAAGATTAGCTTTGTTCATTAATTTGGTGTATTTAATCAATTTATATCTAGTACTATAAAGGTAGTAAGTCAATATCAATATATTATGATTTAATCTTCTTAATTAAGGTTTCTATTTTTTTATAGGTATTGTCGCTAACAGGAACTAGAGGCAGTCGCAAGTTATTTTCCATTATTCCTAATATTTCAAGCGCAGCTTTTACACCAGAAGGATTTCCTTCAACAAACATATGATCAGTAAATTCAATCAGTTTATAATGAAGTTTTTTAGCATCCTTAAAATTATTTTCAAGAGCTAGTTTTACCATGGTAGAAAACTCATTAGGCATAGCATTGCCAACTACAGAAATAACACCCGAGAAACCAAGCATAATTAAAGGTAGGGCAAGAGCATCTTCGCCAGATATTATAAGAAAATCTTTAGGCTTATCTTTTACAAGGTACATTGCTTGAGAAATATCGCCCGATGCTTCTTTAATTGCAATAATATTTTTAAAATCAATTGCCAATTTAAGTGTTGTTTCTGCTTTCATGTTAACACTTGTTCTGCCAGGTACATTGTATAAAATGATTGGTTTTGAACTAGCTTGTGCTATGGCTTTAAAATGCTCGTAAAGTCCAGCTTGTGATGGTTTGTTGTAATATGGTGTTACTGATAAAATTCCATCAATACCATTTAAATCAGTCTTTTGTATTTTATTAATTACAGCTGTTGTATTGTTCCCTCCAATACCTAGAACTAATGGTATACGTTTATTAACTTTTTTTACAACAAACGACGTTAATTCAATTTTTTCTTCATCAGATTGCGTAACCGATTCACCTGAAGTTCCTAAAATAACTAAATAGTTTACACCATTTCCGACAAGGAACTCAACATGTTTTTCTAATGCTATATAGTCAATAGCTTTATCTTTTTTAAAAGGAGTAACAATTGCTACACCTGTTCCCGTAAAGTTTGCAGGATTCATAATGATATATTTTTATGATTTATTAATTAACATAAGGTAATGCTTAATTTGTTCAATGAGATAAGGAATGGTTTTGTTCTTATCAATGTTGATCATTAAATCAAAATCAACATTATCTTTCTTTTCCATTCCAACTTTAAACGAGGCATTCGAAAGTAAACTTACAAAATCCACAGGAAAGTAATTATTAATACTTAAGTCGAAAAATAAATCAATCTTCTGGTTTATAAACTTGTTAAGCGATGTATTTTTGGGTTTATAATACCAGTTTAAATCATTATTCGAAAAGAAATTAATATTGCTATGAAGCAGAAATTTGTCTGGTATTGTTTTTCCCGGATAATAACCAAGAGCAGTTACTGTAACGTTATTTGATTTTAAAAATGCAGCGAATTCCCTAATCGCATCAAAGGATTTTTCATCAGTGCAACAAAAAAGTATTCCCGCAGTTTTTGCACTGTCGAAATTATAAAATTGAGTTTTTCTTCTGAAATTTTTAAGCCTTGATTTTAAATGATTTCTGCCAAGGGAAATCTTTATTTTTTCAATTCTGCTCACAATATAGAGTGTTAGGTAAATTTTGCTAAAGGTAAAAATTAATCTTTAATCATATTCAAAAAATCATCTTCAGTAATTATAGGAATTTTAAGTTCTTGTACTTTTTCAAGTTTTGATGGCCCAATATTTTCACCTGCTAAAAGAAAATTTGTGTTTTTTGAAATTGACCCCGTATTTTTTCCACCATATTTTTCAATAAGATCTTTAAGTTCCTCGCGCGAGTGATTCTCAAATGTTCCGGATATAACAAATGTCTTACCATTTAACTTATTAAACAAATTGTTATTTTCAAATTGAGCAACCTCTAATTGAATACCTGCGTTTTTAAGCCTTTCTAAAATCTCAAGGTTTTTATCATCTTTAAAATACTCAATAATACTGATAGCAATTCGGTCGCCTATTTCTTGAACACTGGTTAATTGTTCAATACTAGCATTCTTAATATTTTCAATTGATTTGAAATGATTTGCAAGAGTTTTGGCTACTGTTTCTCCAACAAATCTAATTCCCAGACCAAAGAGAACTCTCTGAAAAGGCACTTTTTTTGATTCCTCAATGCTTTCAATTAGATTGGTTGCTGATTTTTCGGCAAATCGATCAACCAAAAGTATCTGTTCTTTAGTTAAATAGTATAAATCGGCACTATTATGAATTAATCCTTTTTCGAAAAGCGCTTCAATAGTTGCTTCGGCTCCACCAATATTCATGGCTTTACGACTAACAAAGTGCTCTATTCGTCCTTTTATTTGCGGTGGGCAACTATAAACGTTTGGACAATAATGCTTTGCTTCACCTTCGTTTCGTTCTAATTTTGATCCACATTCAGGACAATGGGTGATAAACTCAATGGGCATTGTATTTATATCTCTAGTTTTCTGGTCGACTCCTACAATTTTAGGAATTATTTCGCCTCCTTTTTCAACAAAAACAAAATCGTTTTCGTGTATTTCTAGTAGTTTAATCTGATCTGAGTTGTGCAACGAAGCCCTTTTAACTGTAGTGCCAGCAAGCAAAACAGGTTCTAAGTTTGCAACAGGAGTTACTGCACCTGTGCGTCCTACCTGGTAATCAATGCTAAGAAGTTTTGTGCGGGCTTGTTCGGCTTTAAATTTATATGATATTGCCCAACGTGGTGATTTTGCTGTAAAACCTAATTCTTCCTGCTGTAAATAAGAATTTACTTTAATTACAACTCCGTCAATATCAAAAGGCAATTCATTTCGTTTTTTATCCCAAATAGTAATAAAATCAGATATTTCATCAATATTATTACATTTGGTAATATAATAGGGTATTTTAAAACCCCAGGTTTTTGCTGCCATTAAATTCTCATAATGAGAATTATAGGGTAGATTATTACCTAAAACAAAATATAGGAAACAATCCAATGGACGATTTGCAACAATAGATGATTTTTGTTGCTTAAGAGTTCCTGCCGCTGCATTTCTAGGATTTGCAAATAATGGTTCCCCAGCTGCTTCTTTCTCAGCATTCATTTTTTCAAAGCTACTATGTGGTAAGAAAATCTCACCCCGTATTTCAAACTCGCTTGGGTAATTATTTCCACTGAGCTTTAAAGGAATTGATTTAATGGTTTTAACATTATTGGTAACATCATCGCCCTGTGTTCCGTCGCCTCGTGTAACAGCCTGAACAAGAAATCCATTTTTATAGGTAAGTCCAATAGCAACACCATCATATTTAAGTTCACAAACATATTCAATCGTATCATCAGGCAGTGCTTTTCTAACCCTTGTATCAAAATCAATAATTTCTTCAATGGAATAAGTATTACCTAACGACAACATTGGATATTTGTGAATAACTTGTGTAAATTCTTTATTTATGTCGCTACCTACACGCTGTGTTGGAGAGTTAGGGTCATTAAACTCGGGATTATTTTTTTCGAGAGTAATAAGATCATTTAAAAGGATATCATATTCAAAATCTGTTATTTGTGGCTGTGCTAAGACGTAATACTGATAATTGTGATGATGAAGGAGGTTTCTAAGTTGTTCAATCCTTGCTTTTATATTGCTTTTGTCCATTTTATTTCTTGTTTCAAAAACAAAAATACAAATGTTATTTGTATAATAATAAAGTTGTTTGTAATGATTTATTCTTTAAATATACAAAATGCTTACTTTTGCTATATATAAAAATGTTGACACTAAAATGTTATTATAATGAATCAAAATTTAAATCTACCAATCACTTTATTACTTCTTATCTATTTTTCTTTTTCGTGTACCGATGAAGATGCTTTTAAAACCGATTTAGTAGATTTTGAAGATATTACATTAGCAAAGGAATCATATTGGAATGGTTCCGATGAATCAGGTAGTTTTACTAATGGAAACAAAATATTTTTCAATGCTTATTATTCCGATTGGAGCAATTATAGTGGATTTGCTTTGTCGAATATTATTGATGATTTTAATTACAATGAGCACACAAAATTTTCGTCATATCCAAGTGGTGGTGCCAATGAATCAAAAATATATGCAGTTGCACATCAATTTGAAAAAATTGTAATAACATATAAGGATACTATAAAAGGAGAGGAGCCCGTTTATGTTATGCTCGCTAATACTACGTATACAGCTCTTGCAATTAAGTATGGTTATGATTATGCGAAAAAATTTGGCGGATATAGTGGTAATGACCCAGATTGGTTAAAAGTATCAATATATGGATATCCAACATGGGGAGGTGTTACAGGGCCAATTGAGTTTTATCTTGCTGATTTTCGTTCTGATGATAATTCTAAAGATTATATTACAAAATCATGGCATTATGTTAATTTATCTGGTCTTGGAAAGGTAAAAAGACTTGAATTTCAAATTACATCTTCAGATATTGGCACTCCGTTATATTTTTGTTTAGATAATCTAAAAGGTCGGATTCCTAACTGATATTTCTAATATTAAAATAAAACCGTAATTTAACCTGCGTAACGCAACCTTTTAAGTATTTATTCTCATCTTGAAATTGAAAAATTAATAATTCTCTCTATGAAACAAATTCAAAAAAAATCGATTCTTACTTTCTTATTTTTAACTTTTCTATTTGTAACGGTTTCTGTTCAAACCTTTGCCCAAAAAGGACAACAAGATGCAGTATATCTTAAAAATGGAAGTATTATAAATGGAAAAATTATTCAAATTAAAGTTAACGAATCGATAACCATTGTTAATAATTGTGGCGATACCTGGGTTATTCCAGCAGCCGATATTGATCGCATTGATAAAATTGATTTAGCTTTTAAGGAGAAAAAAATTAAAGACACACTTACTATACCTCGTACTTTTAAATATGCAGGTTTTTATTCAACTGTGCATTTAAATTTTCTTAAAGGATCAATGGAAGATACTCCGATTCCAACGCCAAGTATTCTCTTAACTGCTGGATATCAATTTGGTTGGGGATTAAACATTGGTGCAGGTGTAGGAATTGATTTAATGGAGGAATCTTATATGCCCGTGGTTATTGATTTTAGATATGTTTTTCGAGACTCAAAAGTAAGTCCATATATATACTTAAATGGGGGTTATACTTTTGCTCTGCAAGATCCCGATCCGGAGGAAGATTACTTCTATTATGATTATTACTCATCTTATTATCCTTATAATGAGCGTGATATTAAAGCTTATGGAGGGATTGTTATTAATCCGGGCATAGGTTTTAAGTTTAATATTTCTAATAAAAATGCTTTTCTTTTAAACCTGGGGTATAAATTTATACAGGCAGAACAATCTTATACAGACTGGAATGGTCAGGAAATTGATAGAACACTTAAATATCATCGTTTAGTTCTGGGTGTTGCTTTTCAATTCTAAAAGGATAATAAAACAAGAATAAACACTTAGAGATGCTTTAATAGCTTTTCTAAGTGTTTTTGGTTTTTGTTCAATTGTGAATAAATTACTCTTAATTCTTAATAACTTCTAAAAAATAGTAATTTTTTAAAACCTAAAATAAATTAATTTCATCTTCTGAACTAATGGTTAAAATGATAATAAGAATTAATTTTTATTCTTTAATAAAAACCGATTCTTATAAAGAAAATCATTAGTTTTGCACCCGTAATATTTAGTAGTGTATGAAAGAGGAATTTGAAGATGTTTTCCACGAAGAAGAATACGATGAATTGTTGAATCGGTGGGAAGATATGCTCAAAAATAAGAAGAAATATTTTTTTGATGTTTTTGAGTTTGAAAATATTATTGATTATTATATTGATACTGATAAAGCCAATAATGCTTTAAAAGCAATTACTTTGGCTTCCGAACAGCACCCATCATCAATAATTATTCAATTAAAAAAAGCTCAGGTACTTATAGATAAAGGACAATCTAATCAGGCTCTAAAAATAATTGATCAATTAGAAATGATTGAATCATCAAATATTGATATATACTTAATAAAAGGTGCTGCATTAAACGCGTTAAACAGATATTCTGAAGCAGAAAAAGCCTTTGATTTAGCTGTAAGTCTTGCGTTCGAAGAAAAAGTAGATGTTTTGCAAATTGTAGCTAGCTCGTTCGAGCAGATTGGAAAATACCAGGTGTCGCTGAAATACTTGTTGGAAGCATATAAATCGGAACCCGATAATCTCCTGCTATTATTTGATATTGGATATTCATATGAAAAATTAGGTCAAATTAAAAAGAGTATTGGTTATTATTTGAGATATCTGGATAGAGAACCTTTCTCCGAAAATGCATGGTACAATCTTGGAATTCTTTATACTAAAGCAGAAATGTTCGAAAAAGCTGTAGAAGCTTACGAATTTGCTCTTGCAATAAATCCAGAGTTTTCTCTTGCTTATTTCAATTTGGCAAATGCCTATTCGAATAATGAAGATTATCTTAAAGCCATTGATAATTATAAGGAATATTTGAATTACGATGGAGTTAATGTTGAAGTTCTGACATATATTGGTGATTGCTACGAGAGTTTAAAGGATTATGAACAGGCAGATCATTATTATAATGATGCAATAAAAGAAAGTGAGTTTTTTGCTGATGCACATTTTGGAAAAGCAAATATTCAATTTCAACTCGGTAATTATAACGAGTCTTTAGAATTAGTTAAAAATGCGATAAAAATCGATGATTTAAATGCTGAATATCATTTTCTTCTCGGTAGTATTTATACCGAATTAAAAAGCCATGATAAAGCCTGTGATTCATATAAAACGGCATATAATACTGAGCCCACAGAAATCGATTTTGTATTGGCATTAAATGAGTCGTATATTAAGATAAAGGAATATAGTAAAGCAAAAGATGTCCTTATGAATTATCTTAAGGATCATAAAAAAGATGCTGTAATTTATTTTCGATTAGCTGGTTGCTTTCTTTGGCTAAATGATAATGAAAAAGCTCTGGATGCATTCGAAAATGGATTAAGAGTGGATTCTTCTGGTTTCGAGGAAATTAATGTAATATTCCCAGATGCTTTAATTAACGAAGAATATAGAAAACTTGCCGATAGTTATAAAATTAAAGATCTTAATTAAAATATTAATAACATTGAAGAAACGAAAACTCAGTTAGTTTTCGTTTCTTTATTTTTTAAGGTTTGTTATGAGAAAAAGCGTAAAAGAATTTATTATAGTTGTACTTAAAGGAATAGGAATGGGGGCAGCTAATGTTATACCAGGTGTATCTGGAGGAACAATAGCCCTTATTACTGGGATATTTGAAAGAATAATTAATGCATTAAAATCATTTGATGCCACCGCAATTAAATTATTGTTCAAAGGGAAATTTAAAGAACTAATTGAATATATAGATTTCTATTTTTTACTTGCGGTTTTTTCAGGTATGATAATTAGTGTTTTTTCTTTAGCCAGATTATTCGAATATCTATTTGCCAATTATCCAATATTTATATGGTCTTATTTTTTTGGTTTAATACTTGCCTCCGTTTATTATGTTGGTAAAACAGTCGAAAAATGGAGCTTAAGTGTTATAATTACCTTCATTATTGGTACAGCAGTTGCTTTAATTTTATCTTTTCTTAACCCTGCAGTCCAGAATGAATCATTTTTCTATCTAATAATTTGTGGTGTTGTAGCTATTTGTAGCATGATTCTCCCTGGATTATCAGGCTCATTTGTACTTGTACTAATGGGTAACTATGAATTAGTTATGATTCATGCAATCAACGATTTAAATTTAAAGATAATTATTCCAGTTGGTATTGGGGCAATAGGTGGATTAATAGCCTTTTCTCATTTTTTATCCTGGATTTTAAAGAGATATAAAGATCAAACAATATCAATACTTACAGGTTTTATTTTAGGCTCACTAAGCGTTATTTGGCCTTGGAAAAACGAAATTTATCGTACCAACGAGTTAGGTGAGTTTATTTTTAAAAAAGGAGAGAAAATCGTTCAGGGTTATGAAATGTATTTTCCTCAATCTCTAAATAATGGAGTATTATTTGCCGTATTTTTTATAATTATTGGAATTGTTTCTATTATTGCAATTGAGAAATTAGCAAGCAAAAAGAACTAATATTTGAATTTGTGAAAGAATTTGGATTGATTGGAAAAACCCTGGATCACTCGTTTTCACCCGGATATTTTTCGAATAAGTTTAAAGATGAAAAAATAACCGATTGTATTTATAGGCTTTATCCAATTAATAAAATTGATGAATTCCCAAATATTATTAAAAATAACCCAGAAATTAAGGGATTAAATGTCACCATTCCCTATAAACAATCAATAATTCCTTACTTAAATAAACTCGATATTCATACAAAGAATATTGGAGCAGTAAATACAATTAAAATTGAAAAACTCCATGATAAGCTTGTTTTAACCGGATATAATACAGATTTTCTTGGTTTTACCGATAGTATAAAACCAATTATCTGCAATTTTAACTCAAGTGCCTTAATTCTCGGTACAGGTGGCAGCTCTGTTGCTGTTGCCTATGCTCTTAAACTTTTAGGTATCAAATATTCATTTGTTTCACGTAATCCTAAAAGCAATGATATTTTGCAGTATTCCCAACTAAATAAGGAAATAATACAATCACATCAAATAATAATTAATACTACTCCACTAGGAATGTATCCTAATATTTCTGAGCAACCAGAATTACCCTATCATTATTTAACTTCAAATCATTTACTTTTTGATCTTATCTATAACCCCGAAGAAACCAGGTTTTTATATTTGGCTAAAAAAAATGGTGCTCAAACTAAAAATGGATTCGAAATGCTTGGCATACAGGCTGAATATTCATGGGAAATTTGGAATACATGATATTTATATCCAAATTTTTCCCTAACTTATCACTCTATTTTACTGATTCAAAAACTTGTTGTGTAACACATTTTTAAATGATATAATTCATATTGAATTTTCGTGCAAAATCTGCAATTTTGTGTGAGAAAATAAAAAACTTTAAATAATTAATTAAATAACTAATTCACAATGACTTTACTCGATCAAATTAAACAAAACGCCAAGAAAAACAAAAAACGCATTGTTTTACCTGAAGGCACTTCAGAAAGAACAATTAAAGCAGCTGATATCATTTTAAAAGAAGGTATTGCTGATTTAATTCTACTTGGGAATTTACAAGAGATTGCTGAATTAGAAAAGAAATTTGGATTGGATCTTTCTAAAGCTGAAAAAATTGATCCGTTAAACTCACCAAAGAAAAAGCTTTATATCGAGCGTTTGGTTGAATTAAGAAAATCAAAAGGATTAACTCCACAGCAAGCAGAAGATTTGCTGAATCAGGATATTTATTATGGTCCAATGATGATTTTTATGGGTGATGCTGATGGAGAAGTTAGTGGAGCAGAACATACTACAGCAGATACTGTTCGCCCTGCTCTTCAAATTGTAAAAACAGCCCCCGGTATTTCTGTAGTTTCAGGTGCAATGGTTGTAGTTACTAAAAAAACTGAACTTGGACATAACGGAGTATTCATTTTTGCTGATGTGGCAATTACTCCAAATCCTACTGCTCAGCAATTAGCTGAGATAGCCATTTGTAGTGCTGATACTGCAAAAGCAATCGTTGGAATAGAAAAACCTAAAGTAGCAATGTTGTCTTTTTCAACAAAAGGATCTGCTGATCATGAATTTGCAACAAAAGTTATTGAAGCAACAAAAATAGCAAAAGCTACAAGACCAGATCTTGATATAGATGGCGAGCTTCAATCTGATGCTGCTCTTATTGCAAGTGTTGGTCAAAAGAAATCACCTGGTTCAACTGTAGCAGGCTTTGCTAATGTATTGGTATTTCCAGATCTTCAAGCAGGAAACATTGGATATAAACTAGTTGAAAGATTAGGCGATGCCGAAGCTATTGGACCAATTTTACAAGGATTAGGAGCCCCAATCAATGATTTGTCAAGAGGATGTTCAGTAAGCGATATAGTTAATTTAGTTGCAATTACTGCTAATCAAGCTGCCGGAAAATAAGTTGTAAATATTATAAGACCAAATTAAAATGAAAATACTTGTTTTGAATTGTGGAAGTTCTTCCATTAAATACCAGCTATTAAGTATGAATAATTCCGACGAAGCAAAAATACTTGCTAAAGGGATTGTCGAAAGAATTGGTATAAAAAATGGCGAGCTTACACATAAAACAATAGACGAAAAAACATACAGCTTTGTAACAGATATACCTGATCATACTAAAGGAATTGATTTGATTCTGGCAGCTTTATTATCACCAGATCATGGTGTTATTAAAAATGTTGATGAAATAGTTGCTGTTGGGCATCGTGTAGCGCATGGAGGCCAATATTTTGCCGAAAGCGCACTTATTACTAAAGATGTTATAGATAAAATTGAAGAGTGTGTTGAGCTAGCTCCACTTCACAATCCTGCTAATCTAAAAGGTATTCTTGCAATGGAGAAATTGATTCCATCAGTTCCGCAGGTTGCTGTTTTTGATACTTCATTTCACCAAACAATGGAGCCAAAAGTCTTTTTATACGGATTACCTTATGAGTATTATCAGAAGTACAAAGTTCGACGTTATGGATTTCACGGAACCAGTCATAAATATGTGGCGGAGAAAGCCTGCAAGTTAGTTGGCTGGGATTGGAATGAGAAGAAAGTTATTTCCTGCCATTTAGGAAATGGAGCTTCTGTTGCTGCCATAAAAAATGGAAAATCAATTGATACATCTATGGGATTTACGCCTGTAGAAGGATTAATGATGGGTACCCGTGCAGGAGATTTAGATCTTGGTGCTTTGCTTTTTATTGCCGAAAAAGAAGATCTTACAATTAAAGATACAAATGATACCATTAACAAACGTAGTGGTTTAATTGGTGTATCAGGCATTTCATCAGATATGCGAGATATTGAAAAAGCTGCAGCCGAAGGTAATGAAAGAGCAAAAATTGCTTTTGAAATGTTTGCATATCGAGTTAAAAAATATATTGGTGCTTATTCTGCCGCTATGGGAGGAGTAGATCTTATTTTATTTACTGGTGGAATTGGAGAAAATGGATGTGAAATGAGAAGTTTGGTGTGTTCAGATTTAAAATATCTTGGTGTTGATTTTGACATTGAAAAAAATAGAGGAAAAAGAGGGGTTGACCTTGAACTTACAAAACCGACATCAAAAACTAAAGTAATGGTTGTTACCACGAACGAAGAGTTGGTTATAGCCAGGGATACGCAGCGCATTGTTGGTAATATTTAATAGAAAAAAGCGATTTTTTAAATCGCTTTTTTCTATGTACAATTTATCATATCTTCGCAAAAAATGATATTTAATTAAATTTTAAATACTTAATACATGGTTTTAAAATCATTAAATGATATTATCGAGCTGGCAAAAGTAAAAGAAAAAAGACATTTAGCTGTTGCTGCTGCCGCAGATAGACCTGTTTTGGAAGCTGTTAAAAATGCATACGAAGCTGGAATAGTAATTCCTATTTTAGTTGGAAACAGAGCTGAAATTGAAAAAATAAGTAAGGAAATAAATTTTGATCTTACAAAAATTGAGATATTTGAGGAAGATGATCCTGCAAAAGCATCTATTTTAGCTGTATCGCTTATTAAAGAAGGTAAAGCAGAAATTCTAATGAAAGGTTTAGTAAGTACTGCTCCATTATTAAAAGCTGTACTTGATAAAGAAAATGGATTACGTAAAGGTGCTACATTAAGTCATTTTGCACTTATTGAATCTCCCTATTATCATAAGCTTATTGGAGTAACTGATGCTGCTATGAATATAGCTCCTGAGTTTAACGAAAAAGTTGACATAGTCAATAATGCAGTTGAAGTATTTCATCGGCTAGGAAACAAAAATCCAAAAGTTGCAATTATTGGGCCTTTAGAAATTGTAAATCCTAAAATTGAATCAACTAGCCATGCAGCAATGTTGACTGTAATGAATAGTAGAGGACAAATTAAGGGATGTACTATTGATGGTCCATTTGCTATTGATAACGCCGTTTCAAAAGAAGCTGCTGAACATAAAGGTATTCATAGCGATGTTGCTGGTGATGCAGATATTTTAGTTACTCCTGAATTAAATAGTGGTAATGTATTGTATAAAACACTTATGTTTTTAGGTGGATGCACATCGGCCGCAGTTATTATGGGAGCAAAAGTACCAATTGTGTTAACATCAAGAGCAGATACTGATAAAAGCAAGATGATGTCGATTGCACTTGCTGCTGCAATGTAGAATTTTATTAAAACAATCAATATAAATTATGGAAGAATCAAGAATTTTGGCGATTAACCCGGGGTCAACATCTACAAAAATAGCTGTTTACCAAGGTTCAAAATCAATATTTTTAAAAAACATTAAACATTCAGCTGAAGATTTAAAGCCTTTTAAAAAAATAGCTGATCAGTTTCATTTTAGAAAAGAGATTATTATTAAAGAATTACAGGATGCTGATATTTGTATTAGTGCTATTACAGCTATTGTTGGTAGAGGTGGTTTAGTAAAACCAATTGAATCTGGTGTGTATGAAGTAAATGATCAACTGATTGCCGATTTACATGAAAGTAAACTAGGCGAACATGCAAGTAATCTGGGTGGACTTATTGCACACGATATGATCAAATCTATTCAAGGAGCTAGGGCATTTATTGCTGATCCTGTTGTGGTTGACGAAATGGAAGATGTAGCTCGTATTACTGGTCATCCTAAATTTGTGCGTCACTCAATTTTTCATGCATTAAATCAAAAGGCCACCGCACGTAAACATGCAAAAGCAGTTGATAAACCTTATGAAGAACTAAATCTTATTGTTACACATTTAGGTGGAGGTATTTCTGTTGGTGCGCATCGAAAGGGAAGAATTATTGATGTTAATAATGCTCTTGATGGTGATGGCCCATTTTCACCAGAAAGAACTGGTACATTGCCTTGCGGTCAAGTTGCTGCTCTCTGCTTTAGTGGCGAGTATACTCATGAGCAGGTTAAGAAAATGATAAAGGGAGAAGGTGGTTTTGTAGCTTATTTGGGGACAAATGATGCCTATGAAGTTGAACAGCGTGTTAAAGCTGGAGATAAAGAAGCAATAAAGATACATAATGCAATTGGATATCAATTAGGACGCGAAATAGGATCATTGAGTGCTGTTCTTAAAGGGGAAGTAGATGCAATTATTCTTACCGGGGGTATGGCATACGATCAAATTCTTGTTGATTATATTAAACAGATGGTTTCGTTTATTGCACCAGTATTTGTTTATCCGGGCGAAGATGAAATGGAAGCTCTGGCAATGAATGGATATATGGTTTTAAAAGGTGAAACAAACCCTAAAATCTATAAATAAAAAGAAAAATACAAAGATTAGAAGCAGGCTAAAGGCCTGCTTTTTTTATGGTGTTGTTGAATTCACGGGTATAATTTTGCCGTTAAAAAATTTGTGAGCATTAACAGCAAATTCATAAATAAAATTTGCCATATCAAATGGCTTGACTGAAGCTTTGTAGTCTGGAAAAGCTTTTTGAAGCATTTCTGTATCAACTGAGCCTAAAGCCAGACAATTAACTTTTATTCCATCATCTTTTAATTCTTCAGCTAAACATTCAGTAAGGTTTGCAAGAGCAGCCTTACTTGCACTATAATACGATAATCCTGAAAATTTTGCACTTCCCTGATATCCACCCATGCTTGAAATGTTTATAACATGTTTTGGATTACCCGATTTTAAGTATGGTATTAGTTCTTTAATTAGAATAGAATGACTTATGAAGTTTATGTCGAAAATCTGCTTAATTTCATTGATCTCAAAGTTTTCAAATGGCTTATTAATTAAAATACCAGCATTATTAATAAGAATATCAACTGATTTAATATGTTTGGTTATTTCAGGAATTAAAACAGTTTTTATATCAGCAATTCTCTCAAGATCAAAAACAATTGTTCTTAACTTATTTCTTAAATCCTGCCTAATACAGGCATTTTTTAATTCTATTAAAAGATTTTCGCTTCGTGCAATAGCAATTACTGTATTATTATCATCTTTAGCAAAGCTACGAGCTAATTCAAAACCAATTCCTTTGCTTGTTCCTGTTATAACAATATTCATTTTTTTATGTTTATTTATTTAATAAGGCGAATTTGAATTATCGAACTATAAAATTATTAGATTTATCCCTAATTTTCTAATTATTTCAAAGCTATGAACTATTTTACTAAAAAGATATTGTTTTTATTACTCCTAATAGTTTTATTACAATTTACTGTTTATGCCCAAAAGAAGGATAGTACAGGAGTACAAAACAAAACAATAAAAAATGGTTTTTCTACACCGTTTATCTATTTAGGCCTATCGGTTGGAGCTTCGGCTTATATTGATTTGAGTTTGATTACAGGAGTCCAGATTACTGAAAGAATAAACCTGGGTTTTGCAGGAAAATATCAATATTATTCTTTAGGTGGCTCGCCTTCAACAGGATTTAGTACCCATATTTATGGCGGGAGTATATATCTACAAACAGCTATAATTAAAGATTTTAGAAATATTATTAAAAAAGTTAAATCTCATAATGGCATATATATTCATGCTGAATATGAATTGCTTAGTTTAAATGAAACATATTTTGAGCTTACTACTTCTGAAAGTAATGTAGATAATAGATTTTGGCTTAACAATATTATTGTTGGTCCGGGCTATATTAATCGTTTTAACCGATCAAGCATATTTGCCATGATTTTATGGAATCTAGATTTTTCTGATAAGAATCCATATGAATACCCGCAATTTAAGGTTGGATTTACCTACGGGTTTTAAATATCTAGAAATTTAGACATTATTGTTAGAAGGTTGTCTGGTCGGATAGGTTTAGAAATATAATCATCGCAACCGGCTTTTATACTCGCTTCCTCATCTTCTTCCATTACGTAAGCAGTTTGAGCAATAATAGGAATTTTAGGATTCGTTTTTTTTATTTCAATTGTAGCTTCAAGACCATTTAAATCTGGCATTTTAATATCCATTAGTACAATATCAACTTTTTCAGAACTGCAAACATTTACAGTTTCTCTTCCTGTTTTAGTCCAAATTATTTGTGCTTTAGTGGGCTTAAGAACTGCTTTTAAAAACAAAAAATTAATTTGTTCATCTTCAGCTATTAATACAACTTTGCTTTCCCAATTTTTTGTCATATCTAGAAAATATGGCCAATGTTAATAATGTAAAATTAATATTGCAAATATATTTAAACTAATGGTAAAAAAATAATCAACATTTAAACAAAAAAACTTCCAAATACTTATTTGGAAGTTATAAATATTAAGGAGTTAGAATTAATTACTTATTCAATACTTCAAACATTTTTTTTCCAATTTCAGCAGGTGAATCAACTACATAAATGCCACAACTTGTCATTATTTTCATTTTTGCTGCTGCAGTATCGTCAGCGCCCCCTATAATAGCTCCGGCATGACCCATTCTGCGACCCTTAGGGGCAGTTTTTCCTGCAATAAAGCCAACAACAGGTTTAGTGCCATGTTCTTTTATCCAATAAGCTGCCTCAGCTTCCATGCTTCCACCAATTTCTCCAATAAGAATAATACCTTTTGTTTCGTTATCCTCCATAAGCAGTTTAATAGCATCCAGGGTTGTAGTACCAATAATTGGGTCCCCACCAATACCAATACAGGTTGATTGACCCAAGCCTGTTTTTGTGATTTGATCAACAGCTTCGTATGTTAATGTGCCTGACCGTGATATAATACCTATAGATCCTTTTTTATGAATAAATCCTGGCATAATTCCAACTTTTGCTTCTCCAGGAGTAATAATACCTGGACAGTTAGGACCAATCATTCGGCATTCTTTATCTTTCAAATATTCTTTTACTTTAACCATATCGGAGGTTGGTATACCCTCTGTAATTGTGACAATAACTTTTATTCCTGCTTCAGCAGCCTCCATTATTGCATCTGCAGCAAATGATGGTGGAACAAATATTACTGAAACATCGGCACCTGTTGTTTTTACAGCATCCTGAACAGTATTGAAAACTGGTTTGCCAAGATGAGTTTGACCTCCTTTTCCAGGGGTTATTCCACCAACAACATTAGTACCATAATCGATCATCTGTTGCGCGTGGAATGTTCCTTCGCTTCCTGTAAATCCCTGAACTATTACCTTAGAATTCTTATTTACTAATACACTCATAGTAGTTTTTTTAATCGATATCAAAAATACATTAATTCTTTTTTATCCCAAATACACTTTTACAAATAAGCGGTTTTTTTATTAAAGTTTTAATTTAATCTTATCAATTCTAATTATGTTGTTATTTTTACATTCTGAACTAATTTACTATGCTAAATCAACTCAATTTATTAAAAGAGAACCTGAAAGGTGATTTATATACAGATTATAAAACCAGAGTTTTATATGCTACCGATGCTTCAGCCTACCGTGAAATTCCATTGGCAGTAGCAAGACCAAGAAATAATGAAGATTTGGTAAAGCTGATTGAGTTTACAAAACAACACAAAGTATCATTAATACCTAGAACTGCAGGAACTTCGCTAGCTGGGCAGGTTGTTGGAAATGGGATTATAATTGATATCTCAAAGTACTTTACAGAGATAATTGAACTCAATGAAAATGAGAGATGGGTACGGGTTCAACCTGGAGTAATTCTGGATGAGTTAAACTTGTTTTTAAAACCTCATGGTTTATTTTTTGGTCCTGAAACATCCACCTCAAACCGTTGTATGATTGGCGGAATGGTTGGTAACAATGCTTGTGGTTCGCATTCAATAATTTATGGAACAACTCGTGACCATACAATATCTACAAAAGTATTGTTAAGTAATGGAGAAGAAGTTGAATTTAGTCCAATTACGAATGAAGAGTTTCTGAATAAATGCAATGGAAATAAACTCGAAAACAAAATTTATCAAAACATAAATCAGATTTTATCAGATAAGGAAAATCAAAAAGAAATCAGGGAGCAATATCCTGACCCATCCATATATAGAAGAAATACAGGTTATGCCATTGATCTATTATTAGAGACAAAGCCTTTTACTAATAATCAAAAGAAATTTAATTTTTCGACATTAATCTGTGGCTCTGAAGGAACATTAGGATTGATTACTGAAATAAAACTAAATCTGGTTGACATTCCTCCAAAGCATATTGCTGTTGTGGCAGTGCATCTTCATACCAAAGAAGAAGCTTTTAAAGCCAATCTTGTAGCATTAAAACACAACCCTGGCGCGGTAGAAATGATGGATGATACAATTCTTAATCTTACAAAAGGTAATCGCGACCAATTAAAAAACAGATATTTCATTTCTGGTGACCCAGGGGCTTTGTTAATCATCGAATTTGCAAGAAATACAATTGAAGAGATAAACGATAGTTGTAGTGCTTTAATTAATGATCTTAAGAAATCTGATTTTGGATATCATTTTCCTATCATTTATAATAACGACACCAAAAAAGTATGGGCCTTGCGTAAAGCCGGATTGGGAGTGCTCTCGAATATGGAAGGTGATGCAAAACCCGTTTCTGTAATAGAAGATACTTCTGTAAATGTTGAGTTATTGCCCGACTATATGGATGATTTTAAATTAATTCTTGACAAGCACAATCTTCAATGTGTTTATCATGCTCACATTGGTTCAGGCGAATTGCACTTAAGGCCAATACTTAACCTTAAAGATTCAAAAGATGTAGCTATGTTCAGAACAATTGGGATGGAAATAGCTCATCTGGTTAAGAAATATAGAGGTTCGCTAAGCGGTGAGCATGGCGATGGAAGAGTTCGTGGTGAGTTTATTCCAATTATTCTAGGAGAGAAAAACTATAGGCTTTTACAAGAGATAAAATTGATTTGGGATCCACATCACATTTTTAATCCCGGCAAAATTACCGATGTACCTTCTATGATTTCTTCATTACGCTATGAGCCAGACAGGATAGAACCTGAAATTGAAACAGTTTTTGACTTCTCGGAAGTTGGTGGAATACTTCGGGCAGCTGAAAAATGCAATGGGAGTGGGGATTGTCGTAAAACAGAGAAGAGTGGGGGAACAATGTGTCCCAGTTATATGGCAACACGCAACGAGAATGATGTTACCCGGGCAAGAGCAAATATTCTTCGTGAGTTTTTAACTCAATCCATCAAAAAGAATCCATTTGATCATCCCGAGATAAAGGAAGTAATGGATTTATGTTTATCGTGTAAGGCATGTAAATCAGAATGTCCATCGAGTGTTGATGTGGCCAAGTTGAAAGCCGAATTTCTACAGCATTATTACGATTCGCATGGTATTCCATTACGAACAAAGCTTATAGCTTATATTACCGAAATAAATAAAATTGCTTCTGTTTGGCCCTGGTTTTATAATGTTTTAATGAGTAATAAACTCATTTCATCACTCATAATGCGAACCATTGGGTTTGCTCCAAAGCGAAGTATGCCTTTGCTTTCAAGTCAAACCATGAATCAATGGATGAATAAGTACATAGCTGAATTGGGTTCTAATAATAAAAATAAGAGCAAAGTATATTTATTTAATGATGAGTTTACCAATTTTAACGATTCGCATATTGGAATTAAAGCAGTTCAATTACTAACACGATTAGGTTATGAAGTTTTAATTCCAAAGCATATTGATAGTGGACGTACTTATTTGTCAAAAGGATTGCTTCGAAGAGCAAAAAGAATAGCATTAAAAAATGTAAGCTATTTAAAAGATGTAATTACCGAAAACTCCCCATTAATAGGTATTGAGCCATCAGCAATTCTAACATTTCGTGATGAATATCCCGATTTGGTTGGCCCTGAATTAAAGCCAACTGCAAAAGCATTGGCCAAAAATGCACTAATGATCGATGAATTTCTAAAAAGAGAGATGGAGAATGGAAATATTACGAAAGACCAATTTACTATTGTTGAGAAGAAAATTAAACTACATGGACATTGTCAACAAAAGGCTGTAGCATCAACTGATCCTACAAAATATATTTTAACATTTCCTGAAAACTATAAGATAGAAGAAATTCCTTCAGGATGTTGCGGAATGGCAGGCTCATTCGGATATGAAAAGGAACATTACGAAGTTTCCATGCAAATAGGAGAGATGGTATTGTTTCCAGCTGTCCGAAATGCTGATTTGGAAACTTTGATTGCTGCTCCCGGAACCAGTTGTAGACATCAGATAAAAGATGGAACCGGACGCACGGCATTTCATCCTGTGGAAGTTTTGTATGAAGCGCTTAAATAAAAAAATGCCAGTGTAAACTGGCATTTAATAGTAGGATTTATTATATATATTAAAAAACATCCTTTATTTTAAACTTATTCCCGTTAAAAATAAATGTGTCACCAGGTTTTTTATCCTTCATTGCCTGGTAAACAGGGACTTGTGTTGAAATAGCATAATAGGATTCATCTTTATAAACGAACTTTCCTAATGCAGTAGCAATAAACATTTTTTGCTTATCGGTTATCACAACTGATCCAAAACCAATTTGCTCAGTTAGTTTAGTTTTATCAACCTTATTAAGGAGTGTAAGTTCGTCATTATACTTTTTTAGAAGTTCGACCTGCATGTCTTTTTTCTTCATCATCTCTTCTTTAAATGGATCGAACATATCATGATCTCCTTCGTACTCATTTGCTGTCTCTAAAATTTCATCAATAGTTGTACGTACGGTAGTAATGCTGTGTTCAAGTGAATCAGCACAGGTTTTAATAATTTCCTTTTTAATTTGTAATTTATCCATATTAAAAGCTTATTCTCAAAAATACAAAATTAATAGATGAAACAATAGTTTTTACATTTTATAAATAGAATTTTTATTAAACCTTGTAGAAAAAGAATTATCAAATCAATTATTCATTAATTTTAGTAAATTAGTCCAGAAATCAATATTAAATTTTATTACCATGAAAAGTTTCAATTATTTCAAAACAATTTTTTTATGCTGTTTCATATTATTGAGTTACTATAGTTATTCTCAAGATAAAAGCGATTGGGAAGGTGGGTTTCCAGATGGTTGTACTTCAATTACTGTTGGCAAATTAGCTTCTGCTGACGGTTCTGTAATGACTTCACATACTGATGATAGTCACAGAACACGCTCTGAGATAGATATTCAATTAGCAAAAGATCATAAAGCAGGCTCGACAACTCCTATGTTTAGGCGTGAAGCCGATAATAGTTTTGCTATGCCATCGTATAAAAATATAAAAATTGGTGAGATTCCTCAGGTTGATCATACCTATAAATTTGTTAATTCAGCTTATCCATGTATGAATGAAAAACAACTAGGAATAGGTGAATCAACTTTTGGTGGTCGTGATGAGCTACAATCTGATGCTGGTTTAATAGACTGCCAGAGACTATGTCAATTAATGGTTGAGCGATCTGCAACAGCTCGTGATGCAATTAAAGTAGCTGATGAGCTTACAAAGAAATATGGATGGAATGATTATGGCGAATGCCTTACAATTGCAGATAAAAAAGAAGTTTGGCATTTTGAAATAGTTGGTCCAGGTAAAGGTAAAGTTGGTGCTGTATGGGTAGCTCAAAGAGTACCCGATGATCATATTTCGGTTAATGCAAATGCAAGTACTATTAAGGAAATTGATTTGAATAACCCAGATTATTTCATGGCTTCTGAAAATATTTATTCTGTTGCTAAAGAAAATGGATGGTGGAACGAGGATGAAACCTTTCGGTTTTGTTATGCATATGCTCCTGAAAGTCGTAAGGCAATTGGCTCACGAAGAAGAGAATGGAGAATCTTTGATTTGTTGGCTCCATCGTTAAAATTGGATCCAAACGATGAGAATTATCCATTTTCTGTTAAACCCGATAAAAAAGTAACTCTCGATGATATGGTAATGGCTTTTAAAGATTATTACGAAGGTACTCCTTACGATATGGCACGAAATATAAAATCTACAGATGCTGAAGGTAAAACGATTATTTCTCCACTGGCAAATCCTTTTATGCCATATGATCAGCTTGATATTTCAAATGTAAGCGGTGGTTGGTATGATGTTGACCCTAAAACTGGAAAAATTAGTTTCTTAGGCGAACGTACAATTGCACGTTGGTATACAATGTATGCAACTATTATTCAGTGCCGCGATTGGTTACCAGATGAAATTGGTGGTGTTGTATGGTTAGCTATGGATAATGTGGCTTCTTCTATTTATATCCCCGTTTATTGCAGTGTAACTGATTTGCCAAAACCATACAAAACTCCTGGCAGACCAAAAGGTTATACAACAGAATCAGCATGGTGGGCATTTAATAGATTAGGAACGATAACAGCTCAGCGATGGGGCGATATGCGGCATGATGTGGATGCAGTATGGGTTCCATGGCAAAACGAACTGTTCACAAATCAACAATTGATAGAAGAGCAGGCAATGAAATTATATAATCCTAAAAAACCTGAAAAAACAGTCGAATTTGTAACAAAATATACCAATGATTGGGGTAATAAAGTAGTCACAAAAGCATGGGAGCTAGGCGATTTTCTGTGGACAAAGTACGACGAAAAATTTTAATAACCAGTGAGTTGTGATTAGTGAATAGTGATTAGAATTTTTTCACTATTTACAGATTACCATTCACCAATCACCAAAAATATGAATAAAAGAGGTTTTGCAAGCGATAACAACTCAGGAGTTCATCCTGAAATAATAAATGCAATAGTTAATGCAAATATGGGGCATACTATTGCTTATGGTGATGATATTTATACTCAACGAGCAAAGGCAAAGTTTTATGAGTATTTTGGCAATGATATTGATATCTATTTTGTATTTATTGGAACTGCTGCTAATGTACTGGGATTAAATGCTGCAACCCGATCATGGAACTCAATTATTTGTGCCGAAACAGCCCATATAAACGAGGACGAATGTGGCGCACCCGAAAAATTTAATGGATTTAAGCTTCTGCCGGTTGAAACTCATGATGGGAAACTTACAGTAGAATCTATTCAAAAACACATGAAGGGTTTCGATTTTGAGCATCACTCGCAACCTAAGGTTATTTCTATAACTCAAGCCACCGAGTTAGGTACAGTTTATGCTGTTGATGAAATTAAGATACTTGCTGATTTTGCACATACCAACAATATGTACCTGCATATGGATGGAGCAAGAATTGCAAATGCAGCAGTAACTTTGAATAAAAGCTTTAAAGAATTTACAAAGGATGCAGGAGTTGATATTCTCTCATTTGGTGGTACAAAAAACGGAATGATGTATGGCGAAGCTATACTTTTCTTAAATAAACAACTTGGGCAGGAGTTTAAATATGTTCGTAAACAAGGAATGCAATTAGCATCTAAAATGCGTTTTATTTCGGCTCAGTTCGAACGATACCTATCAGATAACCTCTGGCACAAAAATGCCCAGCATTCGAATAAAATGGCTCAGTTGCTCGCATCTAAAATAGAAGAGATTCCTCAAATAAAAATAACACAAAAGGTTGAAGCAAATGGTGTTTTTGCTATTGTGCCAGCTGAGATAGTGCCTGAACTTCAAAAGGAATATTTCTTTTACGAATGGGACGAAGCTCGTTCAGAAGTTAGATGGATGGCGTCATTCGATACAACTGAAGAAGATATCCTGAATTTTGTTGAATTAATTAAAAAACTACTTTCACAATAGATATTCTTTATTCCTTTTCTGGAACTTGGTTTTTGGAAAAGGAATTTTTTATGGTTTAATTTAAGACTCTTGAACTTTTCTATACCATCTGTTTAGAATAAATTTGTTCAATTAGATTTTGGTATTTATTTGTAATGAATTTCCTTTTTAATTTTAATGTTGGTGATAATTCTCCGGTATTGGGAGACCATTCATCTGCAACAAGCCTGAATTTTAAAACATGTTCAGCTTTAGCACTTTTCTTGTTTAAGGTCATAATATCCTCCTGAATTAAAGAATAAACTTCGGGCATTTCTATAAGATCAGCATTTGAATTATACTTAACATTATTTTTATCACACCAACTCTTTATAAATCCAAAATCAGGAGATATTAGGGCGCTGGCAAATTTCTCGTGTTCACCAATAACCATAACTTGCTCAATATACAAGGACTCTTTTAACTTATTCTCAATTACTTGTGGAGCAATAAATTTCCCTGATGATAATTTAAAAATTTCTTTCTTACGATCTGTAACAACAAGAAACTTATTTTCGTCCAGATAACCTATATCTCCAGTATGAAACCAACCATCTGCATCAAAAACCTGTTCTGTTAGTTCCGGATTTTTGTAATATCCAAGCATTACATTGTGACCCTTACATAGTATTTCTCCATCATCGTTAATCTTAATCTCAACACCATCAATTAATGCTCCTACAGTACCCAATTTTAAATCCGGTTTTGTTTGTCTGTTTATAGTTATTATTGGAGATGTTTCGGTTAGGCCATACATGTTAATTACTTTAATACCAGCAGCCCAGAATATCCTTTCGAGTCTTGGTTGCAAAGCAGCTCCGCCACAACCTATAAGCCTTAATTTTCCACCTAATGCCTCACGCCATTTCGAAAAGATCAATTTGTCAGCAATTTTCAATTTTTGCTCATACCACCAGCCACAATCACCTTTCACTTTATATTGCAAGCCTAAAGAAACAGCCCAAAAGAAAATCATCTTTTTAAATCCTGTTAGTTTATTTCCTTTAGCAATAATACTATCAAAAACTTTTTCGAGCACACGAGGTACAGCTTCAAATCCGGTGGGTTCAATTTCTTTCATATTTGCTGCTAAAGTTCCCATGCTTTCAGCATAATATAAACTACAGCCACTATATTGTGTTTGATAGTTGCCCATTCTTCCACCAACGTGACATAGCGGTAGTATGCTCATGAATCTGTCATTAACAGTTAGTTTAAAAACATCGGCTGCTGCAAGAGAATTCTGAACCATATTTTTATGAGAAAGCATAACGCCTTTAGATGTTCCTGTTGTTCCAGATGTGTATATTAGGGTTGCAAAATCATCTTCATGAATACTTTTCTTCAGTTTTTCGACCTCTTCTTTAAAATAAACTGCACTTTCTTTTCCAAGAGCTATAATCTCATTCAAATTTTTAACCTGATCAATTAAATCAAACGAATAAATTAATTCCAATTTATTCGATTTTTTTGCCGCTGGTATAACTTTATTGTATAAAGCTTTATCTGAAATAAAAATCAGTTTTGCATCTGAATGCTCGAAAATAAATTCATATTCATCGGAGCTTAATGAAGCAAAAACCGGAACATGAACAACACCAATCACGGCCATTCCCATATCAACAAAGTTCCATTCAGGGCGATTGTTTGTAATGGTTATTATCTTGTCTCCTTTTTGAAAGCCCAGAGATAACAACCCATAGCTTATTTGGTGAGAAATGCTGATATAATCATTTGTGCTGTATTTTGCCCATTTCCCATTTTGTTTTACTCCAAAAACATCGTCCTTGTTTAAAAATAGTTGTTTGTATCTATCTAGTAAATCGAACGTTCTGGTTATCCTCATGATGAAATTTAAAATGTTTGAATATTAAAAAACAATCTGCAAGTTAAAAAAAATCCTTATCTATTTTGCTAACTATGATTGATAATTACTAAAAATTGATACTTGTAATTATACAACTAGATCCTATTTTTTAAGAGATAAAAAGCTAATCCTGAAATAATTATTCCAGTTAGTAAATAAAAAATCTCTATAGGAGTAGGCCCGGGTGGAACTTGTTTTAAAATAAGTATTTCAACAAGGATAAATCCTGTTAGTAAAAATCCTGATACTATTGAATAGCGAAGGGCATTCTTTTTACCTAAAGTTATATTTATGGTCGCCATGGCAGTACTTCCACCAACAAATACAATTAATAAAATTGCAGGTATGTTAAATGATTTAAATGGAGTTCCATCAAGCCATTCGATTGGAAATTTATCTAGTTCCACAAGTATGGCTATTCCACCACCAATAGCTGTTAAAGCAACAAAGCCAGTTAGTATTCCTAAGAAAACAGATAGCATTTTCTTCATCTTTATAGCAAGTTTTGGGTATAAAAGTTTAAAAACTATTTTATACGAAAATAACAAAAAATAGGAAATGAATTGAAAGTTCTCAATATCTATGTATTAAAGCTAACGTGCGAATATCAATAAAAAATAACCAAGGTAATAATCTTTGTAAGTGGCTTATCTTTTCTTCTTGGTCTTGATTGAAGTTCTGGAATAAGCTGAAATTCCAAAAAGCTGATCTATTAACTCCGATTTGCCTGCTTTTTTAAATTCATTCACAATTTCTTTCTTAAACTCCTGTTTATACCAGAAAAAGAATTTGCGTTGCGATAATTTTTCGTCTTTTGTTTTTGCAACAGGTACTTTTTTCATTGTATATGGATTGATACCAGAATAATACATAACTGTTGCCAGAGTCATAGGTGTAGGAGTGAAATCCTGAACTTGCTCAAGTTTAAAATCAAGTTTTTTGGTTTCTATTGCTAATTGTGCCATATCCATATCAGTACAACCAGGATGACTAGAAATAAAATAGGGTATAAGTTGCTGATTAAGACCAAGCTTTTTATTAATTTTTTCAAATAGCTGCATAAACTCGCTAAATTGTTTAAAATCGGGTTTGCGCATTACTTTCAGAACATCAGAAGAGGTATGTTCTGGCGCCACTTTTAATCGTCCAGAAATATGATTTCTTATTAACTCATCGGCATATATCTGGTAAGTACTTTCGTTCATTTTATGAAGAAACAGATCATAACGTATACCACTTCCAATAAATGATTTTTTTACTTTAGGATGTTGGTTGGCTTTTCGGTAAATTCCAGTTAATTGTTCAGGATTAGTATTTAAATTATTGCAGATTGACGGAAAAATGCATGATGGACGTTTACATTTTTTGCATATTTCCAGATCAATACCTTTCATTTGATACATGTTAGCCGATGGACCTCCTAAATCGGAAATATAGCCTTTAAAATCATGCATTTGAGTAAGATTGTCAACTTCTTTAAGAATAGATTTTTCCGATCGGCTACTAATAAATTTGCCCTGGTGTGCCGATATAGTACAAAATGAACATCCACCAAAACAGCCACGGTGAAGAGTTATTGAGTGCCTTATCATTTCATAGGCAGGAATGGTATCTTTTTTATTGTATTTTGGATGTGGCAAACGGGTAAATGGCAAATCGTAAATTGCATCCATTTCTTTCTCAGATAATGGCGAATGCGAAGGATTTACAATTACTACTTTTTCGCCTGTTTGCTGAATTAACCGAACATTACTTTCGTACTTATTTGATTCTTCTTCTATTTCCTTAAAATTTAATGCATATTTGGTTTTGTCTTGTAGGCAATCGTTAAATGAATTGAGTTCCTTATCGATAAATTTTTGTACTGTAGGAATATTACTTTTGTCAGTAAAAAAGGCTGTTTGACGAATATTTCTTAAGGAACTTAAAGGAATTCCCTTTTCCAACAGAGTTACAATTTCTTTTAAGGTTTTTTCGGCCATGCCAAATACCAATATATCTGCTTTACTATCAATCAAAATTGATGGCTTAAGTTGATCCGACCAGTAATCGTAATGTGCAAGTCTTCGAAGAGAGGCTTCAACTCCACCTAGAATAATTGGTACATCAGGAAATAGATTTTTAAGAATATTGCTATAAACTACTGTAGCATAGTCGGGTCTATATCCCGCTTTTCCACCTGGAGTGAAAGCATCATCGGATCTAAGTCTTTTATTAGCTGTGTAATGATTTACCATGGAATCCATGTTTCCTGAACTTACACCAAAAAATAATCTTGGTTTTCCTAGTTTTTTAAAATCTCGCAAGTCATCACGCCAATTAGGTTGCGGAATAATTGCCACTTTTAAATTCATTGATTCTAATAAGCGACCAATTACTGCTATTCCAAATGAGGGGTGATCAACGTATGCATCACCACTGATTAAGATTACATCAAGCTCATCCCAACCTCTTGCCAGAACTTCTTTTCTGGTTGTAGGTAACCAATTTTCAAGGTTATATGAAATTCTGTTTTCTTGCATATTTTTATTACGGTATAAAAATACTTCAATTATACTATGTAAAATAGTAACCCAAATTATTTATTCAATTTTATTTAAGTAAATGAAAACAAATTTTTGTATTAAAGAAAATTTTACTAATTTCATCAAACAAAAAAATAGTTATTAATAAGAATAATGAAAATCTTAAACAGAGTTATATTCATCGGTTTACTTATTGTAATTTTTAGCCAAAATGCCTTAGCTCAGAATGAGAAATTTAAGGCACTTTTTATGTATAATTTTACAAAGTACCTTGAATGGCCTGAAAGTGAAAGACAAGGCAATTTTGTTATAGTTGTTCTTGGCGAAACATCATTAGCCGATGAGTTAAAAATTATCGCAGAAAAGAAAAAAGTTGGTTTTCAGACTATTGTAATACATAAGATTTCATCGCTAGATCAACTTCCAAAATGTCATATTATTTATATCCCTGATTCAAAGACCAGCCTTATTAATGAGATTAAAAATAAATTGGCTTCATCTAGTACTGTGATTATTGCAGATAATCCCGGAGCAATTGCCAAGGGTGCCGGTATAAATTATGTTGTTAGTAGTGGAAAACAGCTATTTGAAATAAGCAAAACCAATCTCGAACAACATAGTATTAAGGTAGGTGCTGATTTACTAGCGCTTGGAATTCAAAAATAATTCCTTTTTAGTGAAAATAATCATTTGCCATTTTAATAAACCTGAATAAATGAAAATCATTTATTCAGAAATCATATTAAAACTATTTTTCGTAAAACTTATAGTATAAAAACATTGAAATGGTTAGTTAAAATTATACTACTGTTCTATTCTTCTGTAGCTTTTTCGCAACAAAGAAATGCAGAGGTCATTAATTATGAGACTAATATCATAATAAGGAATGGCATATTAAATAAAAACGAACTTATCGAAATCAAAATAAATAATCGAGCAGGTGAAAGGTTTACAAAAGTTACTATCCCATATTCAAAGTTAGTTAAGATTTCAAATATTGAAGGACAGATAAAGAGTAAAAATGGTAAGATTATTAGAAAACTAAGCAAAAGCGAAATAAAAGATAGAAATGCCATATCAGACTATTCATTTTACGAAGATAATTATATCAAAGAATTTATTTTAAAACATAATGAATACCCCTATTATATTGAATATTCTTATGATGTTCAACAAAAAGAATTTCTATACATTGATTATTGGATACCTGTTATTGATGCTAAGGTTCCAACAATTATGGCAAAACTTACGATTCAAACACCTAATAATTATCCGATTAAATTTTATAACCAGTTTGTTGATAATATAAAGATTGATTCTACTTCATCAGAGATCAAGTATACTTGGAATACATTTTATTTGAACTTTATTAAAGATGAAAATTTTTCACCTTCATTTGTCAATCTTGTTCCAAAAGTTCTTATTGTGCCTAATGAATTTAAATTTGATTTACCAGGATCTTTTAAAAATTGGCAAACATATGGTAGTTGGCAGTACAATTTAAATCTTGAACTTAATGAATTGCCTGAAAATGAAAAAATAAAAATAAATTCAATCATTAAAGGAACTAGGGATAAAAGGGATTTAATTAGAGAATTATATCATTATTTACAAGATAATACGCGATATATAAATATTACAATTGAAACAGGGGGATTAAAACCTTATCCTGCAAAATATGTTGCAGATAATAAATATGGTGATTGCAAAGCATTAACAAATTATTTAAAATCTATACTTGAATATGCAGGAATCTCATCATCCTATGTAAAAGTCCAGGCTGGTAATCCAATTATACCAATAATAAAAGATTTTCCTTCCCAACAATTTAATCATGTGATTTTATGTGTTCCATTTGAAAATGATACAATCTGGTTAGATTGCACAAGTGATGGTCCATTTAATTATCTTGGAACTTTTACCCAAAACAGGGAGGTATTTGTGATAGAAAAAGATCATAGTTATTTTACGAATACTCCTAAATTGTCAATAGATGATATTTGTGAAAAAAGAAAAATTGTTTTATCGAAAGGAGTTCAAGAAGGTGAAATTATTGCAGATTTTTATAATGATCTAAAAGGGGAGAAATTCGAAAGCTTATCATATATAATTAATGCATTTAATGAAGTAGATCAAAAACAAATAATTCTTAAAAGTTTTGGTGAAAAGAAATTTGAAATAGTAAATTTTAAGATTGAAAAACCTCCAAGGGATTCTTTTAATATAAAATTTTCCTTAAAAGCGAAATCAGATATAATTTATGAAAAATATGGGGATGAACTAATTTTAAGGCCAATTCCATTTGAAATTTTTTCATGTGAAGATCCAAAATCAAGGGACCTTCCTGTACAAATTGATTATCCAATTTATAAAATTGATACAATTGAATACTTTATACCAAAGGGATTTGAGATTTTTAGACTTTTTGATTCTAAATCTATCAATAGTAATTTCGGAAGTTATTTTATTGAATTGAAACCAACAAATGATAAAATCATGGTTATTAAGAAATTTGTACTCAATTCAGGCTATTATAAGATTGAAGAATACAATAAATTCTATGATTTTATAAAAAATATTAAAGATATTGAATCAAATAATAATATAGTATTAATTAAAAAATAAGTATGAATAAGACTATTTTTTTCTTTATAGCTTTGCAGTTTTGCAGCATAATAACTCAATCTCAGGATTTTTCAAAAGAATTTGGAAAAGTTGGAAGGGATGAGATTGAATTAAAACAATATGAGAAAGATAAATCTGCAGTTGCAGTTGTGTTATTTGACATTGGGATGTCATATTTTTATCAAAATGAAGGATCTTTTGAAATATCTTATGATAGGAAAACAAGAATAAAAATATTATCTGAAGCAGGTATTAAATGGGCTGAAATTGAAATACTATTTTATCAAGAAGGTGGAATATATGAGAAAATATCTAATATTGAAGCCTATACTTATAATTTTGAAGATGGATTACTTCAAAAGACCAAATTTGATCCTCAAAATTGTCATGTAGAAAAGATAAATGAATATTGGTCAGTTAAAAAATTTGCACTTCCAAATGTGAAAGCTGGTTCAATAATTGAATTTAAATATGAATTAATTTCACAGTATATTTTTAATTTAAGGGATTGGGAGTTTCAATGGAAAATACCAGTTGTTTATAGTGAGTATGAAGTTAAAATGATTCCCTTTTATGAGTATAGATACATTTTACAAGGAAAAAATAGTTTTGATTCTCAAGTTTCATATGTGAGCAATGGATTGCCAAGTACTTTTGGATCAATAAAATATCAGGATATGGTTCATAAATTTGCTATGAATAATCTAAGTGCTTTTAATGATGAAGAATTTATTTCATCAATAAATGATTATATTGTTAAAATAGATTTTCAATTATCAAAAATTAATTATCCATCTGGTGGGGTTAAGAAAATTCTAACCACCTGGCCAGAATTAATTAATGAACTTTTAAAAGATAATCAATTTGGAAAGTATATATCAAAAAGTGAAAAGCTTGCTTCCAAAATTATTAATGTCGATGACCAATTGAAAAGGACTTCAAAAGAAAAATTTGATTATGTATTAAGTTTTGTAAAAGCTAATTATAACTGGAATAAACGAAATAGTAAGTATTCGTCAAAATCACCTAGTGATTTTCACAAGGAAAAATATGGAAATAGTGCTGATATTAATTTATTTACCATAGGACTTTTAAAATCAATTGATATAGAAGCTTATCCGGTTATTATTAGTACTAGAGAAAATGGTAAAATAAAGGCTGATTATCCATATAGTCATTTTTTTAATTATGTACTGATTTTAGCAAATATTGATGGGCAAGTTATTCTTACTGATGCAACTGAGATCTTATTACCAAATGCGAGGATTCCTGTAAGATGCATTAATGATAAAGGACTAATAATAAAAGACGATGAACCAGAATGGATAAATCTTCAGTCTAATTTTTCTTCAGAAATACAAAAGGATTTTGCAATATACCCAGATAAACAAACTAGCAAAGTTGATATAGAGATTCTTGCTAATGAGTATGATGCACTTAATTATAGGAATGGTTATGGAGAAAACCATGAAAAGATTAAAGAGGCTTATCAAAAAGATGGAATAGAAATAATTGATACCTCTTTGATAATTGACAACTATCAAGACATTGACGATTTATACAAACTTAAATTTAAATTAAAATATCCTTCTGAAATAATAAATGATAAATATTACATTTTGCCTTTTTTAAATGAAATAATCTCTAAAAATCCATTAATCCAGGAGAAAAGAACTTATCCAATTGATTTTGTATATCCTCAAAAACGAATTTATAATACTATTATTGAGATTCCTGAGGGCTACAAGGCTTATTACCTGCCAAAACCACAGAAAATTTCAAATGACCTCTTTGAACTTATTTATAAAAGTACCCAAGAGGATAATCAAATAAAAATCATTTTCTATTATTATTTTAAAAAACCAATATATAAAGAAACTGATTATTCCTCAATAAAATTTTATTTTAACGAAATAGTTAAAAAAGGTTATGAGAAGGTAGTGCTTTCAAAAATTTAAATAAAAAATTGTTTTAAATTAATTTTTTAGGGAATAAGAACAGAACTATCACCATAACTCAAAAACCTGAATTCATTCTTAAGAGCGAAATCATATACTTTTTTCCAGTTATTACCAATAAATGCGGCTATTAAGAGTAATAAGGTGCTTCTTGGCTGATGAAAATTAGTAATTAATATATCCACCAATCTAAACTTATATCCGGGAACAATCATTATTTGAGTTGATGCATATATCTCATTTAACTGATTAGTTTCCATAAAATCTAACAGAGCTTGTAGAGTGCTGTTTTTTGTGTTTGTTTGGATGTTAGCATAAGCTTCCCATTGCGAAATATGGGTGTCAAGTTCAAAGCCATCCTTTAAATTTATTGCACGAATACCTAACCAATAAAGACTTTCGATAGTACGAACCGAAGTTGTACCAACAGCTACAATTTTTTTTGATTTTATAAGTTTCTGAATACTACTTTTTCGAACAACAAAATGCTCTGTGTGCATTTCGTGATCAACAATTAAACTTGATTTTACAGGCTTAAATGTTCCGGCACCCACATGCAAGGTTATTTCTTCAAAATCTAATCCTTTAATTAGGATCTTTTTAAATACTTCATCAGTAAAATGTAAACCGGCAGTTGGAGCAGCAACAGAGCCTTTGAGTTTTGAATAGATAGTCTGGTAACGCTCTTTGTCAATTTCTTCTGACTCACGATTTAAATAAGGTGGAATTGGTGTTAATCCAGCTGTTTCAAGTATCTCACTAAAACTTATTGAATTATTGTTCCATGTAAATTCGATAAACTGCGCATTTTCTTCTGATTTTATTTTTCGTGCCTTTAAGACTATTTCATGCTTGTTTATTATTAATCTTAACGACAACTCTTGATCTTTCCATTTCTTTAAATTGCCAACAATGCATTTCCATGTTATCTTCTCCTTTTCCTGAAAGGCTAAAACATAATCAGAAGGATCAACTGGTTCAAGACAAAATATTTCAATAAGGGCACCAGTTTCTTTTCTAAAGAGTAAACGTGCCTGTATTACTTTCGTGTTATTAAAAACTAAGGTGGCTCCAGATGGTAAGTAGTTATGAATATTATAAAACTGATTCTTACTCAAATTACCTTTTTCATATACCAATAGATTTGAGTCATCGCGCTTTAATAAAGGATATTTAGCTATTCGTTCACTTGGTAGCGAATATTCATAATCATCAATTTGTAGGTTTTGATATTTAATCTGCATATTAAATCCATTCGATGGGCAAAAATAGTTAATTTTACAGAGTTTAAAATTAAATTTTAAGATATGACATTTAAAAAAGGTGATAGGGTTAAATTCCTTAACGATGTAGGACAAGGAGAGATTATTGGATTTAAAGATTCGAAATTGGCCATTGTTATTAATGACGATGGATTTGAAATGCCGGTTTTAATTAGCGAGTTACTAAAAATAGATTCTAAATATGATATGGATGGTACAAATAAAACTATTCTTCATAATGATGATAATAGCATAGTTGAAAAACCAAAAAAACTGGAAGAGCCCGAACAAGAAAACTTAACAATCGATGGATTACTAACTGATAAAAAAGCAGATGTTTTTTTTGCAATAGTTCCTAAAAATCAAAAAGATATAGCAAATTCTGATTTTGATTTATATCTTATTAATGATAGCAATTTCAGAATTTTATATTCGGTTTCGAATAGGGAAAATGAATTTCAGTCATTACTTGCTTATGGTAGTCTGGAAGATAATACCAAGTTCATTATTGGGGAAATGAAACGAGATGATCTGGCTAAGTATGATGAAATAACTTTTCAGATAATCTTTTTTAACAAGGGTAATTATTATTCAATAAATCCAATAAATAAAACATGGCAGGTTAGACCTAGTCGTTTCTTTAAAGCAACTATCTTTTCTAAAAACGATTTCTTTCATCAATTAGCTTTTATTTATGAAGTTACGAAGGATGAAATTGATATGGCAAAACATATTACCGATGAATCAATTGATAAAGCTAAAAAAGAAAAAGAGATAGATCAATCTAAAAAACTTTTCCAGAGTCCAAAGAAGCAAGAAAACCAAGATATTGAAGAAGTTGATTTGCATATCCAGATGCTGGTTGATAGTTATATTAATTTGTCTAATTCAGAAATCGTTGAAATACAAATGGCACGCTTTACAACTGCACTTGATGGAGCAATTATCGCGGGAACCCGAAAAATGGTATTTATACATGGTGTAGGAAACGGTAAGCTAAAACAAGAAATTCGTAAAACGATAGAAAGAAAATATCCAAAACTCAGATACCAGGATGCTTCGTTTAAAGAATATGGTTATGGAGCAACCATGGTTATACTAAAATAAAATCCTTTAAGTGGGTTTGAGTTAGTAATTTATTTAATTTTCAAATCACTAATCACAATTCACCATAATTTTTACATTACCTTTGCAGTACAGTAGGTTGTTCCATCGCGTTTCGCATTAGCGGAAGGAGGAAAGTCCGGGCAACATAGAGCACCAAACTCCGGAAAGCGGAGATATCCGTGAGGGTATAGGATACAAAGAAGAAAATAACCGTCCAGACGCTTGTCGTCGGGATAAGGGTGAGAAGGTGGAGTAAGAGCCCACCAGGCCGAATGGCGACATTCGGTGCTGTTTGTCTTTTGGGTTGCAAGACCATGTATACCGGCAATTAAGAACTGCTCGTTCGATGCTGGGGGGTGGGTCGCTTAGATAAATGATGGAAAGTGCAATTCGTTGCATCACAGAACCCGGCTTATAGACCTACTGTATTTTTTAGATATAAGTATTGAGTATCTAGTATCTAGATTTGAGTAATAAGATTTTTGAACTTTCATCTTCTTACTTGTATCTTGTGCTTTGTATCTCAAACCTATATTCTTGGAGCTTTATATCTTCTCCAAAATCCCCATTTTGTTAATGATGTATAAACCACGATTTGTTCAAAAAACCTGAAACGGATTAAAAAATGAAATATCCAGTAAAAAAGTATAAAGAATCCAACGATTAAGAAGGCATTAAAAAAGAATAGAATTAACCTATTTAACCAAGTTGATAAAAAGGAGTTTAGAAAATCATATATTGGAATGGCTTTATAAATATAATACAGAATAACAGAGTTAATTAAAAACCATGCTCCAAAAACAAAGCCATGAGCTGTTTCAATGGCTCTTTCAGGGCAGATATTTATGCATTGCATACAACTTTCACATTTATATGTCCAATAAGGTCGATTATCAATAGTTTTAATTGCTTGTACAGGGCATTTCTTAATACATAAATCACATTTAGTGCAATCTTTCGATGCATAGAATGATTTGGCCAAAACAAATCTTCCAATAATATAATATGGAAAGGCAATTGGCGAGATTAGTATATCCTGAATTATATCTTTCAACGCTTTTAAATCTTTTTCTCCAATATATAATTTTTGCGCAAACCGCTCAGTTTCTCTTTTCCTTTTACTATAAATAGATTGAACAACAGTTGGTTTAATTCCCGGATGAAACGAAATCCAATTTGAAGGCAGATCAATAGGGTGCATACCAACGATTCTAAACCCTTTGAATTTTAAAATGATAGCCGAAAGAAATTGAGCCAATCCGCTTAAACCGGGAAGAAAATATTTTCCCATTTTCATTCCGGCACGTGTATTAACGATAAATAGCTTGTTGTTTTTGGATTTAGGAAAACGCAAAATGAAATGAAACATTATAGGTGGAAAATTAAATCCATGAGTTGGTGAGCATATTCCTATCAATGCATCTTTTTGCAGATAGATTTTTCTTCTGTTTTCAATTTTACCAATATCAACCAATTCTACATCATAGTTATAGTTGTGTAATATATTTGCAATCCAGTTTGATACATTTTTTGCATTTCCGGTACCAGAAAAGTAATAAATAATCAACTTTTTTGGATTTACTTTGTTTTTATCTTGTTTCATATTACTGATTTATAAAAAATAAATTTACTAATTTGTAGTCTAATAATATGATGTTGAGATATGTTTAAATAGTAACGATTATATTTTTTTGATATTTTCCCAAATAAAACCTTTCTTTGTATCCTTTAATAATTAAAAAAAAGTTTATATGACAATTTCAAATGAAAAAGTAGTTTCTTTAGTATATCAGCTTCGTGTTGATGATAATAATGGTGATGTTGTTGAAACAGTTCAGGAAGACAAGCCTTTTGTATTTTTATACGGTGCAGGTAACATGCTTCCAATGTTTGAAACTAACCTAAACGGTTTAAAAGCAGGAGATAAATTTGAGTTCAAAATTGCATGCGACGATGCTTATGGACAAGCTAGCGACGAAGCAGTAGTTGAACTACCAAAAAATATTTTTGAAGTAAATGGTCAGATTGATGAAGGTTTACTTGAACCAGGTAATGTTATTCCAATGCAATCTCAGGATGGACAACGAATGAATGGTGTTGTTGTGGAAATAGAAGATAATATTGTTGTTATGGATTTTAACCATCCATTGGCTGGAGACGATTTGTTTTTTCAAGGACATATTGTGGAAGTTCGCGAAGCAACTTCAGAAGAGCTGGAACAAGGTTATGCTAAATCTGAGCATGAAGAGCACGACCATGATCATGATCATGACCATGAAGAAGATCATGGATGTGGATGCGGTTGCAGTCATTAACATGTAAATTGAACTTTAAATATTGCATTAAAAAGGTGAAATACTATTGAATAAATAGCATTTCACCTTTTACTATTTTTAGCAAATAGTTGTATTTTTGATTTTTGGAATAGTTTTTGAAATGAACCCATATATTAACTAAAAGAAATAAAAATGAAACGAATTATTTTAATAGCATTATTAATTATACCAATAACTTTTATTGCTAATTCACAAATAAAATTTGGTATAAAAGCAGGAGTAACATCAACAAGCTTAAAAGCGGATGATATTTTTACGGTTTCAGATCAAACAACTTTTGACGAACTTGTTGTAAAAAGCGTTAACTCTTCAATAGGTTTTCAGGGAGGTATTTTTACAAGAATCACTATTTTAAAATTGTATATTCAACCTGAATTACTATTTACATCATCAAGTGGCGAGGTAGAGGTTACTTCTTTACTAAATGGAGCTAAAGTAGAATCAGCAATTAGCGAACAAACTTTTCGCCAGATTGATTTTCCTATAATGGTAGGATATAAATTTGGGCCAGCAAGGTTTCAATTAGGACCAGTTGGAACAATAATGTTAAGCAGTGATCCATCACTAGATGGTTTTATGAATATGGATTACAAAGAAGAATACAATGGTGCAACTTGGGGATATCAAGTAGGAGCTGGTTTGGATATTTTGAAAAAGCTAACCATCGACCTTAAATATGAAGGTAGTTTTAGCAAATTGGGTAGTGGTATTCAGTTAGGCGATCAGGATTTTGATTTTGATTCACGTAATAGTAAGATTATCTTGACATTAGGCTGGATGTTCTAGTTTTTAATAAAGTTATTAACAACCACTGTTTTTTTCAAAGCAGTGGTTTTTTTATGTTTTTGCTCAGTTTTACTACCTTTTTTGTTAATAACTTCAACATCATTTCATTACATTTTGGTAGAACTTGCATTCAAAATATTTGTTCTTTGCACGAATTGTTTACTTTTGCACCTTTTAATTATTAAATGATGCTAATTTGAACATTTGTAGTTAGTTAAATGTTTTGGTTGGTAGTTATTTAGTTAGGATGGTAAAATGAATGCAAGAAAAATTTTAGTAAGTTCTTTTCTATTTCTGTTGATATACTTTGGCGAAATTGCTTTGTCATTTTCAGATAAATCATCAGGTGAGAAAATTGTCCCCAATAATGAAAAGAAACCCCTCTCATTTAAGTTATCGAACAATCTTTCTGCTTACGAATCAATGCAATCTTTCGATAGTCAAATTAACGATTTTATGAAGGCTTGGAAAATTGTAGGGGCTTCTGTTGCAGTAATCAAGGATGAAAAACTTATTTATTCAAAAGGATTTGGTTTTGCTGATAAAGAAAATAAAATCGAAACAGAGCCGAAACATTTATTTAGGGTAGCAAGCGTATCGAAGCTAATAACTGCAGTAGCAATTATGAAGCTTGTTGAAGAGGGGAAAATCTCATTAAATGATACTGTTTTTGGTGAAAAGGGATTATTAAATCAACCTGAATATTTAACAATAAAAGATAAAAGAGTAACTTCAATTACAATTAAAAATCTCTTAAATCATTCCGCCGGATGGTCAAGCAAGAAAGCTGATCCAATGTTTAGTAATAGTAAGATAGCTCGTATAATGAGTAAAGACCTTCCATTGCAAGCTGAGACTATAATTGAATATGTACTTAAAAATCAGAGACTGGATTTTCAACCCGGAAAAAAATCAAGTTATTCAAACCTTGGATATGCTATTCTCGGAAAAATTATAGAAAAAACCTCAGGTCTGCCCTACGAAACATATGTTATTACGAATATTTTTAATCCAATAGGGATTTACGATATGCATTTGGGAAAGTCAGGTATTGAAGATTTACTCGACAACGAAGTAAGATATTATGGTTTACCAGGCGAAAAGTATGTTCAATCGAGTATAGAGAAAAAGAGAAAGAAAAAAGTACCTAAATATTATGGTGGTAATTCAATTGAATCACTTGAAGCAGCAGGAGCATGGATTGCATCAGCTACCGAGCTGTCTATTTTACTGGTTTATATTGATGGTTTTTTAAAACAAAACGATATTTTATCCAATGAATCAGTAAACACAATGACAAGTGTAAAAAAGGGAATGAAACCTATCGGATGGTCTGGTACCGATGGCAGAGGAAATTGGTGGCGAAGTGGAACCCTGTCTGGTACTTCTGCATTATTAAAACGCCAAAACAATGGAATTTCATGGGTTTTTATAATGAATACAACACCAAAATACGGACCTAAATTTACTTATAGAATTAATCAGGTTATGTCAAAGGGACTATCAACAGTTGAAAAATGGCCCACATTTGATTTGTTCGATTATTACGAATCAACTTCAATTCAATATGAGTATCTTACTGTAAAATAAACTATTAAACTATATTATGAAGCTGGCAATTTTATGATTGTCAGCTTTTTTATTTTCAAAGCTAAAAAACATTATATTTGTTCTTTGTTTTTATATTGGTTATTGTTGTTTGTGCAACATTGTTTGCATTAATTCGTAAGAATATTTATAAATATTATGAGCAATGGCCATAAAATTAAGAGAGATCAGAGAAAAAAATATGACAAATCAGCGGATAAATATTTTAAAGAATGTAATAATTTTCTCTGAAACTACTAGTAATATACTAAAGCGTCTTTCTAATTCATTAATCGATGTTTATTTTGAAAAAGGTCAGGAAGTATTTCATAAAGGCGACCGTTTAGATTCAATGTATATTATTGTAAAGGGGAAAGTTAATGTTCACGATAGCGATCATGTATTTACTCAATTTACCGACAATGATTTCTTTGGAGAATATTCACTTATTGATTCATCAACACGATCTGCAAGTGTTACTGCTGTTGAAGATACTCATTTATTAAGATTAGACCAAAAAGATTTTAATGATATTATAAAAGATGATTTTGAAGTTACAAAAAGCATCTTAAAAGCACTTATAAAAAGATTAAGAAATTATAATGTTCTGGAAGAACAGCTTACACAAAATGCTATTCAGATTAAGAAGCAACATGATGAATTAGAAAATCAACGTAAAGCACTCGAAGAATTAAATAGTACAAAGGATAAGTTCTTTACTATAATTGCCCATGATTTGAAAAATCCTTTTAATACTGTTATAGGTTTGTCAGAATTATTAATGGAACGCTATGATACATACGATACAAATAAAATTAAGGATTTTATTTTTCAGATAAACAAGTTTTCAAATAACGCTTTTAATCTGCTTGATAATTTATTACAATGGGCTAAATCGCAAACAGGTAAGATTCAAATTAATCCGCAAAAGTTAGATATTTTTGAGTTAGCCAACGAAAATCTTAATTTGTTTAAAGGAAGTGCTGTAAAGAAAGGAATACATCTTTCATCGATAGTTGACCTCGGAATATACGTATTCACTGATAGAAATATGATTTTAACTGTTATTCGTAATCTTATTTCAAATGCGATAAAATTTACCCCAAAAGGAGGCAGAATTACACTAATTGCTTTTGTTAAAGATAATTTTGTGTATTTTAGTGTTGCTGATACAGGTATTGGAATACCAAGTGAAAATTTAAATAAGTTGTTTAAAATCGAAGAAAATGTTTCAACCGTAGGTACCGACGACGAAGTTGGTACTGGACTTGGATTAATCATTTGCAGAGAATTTGTTGAAAAAAATGGTGGAACAATTTGGGTTGAAAGTAAACCTAACGAAGGAACAAGATTTACTTTCAGTATACCAGCAGTAGGTAATTGATTTATATTTATCATATTGAAAATTCATAATTTAATTATATTTTTATTTAAATAGTGTACATATTATTGGGCAAAACAGATGATCATCAATAAATTAAAATACTTTCGTTTATTATTTATAAGTTTAGTATTGTTTTTTCTATCAACAGCAGCATCTTCACAAATGGTTATGGATATTAGCGCCAAGCTGGTTGTAAAGGGAGGAAGTGCAAAAGATGGAATAATTAAGCTTTATGAAAATGGTAATTTAATTGAAAATTATGTTTCTGATCGATCTGGTAAATTTTCTGTTAGCCTTGATTTAAACAAAGATTATATTATTGAATTTGCAAAGGAAGGGTATGTTACTAAAAAAATTAATATAGATACAAGAATACCTGATGATTTTGGACAAGGAAAAATCAATTTGTTTTCATTTGCTGTTGAGCTTTTCCAGCAATATGATGAAGTAAATACAGTGGTTTTTAAACAACCTGTTGCGAAAATTAAGTTCTATAAACAATACAATGATTTTAGTTACGATACTGATTATTCCAAGGAAATACTAACCAAAATTCAGGATACTGAAAAAGAGCTAGAAAAAGCTCACGAGAAAAAACTACAAGATGAAAAGGTTCAGAATCTTGCTCAACAACAACAAGCATTAGCAGCAAAAAAAGCACAAGATGATGCCGAAAAAGCAAGAATTATGGCCCAAGAGAAAGCTGCTGCAGAGGCTCGTAAGAAAGCCGAAGATGAAGCAAAACGTAAAGCAGAAGAAGAGAAAGCTAAGCAATTAGAACAACAAAGGTTAGAAGCCGAAAAACGTAAAACAGAAGAAGAAGCTCGTAAACAAGCCGAGTTACTTGAAAAACAAAAAGAGGCCGAAAGACAAAGGATTGAAGCTGAAGCAAAAATAAAAGCCAAAGCAGAAGAAGATGCAAGAAAAAAAGCAGCACTTGAGGCCCAACTAAAAATTGAAGAAGAAGCTCGTAAGAAAGCGGCCGAAGAAGCTGCAAAAATTGAAGCTGATCGAAAAGCTCAATTACTTGCTCAGCAGCAAGCTGAAGCTGAGAAAAAACGAAAAGATGATGAAGCTAAAAAGCAGGCTGAACTTATAGCAAAAGAGCACCTAGCAATAAAACAAAAAGCTGAAGCCGAAGAACGAGCCAAAATAATTGCTGAGGATGAAGCTCGCAAAAAAGTTGCGCTTGAAGCCCAATTGAAATTAGAAGACGAAGCCCGAAGAAAAGCTTCTGAAGAAGCTGCAAAAATAGAGGTAGAGCGTAAAGCACAATTACTTGCTCAACAGCAAGCTGAAGCTGAGAAAAAAAGAAAAGAAGATGAAGCCAAAAAACAGGCAGAGCTCATCGCAAAAGAGCAACTTACGATAAAACAAAAAACGGAAGCTGAAGAACGAGCCAAAATAATTGCCGAAGAAGAAGCTCGCAAGAAAGTTGCACTTGAGGCTCAGCTGAAGTTAGAAGATGAAGCACGACGAAAAGCAGCTGAAGAAGCTGCAAAAATCCAAGCTGAAGAAAAAGCAAAGCAATATGCTGAAGAAAAAGCTCTAGCAGAAAAACGCAGAAAAGAAGAAGATGCAAGAATAGCTCTTGAAGAAGCTCAAGAACAAGCTAAAAATGCAGAAGAGAAAAAATTATCGGAAGAAAGAAAAAAACAAGAAGAGCAAGATCAACTTAAAAAACAACTTGAGGAACAAGAAAAACTGCAACGCGATATAGAAGTCAGAAAAGCAAAAGCAATCTCTGAAAAAATACGTGAACAGGAAAAAGCAATGAAAGTAGCTAAAGCTTCTGTTGATGAAGTAGATAAAGAAAATTATAGTAAGGGAAAAACTGTAGAAGTAATTGAGAAAGATAACATGACAATTACCAGAACTATATATGTTGAGTCTTCAGCAATACTTATTTACCTTAAAGTTGAACATAAATGGGGTGGTGTATATTTCTTTAGAAACGATCAATGTATCTCGGAATACTTGTATGAGATTGAATTAAAAAATAGTTAAATAAAACCATCTGTGAAAGACTTTAAAAATACATATATTATTACTGCACCTCCTGAGGAAGTATTTATTGCTCTTACAAACCCACTAACTATTGAATTGTGGTCAGGATACCCCGCTGTTATGGATGATAAAATAGGTACCGAGTTTTCTTTGTGGGAAGGAGATATTTCTGGAGTTAATCTTGAAATCGTTTCTAATCAGAAAATAATACAGGAGTGGTTTTTTGGAGAGAATAATGAGAAATCTATTGTTACAATTCAGATACAAGAGCACAAAAAAGGATCGCTAGTTGAATTAAATCACATAAATATTCCTGATTCTGATTTCAAGAATATTACTGAGGGTTGGAATAAGTTTTATTTCGAAGCTCTGATAGATTTTTTCAGAGACGATGATGAATAAACCATCCTTTAAAAGAATACCTTAGTTTTATTTCATAATATTATTCGATTTAAATATTGTCGAAAGGTATTTTTTTTTACATTTATGATCGCTCAAAAACCTCAAAAATTTATGACCAGTTTTATTAAATGCCTAATTTCTATTTATATAATTCTAATATCACAATATTCATTTGCTCAATCAGATACAGTGAATTATGAATTATTAAATCTTAAAAACAAGCTTGAAACAACAAATGAAAATGGTGTAAAAGCCAACTTGCTTAAAGAAATAATTTTTAAAAGTTTTCCTAATAGTCCCGACGATGTTTTCTATTACTCAACTGATCTTTTATCACTTGGTGAACAACTTGATAATAATGAATTAATTGCCTATGCCAAATTTTACTTAGGTGAATATTATTATACTGAAGACGAGTTTGAGAATGCATTTAAAAACTACAATGAATCTCTCGAGCAATACAGGTTGCTAAATGATCAAAATCAAATAGCTCAATTATACTTGAATTTAGGTTTAACAAATCAATATCTTAATAAATACGATCAAGCACTTGAGAATTATCAGAAAGCCATAGATGTGTTTACTGAGTTAGATAATAAGGAACAGGTTGCTATATGTTATCAGGATATTGGAACCTTATATAACGACTTAACAAAATATTCTCTTGCTTTAATCTATTATGAAAAGGCTCTTGATATTTTTAAGGAAATTGGGAATAAATCCAGATCTGCAGCATCACTTCAAAATATAGGTGTTCTTCATTATAACTGGAAAAACTATGATCAGGCATTAGAGTTTTATAGAAAGTCGCTAAAAATATACGAAGAGCATAAAAATCTCAATGGAATAGGTACTTCACTTAGTAATATTGGATTGGTTTATGAAGAAAACAAACAATATGATAAATCTTTAGAATACTATCAGAAAGCTTTGATAGTATTTGAAGAATTAGATTATAAACCTGCTATAGTATATGTATATTATAATTTGGGATCGATAAATAGAAATCTTAAAAATATAAAAAAATCAATTGAATATTTTGAAAAAGGTCTTGTTTTAGCTCAAAAACACTTACTAAAGGATTATATATCATATAACTATGAAGCATTATCGGCGATATACGAAATGCAGGGAGACTATGCTAAGGCACTTAAATCTTATAGGAATTACGTTCAGTTAAAGGATTCAATAATTAATGAAGAAAAATTTAAACAAATAGAGGAAATAGAAGCAAAATATCAGAATTCTAAACATGTACGCGAAATAGAAAATCTTAAATATGATCAAAAGCTTAAAGAAACAGAACTACAGCGCAAAGATGCGCAGAATTTGATCCCTCTTTTCTCTGTTGCTTTTATCATAATTATTGTAATTATTTTGTTTGTTTTTTACAGATATCAAAGAAAATTAGTCGATAAGCTTAATATTGAAACCAATCAGCATAAAATTACTTCTGAAAAGCTTCGGGAAATAAAAGACGAGTTGGAAATACGTGTAAATGAGCGAACTCAGGATTTGAATAAGACAAATCAATATCTTAAGCAAGAGATTGAAGAACATAAGCATACCCTCGAGAATTTGCGTATAGCAAAAAATAGAGCTGAGGAATCAGATAGATTAAAATCTAATTTTCTTGTAAATATGTCGCACGAAATTAGAACACCAATGAACGCTATTACAGGATTTTCTCAAATGCTTGAATATGAGAACTTACCGAAGGAAAAAAGAAAAGAGTATATTAGATTAGTTGGTGAAGGTTGCACTAATCTTACAAATTTAATTGACGATATAATTGATTTTTCTAAAATAGAATCGGGTGAAGTTAAAATAGATAAAAAAGAGTTTAATCCGCATCCAATGCTTGAGTATTTGTATGATAATTACACGAATGAAATAATAAAAAGGGGAAAAGAAAATCTTATTTTATATTATTCGAACGAGAATAAAAACTCCGATCTTATTATAAATACCGATCAGGAAAAATTAAAACAAATTCTTTCAAGTTTATTAGATAATGCAATAAAGTTCACTGAGAGCGGTAGAATAGAATTTGGATTTATTGTATCTGGAAATAATCAGATTGAATTTTTTGTTAAAGATACAGGTATTGGACTCGAAGAAAGTAAGCAATCTTTGATTTTTGAACGATTCAGACAGGTTGATGAAGGAACCACCCGAAAATATACTGGTGCCGGCATTGGTTTGTCAATCTCAAAGAGTCTTGTAGAGATGCTCGATGGTAAAATTTGGGTTGAATCAACACTTGGAAAAGGATCCACATTCATCATAAAACTTCCTCATAAAGTAAGAAGTCAGACAATGGAATTTATTCAGCCAACTCAATTTAATTGGAAGAATAAATTAATACTTGTTGCCGAAGATAAAAAGATAAACTATGAGATTATAAAAGAAAGTTTAGTTGGAACTCAAGTTGAGATTGTTTGGGCAAAAAACGGGAAAGATGCAGTTGATTTAGTTCAAACAAATGACAAAATTGACTTGGTTCTTATGGATATTCAAATGCCAGTTATGGATGGTTTAGAGGCAACACGGAAGATTAAATTAATTAGAGGCGACTTACCTGTTATAGCTCAAACAGCTTATGCTTTACCCCAGGATAGCTTTAAATGTATAGATGCTGGTTGCAATGATTATATTGCAAAGCCAATTCCTCTTGATGAATTTCTAATTAAAATTAATAAATACATTTCCTAAAATCCAGATTTATTAAAGGACTTAGAATTTATTTATTGTTGCTCTTATTTGTGTTAATTTAACTAAAAGATCTTCCAAATAGTTCAAATGAAGCATATTTGCACCATCTGATTTAGCATTTGCAGGATCAGGATGTGTCTCAATAAAAATACCATCGACTCCAACAGCTATTCCAGCCTTAGCTACAGTCTCAATTAAGTCGGGTCTTCCTCCGGTTACACCTGATGATTGATTAGGTTGTTGTAAGCTATGTGTAATATCTAAAATTACAGGATATCCAAATGATTGCATTTCTGGAATACCTCTATAATCGATAATCATATCTTGATAACCAAACATACTTCCACGTTCTGTTACCATAATATTTTTATTTCCTGATTCGGCAACCTTATCAACAGCGAATTTCATTGAGCCGGGAGATAAAAACTGTCCCTTCTTAATGTTCACAAACTTGCCTGTATTTGCTGCTGCAATTAGCAAATCTGTTTGACGGCATAAAAATGCAGGAATCTGCAAAATATCAACATATTCAGCTGCTATAACAGCCTCTTCTGCTGTGTGAATATCGGTCACAATAGGAACTTTTAACTCATTTCTTACCTTTGATAAAAGTTTTAAGGCTTCCATATCACCTATGCCTGTAAAAGAGTCAATTCTTGATCTGTTGGCTTTTCTATATGAGGCTTTAAAAACATATGGTATTTTAAGCTTGTTTGTAATTTCGATTACTTTTTCAGCAATCTGAAAAAGGTTTTTCTCGCTTTCTACAACACAAGGACCGGCAAGCAGAAAGAAATTATTTGAATCGGTATTCTTTATATAGGGAATTTTATTAATCATAGTATTCATGTATAAATTACAATACGAAAATAAGGCAAAAAACTAATACTTGTATTTTTCATTCCATTGATTTTGCAATCGCTTTAAAATTTCAAGTTCTTTACTATTCATTTGAGGTTGATAGAATATTTTATCTTTAATATTCTCAGGCAGGAAGTTTTCCTGAACAAAATTTCCTTCGTAGCTATGTGCATATTTGTAATTATTGCCATAACCAAGATCTTTCATAAGCTTTGTAGGGGCATTTCGTATATTAAGTGGAACCGGTAAATCGCCCGATTGATTTACAAATTGCTGTGCGTCGTTTATAGCTTTATATGCCGAATTGCTTTTAGGTGATGTTGCAAGATAAATAGTTGCTTCGGCTAGTATTATTCTGGATTCGGGCCATCCAATCAAATTAACAGCATTAAAACAACTGGTTGCCATTAGTAAAGCATTTGGATTTGCTAATCCAATATCTTCTGCTGAAAGTATAACCAGTCTGCGGGCAATAAACTTTGGATCTTCGCCACCTTCGACCATGCGTGCAAGCCAATATATAGCTGCATTAGGATCGCTTCCTCTTATCGATTTTATAAATGCCGATATAATATCATAATGTTGTTCCCCATTCTTGTCGTAAAAAGCTATATTTTGTTGTAAGATCTCCGTTACATTGGTATTATTAATTGTTATTTTTTTTGAATTTTCTTTACCTGATTCTGTGCTTAATACCAAATCGAGAATATTGTACAATTTACGAGCATCACCACCCGAAAATCTTAAAAGAGCATCATATTCATCTAGTGTAACATCAAATTCTTTAAGGAAAATATCGGTTTTAAGTGCACGATGAACTAATTCAATAAGATCATCTTTTTCCAATGGTTTTAGCACATATACCTGACATCTTGATAACAAAGGTGGAATAACTTCGAATGAAGGGTTTTCGGTAGTTGCACCTATTAAAATTATTGTTCCTTGTTCAACGGCAGAAAGGAGTGAATCTTGCTGTGACTTATTAAACCGATGAATTTCATCAATAAATAAAATTGGATTCGGCGAATCGAAAAACTGTTGTTTCTTTGCTTTTTCAATTGTCTCGCGTACATCTTTTACTCCTGAGTGTACCGCACTTAAAGTAAAAAATGGTCTGTTTTGTTGGTTTGCAACAATTTTTGCCAAAGTAGTTTTTCCAACACCCGGAGGTCCCCATAAAATAAAGGAGGGAATATTGCCAGATTCTATAGCTTTTCGTAAAATTGCGGTATTGCCAACCAAATGCTTTTGTCCAATATACTCATCGAGAGTTTTGGGTCGCATGCGATCTGCTAATGGTTGATTCTTTGACATACTTTAAAAAACTTTTTTTGTCACTATTTTGTTATATGTAAATAAAACGTGAACAAATTGTGATTGTAAAACGTAAAAATAGTTGATTTATTAATTTTAAAAGTACTTCATGTAGTAAAAAATTATAAAAATCAATTGCAAATGAAACCATATCAGATTTTTTTACATCTAACTTAATATAAAATACAAAAGTGTTAATAAATAAAACCTTATAAATTAAAATCTATGAAAAATAAAAAGTCTATTCTGAAGGTTTTAACAATATCAATCATGATGTTGTTTTCAACCACAATTTTTGGTCAATTTACACAATTAGGCTCGTTTATGGCAGGTAGTGTCGACGATGCAGAAAAACTATTTGGAGCTTATATTTCACCCTATGCAAACGGTATAGGAGCTGGTTTAAGCGGTGGTTGGTATAATACAGCCAAAACACACAGTACGCTTGGATTTGATTTAACCATTACATTAAATGTTGCAATTATTCCAACAGCAGACAAAACTTTTAACCCTTTAAAACTCAATTTAGGCGATAACGATTTTATTTCCAGAGTTGATATTGATGGTAATTCCTCTCCAACAGCAGCTGGAGATATGAAATCAGGACCACAGGTTACTTATTTTACTGATATTCCGCTTGTTGGAGAAACTCAAGTAGCTCAGTTTAATTTGCCTAAAGGATCAGGATTTGGCTTTACTCTAAATCCAATGATTCAAGCTGGAATAGGTATTTATAAAGAAACCGAAATTATTGTTCGTTATTCACCTGAGTTAAAACTTGGAGATGGAGGAAAGGTTGGTCTTTGGGGTGTTGGTTTAAAACATAGTTTAAAACAATGGATTCCTGCCTTAAAAAAGTTGCCAATCTTCGAAATGTCAATTCAGGGTGGATATACTAAACTATACTCATACAGTGATATCAATTTTCAACCTAGTTTTTATGAGGGCAATCCTAATATATCAGTTATTCCATCTGTTAGTCCAGACTTTTATGACAATCAGGAAATGTATATGGGCATAAGCAATATAACAGCCAATTTATTAGTTTCGGCTAATTTGCCAGTCATCTGTATTTATGGTGGTATAGGAATTAGTTCAACTACAACAAATCTTCAGTTAAATGGTTTTTATCCAATACCTGAATTACAAGGCAATCAAATTGTAGTTAGCGACGATACAGCAAAAAAAGACCCAATTGATATTACAATAAAGAATAGTGATGGTAGTGCTACAAAACCTCGTTATAATGCCGGATTTAGGCTAAAAATGGCTGTAATCACCATACATTTTGATTATACTTATGCAAATTATTCAATTGCAACTGCTGGCTTAGGTGTAACTCTTAGATAATATAGAATTTGTTTAGATTTTAATAATTCTTACAGATTACTAAACAAACAAATAAAAAAGCAGCAAGTTTGAACTTGCTGCTTTTTACATTTTTATAATTCCCGATTATCCCTTTTTGGTTTTCTTATCTTTATTATATAATTCGGTAATGTCTGTAGCAATTTTGAGAACCTTAACAGGAGATCCATATTCATCTAAAATAGGAGTGTAGGTTGCTACAAAAACATACTCATTACCATTGAATGTAACATGATCTGTTTCTTTTTTCGCAATTCCATTTCTCAAATCACTCCAAAACTTTTTATTCTCATGTAATTGTTCTTTACTAAAGTTCATATTATCTGAATGATGTGTTCCAATCATCTTATCTTTAGTAATTCCAATTAGGTTTAAATAATTTTTATTTACAGATATAATATATCCCTCTAAATCATATTCAATTACAAGATTGGCTGAGTTCAATGCGTCAAGTAATCCTTGCATTTCAGTACTTCTACGGGCTGATTCTTCTTGAGTAGCCTGAAGTTCTTCCATGTTTTGTCGCATTTCTTCTTCCTGAGCAGCCATTTCTTCGCTTTGCTGCTGTGATTGCTCCAGTAATTGATTTGTTCTTATATTTATTTTAGTAGCTGAAATTGTTGCTGCAATGCTTTCACCAACCTCTTCAACGAACTTTATAATATGATCTTCAAAACTATTAAAGCCGGCAAGCTCAACAACTCCATAAATCTCATCATTAACTTTTAAAGGAACAATAAGCAATGCGTTTGGCACAGCCTGACCTAAACCAGAAGTAATATTGATATATTCTTTGGGTAAATCCGACATATAAATTGATCTTTGTTCTTTAATACTACGACCAATTAACCCTACACCTATATCAACACGTTTCTCAAGGTACTTGCGACGTTCATAAGCATAACATGCAAGCAGCTCAATAAACTTATCGTTTTTATCATCATCATTAATAATGAATAAACCACCTTGATTTGCATTTATATATTTAACCAGGTTACTAATAATATGATAGGCAAATTCCTTCATATCATCATTATTTTGGCGCAATATCTCAGCAAATTTGGCTAATCCCTGAGTTGCCCAATTTTGCTTTTGATCTTCAATTTTTCTAATCTCTTCTTGTTCTTTAGCTATCTTCAGGCTCTTACGCATTTCAAGCAACGAATTTCCTAAAACATCCTTTTCGCTTAATAACTCAAAATCTAAATCGAGATTTCCTTTCCCAATTTCCTTGGCAAAGTTGGCTGTTTTATTTAATCCATCAATAAGGGTATTCATAGAATTGCCCATTTCCCCAATTTCATCATCAGTTTTAACGGTGATTTTTTTTGATTCATCAATATCGCCTTTAGCTAAATCACTTAATATAGAAGTGGTTAAGGTAACTGGACGGGCAATATTATGAGCGATTAACCATGTAATTGCAGCTGTTAATAAAAGGCCTATTAATCCTACTAAAATTGATTTACGTAAAGTAGCTCTTTCTTCAGCCATAATAACATCAACAGGTACTGCAAAACCAAATGACCATGGTGTTGGGCATTCGCCAATGTAAACTGGTGCATATGAAGTCCAGTATTCTTTACCATTTATTCCTTTTCTTGAATTTGAAAATAATTCACCTGCTTGAATTTTTGAAAGTATATCAGTTTCTCCATCAGAAAAATCCTGGATAAATTTTCCAATATATTCTTCATTATAATGTGCAACAATTTGCCCGTTATGTGAAATTAGAAATGCATAGCTATCTTTTATAGGGTGGATATTAACTATTAAATCCTGAAAACGCTGCAATGGAAGATCTAATCCTGCTAATCCAACCACTGTTCCTCCATCCATAATAGGAACTGCAACCGATGTTTCAAGAATTGCTTCTTCTCCTTCTTTATAAGTGAAATAGTAAGGATCCATTACAAATTCTCTTTTTTGCTCTAAAATATCATAATATGTGCCTCTTGTAAAGTTTGGGAGTGTATCAATAATTTCTTCTTTAAGTAAGATTTGACCACCTTGTCGGTAATAGGTAAGTCTTAATCGTCCATGGTCTTTTTTATAATTAGGCCAAATTGCTTTAAGTTGCCAGTTTAGCCATGCAGACAAGAAATTTGGATTTTCTTCAATAATATGCTTTATCATATCAAGATGAATTTCCTTTCGATTTTTCGGATCAAGATTTTTATATCCCATAGCAATATTTGCCAGAGCTCTTGTCATATTCATATCTACACTTAAATCTGCCTTGGTATAATTTGCATACTCACGAGCATATGTGTCGGTTAACTTCTTCGCATTTTCGAAGGCAATGCTATTTAGTTTTATACTAACATATCCTAAAGCTAATGCATATATTATTGATGATGCTGTAAGGATATAAACTAGCATCTTGGTTTTTAAATTCATCTTAACTTTCATAAGCTGAATATTTTGAAGTTTAGGTTTTCGAATTGAAATCACGGTGAAATATATTAAAAATCCTCATAAATTAACGAATACAATGTATAAAAAAAAAATCATTTTTGTGCTTTTTGGAACTCTGAAGTTGATTCTTTGTTGTTATAGCATTGAAAATCAGTATAAAAACAGGGTGTATGGTCCACTTCTTTTCTAAAGTCTTGTTTTAGAACAAATACTTTATTTATTTTGTTGTTTGTTATAAACTTTTAAATATGATTTTATGAAATTATTAGAAGGTAAAACGGCTTTGGTTACAGGTGCTGCAAGAGGTATTGGCAAATCAATAGCGCTAAAGCTTGCTGAACAGGGTGCAAATATTGCATTTACTGATTTACAATACAACGACTCAGCAAAGGAAGTCGAAAAGGAAATTCAATTGCTTGGTGTAAAAGCGAAAGCATATGCTTCAGATGCTAGTAAATTTGAAGAAACACAAACTTTAGTTGACGAAATTCAGAAAGAATTTGGTACAATTGATATTTTAGTTAATAATGCAGGAATTACTCAGGATACATTGTTAATGAGAATGACTGAGCAACAATGGGATACAGTAATTTCAGTTAACCTTAAATCTGTTTTTAACTTTACTAAAGCGGTTCAGAAATATATGCTTAAACAGAAATCTGGTTCTATAATCAACATGAGTTCTGTTGTTGGTGTTAGTGGAAACGCAGGACAATCAAATTATTCTGCGTCAAAAGCAGGAATAATAGGTTTTACAAAATCTATAGCTAAAGAACTTGGTTCTAGAAATATACGCTGCAATGCTATTGCACCAGGATTCATTATTACCGAAATGACTGCTAAATTGCCCGAAGATGTAAGAAAATCATGGGAAGAACAAATTCCTTTGCGTCGAGGTGGCACACCTGATGATGTAGCAAATGCAACCTTATTTCTTGCTTCAGATTTATCAGCTTATGTAAGCGGTCAGGTACTTAATGTTTGCGGGGCAATGAATACTTAATATTATTTAATTATAATTTTCAAGCACCTAAGTTCGTTAATTAGGTGCTTTTTTATTATTGTATGGTATTGTTTTTGATAGAATTTGTTCTTTTATTAAAACATAAATTAAATTTGTAATTTCCTGATAATAGTATCGAAATATGAAAAAATTACTAAGCTATAGCTTTTGGGGTGCTTTAATACTTCTGTTTTATAGTTGCCAGCCGTTGGTTAGTTTACAAATCGAAACAATTAAACCATCTCAGGTAAACTTTCCCGGAGCATTTAATAAAATTATGTTTATTAATCTTGAAACCGATTTTAATAATGATCAGGAGATTGATACATTGCTTTTTAATATAATAACCAATGAAATGAAACTTGGTTTCTATGATGGGATTAAGTTAACTCCAAATATTGATTCATCGAGATTTATCGTAGGCAATCATTTTTTTCAATCCAATTTAATTTATGAAAACGATACCATAAATTGGAATTTATTGCAAGAAATTAATAGACAGTATGGTACAGATATAATTATTGTAATCGATTCTTTAAATTACATAATGGATTCAGGTACTGAAACTAATTATTATTCTATACCAAATGAATTCTACAAATTTCGTGAGTTATCTATCGAGGTATACTGGAAAATGTACGATATATATGAGAAAAAGATAATTGATTCTTTTGTTTATTCTGATACACTTATTTGGGACGCAGTAGATACCGATTTGAAAGAGTTAGATAAAAAAATACCTTCAGTTTTAAGTTGTGTTAAGGAAGTTAGCTATTTTGCCGCTGTAGATTATTCTTCACGAATTTTTCCTGTATGGAAAACACAAACCAGATATTTATTTGCAGAGGGTAATAAGCAATTTAAAATTGCTGCACAGCTTGCAAATGAGGGTAAATGGGATTCAGCTTCTGAAATATGGAAGCAATATGTTAAACATGTCGATAAAGAAATAGCTAGTCGTGCTTGTTTTAATCTTGCCCTTGCCAGTGAAATTATTGAAAATATTGATCATGCAATTCAGTGGGCTCAAATATCATACGATTTAAAAGAAAAAAAACGAACAAAGTACTACATTTTGATACTCAAAAGTAGAAAATCTGAAATTGACAAGTTAAAAGGTCAGTTATAGTCTACAAAAATATTTACCTTTTATTTTGATGTATTTTAATTACTTTTGTTATCTGTTTTCAAAAAAAATATGCATCAAATGGTTTTCTATTTAATTATTGGAATATTAGTATTTGATTATCTTTTCGAACAATTTCTCGGATATCTAAATTCTACGAGAAGAAATAATAAATTACCTGAAATTCTTCAGGGCATTTATCCTGAAGAGAAATATCAGAAATCGCAACTATATGAAAAGACAAATTATCGCTTTTTAGTTATTAACAGTAGCTTTGATTTATTAATAATTCTATTATTTCTTTATTTTTCAGGATTTGCTTTGGTTGATCAAATTGCTCAGTCGTATTCATCAAATCAAATAATGATTTCATTAATTTTTTTTGGAATAATATTATTTGCTTCAGATATTCTGCATATCCCATTTTCAATTTATAATACATTTATTATTGAAGAAAGATTTGGTTTTAATAAAACAAGCGCCAAAATATTTATTTTAGATAAAATTAAAGGCTGGTTTCTGATGATATTAATAGGAGGAGGACTATTATCATTGTTTGCTTGGTTTTATTATTGGTTTGGGGATTACTTCTGGATTTATACATGGATTACTGTATCTGTTTTTATGGTATTCATGACAATGTTTTATACTTCTATAATATTACCTCTGTTCAATAAATTAAAACCGCTTGAGGATGGAGAATTAAAGACATCGATTACCACTTTTTGTCAGAAAGTGGGATTTAAGTTGAATAATGTTTATGTTATCGATGGATCAAAAAGAAGTACTAAAGCAAATGCATTCTTTAGCGGAATAGGAAGAAAGAAAAAAATTGTATTATATGATACATTAATTGAAAATCTTACAATAGAAGAATTATTAGCTGTTTTAGCTCACGAAATTGGACACTATAAAAAGAAGCATATATACATTTCAATGGTTAGTTCTATTATTAAAACTGGACTTACTTTATATATTCTATCATTATTTATAGGTAATCCTATTTTATCAAGAGCATTGGGAGTTGAAAAAGCCGGATTTCATATTGGATTAATAGCTTTTGGAATTTTATATAGCCCTATATCAAATATAATTGATGTTTTTATGAATATTATATCCAGAAAGAATGAATATGCTGCCGATAAGTATGCACATATTCATTCTAATGGAGAATGGTTAAAACAAGCATTAATAAAACTATCTATTAATAACTTATCCAATCTTACTCCACATCCATTATATGTTTTTTTTAATTTTTCTCATCCTACCTTATTGGAGCGAATAAAAAGATTAGATCAATATAAAATATGAAAGCTGAAATTATAACTATTGGTGATGAAATTTTAATTGGACAAATTGTTGATACAAATTCAGCATGGATAGCTCATGAGTTAAATTCTATAGAGATTGATATAGTTAGAAAGTCCTCAATACCAGATAATAAGATTGAAATATTTAAAGCAATTGATTATGCTAAAAAGGAAGCCGATATTATAATTTTAACTGGAGGATTAGGTCCAACAGATGATGATTATACAAAGGATGCGCTTGCTGAATATTTCAACTCAAAACTTATTTTAAATTTAGAAGTACTCAGGCAAATTGAAGTATTCATTTTAAAGCGAGGATCTGAAATGAATGTTAGAAACAGAAACCAGGCTTTAGTTCCCGATAACTGCAAAGTAATTCCAAATAATAGGGGAACTGCTCCAGGTATGTGGTTTAATTTTGATGGAAAAATCCTAATATCTATGCCAGGCGTTCCTTTCGAAATGAAGGCAATGATGACTAACAATATACTACCAGAATTGAGTAAACTAACTACCGATTTGCAAATTATTCATAAGTTAGTTCTAACACAAGGCATCGCTGAATCAAAATTAGCAGAACTGCTTGAAGATTGGGAATCTAAATTACCCAAAGAAATTAAAGTAGCCTATTTGCCTTCACCTGGAATAATAAAACTTAGGCTAACAGCAAAAAGTAGCAGTACACTATGGCTAGAATCAATTCTTTCTGAACAAATTGAAAAATTATCTCATGTTATCCCTGATTATATTTGTGGTTATAATGCAGAAACTTTGGAAGAAGTAGTAGGGAAAACCTTAACGGAAAAAATGCTTACATTATCAGTAGCAGAGAGCTGTACAGGAGGAAATATATCTCACCTGATTACAAGGGTTTCTGGTTCTTCAAATTATTTTAAAGGTTCAATTGTAGCATATTCAAACGAAATAAAAGAAAGTTTTCTAGGATTAAATAAAAGAATATTAGATAAATATGGAGCTGTAAGTAAACAAACAGTTGAAGGAATGGCGTTGGGAGCAAGGCTTCTATTTAAAACGGACTATGCGATTGCAACATCCGGTATTGCTGGTCCAACTGGAGGTACAGAGGATAAGCCTGTGGGAACAATTTGGATAGCAGTTTCAGATAATAAAGGTGTATATTCTAAAAAATTTATCTTTGGTGATCAACGAGAACAAAATATCCAAAGATCCTCATTAACAGCCTTTAACATGCTGTTGAGAAGGATAGATAATAAGGAAATGTAAAAAACTATAAATTTTTTTCTCAATATATTTGATTAATTGAATAAAAATCACGTATTTTGCGATCTATTTGAGAAATGATATAAAAAAATTGTTATAAGTATGTCACGAATCTGTCAAATTACAGGAAAGAAAGTATTAGTAGGAAACAATGTTTCTCACTCTAAAAGAAGGACTAAAAGAAAATTTTATCCAAACCTGTTGAAAAAAAGATTTTTCTTGGAAGAAGAAAATCGTTGGATAATATTAAAAGTTTCAGCTTCTGGAATTCGCACTATTAGTAAAAAAGGATTAAAAGTTGCCTTAACTGAAGCGAAAGAAAACGGCTATTTAAGTAACTATTAAAATTAGGAGAAGTAGATAATGGCAAAGAGAGGTAATAGAATCCAGGTTATATTAGAGTGTACTGAGCATAAAACATCAGGTATGCCTGGAACATCAAGGTATATAACTACAAAGAATAAGAAGAATACGCCTGATCGTATTGAAAAGAAAAAATATAATCCTATTCTTAAGAAAGTAACAGTACATAAAGAAATTAAATAGTTGAATTATGGCAAAGAAGGTAGTTGCATCATTGCAAACAGGTGCTGGTAAAACTAGTGCAAAATGTATTAAAATGGTAAAATCTGAAAAAGGAAATTACTCATTTATTCAGGAAATGGTACCTAATGAAAAAATCAAAGATTTTTTCGAAAAGAAATAATATTGTAATACTCTATATTGAAAAAAGCTTTCTTTTTAAGAAAGCTTTTTTATTTCGTATTCGTATTTTTGAGTACTTTTATCCGCATTATTTTAGTTAATTAGTTCTATGGGAAATTTTGGATTCTTTTCAAAAGAAAAAAAAGAAACACTTAATAAGGGTTTAGAAAAAACCAAAGAAAATGTATTTAAAAAACTTTCAAGAGCTGTAGTTGGAAAAACTAAGGTAGATGATGAAGTACTTGACAATTTGGAAGAAGTACTAATTTCATCAGACGTAGGAGTTAGTACCACTTTAAAAATTATTGAAAGGATTGAAAATAGGGTTGCTAAAGATAAATACCTAGACACTAAAGAGTTAAGTATTATATTAAAAGAAGAAATAGCTGCTTTATTAGAAGAAAACCAATCTGATGCAGATTTCTCATTAACTGATAAAAATAAACCTTATGTTATTTTGGTTGTGGGAGTTAATGGTGTCGGAAAAACTACCACTATTGGTAAATTAGCATATCAGATAAAAAGTTTAGGAAACTCAGTTGTGCTTGGAGCTGCAGATACATTTAGGGCTGCTGCTATTGACCAACTTACAATTTGGGCGAACAGAGTAGATGTTCCCATTGTTAAACAGAGAATGGGCTCTGATCCTGCATCTGTTGCATTTGATACACTAAACTCGGCGCTAGCTAGCAATACAGATGTAGTAATTATCGATACCGCGGGACGCTTACATAATAAAATAAACCTAATGAATGAGCTTTCTAAAATAAAGAAAGTTATGCAAAAGGTTATACCTGATGCCCCACATGAGGTACTCCTTGTTCTTGATGGTTCTACTGGTCAAAATGCATTTGAGCAAGCAAAAGAATTTACTAAAGTTACTGAGGTTACTGCATTAGCATTAACAAAACTAGATGGTACAGCTAAAGGAGGTGTTGTTATTGGTATTTCTGATCAGTTTAAAATTCCAGTTAAATATATTGGCGTTGGCGAAGGATTAAACGATTTGCAATTGTTTAATAAAAAAGAGTTTGTTGATTCATTATTTTCCTAATTCAAATTTTTATTGAAAACAAAAATCCCTAATAAGGTTAATGTTATTACATTGGGTTGTTCTAAAAACCTTGTCGATTCCGAATACCTTCTAAAACAACTTTCAGCAAATGGATTTAAAGTTGTTCACGACTCAAATTCACCTGACTGTGATATCATTGTTATTAATACGTGTGGATTTATTAATGATGCAAAGCAGGAATCAATAGAAACCATACTTCAATTCGAAGTACTAAAAAAGCAGAACAAAATTAAAAAATTATTTGTTTTTGGTTGTTTGTCAGAACGATATAAAGAAGAACTTACAAAGGAAATTCCTAATGTTGATCAATATTTTGGGGTGTACGATTTAAAAGAACTCATTGAATCAATTGGTGCAAATTATAAAGAAGAACTATTAGGTGAACGATTAATAACTACACCTAAACATTATGCCTACTTAAAGATTTCGGAAGGTTGTGATCGTGGTTGTTCTTTTTGTGCAATACCACTGATAAAAGGTAAACACGTTTCAAAGGCAATACCTGATTTGATAAAAGAAGCCGAACAACTGGTTAAAAATGGTGCTAAAGAGATAATACTTATTGCCCAGGATTTGTCATATTATGGTTACGATATTTATAAAAAGCCAAAACTTGCTGAGCTTTTAGATCAACTATCCGAAATAAAGGGACTTAAATGGCTCAGATTGCATTATGCGTACCCTGCAAAATTTCCAAAGGAGGTTTTGTTAGTAATGAAGAGCAAAACAAATATTTGCAATTATCTCGATATACCCTTTCAGCATATAAGCGACAAGATACTTAAACTAATGCGCAGGGGAAATACCAGAAAACAAACATATGATTTAATTGATGCTTTTAAAAAGCATATACCTGATATGGCAATACGAACTACATTGCTAGTTGGTCATCCTGGTGAAACCGACGAGGATTTCAAAGAGCTCCTTGATTTTGTTAGATATGCAAAATTTGATCGATTAGGTGTTTTCACATATTCTGAGGAAGAAAACACATATTCGGCAATAAATTATACTGATGATATTCCCTTTTCTATTAAGCAATCAAGAATGAACGAAATAATGGAAGTTCAACGTCAAATATCAAATGAGCTAAATAGTAAAAAAATTGGGAAAATATTTAAAACTATCATAGATAGAAAAGAAGGTGGTTTTTACATTGGCCGTACTGAATATGATTCACCAGAAGTTGATAATGAAGTGCTTATTGAAACAGAAAACAAATTAAAAATAGGGCAGTTTTACAATGCAAGAATTACAAAAGCTGACGACTTTGATTTATATGCAAGAATAGAAAAATAAAAAAGACCAGGATTTTCCCGGTCTTTCATTTTAAATACAAGATTTGGCAATATTTAATGCTGATTCGTAATTTGGCTCGGTTGTTATCTCAGGAACAAATTCCACATGACGCACAACGTCAAGTTTATCGATAACAACAATACCTCTTGCTAAAAGCCTAAGTTCTTCTATTAAAAATCCATATTTTAAAGCAAAATCAAGATCCTTATGATCAGATAATGTGACCAGATTATTTATACCTTCTGCTCCACAAAACCTAGTTAGCGCAAAAGGAAGATCGTTTGATAATGATAGAATTATAATATCTTTTTCCAGTTTGCCTGCTTCATTATTAAAAGTGTGAGCTTGCTTAGAACATATACCTGTATCAATAGAGGGGTATATAGATAAGATTTTTACTTTCCCTTTGTAGTCTGATAGTTTTACCTGTTCCAAACTATTATTAAGCACTGTAAAATCAGGTGCTTTATTATTAACCTTAATTTCATTACCAACAAGTGTAACAGGATTATTCTTGAATTTTACTTTGCTTTTATTTTTTTCCATGAATGTTTTATTTAAAATTATATTAAAAAAGCCTTATATTTAACAATGATATAAGGCTTTGGTTCATTTATGCTTTTTCTTTTTTATTCTTTTTTGTCGGTTTTATTAAAATTTCATCCTTTTCTTTATCATATTCAACTAAGAGCACATCACCCTGTTTAAGAGATGACTTAATAATCGCTTCAGCCATAGGATCTTCAAGGTATTTTTGAATAGCACGTTTTAATGGTCGTGCTCCAAAATCAGCATCAAATCCTTTCTCTGTAACATAGTCTTTAGCTTCTTTAGTAATTTCTATGCTATATCCAAGTGTCTTAACCCTTTCAAATAAACCTTTTAATTCTATATCAATAATTTCGTATATGTGTTCTTTGCTGAGTGAATTGAAAATAACTACATCATCCAAACGGTTTAAAAATTCAGGAGCAAATGATCTCTTTAAAGCACTTTGTATAACACTTTTAGCATGCTGACTTGATGAATCTTGCTTTGCTTTTGTTGAGAAACCAACACCTTGACCAAAATCTTTCAATTGTCTACTACCAATATTTGAAGTCATTATAATAATTGTATTCCTAAAATCGATTCTTCTACCAAGGCTATCAGTAAGTTGACCTTCATCAAGTACCTGTAACAACAAATGGAATATATCAGGATGAGCTTTTTCTATCTCATCAAGCAGGACTACTGAATATGGTTTTCGTCGTACTTTCTCAGTTAATTGGCCACCTTCCTCGTAACCAATATATCCTGGAGGAGCACCAACTAATCTTGATACAGAGAATTTCTCCATATATTCGCTCATATCCATTCGTATAAGATTATCAACACTATCGAATAAATATAATGCTAGTATTTTTGCTAATTGAGTTTTGCCAACCCCAGTAGGACCAAGAAACACGAATGTGCCGATAGGTTTATTAGGATCTTTAAGACCTGCACGGTTTCTTTGAATTGATTTAACTATTTTTTCTATAGCTTCTTCCTGACCAATAACACTTTTCTTTAACTCATCACCCATATTCATTAATCTCAATCCTTCAGCCTGGGCAATACGTTTAACAGGAACACCAGTCATCATTGCAACTACCTCGGCAACTTGTTCTTCACCTACAGTTTCTCTGTTCTTAACAAGCTCTTTTTCCCAATCTTCTTTCTCTTTTTCAAGAGCATCAATTAATTTCTTCTCGTTATCTCTAAAATTAGCAGCAGATTCGAAATTTTGGTTTTTAACAGCATTAACTTTTTCGTTACGTACAATTTCAATCTGTTTTTCAAGTTCAATTATTCGTTTTGGAACAACAATATTTGAAATATGAACTCTTGAGCCTGATTCATCTAATGCATCAATAGCCTTATCGGGCAAATGACGATCGCTTATATATCGCATTGTTAATTTAACACAAGCTTCAATAGCTTCAGGAGTATAATTTACATTATGGTGATCTTCGTATCGAGATTTAATGTTATGGAGAATCTCAATAGTTTCTTCTGGAGAAGTAGGATCGACCATTATTTTCTGAAATCTACGTTCCAAAGCGCCATCCTTTTCGATATGTTGCCTATATTCATCAAGGGTAGTAGCTCCAATGCATTGAATTTCACCTCTCGCAAGTGCTGGTTTAAGCATATTAGCTGCATCAAGAGAACCTGTAGCTCCACCGGCCCCAACAATAGTATGAATCTCATCTATAAATAGAATTACATTTGTTGATTTAGAAAGTTCATTTAAAATTGCTTTCATTCTCTCTTCAAACTGACCCCTATATTTTGTACCCGCTACTATTGATGCAAGATCTAATGTAATAACCCTTTTATCAAATAAAACTCTTGAAACCTTTCGCTGAATAATTCGAAGTGCTAAACCTTCAACAATTGCAGATTTACCAACTCCAGGTTCACCAATGAGTACGGGATTATTCTTTTTTCTACGACTTAGAATTTGGGCAAGACGCTCAATTTCTTTTTCACGACCCACAATAGGATCCAAAGCATTTTCTTCAGCAGCTTTGGTTAAATCAATCCCAAAATTATCAAGAACAGGAGTATCTGACTTGGGTTTTTGACCTTGTTGAGTAGGATTTTTACTACCGCCGAAAGGAATATCATTTTCTTCGTCCTCGTAATCAGCTTTTGCTTCAGGTTGATGTCCTTCCATTTCTGTACGAATTGCATGATAATCAATATGTTGCTCTTCAAGTATCTGTGTTACAAGGCTATTTTCATCCTTTAAAATAGACAATAAAAGGTGTCCAGTATTTATTGTTAAGCTATTAAAAGACTTGGCTTCCAAATACACTAATTTTAGTGCTCTTTCAGCAGTTTTAAATAAAGGAATATTTTCTGTATCGGGTAGTTTGAAGTTTTCTTCTGAACGTATTCGGCGTTCAATAGATTTTTTTAAATCACTAAGATTTATATTTAAACTCTCTAGAATATTAATTGCCAAACCTTCTCCCTCACGCAATATTCCAAGAAATAGATGTTCGGTACCTATATATGCATTACCAAGCCTCACTGCTTCCTCCTTGCTATAGGATAAAACATCTTTTATTCTTTGCGAAAATTTTGCATCCATAAAATCTAATTAATTATTATTTTGCTCGTATTGTCTAATAAATCAATGCATAAAAATATAAAATAATTCTTACATAACTTGGTTTTTAGTAAATACAAGTTAAGATATTTTTTACACATCGTAAAACAATTTAAAAACGAATAAGTTCAGAGTTGTTAATAACCTTATGAATGTATAACAAAATCAAGCCATTGGTTATAAACAAAAAGTTGTTAATAATTCCTGTTTCTTGGTCATGTTTTATTCGTTTTTCTGGTCTCATTTTAGTAGTTTTGTAGGTCTTTTTATGTTTATGAAAATATTAATTATAATAATATGATTGAAGGAGAAAAAATAATAAGGGTCAATATTGAAGAAGAAATGAAAACAGCTTACATTGACTATTCAATGTCTGTTATAGTTTCGCGTGCACTGCCCGATGTAAGGGATGGTTTAAAACCTGTACACAGAAGAGTACTTTTTGGTATGTATGAATTGGGAGTTGCATCTAATAGACCATATAAGAAATCAGCTAGAATTGTGGGGGAGGTTTTAGGTAAGTTTCACCCACATGGCGATTCGTCGGTATATGAAGCAATGGTAAGAATGGCACAGCCATGGTCTTTACGATATCCTTTGGTTGATGGCCAAGGTAACTTTGGCTCGGTTGATGGTGATAGTCCTGCAGCAATGCGTTATACTGAAGCCCGGCTTCAAAAAATATCTGAAGAAACGCTTCGGGATATCGATAAAAATACTGTTGATTTTCAATTAAACTTTGATGATACTATTGAAGAACCTACCGTTTTGCCCACTAGAATTCCTACATTAATTGTTAACGGAACATCTGGTATTGCTGTTGGTATGGCGACAAATATGGCTCCTCATAATTTGAGAGATACAATAAATGCAATAATTGCCTATGTTGATGATAAAGAGGTTGATATTCAGAATCTTATTATTCTGATTAAAGCTCCGGATTTTCCAACTGGTGGTATTATTTATGGTATGCAAGGTTTTAAAGAAGCATATGAGACAGGTAGAGGAAGGATAGTTATTCGTTCAAAAACAGAGATAGAAACTGAACCTAACGGTCGTGAACGAATAATTGTGACTGAAATACCATATTTGGTAAATAAATCAGAGCTTATTCGAAAAACAGCCGAATTAGTAAATGAGAAAAAGATAGATGGTATTACTAATATAAGCGATGAATCGGATCGAACAGGAATGCGTATTGTATATGATATTAGAAGAGATACCCTCGCAAGTGTAGTTTTAAATAAACTGTTCAAATATACTCAATTACAAACTAGTTTTAATGTTAATAGCATAGCCTTGGTAAAAGGACGACCTAAAACATTGAATCTTAAACAGCTTATTGAGAATTTTGTAAATCATAGACATGATGTTGTTGTAAGAAGAACTCGTTTTGAATTAGACCAGGCACAAAAAAAAGCTCATATTCTTGAAGGATTATTAATCGCCTTAGATCATCTTGATGAAGTAATAAACCTTATACGGGCATCAAAAAATCCTGAGGAAGCAAAGGATGGATTAATGCAAAAGTTTAGTCTTTCTGAAATTCAAGCAAAGGCTATACTTGATATGCGTTTACAAAAGTTAACAGGACTTGAACGTGATAAGATTAAAGAAGAATATGCTGAAATTCAAAAGCTCATAGAATTTCTTACAAATTTGCTAGAAAGTGAAGTTTTAAGATTGCAAGTTATTAAAGATGAGCTAATTGAAATAAGAGATAACTTTGGTGATGAAAGGAGAACTGAAGTGGTTCCAGATGAAGGTGAATTTAATCCAGAAGATTTTTATGTAGATGAAGATATGGTAGTTACCATTTCTCATTTGGGATATATTAAAAGAACACCTGTTACTGAATTTAAAACACAGAATCGTGGTGGAGTAGGAGCGAAAGGAAGCAATACAAGAGACGAAGATTTCCTAGAACATATGTTTATTGCATCAATGCATAATACAATGTTGTTTTTTACCGAAAAAGGAAAGTGTTTTTGGCTTAAAGTATATGAAATTCCAGAAGGAGCTAAAAATTCAAAAGGTAGAGCAATACAAAATATTATCAATATTGAGCAGGAAGATAAAGTTAAAGCATATATTAATGTTCAAAATTTAACAGACAAAGAATACATTGAAAATAAGTTTATTTTAATGGCTACTAAAAAAGGTATCGTTAAAAAAACTAAGCTTGTTGAATATTCTCGTCCACGACAAAATGGTGTAAATGCTATAACTATTAAAGATGGAGATCAATTACTTCAGGCAAAACTTACCGACGGAAAGAGTGATATTGTTTTAGCCACACGCGAAGGAAAAGCTGTGCGATTTAATGAAAGTAAAGTTCGTTCAATAGGAAGGACAGGAGCTGGAGTTAGAGGTATTACTTTAAGTAAGAAAGATGATGAAGTTGTAGGTATGGTATGGGTAGAAGCAGTAGATAATGAGATACTTGTAGTTTCGGAGAATGGATATGGCAAAAGATCAAGTATTGAGGACTACCGAATTACAAATCGTGGAGGAAAAGGTGTAAAAACTATAAATATTACCGAAAAAACAGGTAAGCTTATAACAATTAAAGGAGTAGACGATACTGTCGACCTAATGATTATTAATAAATCAGGATTAACAATAAGGCTTGCTGTAGCTGATCTTCGGATTACCGGTAGAGCAACACAAGGTGTTCGATTGATCAATTTAAAAAACAATGATTCTATTGCAGCTGTAGCTCAAGTTGAAAAGGAAGACACAGATTCAACCATTGATGAAAATAATGGTCCGAATTTTGATATTATTACAGAAGAAGCCTAAAAATGGCAAGATAAATTTGTCAAAATATTTAATTATCTTATTTTTGAAAAAAAATTAATAACAAAAATCTAAACAGAAATGAAAAAGTATTATTTTTTATCAATACTCATTGTTACTGCTGCAATGATGGTTACAACCTCTAGTTTTGCACAAAAGAAATTAGTTAATAAAGCCTATACATGGGCTCAACAAGGTGCTAAATTAGATACAGCATTAAAAGCCCTAAATGTAGCTGCAACCAATGATGAGACAAAAGACTGGGCCAAAACATATTACTCATATGCAATGGTTTATCAAGCAATTGGAAATAGCCAAGCTCCGGAATTTAAAGATTTAGTTGACTATCCTTTCATTAAAGCATTTGATAATTTTAAAAAGACCTATTATATGGAGGGAGGCAAAGCTTATAAAACGGATATTGACTTCTTACTTACATCGCTATCTGGAACATTAGTAAATAAAGGCATTGAATCATATAATGCAGAAAATTATCCTGATGCATTTAAATATTTCGAAAAAGCTGTTGAAGCAGGGCAAATGCCAATTTTTGGTGGAGCAATTGATACTGCCTTAATATTTAATGCAGGATTAATGGCACAACGTAGCAGTGATTGGGATAATGCAATCAAATATTACGAAGAATCAGTAATATATGGTTATGGAGAAGGTGATACATATGCTTTGCTTGCTGAATGTTATAAAGCAAAAGGTGATGTTGATTCATATTTGAAAACGCTTAAAATTGGATTCGAGAAATATCCTTCAAGTCAAGGATTACTTGGATTAATTATCAATTATTATATTCTTGAAGAAGAGAACGTTGAAGAAGCGTTTAAATACTTGGAAGTTGCAATTGAAAAAGATCCAACAAACGCACATTTTTATTCTGCAAAAGGACATTTGTATGATAAAATGGGCAAAACAGATGATGCAAAAAATAGTTATAAAAAAGCTATTGAGATGAATTCAGAGTTTTTTGAAGCTTATTATAATTTAGGTGTTATTTATTTTAATGAAGCAGTTGCATTAACTGATGTTGCAAATCAAATTAAAGACAATAAAAAATATGAAGCTGCCAAATTAATCGCAGATCAGAAATTCGAAGAATCATTACCATTTATTGAAAAAGCATTTGAATTACATCCAGACGATGTAAGTATAGCTAATACACTTAAGAATTTATATTATAGATTGAAGCTTACTGAAAAATATGAGGGGCTTATAAAGAAACTAGAAGAATAAAAAAATAGGGGAAACAAATTTGTTTCCCTTTATTCTTATATATCTTATTTAACATAATATTAATTATTGGACTCAGATATGGTCTGTTTGTAAAGATACTTATTATTTAAATCCAATAATTAGAATGTAATCAACTTGAGGGTTATCTAAATTTCTGTAATAAAATTTAACTTCAAAAAATTCTGATTTTTCATTAGGTTTTATATTAGTATTTTTAAATAAAAAGATTATTAGTAATTTGATATAACCTAATTTTAAAAGATTCCCAAAAGTTGAATATAGAATCCATCAGAAAATTAAAAAAGCCTATCTCCTTTTATAATCAAATTGTATTTTGAAATTGACTTAATTATGAAAATACTTGCATAAAATTATTCTAGAATATCTATAATGGTTAAAAAAATGTTAAAATTAGGAATCAAAATATTTGACATCAAATAATAAGTATCTTATTTTTATTAAAAAATAAATCTACCGATGTTTAGTTAAGTATTAATCAAAAATTATTAGTTATGTCACACGAAAAAACTATTAATGACGGTAAAAAAAAGAAAGCTCCAGCCAAAAGCTTAAAAGAAAGACGAGCCGAAAAGAAAGCAAAACATGAGGAATTAAAACATGCAAGAAAACCAAGACTTCATCAGAGTTAGATTTAATTAAACCCGGTAATTTCCGGGTTTTTTTATCTAATTAAAGTGTTTTATTGATTTGCTGACGTACTATTTTTCTGCAAAGCATATCCACTTCACGATTGTAATTTATTAAATCTGATGTCTTTTGATGAGCCTTTACCTTTATAAATTCAATATTGAAAGATTCTAAAAGTTGAATTAGCTTTTTGACTAAGTCACTATTCTGAATGAGATTCCCGCTATTTGATGTAAATTTTTTGGAGACTAGTTTTTTTGCTCTTCTTGGGATTTCTGCAACATACTGACTATCAGTATATATATTAATTAATTTTGGATTTGGAATTTCATTCAACACATGTTTTAATGAGTTTATTACAGCAAGCATTTCCATTCTGTTATGTGTAGTTTCATTTTCTACTCCCTTCAAAACAAGTTTGTTGTTGCTAATAAAAATAATGGCTGCCCATCCACCTATTTTAAATTTTGGATTGCAGCTTCCATCAGTATATATTTCAATAAGTTGTGAATTCAAAATTTATGTTTAAATAACTTTTATTTGTTTCAATTTACAGAAAAACTCAAGAATATCTTTGAATCTGCCAGGAAGAATTAAATGATGATTACCTAAGGGCTGTTCATTAAGCAATTCGATAGAATTATTAGGTAATTCAACCTCGATTTGTGTTCTGCAGGCATCACTTCTATCTGGTTTACTTGTTACTATACCAGTTCCAATAAATGCTTTTTCCAGGTTTTTATCGAATCGGAAAATTGTTATTTCATTGGCTTCAAAAATACCTTGAACTGCTGTACCTGAATTAGTTTCGAAGTGAGTTGCTATTTTGTATTTTGATACAAGATTTGTAGCAATAGTGCAATGTGCGAGAAAAACGGTGTTTTTATTTATTGATACCAAATTAGCCATCCAGGGTACTTGACCAACTAATTCCTTGGCTATAATCATTCCTGTAATAGCAGTTAAATCTCCCTCACAACCAGCTGGAAATAAATCATTATTTAATTTTGATAATGCAAGACATGCAGTAACAGCATGTTCCCTGACCATTGGAAAGCATTCAACAGTAATTGCATCCAACTTATTATCATTAATTATATGCTCAATTAAGTTGTAAACCTTTGATGAATCTTTTAAATCAATTCCATCAGAATTATTGAAATGAGTAATAAATTGGTTATTTATCTCAAATTCAGAATATTGTTCGTGGCTTTCCCAATCTATTTTTACTAATTCAATATCAAATTTACTTTTAAGCACATTGCCTTGAATATCAGAAGCAATAAGCCATTTTGAGATGTTTCCAAGAAGCCCAAGTTTATACTTTTTAATTTTTGAAATAGCTTGTTTCGAGCATAAATAATATTCAATTAATCGAGAAAGGTTTTCTTCCGTGTCAATATTAATTAGGATTGAAACAATATTATTTTGGTTACAATAAGCTTTTATTTCTGTAGCAGCGGCATAACTATTGTTTTCATTCATGGCAAGTATTAAAACATATTTTAAGTTATCCACAACCATTTTTGCCTCATACTCAGATCCTCCAGTTAGAATAAAGAGTATTTCAGGATTCGCTTTTGATGTTTCGAATTTTAAGGCTGGAAGTTTTTCATGTAAAATCTTTTCACCTCTTTTAAAAACATCCTCTGGCGCTGCAGGATATGCAATACAATCTACTTTAATAGTTGCCATATTTATTTCATTAGTTAAAAGTTAAAGATAAAAAAACAGCTTCAATTAATTGAAGCTGTTAAGATTAATTTGTAAAATAAAATATGGAACTATTTTCTTTTAACATTTACTGCCATTAATCCTTTTTTGCCTTCTTGTAAATCAAAGGTAACTTCGTCATTTTCTTTGATTTTATCAACCAGACCTGAAACATGTACAAAATACTCATCGTTTGTTCCATTTTCTTTAATAAATCCGAAACCTTTTGTTTCGTTAAAAAATTTTACTATACCTTCTTTCATGATGTTTGATTAAAAATTTAAACAAAGTTAACTATTTAGAATTAATATTCATAATAATGTGAAAAATAATCACCTTTATAAGAATCTGAATGCTATAAATATTACTTAATTTTTTCTTTAAATACTTTTTTAAACTTATCAAGCTTTGGTGTTATTGTAAACGAACAATAAGGTTGAAATTTATTGTTATTGTAATAATCCTGATGGTAATCTTCAGCTTTATAAAACGAAGTAAAAGAGCTTATTTCAGTAACTATAGGTTTTGAATAGATATTGGCTTCGTCGAGTTTCTTTTTATAACCTTCGGCTATTTTTCTCTGTTCATCAGTATGATAAAAAACAACAGACCTGTATTGCGTTCCAACATCTGCTCCCTGCCTGTTTAATGTGGTTGGATCATGTGTTTGCCAGAAAACCTCGAGTAATTCCTTAAACGAGATAATTTCTGGATTAAAAGTAATCTGAATAACTTCAGCATGACCTGTTTCACCAGAGCAAACTTGATCATATGCAGGATTTTCGGTTTCTCCACCCGAATAACCTGATACAGCCGATTCAACACCATTTAATTGTTCGAATATAGCTTCGCTGCACCAAAAACAACCCGATCCGAATGTTGCAATTTCCATTTTTACCTTATTTTGTGAATTTGTTATTATGTTCATTAGCAGAAAGAACAAAACAAAAATATATGTTCGAATGCTCTTCATAGTTTTTCTTTTATAAACAGAAACAATCAAAGAATGTTTACTACAAACGCCATATTTCTGCTTAAATCAAAGTGCAAGGAGTTTAAAAACTCTATTTAAACATTGCTCTGCGCCTTACTCCCTTTGCTCCTAGTTTTTTTTAAATTTTTGCAAGAATAGTTTATTAAGTTTCTTTCGACTTTCGTATTTTTAGAAAGTTTTAAGAAAAAGAAATGAATTTCAAAGACCAACTGATGGCAGAGCTTTCGAAGCGAAATACAGATTATATGGCTTCGATAATAGGAAATAATGAAGACCTTTTTAAGGAGATAATGAATGTAGCATTATATGCAGAAACCTTAGTTTCGGGAAGAGCATTTTGGGTAGTTGAAACAGTATGGCTGAAATATCCCTATTTGATTAATCCGTATATTAATGATTTGATTGATTTCTTACCTCGAACAAAAAAAGATAATCAACGAAGGCATAGCACCAAAATTTTATCATCTATTGATTTGCGGACATTAGATGAAGACCGGTTGGGCACGCTGATTGATAGATGTTTTTTTTGGCTCGAAGATCCCAAGTTTCCCACTGCAGTTAAAATGTTTTCGATGGAAATAATATATAACTTTGTTTTAATTGAACCTGTGCTTGCAGGTGAACTGATTGCAATAATTGAAAATCAACTTAACGAAGGTACCCCTGGGTTTAAAAATCGTGGTGAAAAGCTACTAAAAAAACTTTATAGGTTTGTAGATTAATATGTTACTTATATTTATAATATAATCTATATATCTATATATAAATATATAAAAATTCTATTAATTTTGCAACGAATTTAAAAATATTACAAAAATGAAGAAAAATATAGTTGTAAACGAACAGTTTTGCCCCCAGAATCACCATTGTCCCTCCATGAACAGATGTCCTGTGGGTGCTATTGTTCAGAAAAATTCTTACAGTGCTCCTGAGATTGATTACAGCAAATGCACTGGTTGTGGAATTTGCACCAGAACCTGTATGGTATTTCAGTGTACAAATTGCTAATAATAAAAAATCCGGGAAACCCGGATTTTTTATTTTGGTTGCCAGTAACATACTTTCGGAGAAACTATCTTTCCGTCCTTTTTAAGAACATTCATTGCTTTATCAACATCTTTTTTATCGATCCCGGCGATTTCGGCTATCTCTCCTGCTTTTAATGCTTTTCCTGCTTTTTTCATAGCATCGAGCACTTTTTGTGTGTTGTCCATAATGTTATAAGATTAAAGATTAATATAAAAGTTTAAAGTTGACGCCAGCCTACCAAAGGTAGGTTTAAATTTAAAAATATCAAAAACTAGAGAAAAACCATTTTTTTATGCAGTTTCCCTGATGCTGTAATTGTTATTTTCTTATTCGTTTTATTGGAAAAATCATAGGAACCTTTTTTCTATATTCTAAATATTTATTTCCAAAGTCCTTGATTAATCTCTTTTCTTCTGAAAATCTTAAATAAGTAATTCCTAAAACCAAAAAAAATAGTAAAAGAATAAAACCTAAAATTGAGTTAAGAAAAACCACAATTGAAAGATAAAGAGAGAAAGCACCAAAGACCATTGGATTTCTGCAGTATTTATATGGCCCAACAGTTACCAGTTTTCTTGTTCGAGGGCTAATGGTTATTCCAAATCCATCCAATGGGCCACCTTTACCAACTGTTAATAAAAAAATATTTGACCAGATTGCAAACCATGCACCAACTAAAAAAAGTATTGAACAAATTATATATCGTAACAAATCAGAAGGAATCAAAATTTTACTATATAATAAGTAATCCAAGTGAGACAATTTAACTAAACCAAATGGAACCAGAATGATACATATTATAAATCCTAAAATAAAACCGATAATATACCTTACTTTTTCTTTCATTATTACTGATCCTAAATTAATGTATTATTTTTCCTATTCAATCCTATCAATACGCCACATATTTCCATTAAACATTCTGAATGCTATTAATCCTTGGCATTTAGATATTTATATATATCGCTCGGATAATTTGGTGCTGGCACTACACAGGCAGGATCTTTAATATAATTTGCCCGATAAATACTACAAAATTGTCGATTTATTATTACAGTATCAATTTCTGGTGGCTCAGTGAAAATTGGATCAATGTTATTATTTCCACGCCATGACATAACTAAGCACATAAAAGGTAAACACGTATAATTATTTTGCCATACATAAAAATCCAATTCATCAAATAAAATTGTATCATTCAGTGCAATGGTTCCCTTACCTGATACTGTAATATAATATTTAATTGTTAAATCCTCAATTGAATTAGTTAGTGAAATTTCTCTAGATTCTAAAGCTAAATACTCACAACCAATATGTGATCCATGAGTTCCGCAAATCGCATTTAAAAGTATTTTATTATTGCATGGTTTTGAATCTTTCCTAAAAACAAATTTTAATTCATTATTTGATGAATCAACAAATACAATAGTTTTTCCAACAAACTGATCAAGAAAAGCATTCGTAGTAGCCATTAAGTTAGCTTCGCTAACTTTCTTATCAACGCAATCTTCTTCATCACTGCAACTATAAAATGAAAGCAAAGAAAGAAAAACTAAAATATAATATGTTTTTGTCATTTTTCTCTTACCAATTAGTTAATAATTAATACAAATTTACTGTTTTGGTTCTCCTTTGTCAACATTCCCAACCTCGATAAAATATTTGTAATATACATTAAAACAGTTATTAACATTATTTAACACACAATCTACGAAAATAATCGTAGAAAAATTTGGAAGTACGAAAACTGTCGTATATATTTGTTGTACGAAATTATTCGTAATGCATCAAAACAGATTTAAATACGTCTTTATATCATGAGCGAAGAAAAAAAATATCAACCTACCGAATCGGAACTTGAAATATTACAGATTCTATGGCTTTACGGGCCATCAACAGTAAAATTTATTAATGATAAGCAAAACGAAACTAAAGAAGCAGGCTATACAACTACGCTAAAAATAATGCAGATAATGGCCGAAAAAGGCATCCTCGAGGTAAATAAAGAAAGTAAACAACATATCTACACTCCCACTCTTGATGAAACCGAAACACAGGGAAAATTACTCGATGGATTTGTGAAGAAAGCTTTTGCCGGTTCGGCAATGAAACTGGTAATGCAGGCATTGGGTAATCACAAGCCCTCGAAAGAAGAATTACAGGAAATAAAAAAAATGATTCAAAGTCTTGAGAATAAAACCGAATAGCTATGTATACTATCAATCAATTTATATCAGATGAAATAATTAGTGCCCTTGGATGGACATTTATGCATGTCTTGTGGCAAAGTTTTTTATTGGCTTTTTTGCTTGGTCTGTTTTTTAAACTATCTAAATATCTTTCTTCACATATACGGTATTTTGTTGCTCTTCTTTCATTGTTACTTATTGTTGGAATTTCGGTTTTTAATTTTATCAGATATTACGAGCCTGTTAATTATAACAATGATAATAAGGAGATTACAATACTAAAAGAAAGTACTTTATTAGCCAATCCCAATAATTTACTTTTAGGAAATGAAACTTCGGAATCTGTAAAAAGCAGTTTCTTAACCCTAATTCAGAATATTGATCAGTATTTCCCCATTATAGTTAATATTTGGTTGGTCGGCATTACTATTTTTATTTTAAAATTCATTTTAAGTATGCTTTATACTCAAGGATTAAAGCATCGGAATGTACTCTATGTTTCAGAAAAATGGATTAAAAAATTTAGTACTCTTGAAAAGAAATTATCACTTGATAAAAGAATTAAATATCTTGAATCTCAATTATTAAAAATTCCAGTAGTTTTAGGTTATTTAAAGCCTGTTATCATATTTCCGGCCGGAATGTTGACAGGAATCCCTGAAAATCAGATTGAGGCAATTATAGCACATGAGTTGGCGCATATAAAACGTCATGATTACCTTGTGAATATTCTTCAATCTATTATCGAAATAATTTTCTTTTTCCATCCTGCAGTTTGGTATATTTCATCATTAGTTCGTAATGAACGCGAAAATTGTTGTGATGATATTGCTCTTCCTCTTTGTGATGGATCACTTACTTATGCTAAGGCATTGATATCAGTTCAAGAAATTGTTCCCGGAAAAGTTTATTCCGCGGTAGCTTTCTCGGGGCAAAAAAAGCAATTGTTAAACCGAATAAAACGAATGATTATGAAACCAGAAATGAAATCAAATTTAAACGACAAAATTATAGCTTCGCTTATAGTTATTATTGGAATAGTAACACTTACAGTAAGTGCAAATTTCAAAGCAGAATCATCAGAGCCAAATGCAATGGTGAATTATGACTCTAATTATTTCCCATTTATAAATCCTGTTACGAATACTGCAAAAATAATTAATCCAAAAATTGTGCAGAAAACAAAAAGCTTTTTAAACGACACATCAAAAGTCGTGAAAAAGAAAAAACATGTTGATCATGATGTGGAAATAGATATTGAAGATAATACAGTAATTAAAAAGTTCAAGGATAAGGATGGAAAGAAGAAAGAAATGAAATTTACCCTGAAAAAAGGAGAAGTTGTTGAGCTTTATATCGATGGAAAAAAAATACCCGAAAGTGAATACGCTACTTATCAGCCTGAAATAGATAAGACAATTGAAGCACTTAAAGATGCCAAAGAAGATATTAGAGAAGCTATAAAAGAAATCGAAGAAATCGATTTTGATAAGATTCAAAAAGATGTACAGGAAGCTATGGAAGATGTTCATATTGATTTGGCCAGGATTAACGAAGATATAGCAAGATCAATTGAAGAAGCTAAACAAATAGATATTGAAGAAATTATGAAGGAAGTTGAATTTAATATTCAAAAAATTCAGTCAATTGATTTTGACGAACAATTGAAAGAAATACAAGAGTCCATCGAAGAAATTAAACATATAAATATGGAAGAAATAGAACTTCAGATGAAAGAAGCTCAAAAACAAATTGAAAATATTGACTTTGACAAGATTAGAGTAGAAATTGAAAAAAACAGGGAACAACTGGCAAAGGAGATTGATATGGTGGCAATTCAGAATGAAATGGCAAAAGCACAACAAGAAATTGCTAAAATTGATATGGAAAAACTAAAACTTGAAATGGAAGAAAATTTTAAGCAGGTTGATAGAGAGAAAATGGTAAAGAATATGGAGAAAGAATTGGAAAAGCTCGAAGGACTTGAGTTAGAAAAAAAATAGTGCTTAACATATCAAATAATCGAACTTTCCGGGTTTATAATTCGGAAAGTTTTTATTTTTATAATTAATTATCATACCTCTAAAATGAATAATTTAAAGTACAATCTTATCGAAAAATGCCTGCAGATATTGAATGAAAGGGCTGATAATACTAAAAATGCTATGGAAGAATTGCAACAAAGTGCAAATGAATATGGTTTGCCAAAAGATAGGTATGATTCATTCAGAGCCCAGGTATTACGCAAAAGAGATTTGTTTGCGGAACAATATCAAAAATCTTTGGAAGAAATAGAACTTATAAAAAAAATTGATCCGGAAAAAATAAGCGAAAAAGTTGAATTTGGAAGCCTTGTAATAACAAATAAGCAGAATCTATTCATTTCGATAAGTTTGGGCAAAATGGAACTCGAAAACGCACAATTTTATGCTATTTCTGCTCAGGTTCCAATATTTAAGGCCATTCAAAACAAAAAAGCAGGTGATAAGTTTGAGTTTAACGGAAATAAATTTGAAATTTTAGAACTTTTATAACTTTATTATTTGTCTAGACATATATAAGTAAAAAAGAAAGCCGGAAGTTTAATCTCCGGCTTTTAAATTGAAAAATCAATTAGTTTAATCGCAAATTAAACTATTATAAATAGTTTGATACGAACTATCAAGGTTATCACAATCACTGTCTAAATATGCTTTAATAGCTTTTTTATAGTCATTGCATTTTGATGAATTGTCCGAATCAAGATAATAAGCAGTTTGAGTTTTGGATATTTTTGAAATCAATTCAGTACATGACAATGCGCTATCTTCTTCGCATGAACTCATTATAAAAGGCATTGAAATTAGAGCAACCGCAGCTAAAATTAAAAGAATTTTTTTCATAGTTGTAAATTTTTATTGGTTAGTAAATTATTAATACTGTTGAAAATTCTGAATTAAAAGTATGAATTAATTGATTTAATTAAAAACAAATCATAAAAATTTTGGTCAATACTAAGATTTCATATTGAATGATATTATTAAGTTTGATGAACGATATATTATAATTGACTAGAATAAAAAAAACTTCCAACGAATTATTCGATGGAAGCTCAATTTATTATAAAACCACTAAATTGATTTACCTTTTTCAACTTTTTTAAAAACCCTTAGAAAATTACTACCCCAAATTTTTTCAATTTCCTCCTTAGTATAGCCTCTCTTTAGTAGTTCAATCGTAATGTTTTTAAGTTCGCTAGCATCTTTGCAATCACTTAAACCACCACCACCATCAAAATCAGTTCCAATACCAACATAGTCAATTCCAATGGTTTTTACCACATGATCGATATGATCAACAGCATCAGAAACAGTTGCTAGTACTTTTGGATATTTTTGATTTGTTTCTTCCCATTCTTGGTACCCCATAATACGCAGTGAATCAGAGATGTTATCGAAATTATTATACTTTTCGCGGAGTATCATAAACGCAGAGTCTCTTTCGGGATATGGCAGAGGTGTTTTAACATAATCGCTTAGAATACAAATCTGGATAACTCCACCATTCTCTTTGAGTGCGTAAAGCATTTCGTCTGAGAAATTACGTAGATTATCACAAATAGCTCGTGCGCTCGAGTGCGAAGCAAATACTGGCACAGTTGATAGTTTTAATATATCAAAAAATGATGAATCGGAAATATGCGAAACATCAATCATCATTCCCAGGCGATTCATTTCTTTTACTACTTCTTCGCCAAAACTACTTAACCCATTATACTCAGGTCCTTTTTTATCAGTGGATGAATCGCAAATATCATTGTTTTTAGTATGGCACAACGTGATATATCTGGCATCCAGATCATAGAATTCTTTAATATTATTTAAGTCACGCCCAATAGGATATCCATTTTCAACGCCAATATATACGGCATTTTTTCCAGCTTTTTTGATTCGATAAATATCATCAGCATTTGTTGCAATCTCTGCCTGGTCTGGATATAACCTCACTTTAGAATGTAAAGCATTAAATAACTCTAATGTTCTGGCTTTTGCAACAATATTTGCAGAATCAGTTCTTATACCCTGATTAATAAATACTGCCATAAAAACGCCACCTAAACGGCCAGCTTTCATCCGTGGGAAATCAACTCTCGATCTTGATTTTTCGAAATCGTTCCATTTTCCAACATCATAATTCTCATCAAGGAAATTAAATGGTGTATCGGTATGTGTATCAATAGATACAATTTTATCATGAATTTTCTCGGCTATTTTATTCAAATCATTTGAACAAGCCACATGAATTAGCATCCCTATTGCCAGGATGAACAAGAATTTAAAATCTTTCATATTTTACATTTTGAGTATAACAACATTATAGACCAAGTAAAACTTAAAATGTTTAATCAGGTTATTTAATAATTCAAATCATTGTAAATTAATAAATTATTTATGTTGTTATTTATTAAGTTGAGAAATAGCGAATTAAATTAAACTTTTTTAGTGAATTTATATCATAATTAAATAACACAATAAATTTAATCTATGGAATATCAATTTAAAAATCTTAAAAAAGAAGATTTACCTGAATTATACCAAACATCAGTAAAAGCATTTAGTGACTATGCTGTTGATATGAGTTATATGACAGAAGAGAACTTAAATTATAGATGTATTAAAAACAATGTTGATTTTAATAAATCTGTAGCAGTTTATTTTGAAAACAAAATGGTAGGGTACACATTAATTGGTATAGATAACTGGCAAGGAGTAAAATCTGCATTTGATGCTGGTACAGGAATAATAAAAGAACACCGTGGAAAAGGATTGGCTGGTAAAATGTTTGAATTTGCTGTTCCTTTATTAAAAGATCATGGTGTAAAGAAATTTTGGCTTGAAGTTTTACAAGTAAATGAAAAAGCGATTAAAGCATATCAGAAAACAGGATTCAAAATAACAAGAGAGTTCGATTGCTTTAGGATTAAACCTCCTGAGTTAGTTTTAAGTGATAAATCGAAATTTAAATATTGTATTAAAAGGATTGATAAAAGAGATCTACTTCTATCTGAAGATTTTATGGATTGGCAACCTTCATGGGAAAATAGTTTAATGGCAATAAATAGAATACCGAATAGTGTTGTTTCTTATGGATCATTCATTGGCGATGAGCTGGTTGGTACCTTTGTATATTATCCTTCCTTAAATTGGATTATGAATATATCTGTAAAAAAGGAGTTTAGAAGAAAGGGAATTGCCACCGAATTATTACATTATTTTTTTAATGAGTTTAAATCCCAAAATAATTATATAAAGCTAATCAATATAGATCATAGAGATGATTGTATGAAAAGTTTTATAAAAAAAAATGGCTTTGAATTTACAATCAACCAATATGAAATGGCCCTTGATTTATAAAGAAAGAGCCGCTTTCGCGACTCTTAAAAATTTATCTTTTAGACAAGGATAAAAGGAAATTGTTAAAATTAATACCTGATACCATCATGACGAACCATTGGCACAAAGCGCACCGGGGCAACAACTTTTTTAATTAGATCACCATTTTTTTTCTCGAGAAGTATTAATTCCTGAACTATACTACCACCCAATGGGATAATCATTTTTCCACCTTCTTTAAGCTGATTTTCAAGAGGTTTAGGTATATCTGAAGGAGCACAAGTAACAATTATAGCATCGAATGGAGCTTTTTCGGGCCATCCTTTATATCCATCACCAATCTTAACATGAATATTTTTATATCCAAGATCAGAAAGAAGCTGAGATGATGTTTGACCAAGAATCTCAACAATTTCGATTGTATATACTTCGTTGACCAATTCGCCCAAAATTGCCGCCTGGTAACCTGAACCCGTGCCAATTTCGAGTACCTTTGTATTTGGAGTTAATTCGAGCAATTCTGTCATTAAGGCAACAATATAAGGTTGTGAAATAGTCTGGCCCTCGCCTATTGGTAAAGGTCTATCTTCATAAGCCATTCGCTCATAAGCCTCGGGAACAAATAAATGGCGGGGAACTTTTATCATAGCTTGAATAACTTTCTGATCTTTTATACCACGAGCGACTATTTGTTCACGCACCATTCGCTGGCGTACTTTTTGGTATTTATCGTCTTGAATTGAATAATTAGTTCTGGAAGAACTAAATAATACAAGGAATAAAACTGGAATTATAGATTTTGTGAGACCTCTAATCATGATAATTTGCTTTTCAGACTAAATTAATAAAACAACATATAGTTATCAAATTAAATACCAGAATAAGCATTTATAACAAGTTTTTAAAACTATTTCTCTATTAATAAATAGTCTTAAATTTTTTTATAACTTATTATTTCCATAGTTTTTCAGGGTATTTTCCTGATGCAGTAAGTTCTTTAATTTTTTCGACAACAATAGGTTTGTCTTCCTGGTAAGTAACACCAAACCATTGATCAGTGGCTTCAAGCACTTTTACTGTCGCATTTCCTGAATTTACCTGATGACTTACAATACTTGGAATATAATATTCGGATTTTAAGTTTTCCATATTAGTATTAATAAATTTAGAAAACTCAGACTCAAGTGCAGGGAAAACATCAGGAGTAAATCCCCAGAAATTCATTGAAACATATTCATTACCAATAAGCCCCAGTTCTTTTCCATTATCATCTGCGACGATTAAATCATACTTCCATCCTATTTTGGTTCTTTCAATAATATCAGTCATTTCCATATTCTCATTCACAGAGCAAACTCCACGAGAAACATGTCCATGTTCAGACAGTGTATTTTTGAGTAAATAACCTGCCATACAGTATTTTCCTTTAAGGTTGTTCTGCTGACTTTTCATATAATCAGCAACTACTTTAAATGCACTTTTGCCATAAAAATCATCAGCATTAATAACAACAAATGGTTCGTGAATTATATCTTTAGCCATTAAAACAGCATGTCCAGTCCCCCAGGGTTTGGTTCGATCTTTAGGTGGTTTTATTCCATTCGGTAGATTATCAAGCTCCTGAAATACATATTCAACTTTAATTTTTTTACTGTATTTGTCGAATAAAAGCTCTTTCATCTCCTTTTCGATATCCTTGCGGATAATAAAAACTATTTTATTGAAACCAGCTTCGATTGCATCAAAAACTGAATAATCGATAATTGTTTCACCACTGGGACCAACTTTATCAAGTTGTTTTAGGCCGCCATATCGACTACCCATTCCTGCTGCTAAAACCAATAATGTTAAATTCATAATCAAGATTAAAGTTAAAAGTTAAAAGTTAAAAGCTTGCCTGCCTTTGGCAGGTTTAAAGTTGCTTAAAAATTAAGCTTTTATGGGTTTTAATTTATATCCCCACATACCAAAGTAAAAAATCATTAGATAACATGGAACACATATCCAATAAGCATTTTGAGGCGAATTAGCAAAGTAATCTGCCATTGCGCCCCAAACCAAAGGTAATGTTGCTCCACCGGCAATTGCCATAATCAGTAGCGATGATGCTGTTTTTATATGTTTTCCGGTATTATGAATTGCAAGAGGCCATATTGCCGGCCATACAATTGCATTTGCAAAACCAAGCATAACAATAAAAAATACAGATGTTGTTCCTGAAGTAAATATTGCAGCCAGAGTAAAAGTAATGCCAAGTAAGGCACTAAGTATTAATGCAGTTCTTTGTGAAATCACCTTTGGAATTAACACTAGTCCAATAAGAATATAACCAACAACCATTGCCACCAATGTATAACTTGTAAATGCTTTAGCCACTGCTATATCAATCCCTAGTAGCATTCCATAACGAATAATCGTGTCTCCGGCAATAACTTCGGCCCCAACATAAAAAAACAAAGCAATAACACCCATCCAAAGATGAGGAAGCTGGAAAATACTTTTTACTTCATTGTTATTAGAAGAGTTGTCGGTTTCAGTATTCTCTTCGCGTTCAATTTCAGGTAAGGGAGAAAAGCGCATCATTATACCAAGAAGAAATAGACTTATTGCAATAACCGAATATGGAGCAATTGCACGCGCCGCGAGTGCATCAAGTGCTGCATTCTTTTCTGCAAGGCTCATGCTTGCCAAACTGTTTACAAAACTATCGCCATCGCTAAGTATAAAGTATGCTAGGATTAATGGAGCAAGAGCTCCTGCAATTTTATTACAAATACCCATTATGCTTATTCTGCTCGCTGCAGTCTCTACCGGACCAATAATTGTTATGTATGGATTTGATGATGTTTGCAAAACTGTTAGACCTGTTCCTAAAATAAATAAACCGATTAAAAATATGGGATATGAACGTGTTAAGGCAGCAGGAATAAAGATTAATGCACCAATAGCCATAATCCATAATCCAACCATCATTCCATTTTTAAAACCGGTTTTATTCAATACCCAACCCGATGGAATAGCCATAACAAAATAGGCTATGTAAAACGAAGATGCAACCATCAAAGATTGAAGATTATTAAGCTCACAAGCTATTTTTAAATAAGGAATTAAAATACCATTTAGCCATGTTATAAAGCCAAAAAGGAAAAATAAAACTCCAATAATTATCATTGAAGTAATATATTGTTTGTTAGTAGAATTCATTTACAATAGTTTAAGATTTCGAAGAACAAAAATATCAATATTTTAGAATTTTTTCTTCTATTAATAGGTTTTATAAAGAACTTTTGTGTTAGTGCTTATAATACAGTTAGATATTTAAATATTCGAATGAAATTGTTCAATTTATTCGTAAAGGAGAAAAATAATTTTAATTTTAAACCTAAATTAAAAACATACCTATGAGCAAAGAAACTATAGAAAGCTTGTTTTTTCAGAATAAAACAAAAGATCAATTGATCGAAGATACTCTTACCAGCTTATCTGCCCTATTGGCTGATACTTTTGCCGGCGAAGATGTAAATCAATTAAAAACAGAGTTTCCAGAGAATATTCAGATTGAGGATATCGGTGTTGAACTGCATCATGTAGCTATTTATGTTGAAAGCAAAGAAATGAAAACTCCTTGCGTTGAAGTTGCTATAAATATGGTATTCGAGAAACAGGAATATGAACTTGGTACATACGCCCTTGTTTTTGATGAAAAAGGAGAACAGATAGATGAAATTTTGGATCTAAATTAGACAAGGTACCCTTTATAAAGGAGCCATGTAATAAATTTCTAAATAAATTTAGTTTTTTATTGATATCAAGTCAAATCCAACTAGAACATAAATATTATTTGCTGAAATTGAACTTGCTGATCCTGCTTTTTCATACCTCAGTTCCAAACTTAATTTATTATAACTCGCGCCAATTCCTCCAACAATTCCTAATGCGATTTGACCCACTTTTTCATCGGTAACTGTTGTTGTAGCTCCGAATGTTTTTGTCTCATTTTTTTCTCCTTTATATGCAAACAATGTTGCCACAGAAATTCCTGCATGAAAATATGGTTTAAAATTGCCATAATCTATATGATATTTTCCTAAAAAATTAAATTTCGCATAATACAAATCTAAATCGCAAAAGTAATTATATGAAAGAATTACAGTTTCTACATTTGTATAATTATAATTTACCTTTTCATTATAAAACAATATTTCCTGATCCCACGAGAAACGCTGAAGCCTTCTAGGAGAAATTTCATTTAATCCAATTCCAAAGGTGTAACCTATATTACTTGGAATATCTATTTTTGTAGAAAAAGTACTATTAAAAATACCTCCAAAAACTTTTAAACTAACTTTGCCATGTTTAGGAGCAGGTTCAAAATACTTAATGATTTCAATCCCCTTGTTTTTTGAATATTTCTCAATTAAATCAATTAAAGGTTTAGTATTGTATGAAGTTTTATTTATCATCGTAATTATTGAAGGATCATCTTGTAAATAATCCATTAATTTCTCTTTATATTGTTCGTATTTCATAACTTTAGAGTTCCCTTCAATAATTTTTAAATATTTTCTAAAAATTAATTCTTCAATTTCATTTCCCTGATTATTTATGAAATAATGAATTTTTTTATTTTCATCTTTATAGTAATACAAATTATAAGCTCCTTGTATATATAAGGACAAAAAAACAACTTCTTTTTCAAATTTTCCATTAAAGTCTTGGGTCAATTCACTTATGCTATAAGGTGATTTGTCAATATCTACTATTGCACTTATATACATTTCATCTTTTAAATAATATGACATTTCATCTTTAACATAAAAAGATTTTATATCTAATGGAGAATAGGTAATTGGTTCACCTTCCATAGTTACCATAAAACTAATCTTATCAGGATTTCTATCCCACTTTCTATAATCTATAAAACCTTCAATTTTTTGTCCTGAATTATTAATAATATAACCAGGTTGAAAATTTTTTTGTGCAAAAAGACAATTGCTAACAATTGCAAAACTTAATAATAAGGTAACTTTTCTCATTTTAATTTTGGTTAATTAAAGATATCTAAATTGATCTGTTTTGCAGTAATAAAAAAAAATACTGATGATAATCAGTATCTCTTTTTTAACATTTCAATTATTATTATCTCGTATTTTTAAATGCTAGTTCGAGTTTTTCGGTTAATCTTTTATACACATCTTCTTCACTTCCGGTTCCATCTACTTCATAGATATTCTTTTGCTTCTTGTAATAATTTAGAACTGGTAATGTTTTGTATTGATAAATTTCCAGTCTTCTCACAATTACATCAGCATCAATATCATAGTTTCGTTTATCAGGAGTCTTACTTCGTGCATTTAATCGTTTAATTGACTCAAGAGTTGATATATCAAGATGAAAAACACAAGATACTGATGAGTTTAATTTACGCAATAACCCATCTAAAATATATGCCTGAACAATTGTTCTTGGGAATCCCTTAAAGAAGAAACCTTTTGCATTTGGGTGCATCTGAATTTGTTTTTCAATTAGCTTAATAGCAAATTCATCTGGCACAATATCGCCTTTCTCCATGTATTCTTTTGCACTTAAACCCATCTCAGTACCTTTTTCTATTTCGCGACGTAAAAGTGACCCTGTTGATATATAAACAAGATCGTATTTCTTAGCCAAAAGCTTGCCTTGAGTTCCTTTACCGGCTCCTGGAGGACCAAAGAGAACTACATTTAACCATGTTTTGGTAAGTGTGTTTTCAACTACATTTGTAATGCGTTCAAATATTTCATCTAATTTTCCAACTCCATCAACAGCATAGTAAATACCTTTGTCCTTATAAAATTGAGCAACAGGAATTGTTTTATTCTGGTATTCTTTTAACCTGTTTTGAATTACATCCAATGTATCGTCGGCACGATTTTCTTTTTTTGATCGCTCAAGCATTCGGTTCATTAGAACATCTTGTGGGACCTCAAGACTGATCATGCAATTAAGCGAGGTATTAAGATTCAATAATAAACCTTCTAAAATATATGCTTGCACTACAGTTCGCGGAAAACCATCGAAAAGAAAACCATTAACTTCGGTGTTAGTTTTAATTTTTTTTTCAATTATCTGAACTATTATTTCATCAGAAACTAATCCTCCTTGTTCTATCACACTTTTTGCTTTCATTCCAAGTTCTGAACCTTCAGAGATTTCTTCGCGCAAAATATCGCCAGTTGAAATATATGCCAGATTAAATTTCTCAATAAGTAGCCTAGATTGAGTACCTTTTCCTGCGCCTGGAGGACCAAAAAGTGCAATATTGAACATGTTTTTGTTTTTTAGGGTTAATTATTCAAAAATAACAAAAAGACTTAAATAGTCAATTTTTCATTAATAATAAATAAAGATTGTAATAAACTTTTACAAAACAAAAAGCTCAGCAGAATAACTACTGAGCTTCAATTTATGAATGGTTATTTTTAAACAACAGTCAAATAAGCGTATGCATAAGAGAATCTACCACTTTCAGGCACCATGATGAGAATTTTTTCTCCCTTTTTCAAATTTCCGGAATGAAATAATTCATCTAAAATTATATAAATTGAGGCAGAGCCAACATTTCCAACACGAGTTAAGTTTGTAAACCATTTTTCATCAGTAACTTCAATTCCCTGCGTTTTTAACTCATCATACAATTTTTGCTTAAAATACATAGAAGATAAATGAGGCAAAAAATAGTTTACATCTTTGTGTGAATCAATATTTCTTTTCTTCAGAATATTTGCAAGGGGTGTAATACATCTGTTTACCACATATTTATCAAGCAATTTAACATCCTGCTTTACAGAAAAAATGGATTTTTCTAACCATAATTCTGGATCAAATTCACGCCATCCAATTAAATTTCCATTGACATCTTTATCTGAACCAGCATACATGCATGCATCCAATTCGTTTGCATACGAAATTGTTTCAATCCATTCAATTTTTAAAGAAATTCCCTCTGCATTTGGTTTGTTTTCCATGAGCATAGCTCCTGCTCCATCAGATAACATCCATCGCAAGAAATCCTTTTCAAAAGCAAGAATTGGATTTTGCTCAAGTTGATTTGTACAATTAATTTCTTTATTAAATTTATCGGCTCTTAATAATGTTGAAATTACTTCTGAGCCAGTCGCAACTGCATTTCTTGATTGTTCAGATAATATCGAGAGGTAACCATATTTAATTGCATGCATTCCAGCACAACAAACTCCAGATGGAGAATTAACCTCTAAAGGAACATTGCCTAATTTCCCATGAACCATTGATGCATGCGATGGTAATAATTGATCAGGTAACGATGTACCACAAGATAGTACTTCAATATCTTTAATAGAAAAGGCTTTGTTATCTAATTTTTTTATTGCATTCGCTGTTATTTCTGCATTTGAAAATTTTACATTACCATTTTTATCAATAACATAGTATCTGTTTTTAATACCATTTTGTCGTAAAACAATATTTTTTGATCTTGATGGTTTTCCATTTACTAGTCCTAAAATAGACTCCATTTCGTCATTTGAAACAGGTTCGTTAGGTAGAAACTTCGCAATATTATTGATATATACTTGGTTTGACATATATAGTTTTTCTGTATTTATTTGAGTTTGACTCCTGAAAAATATTCTTTGTCTCTTTTTATAGTTTTAATCCGAAACGGGGCAAAAATAAGAAAAAAAATGTATTCTATAGGAGCAATTACTAAAATTGCAAAAGGAAAATAATAAGCAAACATTTTTACCCTTTTTTTGCGAGATGGATTATTGGGACCACCTTTTTTTAGAATAAAACCTGCCCATTTTAAAAACACTCGTTTATAAGCCATTCTCTCTACTGTAGATAAATATGAATTAATCTTGACTGCTTTGGCCTTAACTAATTCTTCTTGCAATTTATCAAGCATATTATTTTCAAAGTAATTTTTTACAATCTCTCCAAATAAATCTACATTGGCAATATCTTTATCAGAAATGCCTGGTTTTGGAAAAAATCCTAAGAAACGGTCTTTTTTACCTGTAAATAAAAAGTAAGAGATTGTGACTATTCCAGTCAGATTTTCAGCTCGATCTTGCAATACAATATTTCCAACAAGATTCCCCCCTAATTCATTGACTTTTTCTTTTATGTACTCCTGTGCAACTACCCACATATTTCTGATGCCCAACAATGTAATAACAGGTTTGTTTTTAAATATACGTTTTGCCTGGTCCGACATTATGAAAGAATTTGATGGTATTGCTGGCGACATATACCAAACAGAATAAGCAAAAATGATTAAGTCAAAATCTTCATTTTCTAAATTCAATGGTCTGATCTCACAAGGAATGTGATTTACTGATTCAGGAAAAGCATCGAAAAAATTATAACCCTTCCATGGAAATTTATAATCATTCACTGGCTCAATTGGAGCAAAGGTAATAGAATAGTTACCAGATTTTTCGAATGGTTTGGTAAAATTTTTGACAATCTGTGTCAATTGACCTGACTGAGAATAATAAACACAAAGTATCTTTTTCATTTGTTATTTCTTTCGTAAAAAATGAAGGCTAAAATAAAGGAAAATATCGTAAAACGAATATGTTTTACAATATCATCATTAATAATAATTATGTGTGGATTTCCTATTTTGTTGAAGGATTTGCTAAAAAATAAACAGCTATACCAGTAATAATGATAAAAACTGATAAAGATGATGTAACACCTGCATCAAATAATTTAACAAGATTATATATAGAAATAATTGTTAATACCAACCCAGAAACGACAGTTAATGTCTGCTTAACGACAAATCCGGAAATAAAAATGAATATACTGAAAATACCAAAAAGTAGAGCAACATAAAAATTTAAATTTTCGTAATCAAAACTAATAATAGTATCAAAATAGTGAGTGTAGGCAAATAATAATAAGCCTATGCGCATTAACCAGATTGATAATGGCAATAATGATTTTATAGGTTTCATAGACTAAATTTTAAAGTTAATTATTGCGAATTTAAAGAATCATTTTAAAATATAAAAAGATTAGTATAATCAGTTTGTTTAGTATTTTATATTATAGTTTGAACAAAATATACTCTTCTCTGTTAAATAAATAAAAAACCACAAAATGAAAAACATATCTAAAATTCTATTTATTGCAAGTTTAATAGTTATTCAATTATTCTATTTTTTAATAACAAAAGCTACTGAACCTGAAAAATTAGTTAAAGAAGAGAAAAGTGAATTTCTTTATGATGCCATAATTGTACCTGGAGTGCCTTTTAAAGACGAAAGGATGGGAAGAGTATTAATGGGAAGGATATACTGGTCACATTATCTATATTCAAAAGGGATTACTAAAAATATAATATATTCTGGTTCAGCCGTATATACACCATATATCGAAGCGAAAATAATGGCCCTGTATGCAAAACATTTAGGAGTTCCTGAAGATCTTATACATATTGAATCGAGAGCAGAACATAGTGTTGAAAATGTTTATTATTCTTATGAAATTGCTAAAAAACAAGGTTTTAAGAAAGTAGCTCTTGCAACCGATCCATTTCAATCTCGAATGCTTAAACGTTTATTAAAAAAGTTAAATATTGAAATTGACTATATCCCGTTCTCGTTTGATTTTCTTGATTCTTTGATTATCGAAGAAATTAATATTATACCTGATGAAGCATTTGTAGATAATTTTATAGCTATACAGGAACGAGAAAGTTTTTTTATGCGTTTTAGAGGAACGATGGGTAAAAACATTAAGTTCGAAGACTAAATTCGATCGTAATTATATTATTTGTCATTAAACTTTGCATATTTTTGATGGTCAAAAATGCAAAGTTTTTATATGAAAAAAGTACTTGTTTTTTGTGCTATATATTTGTTTAGTAATATATTGCACGCACAAAATCCTGATTGGCTAACTTATTACGAAAAATCTGGGTATCTGGAAACTCCCCGATATGATAAAACCATTGAATATTGTCTACAATTGGCCAATGCCTCTCCATTAGTGCGGTATTCTAGTTTCGGAAAAAGTCCTCAGGGAAGAGATTTACCACTATTAATTATCGATAAAAATAAAAACTTTACACCGGAGAGTGTTCGAAACTCTGGTAATGCTGTTTTACTAGTTGAAGCATGCATACATGCTGGCGAATCAGAAGGGAAAGATGCTGGTTTAATGCTTATCCGAGATATTATAATTCATAATAAATATCCTGAATTATTAGATCATGTAACAATTTTATTTATTCCTATTTTCAATGTTGATGGGCATGAGCGATTTAGTCCATATAATCGAATTAACCAGAATGGTCCAAAAGAAATGGGTTGGCGAACAACAGCCCAAAATTTAAATCTAAATCGTGACTTTATAAAAGCGGATGCTCCCGAAATGCAACAATGGCTTAAGTTATTTAATAGCTGGTTACCTGATTTTTTTATCGATGTTCACACTACTGACGGTGCTGATTATCAATATACAATTACATATGGCATGAATACTTATGGCAACATGAATAAGCAGCATACCGATTGGCAAAATAAGTATCTGATTGAAATTGAAGATATGCTTAAAAAAGACAATGTTTTGATTTTTCCATATGTTTCATTCAGGCAATGGCATGATCCTCGAAGCGGTTTAATACATGGTATTGGTTCTCCTAGATACTCAACTGGCTATTCAACTGTGCAAAACCGTCTAGGTTTGCTTATTGAAACTCACATGTTAAAGGATTATAAAACTCGCGTCGATGCTACATATAATATGATACGTCATTCAATTACAATTATGAACAGAGATCACAATTATTTAATTGAGATTAACCACAATGCCGATAAAGAAGTAGCATCGAAGGAATTTAGGAAGCAAGAATTTGCAGTAAGTTATAACACTTCATCCGACAGTTCAATTGTTAAGTTTAAAGGTGTTGATTATGAAATAATTAAAAGCGATTTAACAAGTGATAATTGGTTTGTTTACAGCAAAGAACCGAAGGAGTTTGATATAGTATCATTTGAAAAACAGGAACCAGTTGAATTTGTGAAGATGCCTGAAGCATATATTATTCCAGTTGAATGGACAGAAATCATTAATAGATTATCGTTGCATGGAATAAAATATAAGATACTTGAAAAAACTACTGAATTTCAAGTAGAGATGATAAAATTTACAAATGTGAGCTTTGGTAGATCATCATTTGAAGGCCGTCAGATGGTTCAGGATGTAAATATGCAGACATCTTTTGTGAAAAAAGAATTCCCTGCTGGATCTGTAATTATAGATATGAATCAAAGAACAGCACTTGTTATAGCTCACCTTCTTGAGCCAAATGCACCAGATTCATATCTAAAATGGGGCTTCTTTAATCCTATTTTTGAACGCAAAGAATATGTTGAAACATATGTTATGGAAAAAATGGCCAGAGAGATGATTGCTAAAAATCCTGAACTTAAAGTTGAATATGATAAAGTAGTAGCTGATAATCCAGAAATATATAATAATCAATATGCAAAACTATTCTGGTTTTTTGCACGAACTCCTTATTGGGATCAGCAATTGAACCTTTATCCAATTGGAAAAATTTATGATATAAATCAAATTAAAGATCTTTAATTTTTTGTATTATTGTTAACTATTTGCATCATTCTTAAATGTTTAATTAATAAATATTAATACCTAAACTCTATGGCAAAAAAGAATTATTTAATCCTATTCGCTCTGCTTTTATTTATTTTTACTCAGTGTACGGATAAATGTGGAGATAAAAAAACTGCTGATATTAAAAATATTACGGACATGACAATTAAAAAAGTTCAAAACTCTCTAATCGAAAAATTTGGAACTGATAATAAAGATCTGATTGAACGTGGAGTTGCTCATGCTGCATCATTATGGAGGGCTTCTGATGGTTCAGAATCAGAATTCGAAAATTTCTGCTTCGATAATTACATCAATGATGCAAATGAGAAACTAATAGTATTTGAAAAAACATCGAAGAACTTTGAATCACTTTGGGGGCATGGTAATAAAATTACACTTGACTTAAACGAGAACATGCATCTTGATAATGGTCCTTATCATAAGATTGATGCAATGTTTGCAGCATATAGCCCGGAAGCTCATTTCGCTGATGATTTTTATGCCAACAAAATAGCTTTTGTTATTGCTCTAAACTTCCCACCCTTTTCGTTAGATGAAAAAAATGCAATGGGTGTTAATTGGAACTCCAAAGAATGGGCTTATGCTCGTTTAGGAGATATATTTACAGCCCGCGTTCCTGCAGCATTATCGCAAGCTATATCGCAAGCTGGCACCGATGCCGATATCTATATTTCGGAATACAACATTTATATGGGACATCTTTTAAATGATAAAGGTGAAAAGCTATTCCCAGAAGATATGGTACTTCTTTCGCACTGGAACTTGCGTGATGAAATAAAATCTAACTATGCAAATATCGAAAATGGACTTGAAAAACAGGATATTGTATATTCAGTCATGAAACGTATTATAGACCAATCGATTCCTGAAAAAGTTATTAATTCAGGTGAATACGAATGGAATCCGATAAATAATACTGTTCTCGAAAATGGATCTGAGATACAACTTAGCTCTGAACCCGATACAAGATATCAACAGATAGTAAACAATTTTAGGTCATTAAAAGCTACAGATAGTTATTATGTTGATTTGAACACATTTATTAAAAGAAGCTTTTCGGGTGACAAAGAAATCCCTCAAGAAGAGGTTGAAAAGTTATTTGATGAGTATCTTTCCTCACCTGTTGCCAAAGAAGTTGGTAAGCTAATAAGCAAGCGATTGGGAAGAGATTTACGCCCTTATGATATTTGGTATGATGGGTTTAAGGCAAGAAGCTCTATTGATGCAAATTTATTAAACTCAATAACCGAAAATAAATATCCAAACGCAAAAGCCCTCGAAGCTGATTTAGGTAATATTTTGGTAAAACTTGGTTGGCCAAAAGAACGTGCATCATTTCTTGCATCAAAAGTGGTTGTTGATCCCGCTCGTGGATCTGGTCATGCATGGGGCGCTCAGATGAAAGCAGAAAATGCCCATCTTAGAACCAGAATATCTAGTAAAGGAATGGATTATAAAGGTTATAATATTGCAGTACACGAATTTGGCCACAATGTAGAACAAACAATTTCTTTACACGATGTTGATTATTATATGATTAACGGTGTTCCTAATACTGCTTTTACTGAGGCATTAGCATTTTTATTTCAAAAACGGGATTTACAATTACTCGGTATGAACGATCCAAATCCTAACAAAGAACATTTAAATAATCTAGATCTTTACTGGCAGGTATTTGAAATTATGGGTGTTTCAATGGTGGATATGAAGGTTTGGAAATGGCTATATGAAAATCCAGAAGCTACAGCAACTCAACTTAAAAATGCGGTTATTCAAATTTCAAAAGATATTTGGAACAAGTATTATGCTGATATCTATGGTGTTAAAGATGAGCCTATTCTGGCTATTTACACACATATGATTAGTAATCCGCTTTATTTAGCTAATTATTCATTCGGCCATCTAATTGATTTTCAGATTGAACAATATATAACTGGAAAAGATTTTGCTAAGGAAGTTGATCGAATATGGAGTTTAGGAAGACTAACTCCAGATGTTTGGATGCAAAAAGCTGTAGGTGAAAGTATATCTATTAAACCGATGATAGCTGCCACTGAAGAAGCTCTGAAACATATTAATTAATAGGGAATTAAAGATTTTTTAACGGATTGGCAATAAATGCCAGTCCGTTTTTGTTTTATAACAAACAACAAAATTCTCAAATAAATAAATCCATCTGATGTTTTTTTTTTATCTTTAACCTTTGGCAAGAACTAAAGAATCTTAATTATGAGCAACACAGTTTTAAAATCGAAATTTTCGATATTTTCTAGTCTGGGTATGATCCCTAAAGCTTCTTCAATAGAAGAAAAGGATAATAACCTGAGAAAAGAATTCGATGAATTTATGGCCTATAAAGAATCTGAAGAATTATCCCGATACAAAGAACTTGATGCATTCATAAACTCACCTGAATTTGAGAAGATTAAACGAGAGATTAATTCTTTAAAATATCAGGAATCAGAGGAATATAAGAAAGAGAAAGAATATCTCACCCTTAAAAAATCGAACAAAATAAAGACCTATTATCAGGTCAAGGATTCTAAAGAACTTAATCAATATATTGATTTTAGTAAATCGGAAAAGCTTGCCAACTATGAAGAACTTGATCGTTTTTTTACATCAAATGAATTTGAAGAGTTTAAAAAATCAATTATTAAGCAAAAAGAAGAGAAATTAAAAGAAATAAAAGATAAGCAAGAACGATATAAAGAGCAAAATAAAAAATATAAATGGTTTTTTGCATTCAAAAAATCGAAACAATTAGAAGAATTTAACAAGTTTGATGGTTCTAAAGAACTTGAGTCATTCATTGAACTTGAAAAAATAATCAAATCGACTGATTTTGAGGCCCTAATACGTGATATTGAAAATCAAAAGAAGCAAAAACAAGATGAATTAAACAGAATAAAGACCAGATATAATGAGTTAAAATCCTTATCGAAGAATACCAAAAAAGATGAGGTTTTTGATGGCAAATCCGAAATGGATGAGCTTGCATCATTAATAAAATCAAATGAGCATATTTCTGCTATTAAAAACCTTAAAGCTGAAAATCTGGATGAGTTTATAAAGCGTAAGGATTATCAAAAACAGTTAAAATCATCAGTTATTAAAAATTATTTTAAAACTAAAGAGTCAGATAATTACAAGCAATTCATTGAATTGGATGGAAGTCAATCTATTAAGGATTTTTTGGATTTAGAAAAGGAAATACAATCTAGCGAGCTTAAAGCTTCCATCCAGGAAGCAAAAAATCTAAAATTTGAAAATACTGAAGAATATAAAAATTTGCAGGAATATAAATCATTAAAAAAATCTTCTGAAATTAAACAATATTTTAAGTTTAAAAGTTCTGAAAAGTTGAGTATTTTTAACGAACTTAATGATTCACAGGTTATTGCAGATTATGAAGCGCTTGAAAAATATATTTTATCTGATGAATTTATTGAAAGAAAAAAATACCTTCAGATCAAAGATAAGTTTAAACTAAGCGAGGAGTATAAGCAACAACAAGAATATATTGCCCTGAAAAAAAGCGACAAGATTAAATGGTACTTTAAACTTGAAAAGGTTAATTCATTCGATCAATTGCAACACTGGGAGCTTACTTTTGAAGATGACTTTTCTTCACCAAAGCTCGATCTGGACAAATGGCTTACCGGTTATTATTGGGGTAAAACCATATTAAATGATAATTATGTGCAGGCTAATGAGCAGCAATTTTTTACTGAAAAAAATCTGGAAATAAAAGATAGTGTTTTGCGTATTACAACAAAGGCTGAAAAAGCAAAAGGAAAAGTATGGCATCCGTCAATGGGCTTTTATATCAAAGATTTTGATTATACTTCTGGGATAATTAATACAGGGCAAAGTTTTAGGCAGAAATATGGTCGTTTTGAGGCTAAAATTAGGATGAATCACTCCTATCCTGTGCATCATGCATTCTGGATGCTTGGAGAAAAAATTACGCCCGAACTAGATATTTTTAAATATGATGGTAAGTCTAAAAATAAGATTAGTGTTGCCAATTATTGGGGAACAGGAAAGAAAGAAAAGCTAAGGTCATCTGTTTCTGGACCAAATTTATCATCCAATTACTATATCTATACTTTGCTTTGGACTCCTGAAAAGTTAACATGGAAAATAAATAATATTCCCGTTTATGAAATTACTGAAAGCATTCCGCAAGAGCCAATGTATATTTTAATAAGCTCAGGAATTGCTGCAAATGGATCTCCAGTTCAGTTGCCATGCACAATGGAAATAGATTGGGTTAGAGTTTATCAGGAAAAGAAATAGATAATAATCATTTCAATTTTTTTATCAGTTGGATTATCCCAACTGATTTTTTTTTATTCATTTTGTTTAAGTTTTTGCATTTGCTGAGTAATTCTGATTAAAGCATCCTGAAGGGTTTCGTCAGGGATAATGTAGTTGTAATCTCCCCAGAAAGAATAGTCATATTCGAAATTTTTGTCAATAAAAACCTGGTTTGTAGAAATTATTTCGTTTCTGTTATAACGATCTATATTAACAGTATCAACATCGTTTACAGCAAATTCAAATATTGTTTTAAAATCTGAAGAAAATAATTGTCTGCGTTTTCTTACTTTAAACTCAAGTTCGCCTCTTACAAGATTTAAAAAATATATACCATTAATCTGTCTATAGTTTACCCAATAACTCGCAGATACAGGCTTAACAAATGTTCTCATGCTTTTTTTCAAAACTAGCTCTTGAGTTAGTTTTTCAATGGCTTCAGAATCAATATAAAAGTGTGCTGACCTTATAGTAAGGTTATCAGTATCAATATAAAGCTTTCCGGTAAACGACTGATCTTCGATATAATATTTGGGCTTAAACTCAATTACATAAGCAGTACTATTATCAAATTTTACGATATCAATTAATGAATATGTATACAAGTAAAAGTATTTTTCAAGTAAAAATGATAATGGATTTTTAATAATATCAAGATATAAACTTGCATATAATCCACCTTTTAGTTTTAAAAGGAAGGTGTCGTTTTCGGAGTAGTTTATATTTTTTCTGGATTTAACCATTTTTACCTGATCAGAATAATAACCTTCATATGGACTTTTATAAACACTCAATACCGCCTCGGAAACCGATGTGTATTTATTGTTTTTCTTTACAAATTCCCTGTAGAAGTTTGTCATCATATAAGGTTGGGTATAATAATTATCCTTTACTCTTTCCATTGCAGATTTAACAAGCGCTTCAGGATTATTACTTCTTATTATTACTTCTTGGATAGATAAGAAATCTTGCTCTAGATAAATAGTATTATTTCTTAAAGCAAGATCTAGAACCGGTATTTCTGAGTTTTTATAACCTATGTATGTGCATACAAATATTTCATCTTTATATAAAGTGGGTATTTTAAAAGTAAAAACACCTTCTTCGTTGGTAATAGTTCCTATACTTTTTCCTAAAATTGAAATATTGGCAAAAGGAAGTGGTTCTCTGGTTTCTTTATCAATTATTTTTCCTGTAATGGTTATAACATTCGAATTTGGATTATTACCTGAGATAGCATATAATCTGCCTATAGTGTTTTTTTTATGTATTACTATTTGCTTATCAATAACATTATAGGTTAGACAAGAATCATTTAGGATAATATCTAATAACTTACTAACCTCGGTGGAATCAACATCTATTTTGGTTTTTTTTGAAGATGGAATTAGATCGGCATTATAAGAAAAATCATAACCAATTTGTGAACCGATCTCATTTAAAACACTATATAATGATTGGTTTCTTGATTTGAATGAAATACGTTGATTTAGAATAGATTCTTGAGAATAGGAAAAAACAAAGCACATAAGTAAAATAATTACTACAATTAGTTTTCTTATGTACTTGTTTAATAATGTTTTAAACATTTATCTAGTTTAATAAACTATATGGAATTTTTAATTAACACAATCTCATTATTCTCATCATTTAGTTTTAAATCAAATGCCAGACAGATAACTTCAAGAACAGAATTAAGCTCCTGATTTTTAAATGTTGACGTAAATCTAAGATCTAAAATTGAAGTATCATTGCATGTAATATTTGATTTATAAACCTTATTTAAGGTAGTGATTACATTTTTCATTGTATCTTCTTTAAATATAATCTGTTTGGTTTTCCAGGCAATAATATTCTCATTTGAGTTCTTTGCTTGATTTATTCTATTTTTTGATATTGTAGCTATATCTCCAGGATAAATAAGTACACTTTGTTCTTCCCCATTTTTCTTGGTTACCTGCACCAATCCTGATTCCACAAAAACTTCAACCTGTTTATTATTCAGATTTGAATTTACATTAAAAGATGTACCAAGTACTTTTATTTCTGTATTTTGGGCTTCAATAATAAAGGGCTTATCAGGATTTTTTGTAACATCGAAATAAGCCTCACCATCAAGCTTAACTTTTCGTTCATTTGCTGTAAAATTTTTGGGATAGAATAACTTACTGTTTGGATACAAACTTACTCTTGTTCCGTCAGAAAGGGTTAATTCATTTTTAGCATCATTTACAGCAAAGTACTCAATTTGGTTATTATTACTATTGATAATTCTATAGATTTTGTTTGTAATAACTGTTAATCCAACCAATAATAACCCCAAAGCAGCATATTTCATATAAGCAGATAAACGAAATATATTCCTTTTCTCAGTATTAATAACGAACTTTTTATCTTGTTCAATTCTATTTTTAAGCTTATCCCACGCATTGTCTACATTAACTTCTTTCATAGTATTTTTCAAATTTAAGATCTCCCAATTTTTTTGTGTTTCAAAGAAAAAAATTTCATTTTCGATATTTTCATTTACCCACGACATTAACTCATCTTTCTCATTATCTGAACATTCTTTAGCAAAATATTTTGCTAAAAGGTCCCATTTTTCTGTATTTAATTCAGTTTTCATAAACAAATCCTTTCCAAATTATTAGATCGCTTCTGCATAATCTTTAAGATATATTCTAAAATGCTTAAGTGCCTTTCCCATATTTGCTTCAACTGTTTTTATCGAAATTGATAACTTGTTTGCTATTTCATGGTACTTTAATCCATCGTAGCGACTCATTTCAAATATCTGTCTGCATTTTTCTGGTAGCGAATTCAATGCTTGTGTAATTCTTTCGTTTAACTCTTTTGCTTTTAATTCATCTGCTGGATTAATGCTTTCATCATTATAATGAGATTTGTAATAGTTTTCGTATTTTAAATCAAGATTATGCACCCTGATTTGCTGTAAACAATTATTTTTTACTGATGTATACAAATATGACTTTAATGATGATTTTATATTAATTTCATTTCGTTTTTTCCAAATATTGTAAAATATATCCTGAACTACTTCCTCTGCTGAATCCATGCTTTGCAGATATCTATTTGCAAAATCACATAATTGTTTATAATAATCCCTAAACAATTGTTCAAAAATCTTCAGGTTTCCTATTTTTATTCCGTCAATTACTTCCGAATCTGAATAACTCATAATATTTACCGATATATATTCTTTAAATAACTGATAATATATAATAAAATTTACAAATTTCAAAAAAACTTTTGGTCAGCCTTTTAAATACCGACCAAAAGGTCCTTTTTAATAACCTGAAAAGGATACAGGCTTAACCTATTAACCAATTTTTATTTATAAAAAAGCCTCTAAACTTGCTTTTCTGTATCTAAGATTAATAAGATTAAATATACCCTATGAATTTTCTATTAAAAAATATAATTCTTTTAATTCATTATCTGAATTAGATAATAAATTAAAGGCAATGTTCCAATACTTAAAATTGTTGAAAGAAATAGATTCTCTGTAGCATGAATATCATCGCTTCCAAATCGTTTCGCTAAAACAACAATCATTGTCATACATGGCATTGCCGCTTGCATTATAAGAACTGTTTTGGCAGTAATACCCATTTCTATTCCAGTAAGTAGGGTAAATAATTGGATTATTATAATCATTAAAAAAGGAATAAAAAGCATTTTATTAAAAATCAGAACATATATTTCAGTTTTTTTAAATGCTGATATCATTGGATTTTGAGCCAATACTGCTCCAATATATAACATTGCAAGATAAATGGTTGTATCGCCCAAACCTTTTAAAGGTTTGTATAAAAACTCAGGAAATTGAAATCCAACAGTTAGTAAAACAATGCCTAAAAAAAATGCTATAGTATTTGGATTTACAAGGTGTTTAATATTTTGAGCAAAACTTGATCCACTGTTAGAATGAAAAATGAATATACCAATTGTCCATATAAAAAGATCTTGTGAAAAATGAAAAATAATTGCATAAAGTAATCCTTCTCCACCAGGAAACAAAGCAGAAAACAAAGGATAACCCAAAAAAGCAACATTTCCAAACATAGTGTTTAAAACATGTATATCGGCTTTTTTATCTGTTAATCCGAGTGAATTTTTAGAAATAATACCTGCTATCCATTGCAGTGTTATTGCTAAGGCAGAAAATACAAAAACCAAAATGCTGTTTAACAGAATCTGTTTATTTAGCTCAATGCTGGTAACCGAGATAATAATTAGAAAAGGCAAGGTAATATTAAAAATAACTGATGCAATACTATCTTTTACCTCAATAGTAATAATCTTCATTTTGGCAGCTATAATGCCTATAAGAGTTAACAATCCCAAAATAGCTATTTGCAAAAGAATTACATTAAAATACATAATTATGAATTTAGAATTAGCAAATCTACTAAAACACTTCGACTAAAAGAATCCCAAATTGTTTATTTAAAGTAATCATTTTTTTAGTTATTTTTGGCATTAAACGGGATGTAGCGCAGTCAGGCTAGCGCGCCACGTTCGGGACGTGGAGGCCGTGGGTTCGAATCCCGCCATCCCGACATTAGGATGAAGCCACTGTTGTTTCATCTTTTTTTATTTATTGGAGGCCGATGGGTTCGAACTACTCTCACGATCCGCCTTTGGCGGTGAGTAATCCCGCCATCCCGACCAAGCCCTTTTTGCAATTTTCGTCTTTTTTTATTTATCCGAGGCCAATGGGTTTGAACTTCTCTCACGATCCGCCTTTGGTGGTGAGTAATCCTGCCATCCCAACTTTAAAATAATTACTAAAAAAAACTGAATTGTCTTTGCGAACGATCCAAATTCTACATTTATCGTTATATTTGTTAATCTACAAATAAAACAACCAATCATGATAATTAAATTCTTAGGAGCTGCTCAGGAAGTAACTGGAAGCAAACATCTGATTAAAACAGACCAGGGAAAAAAGATTTTACTTGATTGTGGAATGTTTCAAGGTAAAGGACTTGAAACAGATGCCGCAAACAGGAAACTGGGATTCATTCCCGAAGAGATTGATCACATAATCCTTACACATGCTCATATCGATCATTCAGGATTAATTCCTTATGTATACAAGCTTGGTTTTAGAGGCTCAGTGATTTGCACAAATGCTACCCGCGATTTGTGTTCGATAATGTTTACTGATTCTGCTCATATTCAAGAGCATGATACCTATATCTTTAATAAACGCCGTATAAAAAAGGGACTTACACCTGTTGAGCCTCTATATGATAAAGCGGATGCATTTGGTGCAATGGAACTTTTTATTGGGGTTGCATACAACAGAAAATTCAGAATTGATGAAAATACAACACTCAAGTTTACCAATACAGGTCATATGTTGGGTAGCGGAGTTGCAAACTTGGAGATAATCAAAGATGGTAAAAAAACGACAATTGCTTATACTGGTGATATTGGTCGCCCGGAAAACCGTATTTTAAAAGCTCCTGCTGAATTTCCGCAAGCTGATATCCTTATTACAGAAGCCACTTATGGCGACAGGTTGCATACAACAACCAAGGATGCCGAAGAGACCTTACTTAAAATAATGACAGATACTTGTGTGCATAAGAAAGGGAAATTAATTATTCCATCCTTTAGTGTTGGTCGAACTCAGGAAATAGTATATTCGCTTAATAATCTTTACAATGAGGGAAGATTACCAAGAATAGATATTTATGTCGATAGTCCACTTAGTGTGAATGCTACCAATGTTTTTCGTATGCACCCTGAATGTTTCAATAGCGATGTGATGGAAGTTCTTGAAACAGATCCCGATCCTTTCGGATTCAACAGTCTGTTTTTTATTTCAAGCGCTGAAGATTCAAAAAAGTTGAATACAATTGACAAGCCATGTGTTATTATTTCGGCTTCGGGAATGATGGAGGCCGGTAGGGTAAAACATCATCTTGCTAATTCAATTTCAAATCCCAACAATACTGTTTTAGCTGTAGGTTATTGTTCTCCTTCTACGTTGGGTGCCCGTATTTTGAGAGGCGAAAAAACAGTATCGATACATGGAAATATATATGATGTAAAAGCTGAAATCCATAAGATTGATTCATTCAGTGGACATGGGGATTATAAAGAAATGGGTGATTTTATAAGTTGTCAGGACAAAGATAAACTCGGACAAGTATTTTTAGTTCATGGAGATATAGAAGCTCAGAAAAACTATAAGAGTCACCTTGAAAGTTTAGGATTCAAAAATATATCAATCCCTGCTCCTGGCGAGGAATTTGAGATTTAATGTTTGCTAAGCTGCATCTAATTCAGGATAATAATGTGGTTGCTGAACTTTCTCTGTATTAGCTTGTTCGGCAAATTCCTTACGCAAAAATGGAATTGTAGGATGATATAAGATATTTTTTGCATCATACGGATTAAAAAAAGTTTTAATCTCATGAGCAGAAATTTCTGGGTTGAGGAATTTGTTGGCTTCGGATTTATCGACAATAAGTAACATTCTTGGTCCGTTTGGCGAATCAGGATTATTATGCAGTTTCTGCGTAATTTCATTTGGTGGAGTGGTTATAATTGAAAAACTATCAGTTATCTCACCTGTTTTAGTATTTACCATGCTATTCCATATTCCACCTAAATAAAAAATCCCCTTATCAACAGGGTAAATGAAATGAGGATATGTTTTACCTTTGAAATGATAAAATTCAAAATATCCATCAACAGGAATAATACAACGTTTCGAATAAATTAAACCCTTATGTTGCCAGAATACTTTTTCGCAGGTTGAGTTTAGTAAAGACCTACCCTTTTTTGTTTCTCTTGTTTTTGAATCTCTATAAGCCCAATCTAATGTCCATTTCATGTTTTTTAGCTGTAGCTTTTCATTTTCCTTTACTGCACATGTTATTTTTGGTTCTGATTTACCAATAGCAACCCAATGCTCTTGCATGGTAATATGTGGATTATTCTCTTGTGCAATGAATGCTTCGTAATACAATTGAGCAATTTCATCTTCAGGATTTTCCTGAAATTGCTTTTTCATCGCCTCACGTACTTTTTTTGTTCCTACCCAGTAACACATAAGAAGTTTAAAGTTATAAGTTTGAAGTTAAAAGTTATCTAAATATACGATTTTTCAGATATTTGAGTCAAATTGTTGATCATAATAAATATAAGTTTGTAGCTAAAAGCTAATAGCTTGAAGCTTTCTTAATATCCTTCAAATGTTGTTGTATAATCGTTTTCTTATCGGCAAAACGTGGATCATCCTGAAAAGGTAAACGAGCTATCTTTTCCACTTCTATACTCGGAAAACCAAACTCCTGAACTACCTTTCCCATAATAAGATACACACCATAACCTGTAAACGGATATTTTTTAACTGTATCGGGAAAATGCACCGTATCAAAGAACTTTCCCTTTTCATCAAGAAAACATCCAAAATGCATCCACTCTTTCTTGACTGTATGAACATATTTAATAGTAACCAGATCACCTAGCATACGTACTTTTTTACCAATATGATTAGTCAAATCCGTAGCAAAAACCTGGCTGCGATACGATGTTTTTAGTAGATCGAACCGTGTAAAAGATATAGGAAAACCAAGTAATTCGATTTCGTCATACGCATCCTCTATTTTGCTGTGTGCCAGCTCAGGCAGGTGAAAATCTTTTACAGGTTCATCAAACAACGCATTTACCTTTGTTAGCTTTGTGTCTTTCGAAAAATACCAATGTGCTTCCCATAATAACTGTTGTTTTGTTTTGTTTGCAAAACGCATTGCCCCCACTCTGATCAATGTCTTAAGTTGCTCAATTCCAATGATTACTCTGTTTAAAAAATCATAAAAATTTTTGTAAACACCTCTGGCATTTCGCTCTTGTATTATCTGTTTAACAAGTTTTTCTTCCAGACTTTTTATATGCACAAAGCCAAGATATATATCAATTCCTGTGATTCGTGTAACATATGTACTGTTGTTTACACATGGCAAAAGTATATTGCCACCCAGCTGTCTGGCTTCGTTTACATATACCCATGTATGATAGAATCCACCAAAATTATTGATTACTGCTACCATAAATTCAAGCGGAAAATAGGTTTTTAGATATAAGCTCTGATAACTCTCCACTGCATACGAAGCCGAATGGGCTTTTGAAAATGCATAACCAGCAAAAGATGCTATCTGCCGCCACACTTCATCTGCCAATTCTGTAGAATAACCTCGCTGTTTACAATTGTTAAAATAAGTACTTCGTATACGCTCAAACTCTTGTTTTGACCGGTGTTTTCCACTCATAGCTCTCCGCAAGATGTCCGCATCAGATAGATCAAGTCCGGCAAAGTGATGCGCAATTTTAATTACATCTTCCTGATAAACCATTACGCCAAAGGTTTCCTTTAACTGTTGCTCAAAAATCGGGTGTAAATATTTAAAACCATCCGGATTATGAAATCGCTTAATATATTCCTTCATCATCCCTGATTTAGCTACTCCCGGACGAATAATCGAACTGGCCGCCACCAAACGAATATAATCGTTACATTGCAATTTCTTTAATAACCCACGCATTGCTGGCGACTCAATGTAAAAACAGCCGATAGCATCGCCATCATGAAGCTTCTGATTTACTTTGATATCCTTCTTAAAATCACGCACACGATGGACATCAATCTTTTCATGCTTATTTTCAAGTACAATATCAACACATTCTTTTATGTGGCCTATTCCTCGCTGACTCAAAATATCGAGTTTCTCAAAATTGATCATCTCGGCTACATACATGTCCCATTGGGTAGTTGGAAACCCTTTGGGTGGCAAATCAAGCGCAACATAGTTTGTTATTGGCTGATCAGATATTAATATTCCTCCTGCATGAATACTTCTCGTATTGGGAAAATCCATTATGCTGTGGCCAATATTCATGATTTTTTGGGCAATAACATCGTCAGCAGCTATTTTGTGAGGATTATGGGATAATTCATCAATTTCTTCTTTGGGTAAGCCATACACCTTTCCTAACTCACGAATTATTGCCCGATCCTTAAAAGTAGATGTTGCTCCAAGCAAAGCAGTGTATTTTTTTCCATGACGTTTAAATATATAATCCTGAATCTCATCACGGTCTTTCCAGCTATAATCAATATCAAAATCAGGTGGACTGGTTCGTTTGGGATTGATAAAACGCTCAAAATACAGGTCTAGCTCAATTGGGTCGACATCGGTAATTTGTAAACAGTACGAAACAATGCTATTGGCTCCCGAACCGCGACCCACATGATAAATACCTCGGCTCTGCGAATAGCGGATAATATCCCAGGTAATTAAGAAATATGCCGAAAAACCAAGATTATCAATTACTTCGAGTTCGTGTTGCACACGCTCAAGGGCTCTCTTGTTTTTATCGCCATATCGGTATTTCAAACCATCATATGCAAGTTTCTCTAGGAGTAATTTGTCATCATTTCTATCACCAGTGAAGGTTTTTTTATTCTTATGTGCCTTAAAATCAAAACCTATACTGCAGTTACTTAAAATATTTTCTGTATTTTTTATGATTTGTGGATATTGTGAATAATAAGCTAAAAGATTGTCTGTTGACATAATCACTTCGTCTGGCTGAGCCATTTGCAGAGATGTTAGTTTTGATATAAGTGTATTATTATCAACAGCCCGCAAGCACTGATGCACTTCAAAATCGGCTTTGGATTTAAGTGTTATAGGATGCCATACAACAAGTTTTTCCAGCATTAAACGATTCCCTAAGGTTATAAGCCCAGGTATTTGTGTTGGTTTTATGCCAAAACATTCATTTTTAGCTAGTTTTTTTGTATTATTCTTACTCCATGGGTAGATTATATATACATGATTGAAATCGGGCGCTATTTCGGGCAATTTGAGCTTGTTCAGATTGTGATGCGTTAAAAATTCATTTAGTTCAGCAAAGCCTATGTTATTTTTCGATATTCCGATATACAATAAATCATTGCCATTACGAAACTCTACACCGGCAATTGGCTGAATATCATTTTCATTACACTCTTTTATAAAATCCATCATTCCCATTGTGTTGTTTATATCGGTCAAAGCCAAACTATGAATACCATATTTTCTGGCCTCTGCGACCAAATCTTCAATGGTCATGGTGCCGTAACGAAGGCTGTAATATGAATGGCAGTTGAGATACATAGGGAAGTGAGCTAAAGTAAATTAAAGTGAGCTAAGCTGATATATAATTTAACCCTTTCAATATTCCAATATTCCATTTCCAATCATCTAAAAGATCAAATAAATATCAAGTTTTTAAATAGTTATCGTATTAATAAACCAAACAATAGTTTATTTCAGGAAGATGGCCCGTTTTATGGCTTTTATTCCATAGCGTATTTTCATCTTGTCTATTGCATAATACAAACGCATCATTTTAGGTGTATCATCGAATAATGATAGTTGCTGTGTTCCGTAAACCATGTGACTGAATCTTACTCCTATCAATCGTACCCGCATACGGCGATTAAACACCTTCAGAAATAATTCCTGAGCCACCTCGTTCAGCTGAAAATCGAGCGATGTATAAGGAATACGTCTTTGCTGTGTATGGGTATCGAAATTCGAATAGCGTATTTTAACTGTAATACAGGATGTGAGTTTATTATCCCGGCGCAGGTCGTAACAAAGCTTCTCGACCATTCCGAGTAATTTTGTCTGCAACAGCTTTACATCAATAATATCCTCGTCGAATGTTCTTTCGGTACTCATCGACTTTTGTTCCACATAGGGTTTTACAGGTGTAAAATCAATACCATTGGATCGTTTCCACATCTCAACACCGTTCTTTCCAAAAGTCTTTTCCATTATTTCCTGGGGAATAAGACTTAGTGTACCAATGGTATCGATGCCCATCATACGGAGCGAACGAAATGTCTTATCGCCTATCATGGGCATCTTTTTTATGGATAAAGGCCAAAGAAAAGGTTTAACTATTTCGCCCGGAACATTCATTTCGCCATATGGTTTCGCCTCGCCAGTAGCTATTTTCGAAACAGTTTTGTTTACCGAAAGCCCAAAAGAAATTGGTAATCCGGTTTCTTTTATTATCTGCTGACGTAGTTCGCGTGTCCATTTAAGACTGCCAAAGAACTTATCCATTCCTGTAATATCGATGTAATGCTCATCAATTGATGCTTTTTCAAATACAGGTGCACGCTCTGCAATAACCTGAGTCACTACCGACGAATATTTGCTGTATTGTTCCATGTCTCCCCGGATATAAACCGCATGAGGACAAAGTATACGGGCTACTTTCATTGGCATGGCCGAATGCACACCAAACATACGTGCTTCGTAGCTGCAACTGGCCACAACTCCTCTGTCCGACATTCCTCCTATAATTACAGGCTTGCCATTCAGGCTGCTATTTACGAGCCGCTCAACAGATACAAAAAACGTATCCAAATCCATATGAACAATACTTCTTGAATCCATTGAAAAAGAAAGAAAATGTTTTAATAGAAATAAAGAGACTTTGCAAAAGGTAGTTCTTCTCTACCCGCTATTCTACAGTAACAATGCTGTTTTCTATCTGCCTGTTTTTTATAAGGTCTTTTTCGGGCAGATATTTCCAGAATCGCTTGGGCAAGAACTGCATATGCACTTTAAGGTTCTTCCTTTCCCTTATATTTATGGCATTGTAATAGTTTTGCCAGAGATTCTGAAAAAGTTTCTCGCTAACATGCATAATGTCATTATCTATTTTTCCTGTTTCAAAGCTTATCTTTTTATTGCTGATAGTGATTTCCCGTACATCATGCAGATCGTAATAATAGCCAAATCTGCGACGGGTATCGAAAATTACCCATTTCTGGTCGGCAAAGCGATTTTTAAAGTGCTTAACAGCCAATGGCAATACATTGTACTGCGGATCGTGCGATGCATAAAAAATATCGTCAACTGTTTTTTGAAATCGCACAAACATAAGAATACGCTGGGCTTCGCGCGATACCTTGCGATAAATAGCATTTATTTTTATTACATAATCGTTGCTAAAATCAGCTTCTGTATTATATGGCATATTGATAATCAACTTTATGTAATTATATATAACCAATTCTATTTCTGGTAGTTCAGATAAAAAAGCAGTATAAATCCGTTCGCAATTCTGTTTACTCGATTTAATCCTTACCATATCCCACAGTTTCTCTGATTTTTCCAAATCAGTAGCTATATCAAACTTGGTGGCAAATAAATCATCCTGGTATAAGCGGGTACTGACAATCTTATCGGGCACAATACCTGTTTCCAGTGCATCGTGTATTGCAGAAAGTAAGCCTTCGAATGACTGATCGTATATAAATAGATTCATAGTGTATTGTTTTTAGTTTTAAGGAAATAGACTTAATTGTTTGTACAGTTTAGATTTGTTATTGTTTTTAGCTTGTACGTTATCTGATAAGAGAGCTTTTCGCACATATTCGGGCGAAATTTCGTTTACTGTTGGCATTTTTAGCTCGTTACACGTAATAAAGTATTTTGCACGCTTAAGCACCACACCTATTTTCTTAAGGTTCTCAGTTGTAAGCTTGTTGTATTGTCTGCTTACAACAATCAGTTTGGCCGACTTAACACCAATGCCGGGTACACGAAGCAGCGTTTCGTAGCTGGCTTTATTGATATCAATAGGAAATAGCCATGGATTACGTAATGCGTAGCTGAGTTTAGGATCAATCTCCAGATCAAGATCAGGGTGATTATCATTTACAATCTCTTCAATAGAAAAATGATAGAACCGGAATAGCCAGTCGGCCTGATAAAGCCTGTTTTCGCGTCGTAATGGAGGCTCAGCAAGAGCAGGCAAACGTTTATCGTAGCTGTTTACCGGAATAAATCCCGAATAATATACCCGTTTCAGGTTTTGATTTGTATACAGATTGCCGGCCAACGATAATATTTGCTTATCACTATCGGGTGTTGCTCCTACAATAAGTTGAGTGCTTTGCCCGGCAGGCGAAAAACGAGGTGCAGACCTGAACTTTCGTCTATCTTCTTTATTCTCTATGATTTTATTTTTTATGGTTGTCATGGGATTCATGATACTCATATAATTCTTATCCGGAGCAAGCATCTTCAGGTTGGGCTCAGTAGCAATTTCTATGTTAACACTTAACCGGTCGGCATATAAGCCTGCTTTTTGCTGAAGCTCGTCGCTGGCTCCCGGAATCGATTTTAAATGAATATACCCATGATAATTATGTTTTATACGAAGATCTTTAGCCACCTGAACCATACGTTCCATGGTATAATCAGGATTTACAATTACACCCGAACTTAAAAATAAGCCTTCGATATAATTTCTGCGATAAAACGCAATGGTTAATTCAACCACTTCGATCACGGTAAATGTTGTACGCCGAATATCATTGCTTTTTCTGTTTGCACAATAGGCACAATCGTAAATACAGTAGTTGGTTAGCATTAGCTTTAGCAACGAAATACATCTTCCGTCTTCGGTAAAACTATGGCATATTCCCCACGGTGCAGCATTGCCCAAGCCTTTGCCGGTATTAGGCCTATTGCTTCCACTCGATGCACACGAAACATCGTATTTGGCTGCTCCTGCTAATATTTTTAGTTTATTGATAGTTTCGGTCAACATTTAGCTATATAATACTAATATTATTAGCAAATATACTAAATAAATTAGCGTGAATCTATTTTTTTACTAAAAATTTATGTATATTTGCTATTATTATTTGCAGAATCAATTAAAATAAGCTTTTTATGGAACTCATTGGACAAAACATAAAATACCTTCGCAAAAGTCAAGGTCTTACTCAGGGCGAACTTGCTGAAAAAATTGGCGTAAACCGTGCAATGATAGGATCTTACGAAGAGAACAGGGCAATGCCCAAACTATCCGTATTGCAGGTTATTACTCAATATTTTGGCATTACCATGGATGAACTGACCAATATGAAACTTTGGGAATCGACAAAACCAGATACTAATCTGGAAAAACGAACCAAAGGAGAAAATCTTCGTGTGCTAACAACTGTTGTTAATAATACTGATAAGGAGTTAATTACTAGCGTTCCTGTTCAGGCATCTGCCGGATACACAACTGGATATGCCGATAAGGAGTTTATTGATGAGTTACCCTGTTTTTCATTACCATTAACAGAACTTAGCAAAGAAAGAACATATCGAGTTTTCCAGATTAAAGGCGACAGCATGGAACCTGTTAAATCAGGTTCGTATATAATTACAGAGTACTTGCCAAACTGGAACGAAATTGTTGATGACGAAACTTATGTTGTGATTACTCTTAACGAAGGCCTTGTTTACAAGCGATTATATAACCGTATTTCGAATCAAAACGAAATCATTCTTAAATCAGACAATCCTGAATACCAACCTTATTCTGTGTCAATTGAAGATGTTTTAGAAGTATGGAAGGCGCTCGGATTTATTAGTTTTAGCCTACCTAAACCCGATGAGCTAAGTATAAATAAATTACATCAAATGGTTATTGAGATGAAGAATGAGATAAATTCATTAAAAAAATAGAACATGATTGTAATTTTTTTATAAATTTGCCCTTCATGCGAGAATAGCTCAGTTGGTAGAGCGTAAGCTTCCCAAGCTTAAGGTCGCGGGTTCGAGACCCGTTTCTCGCTCAATTTAATTGTTTATTCCAGACTCCTATTCTTCTTTTTTTCTGATTGTATCTTTTTCCCTTTGAGTCTTTTTTCTATAGAAGCTTTACTTGGTCGTGTCTTTTTTCTTTTTTTCGGTTTATGAAGGGCTTTTTCAATAAGTTCAAAGAAAAGTTCAATTACGTTCTTTTTGTTGGCAAGTTGTGTTCTCTCAGTATCACATGTAAGAATAAAAAAACCATCCTGTGAGATTCTATTTTTTAATTTCACCTTAATGAGTTCTTTTTCTTCATAAGTAAGAAATTCAGAATCATCAACCTGAAAACGAAGCTCCATCTTGGTTGAAACCTTGTTGACATTTTGCCCGCCGCTCCCACTACTTCGTGTTGCCTTAAAAATTAGTTCGTTCTTTAAAGATTCTTTTGCAAGCATTTTAAAATATGAATATCTTTTTCACTTATTAAACCTCTAAATTATGAAGTTTAGTTTATTAAATGGAAACAAAACTTAATATTTAATGTTGTTTACTTTATTATTACTTTTTTTGTAAAAACAAGTTTTTAAAATGAAATCCAAATTTACGATGGCTCTATTTATTTTTATTGTATTTATTCTAATAATCGACATTTATACTTTCACAGGAATACGGATATTGGCTTCAACAATCGAAAGTACTTATTTTAAAAGTGCAATCTATATAAGCTATTGGTTAGTCCCAATTATTCTTGTTATAGGATCTTTATATATTATGAGCCAAACTCCTTTTATCCGGGATACCAAGATTTTTAAGTTATTATATTTATTTATTGGCGTTTTTTTACTTTTTTATATACCTAAATTATTGTTTTTAACATTTCATTTTTTTGATGATTCAGTATTGATTATTAAATGGTTAATCCATAAAATGGGTTTTATTAATAATTTTATACGTATTAAAGCAATATCTCAGGCAGGACTTATATTATCAATAATTCCATTTTTGCTTTTATTCTACGGAATGGTTATTGGGCGCTTTGATTTTAAAGTTACCCAACAAGATATCGCATTTTCAAATCTTCCGGATGCATTCAATGGCCTCAAAATTATTCATATATCTGATATTCATATTGGTAGTTTTTATGGAAATGAGAAAAAATTTAAAAAAGCAATAGATCTCATTAATAAACAAAAACCTGACCTTATTTTATTTACCGGAGACCTTGTAAATAATTTTGCCGAAGAGGTTGATGGCTTTATACCTATATTAAGCAATTTAAAGGCCAAATATGGCAAGTATTCTATTTTGGGCAATCATGATTACGGTGATTATTTTAATTGGAAGGATAGTACTGAAAAAGCCGAGAACCTAAATAAACTTATTCTGGCGCATGAAAAGATGGGTTTTCGCTTATTGATTAATGAATCAGAAATTTTACAAATGGATCAAAGTGAAATCGTTATAATTGGTATTGAAAACTGGGGATTACCTCCATTTGTTCAGCATGGTGATTTAAAGAAAGCAATGAACGGCATTAAGAACAATCCATTTAAAATTCTTTTATCACACGATCCTTCACATTGGGATTCTGAAGTAATTGGCCAAACTAATATTGATTTAACTCTTTCGGGTCATACTCATGGTATGCAGTTTGGAATCGATATTGGAAAATTTAAATGGAGTCCTGTAAAGTATAAATATCCTCGCTGGAGTGGATTGTATAAAGAATTAGATCAGTTTTTATATGTAAATAGAGGATTAGGATATATTGCCTATCCAGGAAGAGTTGGAATGCCACCAGAAATAACAGTTATTAATTTGTATAAAAAGTAAAAGGGGCAACTTATACCCCCTTACTTTTTTAATCTTATAATTGACTATACTGTGCCTTCATCACTGAAATAATCTTTAATAAAACCAAAGAGATCCTCTAGATTAGAAATAAAGACTTCGAAGAAAGGTTGTGCAGGTTCTGTTGATCCATCAGAAAACTTCAAAACAACTGTAATTCCTTGATCAGTCATAGCCAGTTTTATTGTTGCTACTAAAGCGCCATTTTTAGTTATTTTGGCATCAATTTCTTTATTTAATGCACTAATTAATTCATCCATTGTTGTATATGGAGAACTTTCATCAGCTAAGCTTTGTCTAATCTCCATTATATTAGCAAGATTTATTGCGGCAGAAATCTTTATATCACGGTATTGAATATACCCAACAATTTTCTTAATCTCCTCTTTAGTGGTATCAGTAAATGTTATACTTAAACTAGTATTAAGAAGTCTTGTGTTTTCATAAACAATCGAAAAATTAACAGATGCTGTTGATGAGGTTTGCTCAAATCCACCTGAGAAAGTAAATGGTTTCAAATAAATACTTACTTGTAAAATTGTTGGCTCATCCTCGGTCCATGTTGCAGAAAATGTAATCTCTACATATACAATTTCATTTATTTCTAATTTAGCTGCAATTGCAGTTGGGTTATAATTTGCATCTTCCTGATAATTGCTTATCGTTAATTTTGCATCATTAACACCCATGTTTGCTTCATTGGATGGGAAATTAATAATAATAGTATTTCCACCTAATGTAATTTCCCATAATTGGGCATTATTATTCCAGGTATATGTACCTTTATAAGTATCAAAATCAAAACTATCAACCTCGTAGGTTAGTTTTGAGTTAATTTCTTTAGAGAATGGAATTATTGACTCATAAATATTTGGAATAACTGCAGTTCTCAACCCTGATTTTGAATCTGAAAACGGATCAGTCATATTCATAAGCGATTTCATAGCAATCATGCCTTCTGTTTCTTGCATATCTGCAAGATCTGTAGACATTTGCGCACTTAATTCATTTAACTCAGCTTTAGCCTTTTCCGGTGATAATGGATCTGGATCATCGTCTTCGCATGCAAAGAAAAATACTGATGCCAACATAAGCATCATTGCAACAAGTTTTTTCATATTTGTCATAGCTTTATTTTTTGGTTAGTATTGTTTATGTTTATTTATTAAGATGCAAATTTTTTATAAAACGTTCCAAAATGAATATTGTTTTTTAAAGAAACAAGAAACATAATTATATTATACGTTATATATAATTGGTGGTTTCAAGCAATACTATTTTTTGAACATTTTTTATTATCAAGTTCTATACCAAAAAAAAAAGTGAAATTAATACTAATTTCACTTTAGGTATAAATACAGTATTTCTTGATATTTTAATTAGAGATTTTTAAATTTTCTGTATTAATTGATTTATAAAGCTTTAAGGCATCTTCTGTTTTAAAACTACCCAGGCAATCAACACAAAAAAGTCCATCATCAGATACTATAAGAAAAAGCAATTCACTAATAATTTGTTTTTCATCTTTTACAAATATCGAAATCTTGTTATTCTCATTGGTTATTTGGGTAAGTAGATTATAATTCTGATTAGTTATCTTCTCGCTTAAACTATTGTTAAGATCTGATTTTTTCATGGATTTGTCATTCTCTTCGAAAAATAGAACCTTAATAAGTTCAATTTTGTCTAACAATTCCTTTTGATTAAGATCACTCTTATCCGATGAATTCAGAACTATCTTAAAAAGTACTGGTGGCAAATTCATTATTACAAATCCTTGTTGCGCTTCGAATTCACCAAATAAATCATTCTTCTTGTAACTAGATCTGTTTTCTTTAACGCATGATCCTAATAATAAAAACATTAGCACAAATAACCAATAAATTCTTTTCATTTTTTCTATTTTTTATCAATTTCTTCAAGATGTTCAAGACCATCTATCTTCATGGATTTAGATAGCTTTGAAATGTTTTTCAGATCAATATTACCTTGGATACTAATTAGTGCATTTTCACCCTTTCCTCCAGCAATGAGTAATAGTTCAATAATTTTTCCATTCTTTTCATTTACTAAAAACTTAACATCCTGGTCTTTTTCCTTAATTACCATAAGCTCCTTGTATTGATCTTTTGGAAGCTTTTCGTTTATTTCTTTAAAGAAATTTATATTGCCTGCATATGATGAGTCAGTAGCCAGAATTTTAATGGCTTTTAGGTTTTTAACAAGTTCATCGAACTCAGGATCGTCGGTTTCTAAATTAGAGAACATGCTAAACATATAACTAGAAATATATACCGAAGTAAATCCTTCTTTTCCACTGTACTTATCAAATAATTGATCAACAGGAGAGTTTTGCGCCCATATATAGGCAGAAAAGAATAACATGCTGAATAATAAAATTAGCTTTTTCATATTACTTATTTTTAATGTATTTATTTGCAATTTCAATTGATTTTAGAGGTTTAAGTTCATCTAAACCTTTATCAAAATTACTTATAAGACCTATATTTTTTGTTCCTTTTTCGAAGGAGTCCAGGTTTTCGATATGGTTTGTACCTTTGTTTAACATTTCTGATACCATAAGCAAAGCCTTTTTTGCTTCAAGATAAGCAGATTCAGGATTATCATAAGTATCAGCAAAGTAGGTTTGCTTTTCGTTTGTAAGAAATTCGTATTTAATAATTGTAACGGAAACCACTGTTATTATTATACTTGCAGCAATTGCTAGTATTACTTTATTAATTTTGTTAAACTTAATTTCTTTATATTTTGATTTTATTTCATGTTTCTCAATATTTTCCCAAATGGAATCTGAAAGATCTTCAACAGCAGAAAACTGACGAACTTCTGTATTTATAAATTCAAAATATTCTTTATCAGCAAGAAATTCAGAATCAATATCTTGTCCGGAGAAATATTCAAAAAGAATTCTCTCCTCCTCACTATTTGTTTCCCCCTTATAATATTTCTCTAAAAGAGATTTTATTTCCTGTTTTTTCATGATTATAATATTTATTCATGAGTAATTCTTTAACTTTTTTTCTTGCTCTCGATAATGTAACTCGTATAGTATTAATGTTCATGTTCAAAATTTCTGCTATTTCATCATAATCATAACCTTGAATATCATGCAATTGCATTATTGATTTCTGCGGGTCTTCTAATTGCTCAATTATTTTTTTTGCTCTATTCGCAGCAATTAATACTTCCTGTTCGGCTTCTTTTTTAGTATTATCTTCGTAAACCTGTTGTTGTAACATTGGATTAAGTGGAACAGTTTTTTTTAGTTTTATTTTATCAAGACACAAATTCCTTGTCATTCTCATTGCCAATGCTTCAACACTATTGTACTTTTCTAATTCGTCCCGAATATTCCAAAGTTTTATAAAAATTTCCTGAATAATATCTTTTGCTTCGTCAGTATCATTTATAAACCTAATTGCAAAAGCATAAAGCTTCCGATTTAGGGGCAAAACTACTGATTTAAATGTATTGACATCCATTTGTTGTAAAATCAATCCACCGAAAAATACAAATTAATTTTTAGAAAAGGGAGATTATTATACTCCCTTTTCTAATTTATATCTTTTAATTTATCCATATGCTCAAATCCATTAATATGAACTGATTTTGACAATTGCGCCATATCCTTAAGGCTAATTTTCCCTTTAATGCTTATCACTGCATTATCATCTGCACCACCAGCTATAAGCAATAATTCTTCAATAATATTATTATTATACTTGGCATAAAATACCACATCTTCGTTTGATTGTTTTACTTTCATTAATTCTTTGTAAGAATTAACATTAACTTGATCAATAATTTCTTTATAGAAATTAATGCTATTATCAGAATTGCCTTCCATTGCAATAATCCTAACATTTTCGATCATGCCTTTCATTTTAGCCAAATCTTCATCATCATCAATTGCAGCTATCATTTCGAATAAATCTTTATTGATAATTACAGTTGTAAAACCATCTTTTGCCTGATATTTCTGAATCAGATTATCTATAACATCCTGAGCCATAATGAATCCAGGAATAATTGCTACTAATACTAAAATTGCTATTTTTTTCATGTTTTTAAGTTTTAAATGTTTTAAATCGTATCCGATTAAGCTTAATTCAATAACAAGACGAACGAATTTTTAATTCATTACAAATAATTTTCAAAAAAAATATTTGTTGAATATAGTTAGATGATTTTACTAAAAGCAAGATGATGAAATTGACAGGAATTACTTTTTATTTCTGAAATAGGGAGATAAGGTATTCAATAGCTCCTCTGGTGCTTTCCTGGGCTTTCTTGATTTTTCATCAATAAATACAAGGGTTGTATTTGCTTGATTTAAGAGCTCTTTTTGCTCATTATATACTTCGTAATTAAACGTAATACGAGCAGATGGAAGTTCCTTTATAATTGTTTTAATGGTCAATAAATCATCGTATTTAGCCGCCTTAAAATATTTAATATCAAGAGAAATAACTGGCAACATAATACCCATTTCTTCTATTTTACTATATGGAAAATTGAATTCGCGCATAAGTTCAGTTCTGCCTACTTCGTAATACAAGGGATAAACTCCATAGTATACATACCCCATTTTGTCTGTTTCTCCGTATCTAACTCTTATTTTAGTTTCTGAACTATACATTTTATCTATTATTAAAAGTATTCTGGTTCAAATCTATTAAAAAGTATCAAAATATTGAAAATTCAGTAGATAAAATGAGGTATTTAAGAAAGAATAAATTTCTTGAAATATTTACGAAAAATTATAAAACACATTTTCAGTTGTTTACAATATTAAGTGATATTTTATTCGAAAAATATTTGTTATAAAAAAATAAGATACTACATTTGCAGTCGCTAAAAAATGATTCAGTAGCTCAGCTGGTAGAGCACATCCCTTTTAAGGATGGGGTCCTGGGTTCGAGCCCCAGCTGGATCACAAAAAACCTGATAGAAATATCAGGTTTTTTTGTTTTGTATAAAGTATAAATAACTAATTAACAAGCATTTAGATAGATAAAAACAACTATTTTCTAGTACTAAGAATTGCTTTGTTTATCATCTTTACAAATGCAGGACCTTCATAAATAAATCCTGTATAAATTTGAATAAGAGTAGCACCGGCATCCAGTTTTTCCAATGCATCTTCAACACTCATTATCCCTCCTACACCTATTATAGGAATGGTTCCTCCCGATTTTTTGTTTAAGTAACGAATAATTTCGGTAGATCTTTTTGTTAGAGGTTTTCCGCTTAGACCCCCATTTGCTATTTTGTCAATAGTTTCTTTGTTAGTTTTTAATCCATCACGAGTTGTAGTTGTGTTTGTAGCAACAATACCATCAATTCCTGTTATTCTGAAGGTTTCAATAACATCATCAAGTTGATTATCAGTTAAATCAGGAGATATCTTAAGTAAAATTGGTTTTCTTATAGTTTTATTTGATCTTTTTTCGATTAGCGAATTAAGTATGTTAATTGTAGAGTCTGCATCCTGAAGCTTATGTAAATCCTTTATATTTGGACAACTAAGGTTGACAACCAAATAATCAACATGATCATATAATTTTTCAAAGCAAATATCATAATCATTTAAAGCATTCTCATTAGGTGTTGCAGTATTTTTCCCAATATTCCCACCTATTATTACATTGTGTTTTTTATTTTTTAACTGATTTACAGCAAAATCAACTCCTTTATTATTAAATCCCATGCGATTAATCAATCCTTTATCCAAAGGTATCCTAAAAGATCTAGGTTTAGGATTTCCTGGTTGAGGTATAGGTGTTACTGTTCCTATTTCTATAAATGAAAAACCAAACTCGGAGAATTGATTATAAACTTCTGCATTCTTATCAAATCCTGCAGCAAATCCAACTGGATTATTGAATTCAAGGCCCAAAAAGGTAGTCTTTAAACGATTATCTTTAACTAAGTAATATGACTTAATGATATATGATAAACCAGGAATTTTAAACCCAAATTTTAAAAGGTTTACAATTAAATGATGTATGGTTTCTGGTTGAAATAAGAATAGAACTGGCCGAATAATGGTTTTATACATATTGTTTTCTGACAAAGATAATGCAGAAAATAATATTATTAATGAGGTTTATATTCATTAAATGTATTATCCGTATAAAAAATAATAATTCGTTCAATAGTTAAACCAGTTTTATCCATTTTTTCTTTTTTAATGGTTTCTTCCTGAGAATTGTTTAAAATAGGAGTATTGTTTTCTTGTTTTTGGATAATTGATTCTGGCGAAGTTGATTTTTTTGATTCAATAATAGGTGAACTAAACAAATCTGGTTCAATATTTTTAACAGTATTAGTAATCTTCATTGAACCAATCCCAGTTATCAACCATTGTGCATTTAAGTCGGGATAGGCTATAAGCATTTTCTCAATAAAGTCGAAACTGGGCTTATTTCGACCTGATAATATATGAGAAACACTTGATCTCTGTACACCTATAATATCTGCAAACCTTGTTGATGTTAGATTATTTTCGGTTAAAAATCGAATTATTCTGTTATTCATATTTGTAAATTATTGGAATTACAAATGTAAATTATAATTCATTAACTTCAAATCACATTTGTAACTTTTATATAATTACATATGTGATTTTTGCTTAGTCTTTTGATATTTATGAGAAATGTGATTTTTAAAATCAATCAACTTATTATTCCTATAATAATATATTTTATGATAAAATATTTATAAACAATAAGGAATTAAAATGTAAATGAGTCATGTATTAATAAAGTATCCTTAAATAAGAAATAATATAGGGTATAAGCTATTGCTTTTTTGTTAAATGTAGATTAAATACTATTTGATTAGACTAAGTATAAGTTATTATTAAGGCCTAATATGGGCTTAAATCGGGGAAATACTATCATGCTTCTTATTAATAGTTTAATAACTGGTTATTAATTATTTAGAAGCCTAAATTATAGCTAAAAAGCTGTAAAACGACACAAATCTCTTAAATATTGCATTTTTTACATTAATAAGATTATGTAAGTAATTGATTATATGATTACAAAATAATCTTAGAATATGTATTCGATAGAATGTAAATTGGAGTTGAGGTTTTGTAAAACAATGTTACATATTCGGTATTACATATGTGACTTTAGTCATAGTTTTTACATATATTTATTGTCAGATGTAATTCACATATGTGAATTTGCTTATTTTATACTAATTTTTAAGTGCCTTTTCGTTAACTAGTCCAGAATTGAATATTTGAATTATTTACATATCATTTTACAGGATAATTAAATCTGATAAAGGAAAAAAAATGAACTTATCTCCTATTCATTATTATTTTATACTACCAATTTATTACATTTAGCCGTTGATTTTAATTCTACTAAAATGAAGAAGATTGCATTGCATTGGCAAATATTAATTGCCTTTATACTAGCAATACTAGTTGGTATATTTTTAAAGGATTATGTTATTTATTTCTCATGGATGGGTGATATTTTCCTACGTCTGTTAAAAATGATTGTTATTCCACTCATATTAAGCTCAATTATATCCGGAGTAGCAAATATGGGTAGTGATAGCAATTTCAGCCGACTTGGATTAAAAACATTAGCTTATTACCTTACAACCACTGTTTTGGCTATTATTGTTGGTTTGCTTTTAGTAAACCTAATAAAACCAGGTGTTGGAATGGATATATCATCAATACCAGTTCATGAATCAATAAATATTAATAAACAGAGTATATCTGATTTACTTATTCAGATTGTTCCTCAGAATATATTTTATTCGATGGCGAATAATGAATTTCTATCTGTCATCTTCTTTGCCATTATTGCCGGCATATTTATTGGAAGGATTGATACTAAGTATAAAGTAACCTTAACTGACTTTTTCAATGCTAGTTTTGAGTTATTTATGAAAATGACAATGCTTATTATTAAGCTTGCTCCATTTGGTATATTTGGTTTAATAGTAAAGGTAGTTGCTGAACAGAATGATTTTGGGAATATGGTAATTAAATTAGGCTCATTTATGCTTACAGTAATTGCAGCTATTCTTATTCATGCATTGATTACATTACCTTTATTAACAAAAATAATTGGTAAAGCAAAGCCATTTAAACATCTAAACAATGTAAAAACTACTCTAATTACTGCATTCTCAACTGCTTCCTCAGCGGCAGCATTGCCACTAAATATGAAAGAAACACATGAAAAATCGGGAGTTTCCTATAAAATTACAAATTTTACTTTACCTCTTGGAGCAACTGTTAATATGGATGGAACTTCAATTTATATTGCTGCAGTTGTTATGTTTATTGCCCAGGCAAAAGGAGTTGATATGGGATTAAAAGAACAAATAATACTTCTTATTATTGCTGTATTTTCAAGCATAGGTACTGCCGCTGTTCCTATGGCGAGTCTGGTTATGATTACGATTATTCTTGAAGTATTAGGATTGCCTATTGAGTATATGGCATTAATACTTCCTATTGATAGAATTCTGGATATGTTCAGAACGGCAACCAATGTATGGAGCGATAGTTGTGGAGCAGTTATAATTGCTAAAAGTGAAGGTGAAATACTTAATGTTTAATAAAAAATCGTATATGAATTTAATTGGAAATGTTATCTGGTTGGTTTTTGGTGGCATAATAATAGCCATTGAATATTTCATTGGTAGTTTTATAATGATTATTACTATTGTAGGAATTCCTTTCGGTATACAAACAATAAAACTTGGAATTCTGGCACTCTGGCCTTTTGGCAAAACTACAGTACAAAGCTCGCGTTCGGGTGGTTGTCTTTATATTTTATTTAATATAATCTGGATTCTATTTGGCGGAATTTGGATAGCATTAACTCATCTAGTATTTGGGTTAATATTATTGATTACAATCATTGGAATCCCATTTGGGTTGCAACATTTCAAACTTGCAGCCTTAGCCCTAACTCCTTTTGGCAGAGATATTATAGATAAGAAATAAGTGTTTTAATCTCGTTTTATAATTCTTTTTTTGGATAATTAGTTATATCTCTGATATCATGGTATAGTGGCCTTAATTGATTATACATCTTTAGATATACTTTATTGAATAACTCCTGATAAGTTTTGGTATTTTCCAGAATTGGATTATAGACTTCATCAATTCGGCACATATTCTTTATAGCTGTATTAAAATCAGGATAAAGTTTTAAGCCAACAACACAATTTATTGCAGCCCCAAGTGCCGATGTTTCGTAAGTATGAGGTTTCTCAACAGGCATATTGAAAATATCAGCGGTCATCTGCAGAGCATTCCTACTTTGGGATCCACCACCAGAAACACGTAACTTCTGAATTTTTACTCCTGTCCTTTTTTCTGTTCGCTGTGCTCCATCTTTAAGAGCATAGGTAATACCTTCAAGAATTGATCGATACAAATGAGCTCGTGTGTGAACATCACCAAAGCCAATTACAGCACCTTTGGCTTCTATACCTGGTATTTTAACTCCAGGCGACCAGAAAGGTTGAAGAGTTAATCCCATTGAACCGGGCTGAATATCTTTAATCATATCATCAAAAAGTTCTTCGGGTGACTTGCCAGTTAGTTTTGATAGTTCAACCTCTTTGTGACCGAACTCCTGTTTGAACCATTTTATCATCCAATAGCCTCGGTAAATCATCACTTCGGTATTATAATGATTTGGAATGGCGCTTGGATATGAGGGGAAAAACTTAATAACTTCAACATATTTATTATTTACTGTCTCAATTGTTGCTGTTGTTCCGTAACTTAAACAGGCAATATCAGGAGTACTACAACCAGAACCAAGTACTTCGCAAGCTTTGTCGGCAGCTGCAGCAATAACCGGTAACCCTTCTGGTAATCCGGTTTGTTCAGCAGCTTTATGAGTAATATGTCCTATTAAATCTGAAGGTTTTGCCAGATCGACTAGCTTTTCAGGTTCGATTGGAAACAGATTTGCATTTATTTCCCCTTTTTTTGACCAGCGGTGTTTCTTATAATCAAATGGAATATAACCTACCGTGCTTCCAATAGAGTCAATATATTTCCCAACAAGCCGATGAATAAAGAAACCTGAGAGGAACATGTATTTATGAGTTTTGGCCCAAATTTCAGGTTGGTTTTGTTTTATCCAGTTTGATTCGCCATCTTTAATTGCATGAGCAAGAGATTCATACATATTAATTAGTTGTAATCCCTTTTTTATTAATCCTTTTGGCCAGTTATGAAGTTTTGCTTTTCGCTGATCAAGCCATATTATTGCAGGACGTAAAGGTTTGCCATCCTTATCAAGGTTAACAATAGTTCCGCGCTGGGTTGTTATGGATAATCCCTTAATTTCAGAAATATTTACAGATGTATTTTTAATTAAACGTTGTGTAGTTTGACACAATATATCCCAAAGATATTCAGTATCTTGCTCAGCAAAACCAGGTTCTTCCGAAAAATAAGGTTCAATTTCGGTACGTTCTATTTCACAAATATTCCCCTTTAAATCAATTAATACTGCCCGAACAGATTGTGTTCCTGCATCAATAACAACCACATATTGATTCTTTTCGCTCATGAATTTCTTTTAAGGTTTTAATCCCAAGGTATTTCCGGGATTCATTATTCCGTTTGGATCTAGTTGATTTTTAATAGCCTGCATTAAGTCTAAAGTATTTTTGCCAAGCTCTTGTTGCATCCAGGGAGCAAGTGACCGACCAATCCCATGATGATGAGATAATGAGCCCTTGTTAGTATGAATGGTATCGACCAAACCTTTATGAAAATTTTCATAATCTGTTAATTCATCACCTTTTTTCATTGGACTTAGGTACGTAAAATACAGGTTTGCTCCATTTTCGTAAACATGCGAAATATGAACCATTGCAACAGTTTTTTCTCTACTTTTAAGATACGTTCTCACGGCATTCCATAAAGGAATTAGGTTATCCCACATTACAGCTGTTTCAAGAGTATCGGTCATTATTCCTAAATCCATCAAGGGATCTCTTAGATATGCACTTGAGTATCTTTGTTCGAGCCATTTTTTTGTTGGACTGGCACCAAGAGAAAAAGCATCGAATTTTTTAACTATATTTTTTATAGATGAAATTACCTGATTTGTATAAGCTTTATCACCATCAACAGAAACAAACATTAAACAACGATTAGCTGATTTATATCCCAAGGTATTTAAAAACTTATTGGCAATTGTTCCTTCGAAGTCTTTAGTTTTAAAAGCGATATCAGTTTCTTCAGGATCTGAAATACGAAATAAATGAGGAACTCCTATCCCACTTTGCATTACAGTGCGCATAGCAGCTACCGCAGAATCAAAGTTTTTAAAAATAAACGATGCATACTTTGTTTGAGCAGGTCTGAATTTATGAATTTTCATAGTAACCTGCGTAATTACTCCAAGTGTACCTTCAGAGCCTATGAAAATTGGATACAAATCCCATCCTTGTGCACTTGCAGGATATGTCTTTGTTTCAATAATCCCTGCAGGAGTTACAACTTTTAAAGATAAAACCATTTGTTCAATCTTACCATAGCCTGTCGAAGCCTGTCCTGCTCCTTTTGCAGCTACCCATCCACCGACTGTTGAATACTCAAATGATTGTGGAAAATGACCACAGGTATATTTGTCCTTATAATTATTCAGATAATCTTCGAATGCTGGTCCATACATACCCGACTGAACAGTTACAGTTGAGTTTATTTCATTTACCTCAATGATTTTATTTAGATGTTTTGTTAAATCAAGGCTTAGGCCTCCGTTTGGTGTTTCAACACTGCGTGTAACCGATGAATGACCACCAAAAGGTGTAACTGCTATTTTATAGGTATTACAAATTTTAATTATCTGAATAATATCTTCTTCATTTCTTGGATAGATTACCAAATCAGGTGGAGTTGAAATTAGGCCTTTTCTAAGCTTAACCAAATCTGCATAAAATTTTCCATATGAATGCGAAGCTCTTGAATAGTCGTCGGTTTTGCAATTTTCTTCTCCCACAATTTCTTTAAACTGATCTACTATTTTTTGATCAAGTTTGCATTTATTATCAAGCTTAATTTCCTGGTCACCAACTAAATATTTATTCTGAAAGTTTTCATCAGTAAATCCAAATGCATTCTGAAGAACTCTTAATGTCCCTTCATCAATAGTTGCTTCACGTTTATCGCCCCATTTGAATATATCACGGTATGTGTTCATTATTCTAAAGGTTTACTGGTTTTTTAGTTTATTGGTTTATTGAAAACTCCTTACTTCTTACTTCTTACCGATTCTTCCAATTACATAAATTTACTTAGGCAAATTAAAGATTTTCATTACTTTATCAATTTCTTCTTGCGTTCTGGCATCATCCCATTTCAGTAGTTCTTTGGCTGTTTTTACAACAACCTTAAAAGTTTCTTCACTTGGAAATCCCAGCGTTCCCAAACCTGTTCTCCTAAAAAATATGTCGGATAAAGTATATGCCATTTCTTTTTTAATTGCATAAACTACTTCGGCAAGTATTTCACCATCATCATTCAAAACCTTTGCCAATGGCTTATCATAAATTGCTAATCGCAATATTGTATGACACTGAAGCCCATAATTACGTCCTAAATAGTTTATAGTTGCTTCCGAAAATTGAGGATATCGTAATACCAGTTGTTTAATAAAACTCTCCATACTTTTAATATCAGAATCTACGAGGTATTTTTTATCTGTTATTGATAAGCCCAGGTTTCTATTAAGCTTTTTTGAAACGACCCTTAGTGTCTGGCTTGCTAGTTTTCTGCTTGTTGTATACTTACCTCCTTCTACAGTAATTAAACCATCAAGGCCCTCTTTAACATTATCGAATATTTCATACTTACGCGATGTTTCATAAGACTCTTTGGTTTGATCGTCTACCAAAGGGCGTAATCCACCATACGCGAACTGAACATCGCTATATTTGAGTTTCTCAAATCCATAGTTTTCGTTAATCTCATCGATCAAGTCTTGAATACTTTCCTTTGTAACACTATAATCATCGGGACTTCCAAAATATGGTTTATCTGTTGTACCAATAAGTGTATGATTCCTCCATGGCATAAGCATAACATGACGGCCATCTTTTGTCATTATTGTAATTGCGTGCTTATAACAAAGCTTTTTGGTAATTATATGTATTCCTTCTGAGCGACGAATATGATGTTCGTTTTTAATATCGGAATTAGCTGATTTTAAAACAATATCGGCCCAAGGACCTGAGCAATTAATAGTTAAGTCAGCAGCAAAGCTATGTTCCTCTTGTGTAAGTAAATCTATTACATTTACACCACTAACCTTATTACTTTTAACAGCAAACGATTTTACTTTTGCATAATTGGCGGATTTTGCTCCGAGTGCCATGGCTGATTTTAAAACGCCAAGTGTTAACCTTTCAGGATTGATGTTCTGACAATCATAATAAATACTAGAACCCGTAAGGTTTTTATTAGGAACACAAGTTTCTAATTTTAGTGTTTGGCTTGCACCAATTGTTTTATGAAGTGGCAACTTTTTTGATTTATCCCAGGTCCATGCTTTGTCGAGCGAAAGCAAATCATATAAAACCATACCTATAAATAATACAACTTTATTATTCCGCAGGTTACTATAGGTAGGCACCATAAATGGAATTGGATAAACAAAATTCGGAGCTATGTTTTCCCAGACTTTTCGTTCTGTTAATGATTCTCGCACCAATCCATATTCGAAGTTTTTTAAATAACGAAGTCCACCATGTATTAGCTTTGATGTTGCAGCGGAAGTTGCCTGGCCATAATCTCCCTTTTCAAATAATGCAACCTTTAGTCCGCGTGTAGCTGCTTCGTAAGCAACACACACACCTGTGATTCCACCCCCAATTACAATTACATCATAATGGTTTTCAATTGGTTCGTCAAATAATCGTTTCATAATACAGATGTTGTTAAATGATATTTATTCAAATTTCCGAAAAATAAAAGCAAAACCATTTAACAATTGTTAAATAATAGCACTCGTTTACCAATCTATAGTTTTTCGTAATCTACTCAATGATTGTAATTTAATTCCTAAGAAATCGGCAATATATTTTAAAGGAACATCATGAATCATTTCGGGATATTGCTTTAAAAGTTTTTTATATCGTGTTTCGGCTGTTTCTGTAATAAAAGAATATATACGTCGCTGCGATTCAACAAACATATCTTCTATTATTCTTCTGCCTAATCGTTCCCACTTCGGATAATTTAAGTATAAAAATTCGAGATCATCACGATGAATAGTTATAAGCTCACAATCGGTAATTGCAGAAATAACTTCGAACGATGGTTTTTGGGTTATAAAGCTCGGCAAAGCCGTTGCAAATGAGTGCAATGGAGTTATATCGCGGGTAATTTCTTCACCATCAAAATTATAATAAATACGCAAATAGCCATTGTTTGTAAATGCTATTTTATCAGCAATATCACCTTCATTAATAAAAATTTGATTTTTCTTAAGTTGAATCAGCTTAACTTTTGTATATATTGATTTTAGATCATCTTCATTAAAATCAACATATTGCGAAATAAACTTAATTAAATTCAGATATTTATCCAATGCTTTTAATTTTTCTTCAAGATCGCAAAAAAAATGCTGATAAACCAATATCAGCATCTACTTTTCAATTTATTATTTTTATTCGTACTTGAGAGTATCAACCGGGTTTAATCTTGCAGCCCTTATTGTTTGTGCACTTATTGATAAAATTGTAATAAGTATTACAACAAACACCGGTAAAATGAATAACCAAACTGTGATTGTCATTTTTAAAGAAAAATTATTTAGCCAATAATTAATTCCCCAAATAAGTAAAGGGATTGAGAAGAATAGTGCAATAATAATAAGGTATAAATATTCCTTATAGAATTGAATTAGAATATTCGAGACCTTTGCTCCCATTACCTTTCGAATACCTATTTCTTTTCTTTTAAGGTTAGCACTATATAGCGACAATCCAAATAAACCTAAACATGTAATAAAAACTGCCATAAAAGCAAAAATTCCAAAAACATTGCCAAACTTTTGATCTGCTTTAAACTGCTCATTATAATATACATCAAGAAAAAAATAGTTAAATGGATTGCCCGGAAAAAGCTGATTCCATTTATTCTCTATAAATTTTACATCAGTACTAATTGATTCAGATGAAAGTTTTATGGAAAAGCAACCTCGGGTATCATCAGGCAAAAAACGAAAAATCTGTGGCTCGAAAAGTGCTTTTGGAGATTCATGATGATAATCTTTTATTATACCTATAACTGTATAAATATTATCCCAATAATTTATCTGATTATTTAGAGCTTCCTTTGGGCTTGAAAACTCTAACCATTGTACTGCTTTTTCATTTAAAATTACTGCTTGTTTATCTGTAGGAAAATCGTTAGAAAAATTTCTACCTAACACAAATTTCATTTCATATTGAGAAAAAAACTTATCATCAACTCCCATTATCATAAAATTTTTCCCCGAAGTGGGATCGTTACCAACTTTATAAATGGCTCCATTATCCCAATATATTTTTCGTCCAGGCACCTCCGACGAATAGGCAACACTTTTAACTCCTGCAAAACTTGACACTTCCTCCTTAAATGTTCGTTGCCTCATAACAAATGTTGAATCAATCGCTTTAGGGTAATTTATTACAAGTGTTTGCTCAATATTAAAACCAAGATTTTTATTCTTTAAGAATTTCATTTGACTGAAAACAGCGAAAGTTCCTGTAATTAATATAATGGAAATTGCCAGCTGAAAAACAACAAGTGCTTTTCTTAAATTAAATCCACGAGTAGCCTCAATAAGTTTTCCTTTAAGAACTTGTACTGGTTTAAATGATGTTAATGCAAATACGGGATACATTCCGGTGATAAATGTTCCAAAAATATAGGTACCAATAACAAATAAAATAAACCATGACTGGCTCCAAAACTTATAATCTGATGGAATACCAGTTAGACTGCAAAATCCGGGTTTAAGTACCTCCATTAATCCCAATGCAATCATTAATCCTACAAAGTTTATTAGAATAGATTCGGTATAAAACTGTTTTACCAGATTGTGTTTCAATGCACCAACAACTTTACGAACACCTACTTCTCGTGCACGTTCCATTGATCGTGAAGTGGTTAAATTAATATAATTAACCCATGCTATTATCAGGATAAAAAATCCAATAATATAAAGAAAATCAACCACCTTTTCATCTCCAGGTGATTCCTGTTCCTGCAATAAATGAGATTTTAGGTGAACATCTTCTATATTTTGAAGATTAAAATAAAATACCATTTTATAATAATCCAACATTTCGCCAATCTGTGTTTTGGTAAACTCGATAAATTGCTTTTCAAGGTCCCTTGGTTTTGCTTCTGGTTTTAATATCAAATATGTAAAAGCACCTGTATGTCCCCACGATTGCAAGTAATCGGGTCCTCGCCAATAAGATAAATTAATAAAAGAAACTATAATTTCTGGTCTTAGATGCGAGTTAGCAGGAAAGTCGTCGAAAACAGCAACAACCTGTAAATCATCTTTCATATTTAACTTTAATCTTTTACCAATTGGATTTGTATTTCCAAAATACTTATTTGATATGCTTTTGCTAATAACAATATTATTTGGTTGATTTAATGAACCTTCAACAGATCCTTCTATTATTTTAAAAGAAAAAATTTTAAAAATCTCTTGTTCTGCATAATAGATTTTCTTCTCAGTAAATTTATTTTCTTCAAAAGAGATATTTGCTTCTCGGCTCGACATTCTTGCAATTTCAGTTATTTCAGGAAAATTCTCTTTCAATAATGGACCAATAACTGGGCAGGCAGATGCAAACTCTACATTACTACCATCCTGTCCCATTCTCCCATACGTCAACCTATAAACATTTTTACTGTTTGCATGGTATTTATCGAAACTCTCTTCAAATGAGATGTAATGAAATACAAGTGCACCAGCAGCTATTCCAATTGCCAAACCAGCAATATTTAGAATTGTAAATACAGGTTTCTTTAGAAGTACTCTTTTAGCAATTAGCAAGTAGTTTTTTATCATAACCATGATTTTTATTAGTAATTCTGAATATAAGATCACAATTATAAAAGAAAGTTTAAACATTTGCTATGGAAAAATATTAAGTGGTCATTTTTTACCATAAACTACCTAATTTTAAACATGAATAAATAATAATTTGTATATTTCACTCAATAATTATTAAAAAATATTTATATGAAAAATTCATTGTTTTATTTATCTCTATTTATTCTTGTACTTTATTCTTGTAATACAAAAGAAAAAAGAGAAAAGGAAGCCATTGATCAAGATGTTAAAAATTCAACATTAGTATCAGTTGGCCAAGATGTACCCGAGTTCAGTTTTATACTAAATGAAGTTACTGTTCTGATTTCTAATTTCAAAGGCAAAGTAGTATTTATGAATTTCTTTGCAACTTCTTGCCCAATTTGCATAAAAGAATTGCCTGTAATTCATGATGATATTTGGAATAAATATAAAAATATAGAAGATTTTGAGTTTTTTGTTTTTGGCCGCGGACATACAATTGCCGAGATGGATTCATTCAAAACCAAATGGGAATATACGTTTGATATTATTTCAGACCCTGATAAGGCAATCTATACAAAATTTGCAACTAAATATATTCCACGAAATATTATTATAGATAGAGAAGGCAAAATTATTTTCGAAGAAACTGGTTTTGATGATGATAAATTCAATCAAATAAAAGCAATACTCGAAAAAGAATTAAAAATAAATTAAACAAAAGAGGCTGTATTGAAAGCATCTAATGTATTGTCTAAACTTCGACATCCTTCGACAGGCTCAGAGTGACATCTCTCAGAATGACTATTCTTAGTGTGACATATTGATTATTAAATTGTTGTTATTTTGTCCCGTCCCGATGGCTATCGGGATCGGGAGTCGAAAAATGAACAAAATGAATACTTTTGATTTAGCTTCTTTATTTTTATGAACCTAAAATTTCATTCATCGGTCATTTTTGTTAAGGATATAAATATATCCAAGGATTTTTATTGTGAGATATTGAAACAGGAAATTGAAAATGATTTTGGTAATAATATTTCTTTAAAATGTGGTATCTCGCTTTGGCAAATTCCAGACTGGCATCATTTAAATAACAATTTTTACAATAAGAAAGCAGGCAACAAAGCATTTGAGATTTACTTTGAAACTGATGATATTGAAGAAGTTGCAAATAATATCAGCAATCATAGCATTAAAATACTTCATGAAATTATTGAAGAAAGCTGGGGTCAGAAAACCATAAGGATATTTGATCCAGATGGTAATTTAGTAGAAATTGGTGAAAAACTGGAAGTTTTTATTCAACGATTATTTACTACAGGTACTACTTTACAACAGATTTCAGCGAAAACAGGTGTTTCGATAAATCAAATTGAAAAAATAATAGGTTAATATGTTCGAAGCATACTTTAAATCACCCATAGGAAATTTACAAATAGTAGCCAACGATGCTTATATAATTCAGATATCATTTGTCGATGAGTATTTTAAAATGGATTTAATTCCTAATCTGATTAAAGACTGCATGAAGCAACTTGATGAATATTTTAAAGGAGAAAGAAAATCTTTTACTGTACCAATAAACCCTGATGGTACTGAATTTCAGGGCAGAGTATGGAATAAGCTTTGTAAAATTCCTTATGGCAAAACCATTTCATATATCGAACTTGCCCGACAATTAGGCGATGAAAATGCTGTTCGTGCTGTTGGAACTGCAAATGGACAGAATCCAATACCTATTATTATACCTTGCCATAGAGTTATTGGAAATGATGGTTCATTAACAGGTTATGCAGGTGGTTTGCTTAAGAAACAATGGCTTTTAGAACATGAGGGTGCAATTCAGCAACGAAGCTTATTTTGGTAGAAAACTAGTTTCTGGTCACTAATTAGAAGTACTATCTTATATCTATACTTAATACCTTTTTACCAATAAACCCTTAAACCTAGTTCTATTTAGCAATTAACAGAAAATCGCTCCCAGGTTCATTATCGCCAAACTCCCCAAAACGTGGCTGTGGTTCAACTTTCTCGATAAATTGAATAATCTCATTAATAGTTAGTAATCCATCGGGCCCTCCATAATTGCGCAAGGCTTCCAAAAATTTGCGCGCAAATGGTGAATGATGTCCGGGTCTACCATCAGGAACATATTCTTTTCCACCAGAAGTGAGGTAAAGGCGGGTTTTGTATTTTTGTTTACGCTGAATAAATTCTTCGTTGGTAACTTCTGCGTATAAATCTGCAGCACGGCTCTTCGATGCAATAATTGGATCGAAAGTACCGCCAAAGCATACATCCATAACTAATAAAATATGATTACATGGAATATTATTAATCATTGTTCGTAAGTTCGAATGCGATAAATACGACGTTTTGGCAACATCATCCGATTTTGAATCACGCGAAATTACGTAACCTTCCTTAAAAACATCATCGTAAATCCCATGTCCGGCAAACAATATGAGCAAATTATCTGTTGCACTGTATTTGAGTTTAGCATATTCTCTGATCTTTTCTATAGTTTGACTTAATGTTGGATTAATTATTATTTCAGCATCAACGAAATAATTATCCTTTAATTCCTCCGCTATTGTTGATGCATCAATAACCGGATTAACAAGCTCCGAAAACGAATCGTAAATACTTGTTGCAAATAGTAACGCTTTCGTTACAATAACTGTTTTCTCAGAATCTGTTTTTTGCTCTAGATTTATTTTAATTTCATCAGCCCTACCTTTTTCAACTTGAGCATTTCGGGTTTTTTTAGTAATATGAAACGGATTCTCAACTGGATTAACGGTATATAACTTTTTATTTAATGGATGTACTAATTGAAAATTTGAATATTCAAAAGATATACCATCTTTACTTATATTTTTATCGGCTTCAATATAAGCATCTTTCCAATTATCCTTAAACTGCTTTGCATCAATAACAGGAATATTCACTCCTGCATCTGTTTCCATAAATCGAATTTTATATACATTAATATCTGCATTATATCCTATTATTCGCTCAAGCGGAATTGTTATTTTATTACCAGCTTTTAATTTCACCTTGTAATATTTTTCAGTAAAACTCTGTAATTGAGCAAGTACCTCTGATTTTAATTTATCTCTTCGATCTGTATATTGTGTGCTGGTTTCAAACTCATCTCTTGGAGCAGTCAATCTCTTATCTAGCTTATTAAGAATATTCTCAATTACATCAGAGGTTAAAATGATTTTCTGAGCCGTGGTTAACTCTCCTTCCATGTAATCAATAATAATTGATTTTCGTGAAGGTTCAATACCTGACAATTCCCAAATAATGCATGATTTATCGGAGCTGAATGTTGTTAGAAAAATCCCGTCATCACTAAAACTACCACCAAAAACATGTTCAGAATGTCTGTAAATATGCTCATATTCAATCATTTCAACATTGGTCATCTTTACAATGCTTACATCATTATTTGTTCCAAAAACCAGGTAGTCACCAGTAGAATTATAGCTTAGTTTATTATTCACTCTTATTATTAAACTATCTGTAAGATTAAATTTTGATTTATTTAATTTATATCTTTTGATATCATATTGAGAAGATGCAACAAATTCGTTTTTCCACGGATGAAAAGAAACATCATAAATCCAATATTTTAGGTTTAGCACTGTATCGATTGGTTGATATATGCTATTTATTAATTGAAATACAACTATTTTTTTATCATAGCCCCCTGCAATAATATATTCATCATTATAACTAAAACTCACTCCCATTGCACCATCGGAAAATACAAACTTTTGATTTAATTCCATCTGGTCGTTATTCCATTTCCAGATACAAACCGATTTATCGTGAGATGAGCTGGCTAAATATTTTCCATTGTGACTAAATTCTACTTTATTTATGTTTTGTGCATGACCGTTAAGTATTTGAATAACCTTTTTATCCTCAAGACGAATAATAGCAATATCATTATCACTTTTATATTTGGCATAAGCAAGATATTTCTCATCGGGTGAAAAAGCAATATAGCCTCCCACTGATTTTGGATTTCCCTGATGATCGAACACCTTTTTCCAGTCTTTATTATATATCTCTAGTGTATTATTACCTATTGTAAGTGCAAAATAATTTCTAAATGGAGAAAACTTAACATCTAGAATATATTCAGGATAACCTTTAAGCTCCTTTTTCTCTTTATAAGCAAAGTCCTGACTATCAATTTTATTTAAGAATAGAAAAAGAAAGCTTACAATTAGAATTAGATTTTTCATTTTTTAAATTTTAAAATTGATGTTAAGTTAGAAAAATAGTCTAATTATTCAAAAGGAATAAGTACTAAGTCAATTACGAACAACATTAATATGTACGTTTAACAGACCTGTTTGCAAGTCACATGGTTAAATTAAAATTATTCTATTTCAACAACTTACAGGTATATTATGAACAATTCAAACTATTAGGTGTTAGTTAATATTATGCTAAATAAATTTGTTGGTAATAGAAATTTTATATATTTACATGCCTAATTATTTAAATATATAGGAAGTCTATTAGATATATTCACCTTAACTTAAATCACTAAAAATCATCACATTAAAAAAATAGCAAAAAAGTAAAAATATGTAAAAAAAACAAAATATGTTAAATAACATACTATTTTACTGTTAATTAAGGAACTTAAAAGTTTACTATGGATATAAACGGCAAAATCTTTAAAAATTTTCAAAGCAGGGTTGAACGACTTAAAACTCAAAATGGCCCCGACAAAGTAAAAAAACAGCATGATAAAGGTAAATTGCATGCTCGCGAACGAATAGCACTTCTTTTTGATAAAAACTCTTTCGAAGAACTCGATGCTTTTGTAACCTCGGCAACTCCCGATACTGGATTTGGTAAAATTGACGAAGCTTTTGGTGATGGCGTTGTAATTGGCTATGGCCGTATTAACGGCAGGTTGGTATATGTATATTCTCAGGATTTTACAGTAATGGGAGGTTCGCTTGGTTCTGTTCATGCCAGGAAAATAATGAAAGTTCAGGATTTAGCTCTTCGTGTTGGTGCACCAATTATCGGATTAATAGATTCGGGCGGAGCAAGAATACAGGAAGGCGTTGCGAGTCTTTCTGGATATGCTGGTATTTTTCATCGTAATGTTCAGTCTTCAGGGATTATTCCACAAATATCGGTTATACTGGGACCTGCTGCTGGTGGCGCTGTTTACTCTCCTGCACTAACCGATTTTGTATTTATGACCAAGAAAACAAGCTATATGTTTGTTACCGGTCCTGATGTTGTGCGTGAAGTATTAAATGAGGAAGTAAGTTTCGAAGATTTAGGCGGAGCAGATATTCATGCTAAAAAGAGCGGTGTTGCTCATTTTATTTATGAAGACGAAGAAAATACATTGTTGGCTGTTAAGAAACTTCTTTCTTTTTTCCCTTCTAATAATCTTGAAAATCCACCATTTGTTGAGACAAATGATAAAAAAGACCGTATTGACGAAAAACTTCGTGCAATTGTTCCCGACGATACAAACAAACCATATGATATTAAGCTTATTATAGATCTTTTAATTGATAAAGGTACCTTTTTTGAAGTATCAGAACATTTTGCCTCTAATCTAGTTGTTGGTTTGGCTCGACTTAATGGAAAAGCAATTGGTATTGTAGCAAATCAGCCTAAAGTGCTTGCTGGCGTTTTGGATATAAACTCTTCGCTAAAGGGTGCTCGTTTTATTCGTTTTTGTGATGCTTTTAATATTCCATTGCTTACTCTCGAAGATGTACCAGGATTTTTACCCGGTATCGATCAGGAACATAACGGTTTAATTAAACATGGAGCCAAATTACTGTTCGCTTACAGCGAAGCAAGTGTTCCAAAAATTACGGTTATTCTTAGAAAATCATATGGTGGTGCATTCTGCGTTATGAATAGCAAAAACCTTGGAGGTGATTATAATTTTGCATGGCCTTCTGCAGAAATTGCAGTTATGGGACCAGAAGGTGCTGTATCTATTTTATACCGTCGCGAATTAGCAAAATCAGACAATCCAAAACAACTTAAAAAAGAACTGGCAGCAAAGTACCGACAGGAAATTGCAAATCCTTATATAGCTGATGAAAAAGGTTATATCGATGAAGTAATTGATCCATCAGAAACTAGGAAAAAACTGATAATAGCTTTCGAATCGCTCGAAAATAAGCATATTGAACCACCTGCACGAAAGCATGCAAATATTCCATTATAGTTTATTATAACAATTTTAATAATTGATTTATGAAAAAAATCAAATCCATATTAATAGCAAACAGAGGCGAAATAGCTATTCGGATTTCCGAAACAGCGAAGAAAATGGGGATAAAGGTGTATGGAATAAAAACACTTAAAGAACCATCGGCATATTATCTTCAATTTATGGATGAAATAATAGATTTTACTGAAATCATTAGTGATATTCCGGAATTTCTCGATATTGACAGATTAATATACTCAATTAAAGAATATAATATTGATGCTGTTCATCCTGGTTATGGCTATTTGGCTGAGAATCCATATTTTGCTCAGAAATGTATCGACGAAAAAATTATATTTATTGGTCCTACTCCTGATGCTATATATAAATTAGGAAACAAAACCATTGCAAAGCAAATAGCTTCGCGAAACAATGTTCCATTATTAGAAGGAAGCAACGGAAATATTAAAAATCCGAAGCATGCAAAGCAAGTGGCCGAAAAAATTGGTTATCCTGTAATTTTAAAAGCAGCCTCGGGTGGCGGTGGACGCGGTATGCGCATTGTTGAATCAGTTGACCAGATTGAGAAAATGTTTAAAATGGCTCAAAACGAATCCGAAAAAGCATTTTCAGATTCATCTGTGTTTATGGAAAAATATGTTAAAAATCCACGTCACATTGAATTTCAAATTCTTGCCGATCATTATGGGAATATTATTCATCTTGGAGAAAGAGAATGTTCAATTCAGCGTAAACATCAAAAACTGATCGAAGAATCGCCATCAAGTGCATTAAATGATGATCTGAGAGAAAAAATGGGTAATTCGGCAATTCAAATTGCCAAGGCTTCGAATTATAGAAATGCCGGGACAGTTGAGTTCTTGCTTGATGAGTTTGGTGATTACTATTTTATGGAAATGAATACACGAATTCAGGTTGAGCATCCTGTTACCGAAATGGTTACTGGTTTAGACTTAATTGAATGGCAAATAAAAATTGCACAAGGCGAAAAACTCACAATGACTCAGCAGGAAATCAAGTTTAATGGATGGGCTATTGAATGCAGAATAAATGCTGAAGATGTACAATCTGGATTTTCCCCTTATCTCGGAACTATTGAAAAAATTCAGGTAAGTAAAGGGAAAACCTGTCGATTCGATACAGGTGTTACCGATGGTTCTATTGTTACACCTTATTTTGATTCTATGCTGGCAAAATTAATTTGCACTGGCGAAACCCGCGAAAAAGCTATAACGAATACTCTCGCTGCATTAAATAAACTATATATAAAAGGAATAAAAACAACCATTCCGTTTCATAAAGCAGTATTAAATAATCCTAAATTTATAAGCGGAGACATTTCAACATCTTTTATTGAAAAGGATATGAAAAAATTATATTTTCAAGAAGATGATGAAGAGCTAATTGCAGCATTCTGGGCTACTATTAACCACAATGCAGAACTTGACAAGGAGAACGAAACGTATGTTGATTACGAAAAAGGTAAAATCATTACTCCCTGGTTGCTTAATAAACGTTTAAAATCAATGTAATTTAAAATCTTTAGTTATGATGTTTTCAAAATCGAAAATCAAAAATCAAAAATTCATAGCTTGTACTTCGGGCAAGAAAAAATATGAATTTATTAATCCTAAGGATCTTACAATTAAGAGTGGGAAAGATAAAGAACCTATAGAAATTACCTCTGACAAAAGTGGTTTTGTTTTTATTACATGGAAAAACAAAAAATACCAGGTTGAAATAATTGATAAAAACCAAAATCAATATGAGATAGCTGTTAATGGTGTTACTTATTCAATTTCTGTTGAGTCGCCATTCTCATATAAACGTAAAAAGTACCTCGATAAAAATGTACCTGTTTCAAAAATTGAGCGAATACAAGCCCCAATGCCAGGTAAAATTGTTGAGTTTCTGGTCGAAGAAAATCAGGAAATAAAAGCAGGAGATCCTTTACTCATCCTTGAAGCCATGAAAATGCAAAATGAAATTATTTCGAGCATAACTGGCAAAATAAAAAACATAAATTTTGGACCCGAAGATAATGTTATGAAGGATGATATTTTAATCGAGGTCGAAAAATAAAGTAATTTGATTGGACCATAAATAAAAATACAATATCAAGCTAAAAAATACAAATAGCAGTAGGCTAAACCTTACTGCTATTTGCATTCACACAGTTTATTGGATTGTGCTTTTATTCCATTTAAAATGTATACCCAATTAAAAGACTTAAACGATTTATATCTGAACTAACATAATAATTTTCGATAATACCTGGACCAATATCAAAGCTATATCTTACTTCACCTGAAAAATTCTTATATTTTAATCCTCCTCCTAAAATAACTCCATAAGTAAATTTTTGAACCTTAGGGAAATCAGAGTAAATAGTCTCAAAATTATCACTTTCAATCCTATATTCTTCCTTACTACTAATTAAATAATCACCCAACAAACCAATGTTACCAAATAAAAAGCTTTTTCCAATTGGGTATTTATATTTCAACATGAGATTTAATCCAAGAAATTTTGGACCAAATTCGATATATTCTCTTGTGAACATATCTCTTCGACGATTTCCTTCGGCATAATACTGAGAATATAATAGTTCACTGTAAACAGAAAAACGATAAAAGTTTCTTGGAATAAGAAAATCAGCAGAAATACCAAAAGCATAATCATACGAGGTTTTGTCATCTAGTACAGTCATAGGGTGGTAAGAACCAGCACTGGTTAAAGCAGTATTAAAATACAAATTTGTCATAGTTGCTCCTGCTTTTACTCCAAACTCAACTATAACTGATTCCATTTCCTTTACATATTCAAATTTATTTTCCGAACATTTTGAATACGCTTTAAACAACTTAAAAAAGCCTTCTTTGCTATATTTTAAGCTATTGATTTTAGATCTAATTTCAGAACAATCATTCATATATATAATAAGTGTTCCCTTGTATTTTTCATTTTTCGATACAACTTCTTGTGTTTGTTGCGATATATTTACATCTTTTAAGTACTTTCTATATAACAAATAAACGTATTCACCTTTATCGTTTTTTATAAAGAAATGTTCTTTTCTATTCTCATCACGTAAATACAATAATTCTTTATCTCCTTTGTATAATATTTGTAAAAACACATTTTGGTTAACAAGTTCTGGATTTGCATTATAAGTCAATTCTTCCGTTTTAGTTGATGATAAATCAATTTCAACGCTTGTACCTACATACAAATCATTGGATACAAAAAACTCTTTTATTTCAAGAGGTGTATACTCATTAACATTTCCATTTTCGGATGCTTTAAACTCGATCTTTTCAGGATTAATATCCCAATTCTTATAATTAATAAACCCATCAGTTTTGTTTCCTGACAAGTCAATAATATAACCGGGTTCAAAATTTGTTTGTGAAAGAATATTGAAACTAACTAAAGTTGCAACAAATAGTAAAGTAATTTTTCTCATTTTTTATAAATATTTAATTTTTTAATAGATGACTAAAACTAGTCCTTTTTTTTAATTATAAAACTATTCAAAACATTTTTGCCAATTTTTTAATTTAATAAATAAAGGGACTTAACAGTTTTACATTTTTTTTCAATAGCCTAATATATAGTTAATCAATTTATTATTATCATTAATCAGTAAATTCGATATTAGTATTTTAGTAATCTTGCTATTTATTGTGGGGTTCGCCTATCAAGTTGCAAATCTAAAGAATGGTTTATACTATGTTAAAGTAAGTAACAATAGTATTACACAACTCAAATACTTAGTATTGTAAAATAATTCACGTATTTTTTTTGAAAGCCCCTACTTCAATTGGGGCTTTTTTTATTTTAAATACTATGCTTTATATTTACATAATTTTAAATGTATGGATAGAATAAAAAAAAACCTTTTTGCTGAAGATATATATCTTACTAAAGAAAATTCAAGATGCTTACTTGATAAACTTTCGTTAAATACAAAATTGTATTTTGTTATAAAATATTTGCAAATACTCTTTCGTAATAGAAAAGTTGCTAAAAAAGGTCAGTACAATAGAGCAAACTGGGCTTTATCTTCATACAAAGTTATAAAGCTTATTGAGGATTGTGGAGGGCAGTTCGAAATTGAAGGAATAAATAATTTAAAAAGCATTAAAGAGCCTGTAGTAATTGTCAGTAACCATATGAGTGCCATGGAATCGATGATTTTTCCGGCACTAATTGCTCCGTTTATGGAGGTTACTTTTGTAGTAAAAGAAAGTTTAGCTCGTCATTTTTTATTTGGTGTTATTATGCGAGCGCGTAATCCGATAACCGTAGGAAGAACTAACTCAAGAGAAGATTTAATATCTGTATTGAATCAGGGAAAAGAATTTTTAAAGAACAATACCTCAGTTGTGATATTTCCTCAAGGTGGACGACGCGATATCTTTAAACCTGAAGAATTTAATTCTCTTGGGGTAAAATTAGCTTCTATGGCAGGAGTTAAAATATTCCCTATAGCACTTAAAACTGATTTTTGGGGTAACGGTAAAATAATGAAAGATTTTGGGAAAATTAATCGTAAAAATAAAATTCATATCAAATTTGGAGAACCTATATCCATTGAGGGCTCCGGAAAAGAACAACAAAAAAAAATTATTGATTTTATTTCCGAAAACCTTGAAACCTGGAATAAAGAGTAATCCAATCCTACTTTCTTTTTAAATACTGATAATCTAAATAATATAATAGTTTAAACGAAATACTATTAATTTGATCAGCATTGATAGTGTTATCAAAATTCTCCCAGAAATTATTTACAATACTGTTACTATGCGTATTTATTGCATTTTTCCATACTATCGACAATTCGCTACCTGGAGCAAAACGCCATAAATACTGTAAATCAATGGTAAAGGCATTGTAGTTTGCATCAAAATCGTTACCATATGTATCATAATCAATAGGTTTTGATAAGTACCCACTCTTAAGTAACTGGTAATAATCATCGTATTCAACTCTACTCCAGTAATGACGAACTCTTAAGCTCAGCGATGATTTATTGTTAAAAATAAATCCTGTATTTAAAGTATTCGATATTGTTAATTGATCTCTTTTTCCGAAGAAAATAGCTGCATTGTTTTCTGAAACATCATAGTGATCAACATGCCCGAATGAATTAAAATCATTATTTAGATTAAGCGAGTAAATTATTTGCCATTTATCATTAATTCTTACCCGAGGACTTAAATAGAACCAATATCCATATCTATCATAATCAAAAGCTTTCCATGCTCCTGGCATAAAATCAACAGCAAACATTTTTCTATAATCTGTTGATATCATACCTTCTAAAAAACCATATCTTGGTCGTTTAAACATCCATTCAAAACCATTAACCCTTGGTTCACGATAATCATGATTTTCAAATGGGTATAGCCCCATTTCAAGGCGTGTACTTATATATCTTTTAGCAAAAGTTGTATGGGTTGAAAGGTTAATAACAAAATCAGTAAATTTTCTTGGTTGATATAAGCTTTTATAAACTATTTCAAGTTCGTTTTTCCAGTTTAGAACTTTCCAAAATGGTTTGTTAATGTTATATTCAATTTCTGTACTCCAACTAGATTCATTATTACTTTGCAAAAAACCAAAATCATTTGGATCATAGGTATCCGATTCGGTGTTGTGGTTTAACTCAAATAAAAACTGTCCTTTAATTTTTGAAAACTGTAAAAAATATGCATGTCCGAATGTATTTGAATCGGTATAAATTTGGCTCAAGGTTCCTTTTGTTAAAACCTGATATGTATTTTCCTTGTTTCGTAAAAGAAATTCTGTTCCGGTAACATTAGCTGAATAATTATGATTATCGTATATAACATTCGTATTTACAAAACTTACATAAGAATTATTTTTCAAACTTTGATCAAGTACAATCATATTATAATTTGAAAAACCTTGTGTCTGATAATTTCTTTTACTACCGGTAATAGTATCTTTAACAATAGCTTCAACTGCGCCAGTCATTGCATTAAAAAAACCTATTCCTAGTCCGCTATTTGTACGACCCGATATCTTTGTAGCATTTATTAATTTAGTCTCTATTGGATTTTCAATAACAATCTCTGTAGAATCAATATTATAATTAAGTTCTGATATGAACTTTGGTTTTGATCCTATTCTGCGCGAATAGAAAATACCTGCTTTATTAAATAATTCGGTACCTTCAGTAAAAAATGCACGATTTTCATTGTACATTATTTCATATGGAGAAAGATTTAGAACCTGATCATCAGATTTCACTTGTCCAAAATCAGGAATAAGAATCATATCGAGAGTAAAACTCTGATTTATACCCCATTTTAAATCCATACCGGCATTAAAGTTATTCCCCCATTCTCCATCGGCATTATTTTCTAAGTAGGCTGATACATATGGAGTAACTGAAAGACGCAATGGTGGCTCAATTTCACGTATGTCAGTAAGTTGTCCAGATTGACTAATTATTTCCTGCGCATTGTTATCAACAAAATTCCACGAACTCCATTCACGATAGCGTCTTACATTTCTGAAGAAATTTATACCCCAGGTTTGAATATTTTTATCCGGAAAGCGAAGTGCAGAATATGGAATTTTCATTTCTGCCACCCAACCTTTATCAGTTAGTTTTGCTGCACTTTCCCAAACTCCATCCCAACTGGGATCACCATCACCACCGGTGTGTTTACCATCTGACTGAACACCTGCGGCAGATACCATAAACTCAAATCCGTTTATCCCATCATCAAAAGGATTGATCAATATGGCAAATAAATCAGCATTCGCATCATCAAACTTGTCTCGTAATGAGAGTTCGCGCAGAATTGAATCTGGAGATGAATCATATAATATTGCACCAATATATATTGCATAATTATCATATACTATCTTAATTTCGGATGGATGAGTTGGAAGCGTCCCATTAAATGGTTCGTGTTGAATAAAATCTTTTGCAATTACTGCATTACTCCAACTATTATCATCTAATACACCATCAATCTTTATATGATCTGTAATCTTGATAGCAGAAATAATTTTCTTGTTATTTGCTTGAGAATAAACATTTAACGTTACTATTTGTAAAAATGCCCAATAAATTAGTACCTTCTTCACTTTATCGATATTTATAATTACTAATTAAAGACTTTAAGGTCTTTAAAAGGTTTAATAGTATTTTTCTTTTTTAATTAAACAGAAATGATCAATTGGTCATATTTAATTTAAAACCAATACAAGAAAAGTTTAACTAAATATTTAACGTGCGCTGTTATTGCTCGTAATACGAGTAATAAATTTATATAATGCAAAAAGCCAAAGAAAAAAATCTCTGGCTTTTTGATGCATTTTCTTTTTAATGTTAGGCCATTAAAATACTATTTCAATTAGCCACGATCCTTGTTTTGTAATTTCGAATGTAAACTCACACTGGTAAGTAGATCTGTAAAAATCATCTGGAGCTGTAAACATTATTTTGCCCTTAAAAGGAGCAATAAATGATTCGTAAGCTGTATAAGATGATGAATTAATTATAGTACCAGAACTACCTATTAATGACAAATTTTCCATTTCATGATAAGTTCTTCCTTCTCTTTTAAAAACTATTTCAATATTATTTGTTGCAGAGTTTGTTTTTTCAGAAATTCTAATAGTTCTAACATTCCTTTTACTAAGTATCTTATAAGGTGCTTCTGTTGCCTGTGCATCACCAGTATATATATCTTTATACCATTTTCCAGTTTGAGTTATACCTTTACTAGTGACAATTTTTCCGTTACCATTCTTTACTCCTAATAACCATGCACCCTCATAAACATCTCCATTGGCCCAGGTATATTTCCCATAACCAGATTGTAAGCCATTTTTAAAATTACCTTCGTAAACATCGCCATTATGCCATGTATATTTACCAAGACCATGAGGAATTCCCTTTTTAAAATAACCATCATATTCATCAATACCTTTTGCTATTCCTTTGCCATGAGCATACCCTTTTTTGCACTCACCTGTATATGATTTAGCAATTTCAGACTTTAGCACCTTACATGTTATTTCTCCTTGTGCAAATGAATTAAATACGAATAAAATATTTAACGCAATAATTGAAATAAAAACAAAGCTTTTTCTCATTTTTCTTTTTTTTAGTTTGTTTTATATAAACTTATCTTAAAAATCCGTAGGTAATATCTAACTTAATACCATAGTCAAATAACCTCTGGTGGTTGCTTTCTCTATCAAATGGAATAACTGAATGCATTTTTATATTTGGAGCTACTGAGAAATATACATTTTCTGAAATATGGAAAGTCTTTCCTATGCTGAATAACAAACCTATACCTTTCTGATCATCCATTTTTAGTTTAGTCCATGTATTTAATTCAAAATCAATTTGAGCACCGGCAGTAATAAAAAAATCGTATTTGAAACCTCTCTCCACTGCTATTGGAAATGAAATTATATTACGCTGTTCTCTTCTGGATTGATAAAAATTATCTAATTTAACATCTTCACCTAAATAAATATATAATTCAGAATAATGCAGTCCAGTCTCAATTCGAATTTTATCATTTATAATTCTCAGATATTTAAATCCAAGCATATATCCTGATTGACCTTCAAAATTATAATCTTCGTGGAATGAATTATCAAAAAGGTAGCATTTACTTACTAAAGGAACAAAGGTAATACCTAATCTATTATTATTTAAATCGAATGAATATGCTTTTGGTAAACACATTAATACCAAAAGAATAATAATAGAGAATTTAATTATTCGTGAATAATAGTTTCGAAAAACTTTGTTATTTGTTCTTAACATAATGATTATACTTTCCCCCTTTAGAAATGCTATTGACTTAAACTTATTTTTATTTTACTATTTTAAATATTATTATTAAGAATCTATAACATTTATACAAAGCAAAGTTAATTCATTTAGTGATAATAATACCTTTATACGAAATTCTTTTTTTATTGTTTATCAATATGCGAAAAAAAATAACATACTGTTAATAAATGAATTACATTTTCACAATAGATTCTATTCAGAAAACTTCACAATAGAGACTATTGAATAGTATAAAGGTTTAATTGGCAATTAAAATTCGGAAGTAAAATGGAATTTTATTTTATCAAATTTTTCCTGCGCCATTTGCAAGGCGTATGATGATTCGGCCAAAAATACTTCACGACCATATTTATCATCAGCAATAGCATTGTATTTTCTTTTACGAAAATCATCTAACTGTGCCTTGTCGGTACTTTCCATCCAACAAGCTTTGTATAAATGTATAGATTCATAGCGGCATTTTGCTCCATATTCGTGTTCTAAACGAAATTGAATTACATCAAACTGAAGTTGGCCAACTGTTCCTATAATTTTTCGTCCGTTAAACTTATTAGTAAATAACTGGGCAACACCTTCGTCCATTAGTTGATCTAATCCTTTTGCAAGTTGCTTGTATTTCATCGGATCAGCATTTTCTACATATCGAAACATTTCTGGAGAAAAACTTGGTAATCCTTTATAATGTATATTTTCTCCTTCAGTAAGGGTATCGCCTATTTTGAAATTCCCTGTATCGTGAATACCAACTATATCACCAGGAAAAGCTTCATCAATAATCGATTTCTTATCGGCCATAAAAGCAGTAGGTGTAGCAAACTTCATATTTTTACCAGCACGCACATGTAGGTAATTAGTATTACGCAAAAATGTGCCTGAACATATTTTCACAAAAGCAATTCTGTCGCGATGGTTCGGATCCATATTAGCATGAATTTTAAATACAAATCCTGAAAACTTTTTCTCAAACGGATCAACAACTCTTTCTTCTGCTGTAACACTTCTTGGATGCGGAGCTATCTCTATAAAACAATCCAATAATTCCTGAACACCAAAGTTATTTAAAGCACTACCAAAAAATACAGGAGCTAAATGTCCTTGCAGATATGATTCAATTTCAAATTCTGGGTAAACTTCTGTAATAAGTTCCAATTCTTCACGCAAAATGGTTGAGTATTTTTCTCCAATATAATTTTCAAGTTCCGGGCTTTGAATATCTTTAAACTCAATAAATTCTTCTATAGTCTGTTTCGATTCTCCACGAAATAAGTTAAGTTTTTCTTCATAAATATTATAAACGCCTTTAAAAGTACTACCATTGCTTATTGGCCAACTTAAAGGGCGAACACTTATTTTAAGTTCTTTTTCAATTTCATCAAGTAGTTCAAATGGATTTTTACCATTACGATCGAGCTTATTAATAAAAACCATAACAGGTGTGTGTCGCATTCGACAAATTTCCATTAATTTGCGTGTTTGTGGTTCAACTCCTTTGGCCGAATCAATAACAATAATAACACTATCAACAGCAGTTAGAGTACGAAATGTATCTTCGGCAAAATCCTGGTGCCCAGGAGTATCTAGGATATTTATTTTTCGATCTTTATACTCGAATGCCATTACCGATGTAGCAACAGAAATTCCACGCTGGCGCTCAATCTCCATAAAATCGGATGTTGCTGTTTTCTTTATTTTATTGCTTTTTACAGCTCCAGCAATATGAATGGCTCCACCAAATAATAATAATTTCTCGGTAAGTGTTGTTTTCCCTGCGTCGGGGTGACTAATAATTCCAAATGTCCTTCTGCGCAAAATTTCCTCTTTGAATCCCATAATAATTACCCTAAAAAAGTGATTTGCAAAAGTATAAAATTGGGTGAATATATTTTAATATGTGCATGGAATTAAAATACAATAAAAATAAAATTTGTATATTGAGTTTCTAAATTAGACCTAAATGGCACATCACACTCTAAAATCATCATATCAAAAACTTTCTTACAGGTTAAATAGGTTTCCTCAAGGGGCAACCCCTTCGGAATTACTTTTTAAAATCCTGAAAATGCTTTTTAGCGAAAAGGAAGCAGAATTGGTTGCTCTTCTTCCTATAAAACCTTTTAATGTTCAAAAGGCAAGTAAAATCTGGAAACTAAATCTAACAGCGACACAAAATATTCTTGACAATCTAGCCAGTCGTGCTATTCTGTTGGATATTGAACAAAATGGAGAAATGCAATATGTACTCCCTCCTCCTATGGCTGGATTCTTTGAATTTTCTCTGATGCGCGTCAGACAAGATATTGACCAAAAAGTATTGAGTGAGCTTTTTTATGAGTATATGAATGTTGAAGAAGATTTTATTAAAAGCCTATTCACATTGGGAGAAACACGGTTAGGAAGAGTATTTGTGAACGAATCTGTTTTATCAAATGATAATGCAATTCATGTTTTGGATTATGAAAGAGCCTCTGAAATAATTAATACTGCTAGTCATATAGGTGTAGGAATGTGTTATTGCCGACACAAGATGGAACATATAGGAAAAGCCTGCAATGCCCCAATGGATATTTGTATGACATTTAATAATGTTGCCAAATCATTAACCAGGCATGGACATGCGAGAACAATTGATAAAAATGAATGTCTTGATTTATTAAATAAAGCCTACGATTATAATCTGGTTCAGTTTGGAGAAAATGTCAGAGAAGATGTAAGCTTTATCTGCAACTGTTGTGGATGTTGCTGTGAAGCACTATTAGCTGCCAAACGATTTGCCATATTAAATCCAATACATACAAGCAACTTTATTCCCGAAATTGATTCTAAAACCTGCAATGGGTGTAGTTTATGCGCAATAAAATGTCCGGTAAATGCTATATGCATAGAATTTGATGAAAACACAAATCAAAAACTTGCAGTGATCGCTGAGAATTTATGTTTGGGGTGTGGAATTTGTGTTCGTGTTTGCAATAGAAATGGCATATTTCTAAAATCAAGATCTGAACGAGTTTTAACCCCATTAAACGGAACTCATAAAGCAGTGGTAATGGCTATAGAACGAGGAAAATTTCAAAATCTCCTTTTTGACAATCAGGTTTTATGGAATCATCGTGCAATGGCTGCAGTATTAGGTGTTATTCTTAAGTTACCACCTTTTAAGCAAGTAATGGCCAGTAAACAAGTTAAATCAAGATATTTGGAGAATTTTATTAAGAAACATAACTATTAAAAAACAGCCATATTAATATGGCTGTTTAATCAATATTCTACTTTATAAATGTACCATTTCTAAATTCTTCGAAAGCCAGATGAAGTTCTTCCGGGGTATTCATTACAATTGGTCCCTGCCAGGCAATTGGGTCATTTAAAGATTTACCCCCAATTAAAAGGAACTTAACTGATTTATTTGCTGTTACTACTAATTCATTTCCAGGTTCAAAAAGAACCAACTGATTCTTCTTAATTATTTGCTTGGTTTCGTCAAATTGTGCTTCACCATCATATACATAAGCAAATAAAGTATATTCAGGGTTATCATGATAAGTAAAAGAATCACTATTAAGAATATTTACATCAAGAAATATAATATCTATACCTAAATCTGTAACAGCTCCTTTTGTATTTTTATAATTCCCCGATATAACTTTTATATTAGCATTCTCATTTATAGTAATTAAAGGAATTTGATCAGCAGTTATATCGCGGTACTTTGGTGCAGTCATTTTCAATTTTTTAGGTAGATTTACCCAAAGCTGAAAACCTTGCATTTCGCCATTATATTTCAACGGCATTTCCTGATGAATAATTCCACTTCCGGCAGTCATCCATTGAACATCCCCATTATTAATTATCCCTTTATTACCTAAACTATCACCATGCTCAACTGATCCTTCAAGCATATAGGTTACAGTTTCCATTCCACGATGCGGGTGCCATGGAAAACCTTGCATATAATCTTCGGGTCGCGGTGATCCAAAATGATCGAGCAATAAAAATGGGTCGAGTTCTCCTTTTTCGTAAAATCCAAAAACACGTTTTAGCTTTACCCCTGCTCCTTCAATTACAGGTTCCGCTGTTAATATCTTTTTAATCATAATCAGGTTATTTTATATTCAAGGTAGTAGTACCTGAACTATAGGTTTCTATTATTTTTACTGATAGAATCTCAGATTCTGGTATTTCCATAATATCTTTTTCCAAAACAATAAAATCGGCAAGCTTTGTTGGTTCAATGCTCCCTTTTTCATTTTCTTCAAAAGCTGTTTTTGCTGCCCATATTGTCATAGACTTAAGTGTTTCTTCGCGAGTTAAAGCATTATCAATCTGAAATCCATTTTCAGGATAGCCTTCAATGTCTTTACGAGCTACAGAAGCATAAAAAGTCAATAGGGGTTCAATGCGTTCTACTGGAAAATCTGTCCCATTAGGAATCCATCCATTCTGATCTAACAATTCCTTATATGTATATGCATATTTTATTCGCTTCTCTCCCAATCTTTGACCAGTCCAATACATATCTGAGGTGCAATGTGTGGCTTGAATAGATGGAACAATGCTATAATCACCAAATTTATGTAAATCATCAGGGTGAACAATTTGTGCATGTTCAATTCTCCATCGTCGGTCATTTTTTCCCTTTAAATATTGTGCATAAATATCGAGTATTAATCTGTTTGCCGAATCACCAATTGCATGTGTACAAACCTGGTAATTATTTTCATAAGCCAGTTTACATATCCTGTGATAAACTTCGATTGGTTCAACTATCAGGCCATCATTCCCCGGATCGTCAGAATATGGCTCTATTAATGCTGCTCCACGCGAACCCAAAGCACCATCGGCATAAAGTTTAATAGATCGAACATTCAAATAATCAGTTTTATATATTCCGTTTTTAATAAAGTAGTCAAGTGTTTCGTCGGTTGGAGTTAGCATAGCATTAATTCGCATGTGCATTTTATTGTTTTTTTGAAGCGAATCGATAAGTAATACTTCTTTCTTAGTCAATCCTGCATCGCCTACTGATGTTAAGCCCGCAGCAAAACAATTTTGTTCACCCTGTTCCAATGCTTTAATAACTGATTCTGTATAAACTTCGGGGATAAATTTCTCAACCAGATTCATTGCATTATCAATCAAAACGCCAGTTGGTTGTCCATTTTGAAGAATTATTTTACCACCATCAATTTTTGTTTTTGATGTAATACCAGCCAAACTAAGTGCTTTTGAGTTAACAACTGCAGCATGTCCATCAACTCGACGTAAATAAACAGGTTTATCTGGAAAAGCCATATCTAACTTTTCTTTGGTGGGAAATTCCTTGATATCCCAGTCGTTTTGATCCCAGCTGCGTCCAAGAACCCATTCCGAATTGTATTTTGTATCGTGCTCTTTGATAATATCAACAATTTCATCAAAAGATTTTGTGCTTCGCAAATCTGCTTGAAGTAATGAAAGACAATAGCCATAAAAATGACAATGAGCATCTATTAGTCCCGGATAAACATACTTCCCTTGCAAATCAATAACCTGATCGGAGTTATATTTTTTCAATATATCATTTGAATTGCCAATTTCCAGAAATTTGCCATCACGAACAGCAAAACTCTCAGCAATTAAGAAATCATTATTTACTGTATATACTTTCGCGTTGTGAATAATAAGATCAACCTTTTCTTTTGTGCATGAAATCATAATGAGACTTATTACTATTAGTGTTAAAAATATTTTTTTCATTATTGTTTTATTTATAATCGAAATAAAAATACAAAATTCAATAATCAAATTATAACTACCTTAACATTTTAACTTTAAACCCAACTTCGTCGGGCAAGCTTTAGTTCACTTTAGATCACTTTAGTTCACTTTAGCTCATTTTTTTATTTTCTTTTCTTATAAGACCATTGCATAATCCATGCAGCAATCAATAACATAATTACTCCAAAGCCAAAGGTCCATGAAAAACCTAATAATTCATAGAATAATACGCCAATAAAAGGAGAGTAAATACCTCTGAATCCGGTTAAAAATAAATGCACTGACTGATAATCGCCTGCTTCTTCGTTAGAACAGAAATAAGACGATCCAATATTCCAGGATAAAACAATCGTTGCATTGAAAACTCCAAAGAATATGGTTGCAATAATTAAAGTTACATATATTTTTACTGTAGAAATATCGAATGCATATGGGAAATATGCAGTAAGTGCAGTAAATAAAATATACCCAGCCATTGAGATAAAGGAAACAATAGTAAATCGCCTTGGATCAACTTTCCCAATTAGATTTCCAAAAAATGGAAGTATTAAAATTGCGATAATATTATAAGCATTTTGATAAAAGGCCACACTCGAATAGTTTAGATCTAATGCTTCGTTATAAAAAATATTAATTACCGATCGTGTACTCATAAAACTAAAACCATAGAACAAATAAGCAATCTGAAAATCCAGATAAGGTTTATTTGTTTTTAAAATAGTAACCATTTTCTTAAAGGAGCTAACAACCGACATTACCAGACTTTCGGATAAATCAGGTACTGACTTAGGTATATATTCAATAATCGAAAATAGAACGATACTCAAAACGCCCAATACGCCAAGTACTGGAAAAATATATGTAAAAGAAAAATTGTCATAATCAAGAAAGATTCCAAAAAAGAAAATAGTAAGCATCATCATTACTTGCCTTACAGTGGTAGAAAAACCATACAATCGACCAAAATTGTCCTTGGAATATGCGTTTTTCAGGAATAAATTTATTGTTGGTAATACGATCGGATAAGATAAATAATAGGTAAAAAAGATAAATAGAAATGCAAAATGATAAATTGAATTAACAGAATACATTTCAGGATTTCGTGGAAAAAATAACAAGAGAATAAGTGGTAAATGTGTAATTAAACCAGCTATTCGCAACAAGTGACCCTTGCGTCTTGCTCTATATATAAGCTCATTGAAAAAAACAGATAGCAAAAGCACTACCACACTTGACTGGAACAAAAAACTAAGTTGATAACTTGTTCCGCTCAAACTTTTTATAAAAATATATTCATTTAAAAGCAATGCTCCCCTGATCATCCCATCAATTAAAGAAAAGGTAAAATGGAGCTTAAATGATCGTTTTTCTTTTACAGTTAGGTTCTTAATTATATTGATAAGCATTGAAGTACTTTAAGCCTTATTGACTAGCAAAGATAATCTAAGTTTAATGCATCTTACAATTATTTAATAACATGTTCCGTTAATAAAAACTGAATTCAGGTGTCTAAAATTTATTACCTTTGAAATTCAAAATAGTTTAACATGGATAAAAAGAAGAAACAAGGACGTTACGAGCGAATATATGACCAGCTTCAAGGACTTATGATAAAAACCGATGATTACAATGCCCGTATGTCAACAATAATTGCCGTATTGCATCATAAAATGGAATACTTTTTCTGGACAGGTTTTTATTTTCTGAAAAATGAAAAATTAATTGTGGGTCAATATCAGGGACCTGTTGCTTGTCAGGAATTAAAAAAAGATTCTGGCGTTTGTTGGGCTGGAATAAATCAGAAAAAAGCAATCGTTGTTGCTGATGTCGAAAAATTTCCAGGACATATTGCCTGTGATTCTCGTTCGAAATCAGAAATTGTTATCCCATTAAAAGATAAATCAGGACATATTATTGGAGTTCTGGACGTAGATAGTAATGAGTATAACTCATTCGATGAAATTGACGAACTACAACTAACTAAAATCCTTGAATTAATTTATATCTAAATCAGGTGAAGAAACTTATTGTTTTACTTGCCATATCGTTTTATTCTATTGTAACTGTTTTTTCTCAACTTAATGTCGACTATTATTTAAATCAAGGTCGTTGGCAACTTGGTAAAGAAAAGTATAAAGAGGCTATAGAGTTTTTTAATACTGCAATTGAAATTAAACCTAACAATCATGAATCTTATTTTTTAAGAGGTGTTGCCAAGGATTACCTGTTTGATTATATTGGTTCAGAACAAGATTTCTCGAAAGCTATTCAGCTTAAGTCAAACTATACAATTGCATATTATTATAGAGGTAGTGCCAGAGTAAATTTAAAAAAGTATTACCTCGCTATTAATGATTTTTCAGAAGCATTAATCCTAAACTCCATTGAGCCTGATTTTTATACATTTAGAGGATTCTGCAAAATAAATATAGATCAATTTGAGCAAGCAATTGATGATTTTAATAAATCTATTGAAATTCTGTCGAAAAATAAGAAAGCTTATAATTATCGTGGAGTTGCTCGTGTAATGATGAAAGACACTATCGGGGCAATCGCTGATTACGATAAGGCAATTAAAATTGATCCTGAGTTTTTTTATGCTTATTTAAATAAAGGTTTTCTGTATTACGAAAAACAGATGTATGATACTGCAATCCATTATTTTACAATAGTAACCCAACTCGATCCACTTAATACGAATGCATACATTAATAGAGCATTATCTCTCTATAATTTAAAAAATACGCAAAACGCTATTTCTGATTTAGATACATCGCTTCAGATTGATCCAAACAACTCAATTGCTTTATTTAACAGAGCATTAATGCGAAGCGAGATTGGTCTCGAAAACGAAGCTATAAAGGATTTGGATAAAGTAATTAAGTTAAATCCTCAAAATGTTTTGTGTTACTTTAACCGGGCTGTAATAAAAATGGAAACAGGCGATTTGCAAGGAGCATTTATAGACTTATCGCAAGCAATCGAAATATATCCCGATTTTGCTAAAGCTTATATGAGCAGATCGTTTGTTAGGCAAAAACTAAATGACTTAAAAGGAGCGTATACAGATAGAGAAAAGGCTGAAAAAATAATTGCATCGGTAAACTCAAATAAAGATAATTACTCAAACTATGCCGATACATCAATAAATTTACAAAGTTTTATCACATTTAAGAATAGTAATAGATTTTTTAGTCAATCTGATAAAAATCTTAGAATTGAACCCGAGAGTAATTTTGCTTTGGTTCCTGGATTAAAAAATAGTAATTACCTTATTCGCATTACTCATGTAAACGACAATCTTTATAATACTAAAAATGATTTTGAAGCCTTAGGATTTGTAATTGCAAACGAAATTGATCAATATCAGAATAACGATTATTACCGATCTAAAATTACTGAACTCAATAAAAGCAATAACCAATCAGTAAGATTAGCAGCTGCAATATATAAAGGTATTATTAAGAACTATAATGAAGCCTTATCTGATTTAAATGCACTAATTGATACTGATTCATTAAATTATATGGCATATTTCAGCCGTGCAACTATTCGGTCTGAGATGATAGAATATATAAAACAGCTTGAAAATGAAAGTGATTACTATATTGTGAATTCTTCGTTGATCAATTTTGAGTCCGTAAAATCGCAACATACAGAGAGTTTTACTGATTTCAATCTTATTATTAATGATCTAACAAAAGCAAAAGAGTTATCACCAGATTTTATTTTTTGTGATTTTAATCTTGGTAATTTATACCTGCAAATGCGTGATTATAGAAAAGCTATTGAATACTATAATCTTGTAATTAAAGCCGATAATGAATTTAAAGAGGCTTATTATAATAGAGGATTAACATACATTTACCTCAAAGAAAACGAAAATGGTTGTATGGATATGAGCAAAGCAGGTGAACTAGGTATGGAAGAAGCCTATCAGGTTATCGGAAGATTTTGTGATAAATAAAAAGCTGAAAGAATTATTGATACACCAATTCATTACCTATTATTGTTCACTAACTTTCTTTATCAATATTCAGCCATTTTTTTAAGCTCCTTAATAAAATCTGTTTTGATCCAATAAATATCTGAGTTACCATTTTGGCAAGTATTGTTCATTTCTTCAAATGTGATAGTTGATAGTTTTACTGGCAACTGAACATTCTCAGGAATTTTTGCCGACATAAAAAACAAAAAATTACCATCAGGCGATAATGAAGCCGACCACTCTTGGCCATTGACTGAATTTACGAATGCGCCCATATTTATAGGCTTACTCCACTGGTCATTTTCATTTCTAAACACTATGTAATAATCTGTAGCACCAAAGGAATCGGGCATACCAAAAGCAGGAACAATTATAAATGACTCATCCGGAGAAATTAAAGCATTAAATCTGGCTCTGCCCATATTAATATTTTTAGGCAACATTTCTGGTTTTTGGTATTTCCCATCAATAAATTTCGATCTATAAATAAATTCTTCGTTCGTTGCAGAATCTTCGGATGTGAAATAAAGTGTACCGTCATTTGTTACCGATGGATAATACTGATCGGTACCTGTATTTATTGGAGCACCTATTGGATAAGGTTCTCCCCAATTATCTTTTTTACGATTACAAATCCATATATTCATAATTCCAGGCTTACATCCATCAACAGGCATATTACTTGCAAAATAAAACTTTTTACCGTCAGGTGAAATGTGTGGTTCTATGTAAATGAATTTTGGATTCGTACCAAATTCAACAATCTCAGGCTTTGTCCATTGGTTGTTTATTTGTTTTACATAAAAAATTGTTGAATATTTAAAATTACCAATATTCTTACAAAAATAAATCTCTGAACCATCTGGATAGATTGTAATATCACGATCCGACATGCCTGTTGAAATAATACCTGGAGCAAAAAGCCTGGCCGAATCACCAGGTATTTCCTGTCCAAGATATGGCCCAATCAATTCGGGGTATTTATTTTGTGTTCCTGTTTGTGTACACGAAAACATAAAACCAATGGCAATTAACAAAAGTAAGTTTCTCATAATTATATATTTTTGATTATATAAAATTAATATACCTAATATTATATAGATAATTAAAACTGTATTTACCCTGTAAATTACAAAAAAAATCCACAACCTAAACGGAAGTGGATTATAAATTATAGTATTATTTTACTATTTACCTGTAATCCATTTTACAATTTGCTCATCAAGTGGATTTGTTTTTGAGTATGCTACATCAAACAATTTACCATTTTCATCGATCATGTATTTCTGAAAATTCCATTTTACATTTGAATCCATAACTCCATTCAGTTCCTTTGATGTTAACCACTCGTATAATGGATGAATATCTTTTCCTTTAACTGAAATTTTTGCCATCATAGGAAATGTAACATTGTACTTTGTAGAACAAAATTCTTTAATTTCATCATTGCTACCTGGTTCTTGACTCATAAAATTATTTGCTGGGAAGCCAATAATTACAAATTTATCAGATCCATATTTTTCATACAACTTTTGTAAATCGGTATACTGTGGAGTAAATCCACATTTCGATGCGGTGTTTACCACAAGCACTTTTTTACCTTTTAATGTTGAAAGATCAAATTCTTTCCCATCAATATCATTAACCTTAAAATCATATAAAGTTTTAGTTTGTGCCATTAAAGTTGTTATTGCGAGCATAAAAGCAAAAAAAACGCTAATCCTTTTCATATCATTATATTATTTAATTGTTTAGTTTGTAATTCAACATACTAAACAACAATTTATACAATATGTTCAAACCGATTGGTTAATTAAAAGACAAAATAGGTTAGAGCGATATTTATTGTTTGATTTCGCGATATTTCATAAGTGTTTTCTGAATTATATTTAAAAAGATTAGTCATAGTATAGTAATACCGGATTCCCATATTAAACATTCCAATTTTAGAATCATAACGAATGCCTATTTCACCAACTACGCTAAAATCAAACTTATTGTTGATAGCTTTATTATAATATTCGCGAACATATTGCTCATTACCAATTGTCATATTTTCTTTTTCGGATATAAGATAGGCTACTGATGGTCCAAGATTCAAGTAGTACTTAACATCTCTTTTTCCAATAAATATTTGGGTTAAAAAGGGTAATTCAATATAACTAAGTTTACGGTTATAAGTATTTGGAATTGTGTCTAAACTCTCGATCCAACCTTTTTGTGTAAAATTTAATTCAACCTGAAGTGCAAATAATTCTTCGTTAACATGTCGAAATACCAATCCCCCATTATACCCATATAAAATACCTGTAGAAACAGTAGGCGAGAAATCAACAAATGAAACATTAGCTCCCTGCCTAATTCCAAAAGATGAAATTGGTATAAATTTATTTTCCTGTCCAATAGTATCAGATAAAATGAAACTCTGAATTAGAATTAAAAGAAATATTTTTTTCAAATCTGCTTGTTTTGGTTGATTGTTGACAAAGATAAAAAAGATATGGTTAAATTAATGGGATGAATATAAATTATAAAAAAATGAGAAGAACAAACAAGAATTTTTATTGTCTATATTGACAAAAGCCTATTCATTTTTTAATTTGCATTTGTTATGGAATTTATTCAACCATCAATAGACATACTAGGTATACAAATTGACGAACCAGTAACCACCTTTACTGATTTAATGGTATCGGCAGTTTGTTTTTATGCATTTATTAAATTAAGTAGAATACCTGTTCACAATAAGGTGCATCTATATTTGCGCTATTATTTTTTAAGTATGGGAATAGCTACTACCATTGGAGGTTTGATCGGACATGGATTCTTATATTTGTTTAACACTCAATGGCATTCACCCGATATATTTGTAAGAGCCCTTTCACATATTTTTGGCGAAAACTTGCTTAAAAATATTGCTAATCCATGGAAACTTCCAGGTTGGCTTACAAGTATGTTTTCCATAATGCTTGTCGAACGGGCATCAATCGAATATGCCCGCCCATTAATAAAACCTAAGCTTGGTAACATTTTTGCATGGGTAAATATTATTGAGCTTACTACTTTTGTTATTATAACATTTCTTACATTAAACTTTTTCTTTGTAGAGGTTCATTCAGCCTATGGTTTACTGGTTGTTGTTACCAGTTTTAATTTAATTGTGTATATCAAAACAAAAAGTAAAGGGAGTAAATTATTTTTAATAGCTGTCGGTTTTTCGGCACTTGGTGCTTTATTTTTCATGAACAAATGGGGCTTTAGTATCTGGTTTAATCATTTTGATATTAGCCATGTACTTATGACAATAAGTGCATATTTCTTTTATCTGGGAGCAAAAAAAATACTTACCGATCCCATGCTAACAAAAGTAAAAACTAATTAAAATAGCATTGATTATTAATAATTAACATCAATTTAACATAAAAAAATAAACATTTTGTTTACTTTTTTTGTTTATACTGCTAAACAACGTTTAACAGAATATTTAATAATTAAAATTTGATTTGACTATGAAAAAATTAATGATTGTAATAACAGCAGCATTCTTGCTTATTGGTTTATCGTCGTTTGCTCAAGAATTTGAAGCAAATACTACAAAATCGGAACTAAAATGGACTGGGAAAAAGGTTACTGGCGAACACTGGGGTTTTATTGTTTTAAAAGACGGGAAACTAAACATTAAAAATAATAAAATAGTTTCAGGTGAATTCAATATTGATATGAATAGCATTAACTGCAAAGACCTTACAGATGAATCATGGAATCAGAAACTTGTAGGACACTTGAAATCAGACGATTTCTTTGGTGTAGCAAAATTCCCAACTGCAAAGCTTGTAATTAACGAGAGTCAGGCTTTTAATAAAGATGAAGCAGTAGTGACTGGAAAATTAACTATTAAAGGAATAACACATCCATTGACATTTACTGCTAAAAGGAACGGTAATACTTATGAATCAACAATAACTATCGACCGTTCTAAATACGATATTCGCTATGGTTCAGGTAAATTTTTCGACAACCTAGGTGATAATATGATTTATGATGAGTTTACTCTTGAAGTAAAACTTGTTGTTGAATAATTAAATAATAAACAAAATGGTAAAGGAATAACATTTGTTTATTCCTTTACTTTTTTATAATAATTCAAGATTAATTTCTTTACCTATTGATGTTATAAAATTACCTGTGGCAACAGTCACTTCAACATCGCCATCGCAACGCGAGTGAAATGTATAAAATACAGATCCAAAAACTGTATTCCCTTTGCTTTTCGATTCTAATTCAACGTCCTGCATAAATGCATATCCTTGTGTAGGGTTTTTTAAGCAGTTCAGAGAATACTCAGTATTTATCATAGCAATTTGCATTGCAGAAACAGATGAACCGAGCTCGTAATCGCTAACTTCAATACTTTGTTGACCCCCGTTTATTTCAAATACATCATCAGTAAAATCATCAAAGGTATTGTTGTGGTAAATATCAATAATCCAGGCATTTTGATCAATGGCCAAGTATTCTGAATAAGGGATTTCGAGTCCAAGCTTTTCAAGTTCAATATCGATTTCGTCTTGTGTAAGATTCATTATTAAATCAATATCTCCGCCAAAATTAATATCGTAACCAGCATAAACAACTTTTATACTTTCATTATTATAAATAACAGGGAAGGTCTTTACATCTTTTAATCTGAATCTACCTGTTCTTATACTTGTTTCGGTAAAGAAAACACTAAGTATAGCTGTGTTTTCAGATAGTTGAATTCCTGCAACAATCATCTCGCCATAGGTATCATCTTTGAATTTATATGGGTAATCAACTGATGTATCAATGTATAAAACAGTGGCGTTTTTATTTTCTTCAACCCTTACATTTTTGAATTTATTACCTTGAAAATATGCTACCATAGCTGTGGCTGCATATCCAACAGGAATACATGTTTTTATTGTTTGGGCAATAGGGCTTACAGGCGGTTCCTGAAAAAGATCTTTTATGATTTCATCATTACGACAAGAAATAATCAAAAACAAAACAAAAAACAAGACTACTACTTTTTTCATAATATAATTATTGATTATGTATATTGTTATACATAAAATGAGCCAAATTAGTTATGCAATTATCATTTCTAAAATTAATTATCTGATTCCAGTTGATGCATAAGATTTTTTGAGGTTATTGCCAACCACGGATTTATATCGACATGTGCAACTTTCAATTGTTGAGCAGTCCATGCATTGCAAGTCTTAAATAAATAATACTTCTCATTTGACAAAAAAAATGAACTATTAGGGATTAATCCATCACCCAAAATTATTGGATTACTTTCTAAATCAAGAGCAAAACTAGAATTAATATGATTTAAAAGATTGTTAAAGTTTATAGTGCTTAGGCTTAGTTTGGCAATTTCATAATCTCTAAAATACCACTCGGGATTTTCATTAAATCCATGTATATGTAACACAGACTTGGTAGGAATAATAACAGCTTTGAGAGCAAGCCAAACTGTTTCATTTTCGGCCATATAATAATCCTTATCACCCCAGCCTATTTCAATATACTGATTATTAATAAAATGATTTTGTAACGAAGGTAAAAATGGAATAGCTTCTTCTCTATTAATTATAATTCCGCTATGCCATCTGTATTTTACAATAAAAATAATATGTTCAGAATTAATTCGGGATAGTGAACTTGAGCTTTCAATAAAAACAAATAATGAAATAAGGATAAAACAGCCTAATAATTTCATCAAAGTAAGATTTTACTTCAATCGTATTCCGTCTTCCAAAATTTCTATTAATCTTCTTTTAAATAAACTTCCGATAGCTTTTTTATACGTTTTCTTACTAGTTCCAAACATTCCGTAAATAGTTTCGGGCGATGATTTGTCAGTAACACCAATAAACCCATTATTTGCTTTTAGCTTTTCAATAATTATATCGGTTAAATCATCAATTTTCTCGAATCCTGGTTTCTCAAGTGTTAAATCTATTTTGCCATCGTCTCTAATCTTTTTTATAAATGCAGTAAGTGTTTGTCCTCGTTTTAATGTTCTGAAAACTTCGTTTTCGTAGAGTACCCCCCAGAATTTATTATCGACAATTGCTTTGTAACCTATATCTGTTTGGCTATGAATTAAAATATTAACTTGATCGTTTACCTGATATGTTGGCAGCTCAATGTTAAGAAACTTGTCAATTTTTGTAGTTGCAGCAACTCTATCAGTAAATTTATCAAGAAATAATCGTACAATATATGATTTCCCTTCCTCAAGGTCTTGTTTCTGCTCACTAAAAGGTACTAATAAATCTTTTGTAAGTCCCCAATCCAAGAATGCCCCTATTTTATTTACCGAAGTAACTCTCATATATGCAAATTCATCGACCTGAGCAAAAGGCATTTCTGTAGTACCAATAATTCTATCTTCAGAGTCAGTATATATAAAAACAGCAATTGGATCACCAACTTTAATTTCTTCAGGAACATACCTTTTAGGAACTAATATTTCTCCTTTGGAGCCACCATCAAGGTAAATACCAAAATCAACAAACTTAACAACAGTAAGTGTATTTATTTTACCAATTTCAATCATAGGGGAAGCAATTTAATAATAATAAAAAAAAAGTGCAACGATGCGTTACACTTTTTAATAAGACATATATAGAAATTCTAACTATAAACAGTACTAATCATCTCTTCTGCGATCGCCACCACCACGGTTATAACCACCGCCACGGCTATTACCACCGCTACCACGATTGTTACCACCTCTGAAGTTACCACCGCCGCCAGTTCGTCGTTCACCTTCTTTACGCTCTTCAGCTTTGTTCACAACAATTGTACGACCATCAACTTCTGAACCGTTAAGTTCTTCAATTGCCTTAAGTGCCTGATCATCGTTTGGCATTTCAATAAAACCATAACCTTTACTTCTTCCAGAGAATTTATCGGTAATAATTCTACAAGATGCAACTTCTCCGTATTCTTCGAAAAAGCCTTTTAATTCTTCTTCCTTAACTCTAAATGGAAGACTTCCAATAAAAATGTTCATACGTATAAAAAAAATTTAAGTGAAAATGATTGTGCAAAAGTAACTTAATTTTAATTATAAATGCTATTTATAATTAAAAAAAAACAATTCTTGTATATTTTCCAGTTTATTTTAGTTCTTTCTTAATACAAAACTCCAATATTCCATTTTGCCATTTGCAAACGATTCATATCTTTCGGTACCTTGTGTTCCGGCAAATTGAAGGAACGATTTACTTAAAAATCCAGGAATTTTTGCTTTAATTAAGTTCTCACGACGAGAATGATCATGATCTAATGCTTTAACTACATTCATTGAAATGTTATTTTCAGAAATTAATTCAAATCCACATTTATTTAATTGCGACTTTATTCCATCAACTTCGTTATTTCTAATCATATCAGCAAAAAGAAAATGTCCACCACTTTTAAGTACTCTCTTAACTTCTGAGAAGAATACATCAAGATCTTTGTAACATCTTGCAGATTCAACATTTACAACTGCATCAAAAGTATTATCTGTAAAGGGTGGTTTTTCTGCATATCCTTTAATGAAACTTAATCCATTAACTTTGTGATGTTTATTGCAAAATTCAATTACTTGTTTTGAAATATCGAGAGCAATATACGATTCAGGATTATAATATCTTGAAATATAAGATGCTCCGCCTCCACGACCTGATCCTATTTCCAATACTTTTTTGTTTTTGAGATCAACTTTGTTTACAACATGATCATAAAGTTGAATACAATATCTGTCACTTTCGTCTCTTTCGAGCAAGTTTAATGGTGCTTCACCGTTTAAACTGGCATATCCGTAATTCATAAAAGTTGCAGCCTTATCCTTATCAAAACGGATCATTAAATTGTGCCACAATTGCCAAAGTGGTCTTCTAACTATTCGTGGTAATTCACAATATTTCTCTACGATTTTTTGCATAAAATGTTGATGTATTTACAGCAAACTGATATGTTTCTTTTGCTGTGGTTAATAATTAAGTTCTATTTAATGGCTGAAATATAATTTATCATTATAAAAATGATTAAAATTTTTCAAGTCATTAATCGCGCAATGTATGAAAGATTATTTACAAATGGATGAAATGAGGAATAATTGTATACTATTTTTATTTACTACTATGAGACCTTCGTTTACAAATAACAACTAATCAAATGCTTATATTTTATAATCAATAAAACTAAATCTTCTTTATATTTTAATTAAAGGAATAGTAAACTTAAACTCACTTCCAAAACCTTCTTCACTTGTAACAAACATTGTTCCGCCATGCTTTTCAACAAATTCACGACAAATTATCAATCCCAACCCACTACCTTTTTCATTATTAGTACCTAAACGCGAATGCATCTTTTCAATTAAGAAAAGTTCTTTTTTCTCTTTTTCTGAGATCCCAATACCTGTATCTTTTACCGATATTTCTATATTGTTTCCTGAAAATTCTGATTTTACTATTACTATTCCCTTTCTGGATGTATATTTTACTGCGTTGCTCAATAAATTGCGAATTATTGTTTTAAGAAGGTTTTCATCTGCAGATATTTCAGTATTTTCTGGGATTTTATTAATTATTTCAATGTTCTTAAAACGACTTTGATTTTCAACTCCATCAATACATTCCTGGGTTAGCTTTCGCAATGCAATTTTCTTGGGATTAAATTTTATCTGGTTGGTTTGTGATTGGGCCCATTGCAATAAGTTATCCAATAAAATATACCCATTTTTTGATGTTGAATATAGAATATTTATGTCTTTAAGTATTTCTTCTTCACTTAATTCTTTGTATTCTGTTTTTAATATCTCTGAATAACCAATTATGGAATTGAATGGATTTTTTAAATCGTGTGCAATTATTGAAAAGAATTTATCTTTTGTTTTATTAGTATTCTCCAAATCATTTGTATAATCAATAATTTTTTGTGTACGCTCTTCAACAAGAAGTTCCAGATTTTCATTTAAAGATTTAAGCTCTTCTGATTTTATGCTTGCCAAATGATATATTCTTGAATTATCGACTGCTAAAATGAAGAATATAACTAGGTTCATTAAGAATACCGAGTATGGTAATAATAGGGCATATGGTTTTGTTTTTAAAATGGCAAAGAAGATTGAGTCATGAATGCCCGCTAACATGTTAATAACATAAATTAAGAATAGAATAAATGATTTGGCGTCTCTTTCTCGCTTATAATATAAAAATGATATAATAATAAATGTAATATTTCCTAATGTTAAAATTAAAATGGGGTAAGTATTATTTACTCTAAAAAGGTCAAATGTATTTTTCTGAAAAAGCAAAAGAACTATCGCTGGAACAAAAAGTAATAATATCAAATATTTAATTATTCTATTTTTTTCAATTAAAATCTTAGTATAATCAAATAGAAAAAACAATCCAACTATCATGGCTAATTGAAAACCTAATCGCGAAATAACTTCTATAATAAACGTATTGGTAAAATTGTATGAAAAAACATTGTTTATCATACTTAATATGAAAAACAAATTCATTAAAGCAAAGTAAAGATATTGTGTATTGTAGTATTCCCGGCGACTAATGTATGTAATTAAATAAAAAACGAAAAATACAAAACCACAAAATGCCAAGGCCATAATTATTTTAATTCCAAAAAAGTTTCGCAGAAAAACATATTTTGAAGCATCCTTTGCATTTGTTATAAATGCTTTATTAATGGGATTTGTTTCGCCTTCCATTGGGTAAAGCTGAAAAGCCAATTCGTTTATTTGGTTGTATAAAATGAAATCATTAGGCAAATAAATATTTTCTGAATAGTGTATTCGATTTGTATATCCATTTTTATAATTTCCTCTTTTACATATTAGTTTACCATTTAAATAAATATTGCTTGGATAATCGACTGGGAAGAATACTAAATATAAATTTTCATTAAGTAAGGTACTATCAATAATTAAATCCGAACGTAGAGTTAACATTCTATTATCTATTGATCTTACATTTGGAATATTATCTTTATTATAGTCATCATATCCTAGCTCTAAAAGATCTCCCTGAATATAACTCCCCTCAGAAAGTTCACTTTCGAGAATAGAATAATCCAGATACAACCTTTTACTTGAATCATTATATACTTTTTGAGAAAAAGACATAAATCCAAATAGAACAAATAATACAAAAAGTAATACTTTATAAATGGTATTGATTTTCATAAATCAAGTTAGATATTATCCTTTTAGATACAATTTTATTAATTATAATTAGCTACTATTAATTAATTTTTTAATGGAATTGCAAATACAAATTCACTTCCCTTACCTTCGGTACTTTTTACCCAAATTTTACCTCCATGCTTTTCAATAAACTCTTTGCATAAAACCAAACCCAACCCACTGCCTCTTTCATGATTAGTTCCGGGTGTAGAGAAGATTCTGTCTATTTTAAACAAATTCTGGATATCGTTTTCTGAGATACCAACACCTGTATCCTTCACAGTAATTTGCATTTCATCTATATTTTCTTCTGATTTAATAATAACCAATCCATTTCGCGATGTATATTTAATGGCATTACTAATTAGGTTACGCACGATTGTTTTTATCTGATTTACATCGCCATTTATTGTATGATTTGTTGATATACTATTTACTAATTCTATATCCTTAAATCTACTTTGGTTTTCTATTCCTTCTATACAATCCTGCACTAAACTCTTTAAATGAATTAGTTCGGGATTAAATGTTATTTGGTTAGTTTGTGTTTGCGCCCATTGTAATAAGTTATCTAACAATACATATCCATTTTTAGAGGTAGAATGAATAATACTTAAATGCTCATGGATTTCATCTTCACGAAGTTCTTCGAACTCGTTTTTAAGTATCTCTGAATAACCAATTAGAGTATTAAATGGATTTTTTAAATCGTGAGCAATTATTGAAAAAAACTTATCTTTAGTTGTATTTGCCAGTTGAAGCTCCTGAGAATATTCTGTTATTTTCTTTGTACGCTCATCAACTATCAATTCCAGCCTATCGTTCAATTTCTTTAACTCTTCTGATCGTGCCAGTGCTAAACGATATATTTTTGAATGGTCGACAATTAAAACTATAAATATTATGAGGTTAATTATAAAAACAGCATTAGGAGTTAATAAGATAAATGGTTTCGTTTTTAATACTGCAAAAATATATCCATCGTACATACCGGCAAACAAGTTTATTGTCATTCCAAGAAATAAAAAGAAAGAACTTAAATGTTTTTCTTTAATAAAGTATAAAAGAGAAAGTGTAAAAAGGATAAAATTTCCGATAATGAGTATATTTATAGGATATGAATTATAGGCTTTAATTACTCCACTTATGGTATCAGGAATTAAAACCATAATGAATGCAGGAATATAAAAAGCTGCCAAAACAATCTTAAATAACCGTTTTCGAATAAATAAATTGGTATAGTCCAACATAAAGCAATTTCCCACGAACATAAATAAAGGAAATCCAGCGCGGGTAATTTTTTCTATGACGAATGTATCTGCAAAGTTGTGAGAAACAATATTATTTAAATAGCTTATAACGAAAAACAAATTCATACAAGCAAAAAATAAATAATGTGTTTTCTTATATTCTTTCCGACTTAGATATGTATATAAAAAGAAAATTGCGAAAACTATTCCGCAAACAGATATCGCAATAATTAAGTTTTGCCCTAAAAGGTTTCTTATAAATACATATTTATTTGCATCTTTTGCATTTGAAATAAAACTCTTCCCGAATGGATTTATTTCACCTTCTTTGGGGTAAAGCTGAAATGCTATTTCGTTTTTTTTGTTATAATTAATCAGGTCGGGAGGTAATAGTGTTTTTTCAGAATTATGTGATCTGTTGGTATATCCATCTCTTATATTTCCTCGCATGGCAATTGTAATACCATTAAAAAATATTCGGCAAGCGTAATCGTAAGGCATGGTAACCAAGTAAATATCTTTATTTACATTTGAACTATCAATTACAAACTCTGATCGTAGAGTTATCATACGATCAGTAATAGGTCGCGAAATAGGCATTTGTTTTTGATTGTACCTGATAAAACCCAGTTCGCTTATATTGCCATCGATATATTTACCTTCGGCAAATTCGCTTTCGAGAAAATAATAATTCAAATATAATCGAGGGCTATTATCCTTAAAAATGGGTTGAGAAAACAGAAGACCCGATTCTATAACAAAAATAAATGTAATTAATGCTTTAAATAGAAATGAAGAAAATCGCATTTTCAGAGTATTTTTATTAATATCCCTGCTAAAGATAAATGAAAACATTTTAAAATAAAATTAAAAAGCGGTACATCTTAAACTGTACCGCTCTTGTTTGTATTTAAATATTAATTGCTTTTTCAGTTTTATGGTACTTAATATTTCTTTCGCTCAGGTAATTAATAATATATTTAAAACATTCGGGATGTTTACCTACAAGCTCAGGAGGGAAAACTCCTTTTTCGCTAAATAAATTATTTAATATCATATCAGCAATAGCTGTTGCAGTAAAACCTGTTGTTCGGGCCATTGATGATAACTTCTCGTTTGGATCAAACTCATCATACAAATCATAAATAATTTGCTTATTTACTCCATTCTCTATTCCTTCAAGAATAATTCTCATAATAGTGAATTCCTTTTCAGTTGGCTCAAGTTTCCATGCCTTAAATAATAGTTCGGTGGTAAATTCGAAAGGAGAAACATCAATACCTTTAATTTTAATAGGATTATGATCGAGAAAACCAGCTGCTTTTAATGCTTTAATTAAATGAATATGTCCAGGATATCGTAAAGTTTTTTCTTTCATATTCGGGATATTCGAAAGTGTAAATATTAATGATCGTAAACCATCGGAATTAAATGCTTCCAGTGTTCCAATATTTTCAAATTCGATAAATTCGGTATCGCTCATTGCAGGCTTCACAATCATTTTGCTGTTTTCAACATATCTTGCTGGGCGTGTATATTCTTCAACTACATCGCATGGTGAAAAAGGGGCTTTATATTCGAATGGAAAGGTTCTAACTTTTGGTAACCCACCAACCATATATTCGAACTTTTCAATTTTCATTAGCTCGTTGTGATAACCGGCAATAATATTTGGCATACCAGGAGCTACACCACAATCCATTACTACTGTTACATTATTTTCCTTTGCAAGCTTATCAAGAAATGATACATCTTCAGGAAGAAAGGAAATATCAACCAGATTTTTTTTATTTGTTATTACAGTTTTAATGGTTTGTAATCCAAGAAAGCCAGGTACAGCTGAAACTACAAGGTCGAAATCCTGAATTATTGCCGACAATTCTTTTTCATTCTTTACATCAACTACCTGTGTTTTAATATTATAATTCTCTGACAAATAGGTAAGAGATTCTTTATTAATATCAACTGAAGTAACATCGTAATCTGATGACAAATCGATTGCCATAGCTTTACCTACCATACCGGCACCAAGTATAATTATTTTTTTCATATTATTGTTTTAAAGATTTTTAATTAATAGTAATTCTAAAAAAGGTTGAACAAAACCAAAATAAAAATTGAGTTTTATTTAGATATATCTAGGGATTTATCCCTTTAAATTTAAAAAAAAAAATTTAGAAAAAGATTATTAAAAAATCACAATCCATTGGAGCGGTTCTGAAAGCTAATAGTATATTGTTTTTCAAATATCATAGTTTTCAAAAATAATCATTTTATTGATATAAAACTTGTTTTTAGTATTGCCATGCTTTTAATCTTTTGGTACCTTTATAAACCAATTATAAATTTGAAACTAAAACTTAAATTATGAGATATTTTTTATTTATGACAGTATTTCTTTTGAGTATTTCGGCTTATTCTCAGAAGTTAGAAAATGTAAAGATTCAGCAAAACAAAGGTGAATTGTTGGTTCAATATGATTTGTATGGGCAAACTGAAGTTGCATACCAGATAGGTATTTTATATTCTGCTGATAATAAAACATGGAAAAAAGCAGAAAAGCTACATGGTGATTATGGTGATAGCATAATGCCTGGCCGTAATAAACAAATTGTATTGTGGCTTGATCTTTTCGAAGGACTAAATACAAAAATGTATTTTAAGCTGATAGCTGTTTATCCGAAAGTTATTCCACAAAAAAAAGGAACACTAACCGATGCTATTGGGAATAACTATAATTGGGTTCGATTTGGAGAAACACAATGGATGTCAGAAAATTTAAAATCAACAAACGATCCTTCGGTTTGTGGCACTATTTATAATTATACTGCTGCCAGTAATACATGTCCTGATAATTGGAGATTACCTACTGATGAAGATTGGATGAACCTTGAAAAACATTTTGGAATGTCGGCAAATAAAGCAAATGAATTTGGACTACGTGATGTAAAAAGCTTTAAATCATTCAATGATTCAGGATTTGTATTAAATGAATGCAAATATCGTGTTAGCTTTTACCAGAATCAGGTTGCAGCAGCATTTTGGTCATCTTCGGTAAATAAATTGCTTTATATGGGTTATTCCGACAAATATATAACTCGCATATTTCGCTTAAACGAAAATAAATTAAGCAAAGAAATGCGCGAAAAAACAGAAGAGTTAAGTGTAAGATGTGTAAAATCTGCAGTATTTAACGATACAATAAGTGTTGAATCGGCTATCACACTAAATTTATCTAATACCACAGGAATAGTAAAGGATATCTATACCGGAGAAAATTTTGAATGGGTTAAAATTTCAAACTCTATATGGTTTAAAAAGGATATTATTGGAACATTCAGTTATAATGAAACTGTTGACAAATGCCCAGCTGGTTGGCGTTTACCTAATGAAAAGGAATGGCAAGATCTTTTCGCATATTATAAACCATCAATTAAGCTTGAAAACGAAAGTCAGGCTCTTAGCGAAAGAGTTAGTAGTAATGGGATTTGGGGCTTTAACATGTCGCAAACTGATTATTGGATGGGTTCACGTTATTATACTTATCAAACATTCTGGATAAACCGTGATAATAAAGAAGATAGTAAGAAACTTATGTCGTATCCAACAAATAAATCGAATTTAGCAGGATGGACAAATAAGCAAACAAACGAAAAAGCAAAAATGCGTTGTGTGCTCGACAATGAAGACTATAATGAATATTCAGGTGTAATTGAAACAGGAAAAATCATTGATTCCCGAGATAAAAAGGAATATAAAACTGTTTCTATTGATGGTAAATTATGGATGGCAGAAAATCTATATTTTGCATCGGGTGAAAATAGTAAATGTCGCGATGAATTAAAGATGAATTGTGAAAAGTTCGGATACCTATATAATATTACTGTAACAGATAATGTATGCCCTGATGGCTGGAAAATTCCATCATCAGCTGATTGGGAAGATATTACCGGAAAATCAGCAAATAATTTGAAAGTTTTGTATCCGTTTGGTAAAATTGGATTTGATTTATTATTTGGAGGTGAAGTGATTAAAGATCCTTCAGGCAAAGCGATCAATAATGTTTATACAACTAAATTCCTATATAAAGATGGTGAAAATGCTGGATACATATTTTTCGATTCGAATAATAAAACCGAACAAGTAAGTAAGGCTAAGAAGAAAGATTTGGTTTATATACGATGTATTAAGAAATAATTAACCTAATTTTTAAAGCAACCTGAGATTCAATTCATTTGAGCTCAGGTTGTTTTTTTTCTCGGAAATGGTTTCTTAAAATTTCTTTTACCAGGTTTTCTTTCTCGCACAGGATTCCATGCAGGACCATCACCCAATTCTGAAGGAACTGGAAGTTTAATAATTTCCCGCTCAATTAGGTTTTCAATTTCTTTAAACCTGATCATATCCTTTTCGTTAATAAGCGTTAGTGCAACACCTGTGGTATTTGCCCTTGCGGTTCGGCCAACACGATGAACATAATCTTCCGAATCTTGAGGTACATCATAATTAATAATCAAACTAATATCTTTTATATCTATACCACGACTAAGAACATCTGTAGCAACCAAAACACGTGTACGTTTTGATCTGAATCGCGATAGTACCTCTTCTCTTTCCTTTTGCTCCAGGTTGGATGAAATACCTTCAACATGATATTTTTTATTGCGCAATCCTCTTACAATTTCTGAAACTTTGCTTTTTGTTGATGTAAAGATTAGAATACTATCGTATTCTTCATTATTATTAATAAGTTTATTAATTAAAGGTGTTTTTTGATTATCAAAAACCAGATAAGCTGCTTGTATAACTCCTTCGGCAGGTTTAGATAATTCGAGTGTAATCTCATTTGGATTAGTCAATATTTGTTTCGCCAATAGCCTAATTTTTGGAGGCATTGTAGCACTAAACATAAGTGTTTGTCTTTTTTTAGGCATATACGAGACTATCTTCTGGATATCTTCAAAAAATCCCATATCGAGCATTTTATCTGCTTCATCGAGAATTAAATACTCAAGTTCCTCAAAATTAACATAACCCATTTTTAAGTGCGCAATAAGTTTACCTGGTGTAGCTACTATAATATCTGTGTTACTGGTCAATGCCTTGCGCTCTGAATCGAAACTATTACCATCTCCACCTCCATATACAGGCAGTGAATTATTTGGAACGAAATACGAAAAACCTTGTACTTGTTGATCAATCTGTAATGCAAGTTCACGTGTAGGCACTATAATTAAGGCTTTTATACCTTTGTGTTTTTTTAAAGAAATTTTATGTAAAACCGGCAGCACATATGCAGCTGTTTTACCTGTTCCTGTTTGCGCACATGCAATTAAATCTTTATTATCTAAAATACTTGGGATTGCTTGTTCTTGTATCGGTGTGGCTTCGTCAAAGCCCATATACGAAATAGCCTCCATGATGCCGGGGCATAAATTAAACTCACTAAATTTCATTGAAAACTACTCTTTCTTCTTTTTTAAAACTTATGCAAAGATATTGCTTTTAAATGGATTACTGCAAGTATTCTGATATTTTACCACTTAATCGCTTTAATGAAATTTCTGCAATTTTTGCCTGATACTGAGCTCCTAATAAGCGATCTTCGGCATCAAGATATGCTCTCTGAACATCTCTCATTTGTAATCCCGAAAATGTTCCAAGTCTGTATCTTTCCATTGAAATATCGAAGTTGTTTCTAGCAATCTGCAGATTGGCCATCTCTAACTCAACTAGTTTTAAACTGTTTTGATAGGTATTAAATAATATATTTAACGATGTAAAAATCTCTTGTTCAATCTGATCGAATTCAATACCCGCCATTAATACATCAATTTTTGCATTTTTTTGTTGGCGGTTAATATTAAATCCATCGAAAATAGTAAAGCTAAGTGTTGCTCCATAGTTCCAACCAAACGAGTTATTCTCCAATACCGAACTCGTGGGTGATTCACTTTGTGCAAAATTAGCTGCACCATATAATGATAACCTTGGATATCTGCTAGCCTTAATCATTTTTAAATTCAATTCCGAAATATTCTGATCTTTTGTAGCAATTAGCAGATTTGTGTTATTCTGTTGAGTTTCATTTAATAAATCATCAAACTGCAAGCTCTTATTAATATTAATTGTATCGGAGACAATAGTATTTTTAGTGATATCAATTGCTAGTAATTCGTTTAAACGGAATACTGATGCAAGCAAATATTCAGATTGTTTTAAATATTGGGATGAATCTGAATTAAAATCAACAACAGCCTGCTGAAATTCTAATTTTGACTCCTGCCCTATTCTGTAGCGTTCTTCAGCAACCTTCATTCTTTCTTTCGATAAATTTTTAATATATCGAATAGTTTCGAGGCGTTTCTTTTGCTGAATAACTGTAAAATACTCAACACCAACTTCAGCAATCATATTCTCGACATTTAATCGAGTATTTAACTGGCCTATTTCAAGTAGCTCGCTTAATTTATCATATTGAACAAACATTCGCATTCCATCGAAGATTGTCCAGCTTAGGTTAATCGAGGCAGTCAATGAATTTGATTTAGCATTGTCTTTTTCAACAGGATCTGGACTTGTAGCCAGCACTTGCCTTGAATCGGTTATTGCATAATTTTGAGTTGCAGTTGTATAAACATAAGGTAGAAAGCCTGCATTCCCTATAGTGAAATTATTGGCAGAAATTTCTTCGTTACTCTTGGCAAGTTTTATTGAATAGTTGTTTTCGAGTGCGATTTGCAAACATTGTTGAAATGAGTATATTTCCTGAGATTTAAGACTATTCAGGTTTATTAAAGTTATTCCAATTATTAATAAAAAAGTACAAAAATTTCTATTTATGATTTTTCTTTTCATATTACTCAGCTTGTATAGTTTCTTCTACGTTTGATACAGATTTGGATTTTTCAGAAATATATGAATACATGGCCGGCACAATATAAAGTGTAAAGAATGTTGAAACAAATAGCCCCCCCACTACTGCAACACCCATCGAAACACGGCTTTCTGATCCAGCACCTAATGCTAATGCTATAGGTAATGTTCCTAAAATAGTTGATAATGATGTCATTAAAATAGGTCTAAACCTTGCTACTGCAGCCTCTTGCATTGCTTGAAACTTATTTAGACCAGCAGATTTTCTCTGATTTGCAAACTCAACCAATAAAATACCATTTTTCGAGACCAGTCCTATTAGCATAATAATTCCAATTTGACTAAAAATATTTAATGTATAGTTGAAATACCACAAGAAAATTAATGCACCTGCCAATGCTAAAGGAACTGTAAACATAATAATAAGAGGATCGCGGAAACTTTCGAACTGTGCTGCCAAAATTAGATAAATTAATACCAGAGCAAGTACAAATGCAAACGCAAGACTTGATGAACTTTCTTCGAAATCTTTTGAATCGCCTGATAATGCTGTAGAATAAGTATCATCTAACACTCTGTCGGCAATATTCTGCATTTCCTGAATTCCTTCTCCAAGAGTTTTACCTTTTACTAATCCAGCAGAAACAGTAGCAGCCATATATCGGTTATATCGATATAACTGTGGTGGACTACTTTCTTCTTTTAAGGTAATAAGATTATCAAGTTGAATCATTTCACCAGAATTGCTTTTTACATAAATTGATTTTAAATCAAGTGGTTCGCTTCTATTGTGGCGTTCAAGCTGACCCAAAATCTGATATTGCTTGCCATTCATTACAAAATAACCAAAACGAGAACCACTTAAAGCCAACTGAAGTGTTTGGGCAACATTTTGCATCGAGACACCCATAATTACTGCTTTTTCACGGTTTATAGATACTTTTATTTCTGGTTTTGTAAATTTAAGGTTCAGATCAACAAATTGGAATACTGGACTATTTGATGCTTCAATCATAAATTGTGGCAATACCTTTTTAAGTTTTTCCAAATCCTGAGCCTGAATAACAAACTGAACAGGTAATCCTCCCCTTCTTCCACCAAAGGTTTGCGCCTGTGTAACAAAAGTACGGGCTGCAGTTAAATCCTTTATGGTTGAAGAAATATTATCGGCTATTTCTTGCTGTGATCTCTTTCTTTCGGTAGGTTCTTTCAGAATTAATCGAATCCATCCATTATTGGAGGTTCCAGACCAGCCAGGTGATACATTCGTGATCATACCCACTTTTTCAGGTACAGCTTCTTCAATTATACCAGTTAACTCAGTCATATATTTATTCATAAACTCATAGGATGCTCCCTCAGGACCAGTTGAGCTAATACTTAACGAGGATCTGTCTTCTAAAGGAGCCATCTCTGATGGAATAGAAATAAATAGTAAATATATCAAACCAATTGTTATGAATGTAATTAAAACAGCTAACCAACGATGTTTCATAAATCTACTAAGTGTATTTCCATAAGTAGTAACCAAATTATTAAAAAATGGTTCTGTTTTATTATATAACCAACTATGTTTTTGGCGACGCTTTAATATCCTGCTAGCGATCATCGGAGTTAGAGTTAGTGCAGTAAATGATGATATAATTACAGCGCCTGAAATAACTATTGAAAATTCCTTAAACAATCGACCTGTTGTACCCTGTAAAAATATAATCGGAGTAAATACTGCTACAAGTGTTATTGTAGTTGCAATTACGGCAAAAAATATTTCAGCAGAACCTTTCATTCCAGCTTCGTGGGGCTCCATGCCACGTTCAATTTTTGTATATATATTTTCAAGAACAATAATAGCGTCATCAACCACTAAACCAATGGAAAGAACTATCCCTAATAAGGTTAAAACATTTATGGTATATCCCGCAATATATATAATAAAAAATGCTCCAATAAGCGATACAGGTATTGCTACCACAGGAATAATTGTTGTTCGCCAGTCGCGCAAGAACAAGAAAATAATAAGAACAACTAAAAAGAATGCTAGAAAGATGGTTTCTTTTACTTCCGAAATTGATTTACGAATATAAGTTGTATTATCAAAACCAACCTCTACAGTAATATCTTCGGGTAGATCTTTTTTAATTTGATCTAATCTTTTATAAACATCATCAACAATATCAATGTGATTTGATCCGGGTTGCGGAATAACGGCATTTCCAACCGTTGGAGCTCCATCTCGCATCAATCCTGTCCGTTCATTCTCCGGGCCTATCTCTGCACGGCCAATATCTCTAAAACGAACTACTTTATCTCCAGTTTGACGTAAAATAAGGTTGTTAAAATCATCAGGTGTTGTAAGTCTCCCAACAGTTTTAACAGTAAGCTCTGTCATGTTACCTTCGATTCTTCCCGATGGCAATTCAATATTTTCTCTATTTAAAGCATTTCGAACATCGAGAGGAGTGATTTCATAAGCGGCTAATTTTGAAGGATCCATCCATAAACGCATAGCAGGACGTTTACTACCCCAAACAACAACACTACTAACACCAGGAATAGTTTGTAATCTTTCTTTAAAAACATTTTCGGCAATATCACTTAAATCAATAAGTGTTCTTTTATCGCTAGTAATATTTAGAAATATAATAGGTTCAGAGTCAGCATCCGCTTTTGTAACTACAGGTGGTTCAGCATCTGATGGCAGTTGTCTTCGGGCAGCAGCAACTTTATCTCGAACATCATTAGCAGCAGTTTCCAAATCGACATTTAAATCGAATTCAACAGTAATTCTACTTGATCCATCGCGGGAGCTACTCGAAAGTGTATTAATACCAGGGATACCATTAATTGCCTGCTCCAATGGCTCAGTTATCTGAGTTTCTATTACATCGGCGTTTGCACCAACATAACTTGTACTTACCGATACTATGGGTCTATCTATATTTGGAAATTCTCTTACTCCCAAATAACTCATTCCAATAATACCAAATAATACAATTATAATGGTCATTACCATTGCCAAAACCGGCCGTCTTATACTTAAAGATGAAATATTCATGTTCTCTTATATATAAATAATACACTACTCCTTAACAACTACTGGCATGCCTGGTCGAAGTTGCATTATACCACTAATAACCAAACTATCACCAGGTTGCATTCCCTTAACAATTTCAATATCATTTGCATTTCTAAATCCTGTAGTAATTGATACTGATTGAGCTAATCCATTTTTGACTATAAAAACTTTTTCACCGCCCATTTCTGGAATAATAGCTTCTGTAGGCACCTGCAGTGCGTTTTCTTTTTCGCGAATAATTAATTCGATAGATACATATCTACCCGGCTGAAGTTCTTCGTTATTATTATCATATATAGCACGAACAGAAATCGTTCTTGTTTTTGGATCGATTTTTGGTTCAACAGCATAAACTTTTGCAGTATACATTTTTTCAATTTCTTCAACTTTAAATAGCAGAGTGGTTCCGGGTTTAACTATGCCAGAGTATTTTTCCGGAATAGCAAAATCTATTTTCAGAGGTTTGTTTTTTACCAGTTTTGCCACTTGTGAGTTTGAATTTACATAAGCACCTTCACTAACATATCGTAATCCTATTTTACCATCAAATGGAGCATGTATCTGTGTTTTAACAATTCGTGTTCGTAACAGTTTTATTTCAGATTCAATACTCTGCAAATCCGTTTTTACCTGATCATACGATTCCTGACTAACGGCCTCTTTTGCAAGAAGTATTTTTTGACGGTTTTCTTTTTCCTGTGCTAGTTTTTCTTGTATCTGCAGCTTATCCAACTGAGCCTGTAAGTCATCATCAATTAACTTTGCTAACAACTCACCCTTTTTAACATACGATCCTTCTTTAAAATAGATGGCTTCAATTTTACCTGCAGCTTCAAAATTAAGATCAACCTCTTCGTCAGGAATAATTGTCCCCGATGATTTAATTATCTCTCTTAATAAACCAGGATTTATTACTTTAACTTTTACTGCTGCAGCAGGTTTTGATCCAGCCATAGATTTATCGCTGTTCTTAATTCTATTATCCCTGATTTTTGGATAAGCGATTAAACCAATAATTATTATTAACACTATAATCCAGACAATTGTACGTATTCTTTTATTCATACTTATAAATTTTATAAAGTAATCAACTAGTTTATATAATACCTTTTTAAGTAATTTTTGAGTAAATCCCTATTTTTAGATTAAACAATTTGAAAATCGTTTAATACAGATTAAAAATTTTTATAATTTAATACCCAACTACTTTAATCACAGATCTCATTATTAAACAATTTAACTTATTTAATTCTCACAAAATTAAACAATGATAAGATGATTTAGTTTCGTTTTTATGAATTATATAGTATTAAAAATTATGGTTGACCAACCATAATTATAAGCAGTATAGCACAACAAGCAATAATACAAGTTATTACGCCAATTAGTATTCCAAAACGAAACCATTCAAAAAAGGTAATATGCTTATGATATCTTTTTTCGATCATTCCTAACGCTACAATATTTGCTGTAGATCCAATTAATGTAATATTTCCGCCAAAACATCCACCAAAAAGCAATGCCCACCATAATATTGGTTCGCCAATTTCTTTAATTATTGGGATAAATGCAGCTACAAACACTATGTTATCTACAAATGCCGAACCTGCGGCAGTAATAAATAAAATAACCGGAGTTAAAACTATTGGATTATTACCAAAATGACTCACAAAATTTTGTGCAACCTCCTGCGTTACGCCAGTTTTTTCAAGTGATCCGGCAACAGCAAATAACATCATAAAAAATAACAATGTCCACCATTCCACTTCTGATTCAACATAATGTCGGGCTCTCTCGTTTTTCCAGATCATAAGTACACCAGAAATAGCCAGAGGAGCAACTATAAGCAAGGTATTTTTGTGAACTCCCAATTTCTGCTCTAGAAAATGGTGCAATGCTATTAAAGTAATTGCAAGACCAAGTATAACCAATCCTTTTTTATAAGGGATTTCAATTAAAGGTCCAAGACCAATTAACATGCTTCGTTTAATTTCCAATCGTTCAGTAAACAATTGGATATCCTTTTTATACCATAACATAACAATACCCAATGCACCCAGTAAAGAAATAGACATAATTGGAAATGCAGTAATCATGAAATCAATAAATGAAAAACCAGCCTTTGTTCCAATAAGTATTCCAATTGGATTTCCGAGCATGGTTCCGCTTGAACCAATATTTGTAGCTACAACTGAAATTATAACAAATGAAGTTGGTTTTATTTTTAATGTATCGCACACCTGAAAAATAAGTGCTAGCATAAATACAATCGAAGTTACTTCATCAACCAAACTAGCCATTAAAGCAGACATAAACATTACAATTACTATAAATAAGTAACCATTCATTTTTTTCATTTTAATAACAGACTGAATTATCCATGAAAAAAGGCCTAAGTCTTTTAAAACTCCAACCAAAGTCATCATTCCAACTAAAAACAAAATGATATCAAGTTCTGCTGAATTGATAAACTGTTCGAGAGTTATTACATTACCAGCTAAAATAATAGCCATTCCTATAAAAGCTATTGCCAACCTAAAATTCCAAAATAAAAGTGTCGCCGATATTATTAATGCAAAAATGGATGTAGCCAGGATTTGCTTACTATCGGTAAATCCTGCATATTTTGATAATACGCCAACAAGAACACTTATACCAACCATAATAGTGCTTCTTATAGCAATAACACGAAAAGATAATTTGTTATTTGTTGGTTGCATTTTATGCTCTTAAAATGGTATTAAGAAAAGACTCTATTGTGATTATTCCTACAAGTTTTTTATCATCAAGCACATAAGCCTGAGACACTTCTCTCTTTGTCATCTGTATTGCAGCTTTCATTAATGGTTCATTTTTCTGAACAACAGAAACATTATAATGCAGGATTTCCGCCAACCATGTATTTTCCTCTTGTTCAAGCATATTTTGGAATGGTTCGAAATGAACTATTGGGTCAATATCATCCATCCAGAGAATATATCTAGGTAAACAAACATCCATAAGTTCTTTTGCAGTAACCTCTCCAATCAAATTTCCTTCAACATCAATTACGGGGATGTTTAACTTCTTAGTTTTTAGAAACATGTCGATAGCATCTTTTAAATTATTTGATTCGTTAAGATAAACTTCAACAATATCCATATAATCTTGAACCAGTATAGTATCGGCTAGAAATATATCTGCCTGATCAAAAATATTCCAAATCGATTTTGAATTTTTAGATTGTAGTATTTCATTTATAAAATCAGGATTAATAAAATAATCGTTAAATGCCTTTTTTACTTTTAAAATAATATCCGGATTTGCTTTTGGGTAAGTTATAATAATTAATAATTCACTGGATTCGCTTGGTGGGTTATCTGTATTGTTTTTTGCAATTGCTATTGCAATCAATGTTTTATCTGTATTGTGAAGTGGGAAAGTAACTATCTTCGGTTTACAGTTATTTGTTAGGAGTTTCGTGCGGTTGTTTTGATAAATATTATTAAATAATGAAACAACATTACCAATACCATAGTTCAATGCTAAATTTTGCAATAATTTTAATACAAGTTGATCGGTATTTATTGGGTCGCCATAAAACTCAATATTTTCAGGAGAAAAGAAGGATGATATCTTAACACGATGTTTTCTTTTAGGATTCATAACACAACATGTAAAAAAATCCAATACAAATTACTGAAAATAAACAATAAAACATATATTTTACAGTACTATTCCTGATTAAAAGCAGGATAAAAAACAGGTACCCAATTAAGGTGTACCTGTTTTCATAAAGTGAAATTATTTTATTGTAAAGATTCTAATGGTATAGCCATTTCTGGCGAAAGATGTTTAAATTTATGCTCAATTTTCCCTTTTGTTTCATATGCCTCAAGTTGTTTTGCAATAAACTTCTCAAGTTTTTTGTTCATTTTTTCTAATTTATCGTCAGGTGTAACTGCTGGTTCCTTTTTATCAACCAATAGTTTTACTTTATGAATATCTTCTGTTTTATCTATTGTAACAGGAGTAAGTCCAACATGAGCTTTCATAACACCCATAATAACATCAACCATAACAATATATATTTTGTCTGCCTCTAATTCGGCAGTTAAAAACTCTTTATTTTCGGAAGATGCCCAAAAAAGTTGCGTACCAGGATCGCATTCATAGCGCATATACTGATCACCTTTAAATACACCAATATACTTATCCTGATGGAAGAATTCGAACTCAACAGGTTTACCATACAGAGTAACACGTGTAAAATAAATTACAGCCTTACCCTCAGCAGGTGGCTGAAATCCTTGTCCAAATAAATTGCTAAATGCAGTAAAAATTAAAATTGAAACAATAAGTAATTTTTTCATAATAATTAAATTTTAGGTTATAAAAACTTTTGAAATACAGATTCTACTTTTGATTTTCTAATGGTATAGCCATTTCAGGTGTGATTTTTCTTAAATTTTCTTCTTTTAATGTTGATTCATATAATTGAAGGCTTTCAGAAATAAAAGCTGAAAATTTAATATTTAGTTTTTCCACGTCTTTATCATTAATTATTACAGGTGGTTTCTTAAGAATAAGTTTTTTGGCCCTGGTAAATAATTCAATATCATTTTCATCAATTGGCCTTAAGCCAATAACAGGTTTTTTCTTACCAGCTTTAATATCAACAATTACAACATAAATATCTCCTTCTTTAAGATTTGACGGTAAGAATTCAATATTCTCACCCGCACCCCAAATAAGTTGTTCTCCTGGTTCAAATTCGTAACGCATATAGTTTTCCCCTTTAAAGGCCCCAATAAACTTATCATTTAAGTAAAAATCGAAAGCAACAGCGAATCCATATGCCGAAATACGTGCAAAATAGACTACAGCCTTCCCTGTTGAAGGAGGAGTAAATCCTTGAGCAGAAACCTGGGATGTATATCCCATAATTATTAGAAAAGTAATTAGAACAAGTTTTTTCATCGCTTTAATAATTTAAATTATCTATTAAAGGTATAAAAAAAACAAAAATCAATTACAAAAATTCAAAAAAAAATATAACGTTATAAAGTTGATTTTCTGTAAGATATAGTTTATCTAAAATAACAGGGAAAACATTTATTACTACTCTCCCTGACATTCTAAATATTACAAAATAAAATTATGACTTTTAAAACAAGAGATTTAGGAAATCATTGGAGTTTTATTCTTATTAAGTGCCCTAAAAAGTTATTACTTAAGCAGAAAGTAAATACTTAATAATTTATTTTTCCTTTTACTTGCCTTGATCCAATATTTTTTTCATATTCTCTTCGCTAACCATCAATAAACCTGATGCGGGTAAACGTTTAGTCATTTCCAGCCAGTTTTTATCTTTACTAAAAACATCTTTGAAAATAGGAAGAGCAATTTCCAGTTGGCCATTATTCGCTAATGCGATTGCTTTCCAGTATTTCATTTCCAGATTTCCGGGAATCATTTGCTCTGCTGCAGCATATTCTTTCAATGCCAAAGCCATATCGCCATGTTCAATGGCAAGATCACCATTATTCATATGTTCATAAGCTCTATGCACTTTTAATAATCGATCCAGTTCGATTAGTGGTTCCTGGTGATCATCAACACGTAGGTTAATTCTCTTATCTGCCCACTCAGGTAGAGGATGAGTACTTACTACAAGCAAAACAGCAGATTGTTTTCCGCGAATATCGCCACCAGCCTCTTGCGCAGCCATCATAGCCTTAACAACCTTCTCAGCCAAAGGCAAATTATGATTTTCTTCGAGTGATTTTGCCATTGCCGGAACGACATTATCGTTTAACATCATATTTGCCTGAACTGAGTAATTCTCCCCAATAATATGACTTGCAGATTTTACACATTTGCTTCCTGTGTAGGCCATTATTTTCCCATTTTTATCGAGCATGGCAAGCTGACGAACATCTCTACCGTTATCTGCTTCAATTAGTATTTTTAATACTTCGTCAGCAGGAATACCTTCGCTCATCAATTTTAAACCATCTGTTCCCAAGGCTGGATTAACAAAAGATTGTGTAGCAACCACTCCTACTCCTGATTTTGCCCAAGAAACTATACTACCTACCGAAAACCAATGACTTTGAACACCAACAGCCATTTCGCCTGCAACAGTATCAATAGCTACAATGGAGAATGTATGTGCAAATGGCTCATCAGATTTATAATTCTGAGCAATTGCATTATTAAAATAAAGTATACCTATTATATATATACTTATAATTAAAAGTATTTTTTTCATATTCTTATTATTACTTATTAGTAAGCCATATTTAATCCTTTTTCAACTGCAGGTACGCCTTTTCCCATCCATTCAGGCATCGGTTTTCCTTTCAAATAATGATCGAAAAACTGAGCCATTCTAATCTGAAAATCGTATTTATCAATTAGTCTGGTAGGCCAATGATCGGCTTCATTGTAGTTAAGCATCCATGAAGGTTTTCCTAAACGGCGCAAAGCAATAAAAAATTCAACTCCCTGACTAAAAGGAACTGCTCCATCATCATCATTATGCATAATTAACATAGGTGTTTGAATTTTGTCTGCAGTAAAAAGTGGCGAGTTTTCTATATATCGTAATGGCGATTCCCAAATGGATTTTCCAATACGACTTTGTCCATGTTCATATTGGAATGATCTGTTTTGACCTGTCCAAAGTCTTATGCCTCCATAGGCACTAAACATATTGACAACCGGTGCTCCAGTTTCTATTGCTGCAAATAAATTTGTTCTTGTAGCAAGATAAGCAACCTGATATCCGCCCCAACTGTGACCTTGCGCTGCAATACTTTTTTCATCAACAAAACCTTCAGAAATAAGTTGAGTTACTCCTGGCATAACACAATTAAAGGCATCTTCGCCAGGATATCCTTCTTTATAAATAACATCCGGATTAAATATAATGTATCCATTGCTCGAATAATAATGATAATCAACAGTAGATCTATGCAACTCAGGAATATGATGATTGTAAAGTTGTTGCGATGCCGTTTCGTAGAAATTCACAATCATTGGATATTTCTTTTTCGGATCGAAATTCTCTGGCTTAATTAGCAATCCTTCAAGTTTTCTACCATCAAGAGATGTCCATGTATAGAGTTCTTTTGTTCCCCATAGAAAGTCTTTTTGTTGAGGATTTACATCACTTATCTGCTTTGGTTTTTTAAAATTAGCTTCGCTAATCCATAAATTCGGGAATTCCAGAAATGTTTCGCGAGTATATACAAATACATCCTCATCTTTGGCCTTTAAATGTCTATTCATAAAAAATGGACCTGATATCAATTCAGTAAATGAGTTATTGCTAAGGTTGAATTTTCCAAAACCATTTGCACGTGTTTTTATATTTATGGTTCTTATATATAATGGTTTTGTTGCATCTATTCCAATCTTGTCATCATTATTATTTTTTCGGTTTATATTTTCAAAATCAATTGCCATATATCGAACCTGCATTTTACGACCATTTCCTGTGATATTTAAAGGTTGATATTTATTTTCAGGATCTACTTTCCAGATATCAAATCGATCGTAAACAAGCATTGCTTCGTCATTCTTTAGCCAACCAGCAATTCCATAAGGTGATGCCAAAGCAGGAACATCGTTTTCTTCGTCGGCACAATTTACAGTTTGTGAATTTGTAACCCGAAATTCTTTTCCAGTTTTTATATTATAAGTATTCCAGCTTGTATCCTCGGCGTTATACCAATATATGTAATTTCCTTCAGGCGAAATCTCAGCTGTTGCCCGGCAATTTGTTTTTATCTTTTCAGTTTTCCCTGTATTTACGTCAACAAGATAAAAATCGTTGATTTCTGGGCCACCAAGCCACATTTGCTCAACAGCGTATGGCCGGTTCGACCAGGCAACAAGTTTATCGGCATCGCCATTGAGAATAAGTTCTATTCCGCTAAACCATTCTGGCTGCAGATAAACAAGTTTATTGTTATCTAAATGAATCACTGCCAAATATGATTTTTTAAGATCCTTCTCACGATTAAAAAGCTGTTCAGAATGAAGCGTTGGCTCATTCCAGTTCCAGATATCCAATTGTGGCAATTCATCAACGGTTTTTGTAGTATCTTTTTCGATTTGTTCAGGAGCTAGTCCGAAATATATACGGTTTGATTTTTCTCCAAAACTTATTTTTCCGTTTTCACTTAGCTTCATTCCTTGAGGAATATCCGAATTATTAGAAGAAATAATTTCAGTTGCCAAACCTGAACCTTTCCAAGAAAATAGGGAGAAATCATCTTTTTTATTATCGGTAGTATCAGCCATAAAAGCAATTTGAGTAGCTTTTTTATCTATAGTCAGTTGCTTGTATGTTCCTTTTGCTTCAATCAATACCGAAAGGTTCTCGGTTTTAAGATCGTAATAATAAACACCCGGTTTAAAATCCGCATCATCTCCTGTAGAAACGAAGGTTATAACCTCATTTTCTGCTGCAAAAACATAATCACTAACAAAGGAAAAATCATTTTTTGTTGCATTTTCGATATTATGAATTGTAAGCCTGAATCCATTCTCTGCTGATTCCTTTTTTTCCTTTTTCAAACTCTCCTTATCAGTAGTATCTTTTTCTATTTTGGTTTTAGTTTGATAAGCAACCCATCCATCCCATTTCTGTGGAATTTTATATGATTTAAGCTCATTAATTGTATCGGAGTTTAAATTCGTAAGAGAAACAATTGCTAGCTTATTTAAAGGCATATCATCCTTTTTTGTTTTTTTAAGCTTCAACTGTCTAATTTCCTCCTCAGGAGTTATTATGTTATAAATTAAATATTTAGAGTTATTGGTTATTTTGGGTTCCTTTCCAAAATCAAATCTTTTAATTTCCTTTCCTGTTCTACCAACCAAACTTATGATAGGATCTCCTTTCCATGGCTCAATTTTATAAACTATAAGATTGCCATCATTCGATATGATCGTTTCAGTAATCCGGTTCCATTTCATGATATCATCAAATGTTAAAGGACGCTTTGCTTGTTGTGCTGAAATACTTGAAACAAAAAGCAAGAGGATCAGCATTAGATTGATTTTCTTCATATTTATTAGTTTTTATAATTTCGAAGTTGGTAATTACAAATAAAACTGTTTTTAAACTAAAAGGCAATTTAAGTACAAGATCAGATTTTAGATGGATAATTAATAAAATAGTTTAATTGGCAAAGTGCAAAGGGCATAGAGCTTAGAGTAGATTACTTTAAAAGGTAAACTTTTAACTTTAGGCACTTTAGTCACTTTAGTCACTTTAGTCACTTTAGTCACTTTAGCTCATTTTAGCTCACTTCTTTTTGTTAATATCTTATATAATTACTTTTTTAACAAATGCAATTTTAATCTATTGGCTTTATTTATCTTCGTTTTGGAAATAATTTGGAAATTGGGATTCATTCTATGTCATCACTTGATTCGGAGCTATATTGGAAAATTATAAAGTTGCTACGCTTTGTTAAGCGAAACTTTTTCATCATTATTAGTGTTTTTGCTATTTTCTTTATATCAGTTAAATATGTTTTCCCATTATTTAAAGGAAAATCAATTGAACATGTTAGAGTTGAAGTTCTAACAAACAATGAGTTAAAAGCATTAAAGAAATATCCAAATGCATTTCATTTGCAGGTTGCACAAAGTAAAGGAATTACTTCACCCATTAAATCCCGACAAGAGTTTGAGAAAAATCCCGGAGAATATATTGGTAAGTTTGATTTAAAAAAATTAAAAGACACTAAATATTATGATGTTCCTTTTTTGTCACATTCCCTGCCCTACTTAAAAGACGATGCATATGATTTCCTTAATATTTTAGGTTTAAGGTTTCATAATAGATTAAACGAGTTGGGTTTGCGCAAATATCGTTTCTCAATATCATCTGTTTTACGAACTACCAATGATCAAAAAGGACTGCGTAAATCGAATGTAAATGCTACACCTAATAATTCGTCTCATTACTATGGTTTAACTTTCGATCTGGCGCAAACACAATTTTATGAATCAGGTAAAAAAGAACCTGTTTATTCGTACCGGTTACGAAATCTACTTTTAGTAGAACTAATCAAACTTCAGGAGCAAGGTAAATGCTACGTTCTGCTCGAAAACCAAACAAAGTGTATACATATAACTGTTAGATAAAAAAATATTTCTTCCTAAAAAAAATAGCTTGCAGCCTGATTTAATAGCATTTGTAAAAATTAAATATTGTATTTCTTATTTAAATTTGGTACCCATACAACCTTTCTATAATAGATTTGCTCTTTAATGTGAAAATTTGAATTAATGAATTTGAAATTGTGGAATAGCGATGCCGAGCTAATTAATAAATGTTTAAAGCAAGACAGGCTCGCACAGAAAGAACTTTATGATAAATACAAGAACGCTATGTACACCTTAGCTTATAGAATAATTGGCAATCATGATGATGCAGAAGATACCCTACAGGAAACATTTGTAAGTGTATTTTTGAATTTACAGTCTTTTCAAGGAAGATCAACTCTGGGAGCCTGGATAAAAACTATTCTTATAAGAAATGCTATTAAATGTACCAAAGCATCTTTTTTACATGAATCTGTTAATGATATTGAAATAAATAATGAATTTATTATAGATGATAATTTATCAGGTGAACATATTGAGAAAGCAATATTAAATTTAGATAAGGGTTACAGAACAGTTTTTCTGCTAATTGAAGTTGAAGGATACAAACATAAAGAAGTAAGCGAAATCCTGAATATTTCTGAAGGAACTTCGAAATCGCAACTCTTTCATGCAAAAAAACAATTGCAAAAACAATTAGTCTCAATGTATAAATAAAGTTTGGTGAAATGAAAAAACATATATCAAACAATTTATCTAATAAGCTTCCTAGATATACCCCAAATGATAGGGTTTGGAATAATATTGAGAATGAATTAGATTCTGTAAATAAAAGCCTAAATGAAATAGGAAATAAACTTCCTCAATATAAAGCCCCTGAAAGAATCTGGAATAAAATTGAAGTACAGTTACAAAGAAACAATAAAAAGAAAATCTATTTCAATTATGTAAAGGTTGCTGCAGTAATACTATTACTTATTGGAACCACTACTTTATTCCGATTTTATAAATTAAAAAACTTAACTAATTACAAAATATTTTATGAAACAGCTATTATACCTGATTCAAGTAAAGAAACAAATATGGATTTTAATTTCATAAAAACAGATAATAGTCAGCTTCTAGCTGAACAATGTAAAAGCAACCCAATAATTTGTAACGATAAAAATTATTTAGAATTACATGAGTTATACCAGAATTTGATCTTAGAAGAAGAACGGTTAAAAAAAGAATTAGAGAGATTTAATGAATTGGATATTAGAAATTACCTGGTTAAAATTGAAAGAGAAAAAGCTAAAATTGAAAAATATATGTTAGCAATGTTTACCAAATAATAATAAATATATAAACAATTAAATGAAGACACTATTTACAACATTCCTTTTTATGCTATTGCTAAATATAGCATTAATAGCTCAGGATGAAAACATCAAAATTGAAGTATTAAACGATACAACAACTACGCAATATGATAAAATGTTAAAGTACTTTTTAATTGAGAAAACCGAAGTTAAGCATCTTTTTAAAATTGATTTATTCCAGATTGCTTTAGGTCGGCTTAATATTAGTTATGAAACCAAGCTTAATAATAAAACAAGTCTGGAGTTTGAAGGAATCGGATGCATTTATGAAGGCACGAAAATCGAAAGAACTAACAATTCATTAATCTTTTCAGATTATCCCAGAATTTACTATTTAAACCTAAATACTGATTTTAAATATTTTCATAACTTAAGTAGAAGAATAGCAAGGGGAAAAAACACGAATGGTTTTTCAGCAAATTATTTTTCCGTTGGCTTTTCTGCGCATATGTTCTTTTTTGATAACGATTATTTTCGAGTTAACAATGATGGTACGCTAGGACTGATTAAATCAGTAGATCCTTCTACTCTGGAAACATATTTTACTACAGATAATACATATCACTACAATAGACAATTAATTTTTGGAAAACATTACCCGCATGAAAGTACTGGTTTTCTAAAAATTGGGTATGGCTTGCAAAGGCGCATAGGTAATATTGGCTATATAAAATCAGAAATAAAAATGGGAATCGGTACAAACAAAAATTTCGACTGCTTATATTTTATGCCGGAAATAAATATAAAAGCTGGATTTGCTTTTAGCTCTTTTAAAAGAAGATAAAATTTATAATATGAAATTTATTTTAAAAAATATTGGGTTAATTTGTTTATTCGTGTTACTTATCCTGCCAGAAAATGCATATACGCAGGTTAAAACAAATATGATAACCAAAGAAATAATTAAAACCTTTACTATTTCATCAAAAACAAAAATAGTTATTGACGCTGAAAAAGCAGATTTTCAGATAACTGCATCAAAGAACAATGAATTTAAAATGAATTTAAAATTGATATCATCAAATACTGATATTAAAATCGCCAAAGAACAACTTGCTTGTTTACACCATATAATAAGAGATACAAAACAAGAAATTACAATACGCAATTTTATAATGCTTTCAAATAATAATGAAATATCAGGAAGTATTAAAGCTGTATATACTTTAGAAATACCCGCCAATATTTATGTTAACATTAAAAATACATTAGGAGATATTAATGTAAATGGAGTAATTGGTAATTACACAATGGATATTAAATTTGGCAATTTAGTTATTAAAGAATCAATGGGAGATTTTGACATTACTCAACATATAGGAGATTTGTTCATTCATAATAGCAAATTACTATGTAAATTAAACTTGACAAACGTATCAAATAACTTTAAAAACATTAAAGGGTCTTTCAATATAAAGTCAAACATGGGTTCTATAAATTTTGAACTCAATAAGTCCGTTACTGTTCTTACTATTATGTCGGTAGGTACAGAAATTAATATATCAAATACTGAATGCATTGAATGTAATTGGGATATTGTTGCTGAATCTGGCATCTTTTATATTAATGATTGCTACATTAAAGATAAGACAAAGATTTTATTAGATACCAGTAATAAGAAATTTAACAAAATTGAATTTAGGTATTATTTGGAAAATCCTTCAAGCAGAATTAAAATCCAAAATAAGTATAGTAATATTTATATTAATTGAATAAATACCCAATTTAGTTATGATAAACACCCTAATAACAAATGCAATAACCTTCATAAGGCCTACAATCGTTATTGATTTGAAATTATTACTATATTAGCTAAAATATTTGATTTCTTGAATATCTAAAAAAAATACTATGAAGGTAAATTCTCTTATAATAATTTTAACATTTCTTTTAATATCAAGTTTCAACCTCTTTTCACAGGAGACTGTAAATAAAGAATCCCCAATAAATATCGTATCTCTTGAAGCATCAACATTAGTATATTCATATAGTATTAAATACGATTTTGTATTTAATTCATCAACCAAAAGCAAGCCATTTTTAGGTATTGGTGTTCAATACTACCCATACACAATATCGTACGAAAATGTTTATACATTATTTCCTCATTTAGGCCTTCTATATGGTAATAAGCATTTCTTTGAAGCAAGTTTTGGAGCTTCATTAGATTTTAAGAATAAAGAACATCTTTTCCCTGTTTATCTAGGATATCAATATCAATCACAACAGAATTTCTTGGTTTTAAAAGCAGGGTTAAATTGGATCTATCTTGGATCTGATCAAGGCGAGTCGTTTTTTGATTTACCTGCTTTCTTGCCATTGCCAACATTTGCTATTGGATTTAGATGGTAATTCTGCCAAGTAAAGAAAACATTGATATTTTTCTATACAAAATCAATAAAAACAACTATAAGTAGGATTTTACGAATAAAAAATATTTTTAAAATTATTTATATAGATTCAAATTTTGCCAATATTCCTTAATTGAAACACTTATTAAAGTCTGTGGATTTTGTTCTTTCTGATTTATAATTGCTGACTTAATGGATACATGTTCGGTTAAATAATCAGATAATTCTTTATAGGTAATATTACCTCCAGTTTCCTGTATTTTCTTTAGCAGGTAATATGTGAACATTCCATGACTTTTATCTTTATAAGACAATGATGATTGCTCACCGCTACTAGCAGAAAAAACGATAAGATTACCTTTTAAAATATTTTCTTTAGGTTTTATCTTAACACCTCTGGCTGCAAGTAAGCCCTGGTTTCGTGATCCACCGCTGAAACATGCATCCAGAAAAACGGTTACTTTTTGTGATGGATATTCAGATAGTTGTGCATACAAATCGTTAAGCTTTACGGCAAACTGTAAATCAGAACCACTAACATCCACAGGAATTAAATAAGGCTCCTTATCTATTTCATCAGGAAAACCATGGCCAGCATAATAAAATAAAATATCACCTTTACCATTTGTGTTTTTTATTACTGTTGTTAATGTTTTAATTGCACGGCTCATTTCAACCGCTTTTGCATTCTCAAGATAAATGATATTCTCCTCAGGAATACCCAAAGTAGCTTTTGCGTATTCTTTAAAAATACGTGCATCATTTACTGCATAATCAACATTTGATTCATTGTTTAGGCTTGTCTGATAAGAGCTATAATCTTCATTACCTATTATTAAAGCATATTTATTTTCATTTTTTCTTTCGGCTATTGGAATATTAATATCAACATCAGAGATTGAATATTTTTGTTTGGTTTCAGGCTTCTTTTCTTCCGATGCATAATATTTTTTAGTATAACTGCTATTTTTTATTATTGGATTCTCAATATCTTCTTCTAGTCTTGTGTACAAATGTGGCTGATCTATTTCTTTATTAAACTCTTTTTTACCAACTTCTTCAGTTACAATTTTGGATAATCCTGTATTCGGACTTTTAATATAATAGCTTTTACCATGTTTAATATCAAGGTTAATTTTTACATTTCCAGCCAGCTCAATATTTAATTTACCTTCCGAATATATTTTGTATGATAACTTATTATGGTAAGGCATTTTATGCACTATAACATTGTTGAAAATTACTGGATAATCAAAAATGGCAGTAAAAACTCCAGTTCGATAAATATAAATCATTGCATAATCCTGATTTTGTGCAAATAAATTACTAAAAAGCAGAATGAATAAAACAACCAAAATCTTTGTTTTCATAATCAGCAAGTTTTGAAAAACACTATTTGACCTCCTTACAAAATTTATACTAAATCTGTTTTCTTCCCAATTCTTCAACTTTTGTAATCCACTTCTGTCTTTTTGCTTCATCTGATGTTTTAACCGGACCAAATGCTGAGATCTTTACAGGCTTTATTCCGCAGAATTCTAAAATTCCTTTTTTTAAGGAGTTATGTCCCGGACTTTTATAAACCAACCAATAATACCATTTGGGTGTATCCATTGTAACAATTAATCGTGCAGATTTTCCGGTTAATAATTTATCCCAAAGCAATGAGTTCTCACGATATTTAAAAGCAAATTTGGGTAAAAATACCCGGTCGATAAATCCTTTTAATAAAGCTGGGTAAGTACTCCACCAGGTTGGATATACAAAAACAAGGTGATTGGCTTCAACAATATCTTTTTGTACCTGAACTAAGTCTGGCTCTAGCTCTGTTCTCTTTCGGTATCCAAAATGTAAAACCGGATCGAATTGCAGATCAATCAGATTAACTAATTTGCATTCTGCACCAGCCAATTTTGCTCCCTTTTTATAACTTTCGGCAAACATCGCACACATGCTATCCTTATCAGGATTTGCGTTAATAATTAGAATTTTTTTCATTTAATTATTGTCTTTAAGATACTGTTTAACGATTCTATATGTGTTAATCATATAAATCTGTGTCATCTGTGTTCTATAATAAGGGTTATTTAGCCAGTTTTTTATATTTGAATCGTTTTGGAGTATCAGAGCCTAATCGTTTACGTCTGTTTTCTTCATATTCTGAGAATGAGCCTTCGAAGAAATGCACATGACCATCGCCTTCGTATGCTAATATATGGGTCGCAATGCGGTCTAAAAACCAACGGTCGTGACTAATAACTACTGCACAACCGGCAAAACCTTCCAAACCTTCTTCCAGCGCACGCAAGGTATTTACATCAATATCGTTAGTAGGCTCATCGAGCAACAATACGTTTCCTTCGCTTTTTAATGCTAGTGAAAGATGTAACCTGTTTCGTTCTCCCCCCGAAAGAACTCCACATTTTTTCTCCTGATCGGCACCTGAAAAATTAAATCTCCCCACATAAGCACGTGAGTTTATTAATCGTCCACCCAACTGAATATTATCTAAGCCATCGGAGATTACCTCATAAACTGACTTTTGCGGATCAATGGCTTTATGTGTTTGATCTACATAGCTTATTTTAACCGTTTCGCCAATTTGAACATCACCTGTATCTTGTTTTTCCAATCCCATAATCATGCGGAACAAAGTGGTTTTACCAGCACCATTTGGACCAATAACTCCAATAATTCCAGCTGGTGGTAACGAAAATGTTAAATCCTGAATTAAAACCTTATCACCATATGATTTACTAACTCCTTGCATTTGAATAACCTTATCACCCAAACGAGGACCATTTGGAATATAGATTTCGAGTTTATCTTCTTTCTGTTTTACATCCTCGTTTAGCATTTTATCATATGCCTGTAAACGTGCTTTTGATTTTGCATGTCGTGCTTTTGGAGCCATACGAACCCATTCAAGTTCTCGTTCAAGAGTTTTTCTTCGCTTAGATACTCCTTTCTCCTCCATCTCCATACGCTTGGTTTTTTGTTCAAGCCAGGATGTATAATTTCCTTTCCATGGAATACCTTCGCCACGATCAAGTTCAAGAATCCAACCAGCAACATTATCAAGAAAATACCTATCGTGTGTAATACAAATAACGGTGCCTTTATATTGCTGCAAATGTTGTTCGAGCCATTGCATACTTTCGGCATCGAGGTGGTTTGTAGGCTCATCCAATAATAAAATATCTGGTTCTTTCAATAATAATCGACAGAGAGCAACCCTACGACGCTCACCACCAGATAATTCTTTTATTGGTTGATCATCAGGCGGACATTGCAGCGCATCCATTGCGCGGTTAAGACGTGTATCCAGATTC